>NZ_AXAP01000143.1 GCF_000472865.1 Bradyrhizobium elkanii WSM2783 | reverse complement strand
TCCTTGGACGGCGTACATTGGCTCTTGATCGCGCAGCCTTGGCACGCCGCTGTCGACCAGTAACGGCGCAGCGTCATTCCATGCTCGATGTTGGTGTAGTGATAGGGCAGCAGCTGGCCGGATGGGCAGCGGTAGACGTCCTCATCAGGCAGGTAGGCGAAGTCCTGTTTGCCGAACCGGCCCTCCGCCTTGGCGTTCGACGTCATGGGCTTGGGCAAGGTGACTGCAACGCCAGCCTCTTCGCAGGCTAATATCTCCTCTCCGTCGAAATAGCCACGGTCGGCGACCGCCTCGAGCTTGTGGGCCGTTAGGCCTTCTTGAACTGCCGGCATTCCTAAACCGGCAGTAGCTTGGCCCTTTGGGCCTGTTCAACCTCCCTAGACTTGGCCGCGCCTTCCATGCCCGGATGGCGCGGCCTTTTTTATATTGGCCAATGCCGGACTCCTGCAGGCGCCCTCCTAGAACTGATCCAGCACGCGGCTGTACGCCGAATGGTGCGGTTCTTCACCTTCACCCACTCGCAGATGCGAGGCCCGGTAATGTATAATAGCTCATCGCAGGCGGGGAAGATTGGGAGATCGAGAAGATTGGGAGATCGATGTGAAGTTAGTGACGATTTCTACCCTAATCTCTGCGATAGCTGGGACTGCCGCCGCACAAACACCAGAGTTTCGTATGCCCAGAGTGGCGGCCTAGTGGTCGTTTTCCCTGGCCAGGGAGGGCTGGGTACTGGGCCCGCTGTTTTCGCATCGGTTGATCTAGTTTGCGGCGGCACGACTTACACAGTCAGCACCGGGAACAGTAATAAAGGCGCCGAATGCCAGGCAGGCGGCAACGGCAACAATGCCTTATGCGACGATGGTCAAGGGAATAAGGCGGAGGTCAATTGTTCTTCGGGGTGCAAAAGTGCCGCCGGGTCTGGCAGCTGCAAGGTAAAACAATAAGCAGCTCAGAACTGGGTCCACCACCCGCGAGTAGGCGGGGCGCGTCCGAGACCGCGGAGGCTCTGGAGTATCGCCAAACAAGCAAGCTTGCGCTGAATGCGAGCAGGCGCATGGCGAGCTAGGGCGGGGGAGGAACATGGGCGCAAAAAGGCAGCTTATGGATTTCTGATTCAATAGTGTTCTCCTGCAGATGGTCTGGCAGCGAGCGCAATTCGCATTTTAGGAGAAGGCAACCATCCACAAGGAACTCTCTCCCTGCGAGAGACGTCTCTTGCGAACCAGCGAGCCGCCCAGCAAGAGTTAAGGAATTCGGTTGACCGGCGCCACGACTGCCCCCAGCCCCAGGCGCGGATGAACGAACCGAGGCCCAGAGGGTTCGCCCCCTTTGCGGCCTCGTTACTTTTTGGGGCTCGATTTCGGGAGAGACCGGAAGTTTTGAGCCGGGCGCTACGCCCACGCTTTTTGGACCCTAAGCTGACAACGCACAGCAGAGCCGCCATGTCGCCGGTCTGTGGAAGGCCCGACATTGTAGGATGGTGGCCTTCACGCCCGATCTCGCCCCTAGGCCGAGGCCGAGGATTGCTGCGATTGCAAACACGTCAGGTACTCGGCCATATCCGACGTAGCGCAGCAGTGATATCTTTATCGAGAGCGGGCGCTTTCTCCCGCACGGTCCGAAGTTCGGCCCCCGGAAGTAACCCTAAGGTTCTCGAGGCGGTCCCGATGCCTACGAATCGTCGCAACTTGTTGTTGGCGGGATGCTGCGCCGCCTCCGCTCCGCTGCTTTGGGGCATTACCACTCGGCTCAGGGCCGAAGAGCGCGATCCGCCGCCAGAGACCACTACGCTGCGCCTCGCGAAGAGCCCAAGCCTTTGCATCGCGCCTGTCTACGTCGTCAGAGACCTGCTGAACGCCGAGGGGTTCACAAACGTCGTTCACGTCGAAACCGGGTTCGTAGGTAACGGCTCTGCACAGGACAACGCGATCTGGAGAAGCAGCGATGTCGACTTCAACCTGAATTTCTCTGGGCCGCTCCTTCTTGAGATCGATAGAGGCCTGAGCACTACCGTTCTGGCCGGGATTCACGTCGGCTGCTTCGAGCTCTTCGCCCGGGAGGGCATACGCAGCGTCGCCGACCTGAAGGGTCGAACCGTCGGCGTCCAATCGCTCGAGTCGCCCCCGCATGTATTCCTGAGCGCGATGGCGACGCTTGTGGGGCTCGATCCCGCCAAGGACATCGAGTGGGTGACGAGCGCGAAGGTCAAGCCGATCGAATTGTTTGCAGACGGCAAGATCGACGCCTTCCTCGGATTTCCGCCAGAACCTCAACGTTTGCGCGCGCAGAACCTCGGGCGCGTTATCGTCAACAGCGCACAGGATCGGCCATGGTCGCAATATTTTTGCTGTATGCTGGCGGGCAATCGCGAATTCGTTCGAAGAAATCCTGTTGCCACCAAGCGCGTGGTGCGCGCCATGCTTCGAGCCACGGACTTATGCGTGAGCGAACCGACCGTCGTTGCGAAGCGTATGGTGGATGGGGGTTTCGCGCCTCGCCTGGACTACGCGGTCCAGACCCTTGCGGACGTGCCGTACAACCGCTGGCGCGAGTACGATCCTGAGGACACAATCCGCTTTTACGCACTTCGTCTTCGCGAAGCTGGAATGATCAAGTCAAGCCCTGCGAAACTCATCGCGGATGGAGCTGACTGGCGGTTCCTCAACGCGGTGCGACGTGAATTGGGAGGCTGATCAACTACAGCGCTTTCGAGGAGGTCCCGATGCATACAAACCGTCGCGACTTGCTGCTGGCTGGGGCCTGCGCAGCTTCTGCAGCCCTGTTTGGGAGCGTCTCAGCTCGACTGAGGGCCGAAGAGTCCAATCCGCCGCCGGAGACTCCTACAATTCGGCTTGCGAAGAACCCAAGCATTTGTATCGCACCTCAGTACGTGGTCAGCGATCTATTGAATGCCGAGGGGTTTACAAATGTGGTTTACGTCGACTCCGACGCTGGCGTAGAGCAAACCAGAGCAATCGCGAGGGGCGACATCGACTTCACCCTGCATTTCTCTGGCCCACTTCTGCTCGAGATCGATCGAGGTGCGAGCATTACTATTGTGGCCGGAGTTCATGTCGGCTGCTTCGAGCTGTTCGCCAAGGAGGGCATACGTAGCGTTGCCGATCTGAAGGGGCGAACCGTCGGCCAGCAGGGGCTTGGCAGTAGCCCGCACGTTTTCATCAGTGCGATGGCGGCGCTTGTCGGACTTGATCCAGCCAAGGATATCGAGTGGGTGACGAGTGCATCGGTCAAGCCGATCGAGTTGTTTGCTGAGGGTAAGATTGACGCGTTCCTTGGATTCCCTCCGGAACCACAGCGCCTGCGTGCGCAGAATATCGGTCATGTCATCGTTAACAGTGCGCAAGATCGCCCATGGTCACAATATTATTGCTGCATGTTGGCGGGGACTCGTGAATTCGTCCGGAAGAATCCCATTGCGACCAAACGTGTAGTTCGCGCCATGCTCCGAGCTACGGATTTGTGCGTCAGCTCGCCAGCCCTTGTTGCGCGGCGGATGGTGGACGGGGGGTTCACGCCTCGTCAGGACTATGCGGCTCAGACGCTTGCGGATGTGCCGTACAACCGCTGGCGCGAATACGATCCCGAGGACACTATCCGCTTTTACGCGCTTCGTCTGCGCGAAGCGAAGATGCTGAAATCGAATCCAGCCAAAATTATCGCGGATGCAGCCGACTGGCGGTTTCTCAAAGAGGTTCGTCGTGAACTTGGAAGCTGATTCGGCGTCGTTCCTTGGCCAGCGTCCGCTCTCTGCAAGATCGCGAGGAAGTGGAGATGGCGCGTCGATAAACGACGTTCTTCTCGGTTTTTCACTACGACCCTCATTGCGCACANAATTGCTGATGGCGTTCTTCGCCATCGAGGTCTTCTTGGTCTCGGTTGGGGTAATCGGCCTCCTCTCGCTGCGCGAGGCGGATCAGCGGGCGAACCAAGTCGTTGGTCTGCAGCAGAAGATCGAGGCATATCGGCAGATGCAGCACAATACGCTCCGGCAGCTTTATGGCGTGTCGACAGCGCTCGCCTTTCCAAATGAAACGACGTTAGCAGTTGTGCTGCGGCAGATCAATCAGTTTGGGTATGACCTTGATCGCGTCTCGTTCGTCGCAAAGGACGAGGTGGCGTTGCTCAACCAAGTGCGAGAAGAATATGCGCGCTTCATAGCCGTCGTTTCAAACATCGCGGAGCTCATCCGCGGTGGACGAGCGGCTGAGGCCAAACAGAGAGAACTCGCGGAGCTCGGACCCCTCGCGGACAAGCTCGAACGACTGACTAATCAATTGGTCAATCGGGCTGAAGCAGACATGGTGGCCGGCATAGATGCGAGCCGACAAACCTACACCAAATCACAGATGCTCGTCACTGTGGTCGCTCTCGCAAGTTTTGTCCTTACGCTGGTCTTAGGACATGCGATCTCCCGCTCGGTGATCGAGCCAGTACGCATTATTCACGACGGCTTGAATCGGATAGCCGCTGGCGATTTTGCCCAGCGCATAGAGGTGCCCAATCGGGACGAGCTCGGGGAGCTTGCGGCGCACGTTAATTCGACCTGCGACGAGCTGCAGCAGCTCTACCGGAGCCTTGAGGAGGCGAGCCGACACAAATCGCAGTTCCTCGCAAACATGAGTCATGAATTGCGGACACCCTTGAACGCGGTACTCGGCTTTTCGGAGCTCATGCTGGACGGCATATACGGCGATCCGCCAGAGAAGATGCGCCCCGCCATCGAAAGGATCCAACGGAACGGCAGACATCTGCTCGGGCTCATCAACGACGTCCTCGACCTCTCCAAGATTGAGGCCGGACAGCTTCGGCTTTCGCTGGCCGACTATTCGGTGGAGGAGCTGGTAAATGTTGTCCATACCTCCGTTGAGTCGCTCGCCGCAGACAAGAACCTGAGTTTGAGAATTGCCGTTCCCGCTGGCTTGCCGCCCGCGCGAGGAGACGAACGCAGGCTCGCTCAGGCCCTGTTCAATCTCGTTGGTAACGCGATCAAATTCACAGACCGGGGAGAGGTCCGAATAGAAGTGGAGGCGAAGGCAGATTCCTATGTCTTTTCTGTTCAGGACACAGGACCTGGCATCGACGAGGTGGACCAAGCCAGAATCTTCCAGGAATTCCAGCAGGTGGATAACTCGATCACCAAGACGAAGGGAGGCGCGGGGTTGGGCCTCGCGATCGTAAAGCGCATTGTGGAAATGCATGGCGGACGAATCTGGATCCAATCTCGCGTCGGCCAGGGCGCTCGGTTCTCTTTCCTGGTGCCGGCCCGCCTTGAGCAGCAGGCGGTGTAGGCATGAGCAAGCGCGTACTTGTCGTCGAAGACCAGGAGGACAATCGGCAGATTCTGCGCGATCTGCTTGCAAGCGTCGGTTATGAAATGATCGAGGCGCACGACGGCGAAGAAGCGCTCATGGCGGCGCGAACCCATAGCCCGGACCTGATCCTGATGGACATCCAACTGCCTCTTCTCGACGGATACGAGGCGACACGTCGCATAAAAGCGCAGCCGGATCTGCGCGATATTCCAATCATTGTCGTCACCTCCTATGCGCTTAGCGGCGACGAGGAAAAGGCACGCGCTGCTGGCTGCGATGCCTACGTCGCTAAACCCTACAGCGCACGAAAGCTACTTGAGACGATCCATCGATACCTGCCATGAGGGTCCCGTGCGTGCTGATGTGGAGCGGAGATGCATGTCCCACCCCGAATCTTGATCGTGGATGACAATGAAACGAATCGCTGCCTTCTTACCGCGCGCCTCGGTGCCGAGGGTTATCAGATCGTGGAGGCTGAAAACGGCGAGAGGGCGCTCGCGGTCGTGCATGAAGTAGAGCCAGACGTTGTCCTCCTCGACGTCATGATGCCGAAGATCGATGGCTTTGAGGTCTGCCGGCGATTGAAGATCGATACGACGCTGGGATTTGTTCCAATCATCATCGTGACGGCGCGGACCGAATCAGAGGATGTCGTCGCGGGACTCAACGCGGGTGCTGACGAGTATCTGACCAAGCCGATCGACCATGCAGCCCTCGTTGCGCGTGTGCGCTCCATGCTCCGAATTAAAGAGTTGCATGATCGAGCTGAAGCCCAGGCTGTCGAGCTCGCCGAGTGGAATAGAAGGCTTGAGCAGCGTGTTGAGGAGCAAGTTGTGCAAATTGAACGGGTCAGCCGTTTGAAGCGGTTTCTGTCGCCGCAAATAGCGGAGTTGATTCTTTCTTCATCGACATATGAGCCTTTGGCGAGCCACCGCAGACAGGTAACGATAGTCTTCGGTGACCTTCGCGGTTTCACAGCGTTCGCAGAGACTGCTGAACCCGAAGAGGTGATGGCGGTGATGCAAGAATATCATGCCGCCTTAGGCTCCCTCGTGCACCAGTTTGAAGGCACATTGGAGAGGTTCCTGGGCGACGGAATCATGGTGATTTTTGGCGATCCGATACCTTGTGCAGATCCATGCAACCGAGCTGTCCAAATGGCGGTCGCGATGCGAAGCCGCCTATTGGAATTGTCGAATAAGTGGCGGCGTGAAAGACATGACCTTGGTTTTGGAGTCGGCATTGCGTATGGATATGCGACACTCGGCGCCATCGGTTTTGAGGGACGTTCTGAGTACAGCGCGATCGGTACCGTGGTGAATCTAGCTGCCCGTCTTTGCGCGGAGGCGCGCGACGGTCAGATTCTCGTTGATGGTAGGGTGCGGGAGGCGCTTGACGCGAGGGCGACCGCGGAGCTCGTGGGTGAACTGACGCTCAAGGGGTTGCGTCGTCCGATAGCGGCATACAACGTCGTTGAGATGACTTAGTCCCTTCGAAGCGCCCGGCTAGAGGTCCGGCTCGTCCAGGGGAGGTCGCATGCGAGGGCTTGGCGCAATACTCTTTCTCGCGGTTTCACTGGCCACTTTATGCGCGGCCGTGGCGGCGGAGCGCGAGCTGATTCTTGGGCAGACGATGCCCTATAGCGGTACGGCGTCGGCGCTGAGCGCTGTCGGCAAGATCCAGATCCGCTATGTCCAGATGATCAACGAACGTGGCGGAATCAATGGCCGCAAGATCAAGCTGATCTCGCTCGACGATGGCTATAGACCGCCAAAGGCCGTGGAACAGACGCGAAGGCTGGTCGAGAATGATGAGGCCGTTGCGATCTTCGGCAGCATGCGGACCGCGCAGAACGCGGCGGTCCAGAAATATCTGAATGGCCGGAAGGTACCTCAGCTCTTTGTCTTCGCCGCCAGCGACCGTTTTGCCGACCCGAAGACCAGCCCATACACCATCTCGGGAATGACCCTGTTCAGCACCGAGGCGGCGATTTACGCGCGGCTCGTTTCCGAAACCATTCCGCGGGCACACGTTGCGGTGCTCTACCAGAATGATGACCACGGACGCGAATATCTTCGCAGCTTCAAGGCCGAACTGGCGCGGCTCGACCCGCAGGCGGAGATCGTTGCTATCGCGCCCTACGAGGTGGCGTCGCCGACCGTCGATTCACAGGTCGTGAAGCTGGCCAGCAGCAATGCCAATGTCTTCCTGAACGCGTCAACCGGAAAATTCACCTCGCAGGCGATCCGCAAGGCGAGCGAGCTTGGATGGCGCGCCCAGCAGTTCCTGCCGATCGGAAGCAACTTCGTGGCGCGATCCTCAAGCCGGCGGGGCTGGGAAACGCGAAGGGAGCGATTTCGGCCACGCCGACCAAGACCGTGGCCGATCCCGAATGGGTCAACGACCCTGCCTATCTGGAGTGGCTGGCCTTCATGAAAAAATACTAGCCCGAAGGAGACATTGAGGATCAGCTCAACTTCACCGGTTGGAACGTCGCCGTTCTTATGACCAAGGTGATCGAAGCGTGTGGCGATGACCTTACGCCGCAGAACATCATGAAACACGCCACGTCCCTGAAGAACGTAACGCTACCGGGCCTGTTTCCGGGCATCACCGTCAACACGAGCCCGGACGACTACCGCCTGATCAAATCGCTCCGGCCACAACGCTTCGACGGCGAGCGCTGGGTGCCACTTTCCGGTACCATGGCAGCCAGATAAGCGGGCGCGATCGGTCGCCGGCGCGGCATGCCGTCAGCTCGCGCCGCGCCTGAGTTCCTCGGTCGCGCGCCGCAGGACGTCATGAAGCCATTCGTGGGACGGCTCGTTCTCGACACGCTCGTGCCACAGTAGCCGGACCTCGACGGGTGTCGTGGTGTAAGGCAGCTCGCAGGTCGTGATTGCATGGGTTTGCTCGAGCATTCTCGCCAATGGACGCGGAACGATAGCCGCCAGCTCGGTATCCGCCAGCAGGGCGGGCAGCGCAAGAAAATGCGGCAGGGAGACTGCGATACGCGGCGGCCGGTCGCTATTGGCGAGCGCCCGCTCGAGCGCGGCGCGGTCGTACATTTCCGAGCGCCTGGCGAGACCTCGCTCGGAGATGAAACCGCCGATCGCGCCCTCCTGCTCGCCGCCAAAGGAGACGACGACCAGCGGCAGCTCCGCCAGCTTCGCCTTGTCCAGCTGGCCGAGTTCGCGCTTTCCGCCAACGACGAGCACGTCGTCATATTCGAACAACAGGGCGGAGCGGAAGCGGTTCGGCGGCGCCGAGAAGACGCCGATAGCGACGTCGATGCGGCCAAGGTCGATCTGCTCGGCGAGGTCGATTCGCGTCACCGGCTTAATCATCAGGTCGATCGTGGGAGCCTCACGCCCGAGTATCTTCAGAAGCGGAGAAGCCAGCACCATCGTGGTGAAGTCGTTGGCGGCTAGCGTGAACTGCTTGGTGGAGTTCTCCGGGACGAAGGTCGGCAGTTCGACCGCGGCCTCGAGTGATCGTAGGGCGTCGCGAACCGGCGGCCCTATCGTCAGCGCGCGTGCCGTCGGCTGCATGCCCGTCGCTGTACGCACGAACAGCTCATCCTCCAGCATCTCGCGAAGCCGGGCAAGCGAGTGGCTCACGGCGGACTGGCTCAGTGCGACCTTCTGGCTGGCCCGCAGCACGCTACGTTCCTCCATGACGGCATCGAAGACCTTGAGCAGGTTCAAATCCAACGTCTTGAACGAAACAGACACGAAAGGAATCTCCTCGGTCACTGGCGGATCGGCCCCGATAAGTTGCTTCTATCCTGTCCAATTATGGCCAGGGGCGCCGCGGACGCAACCGAATGGATGCCGAAGAACGTGCTGTGTTGCTATCGGCGGCTGCGATCTGAAAGTGGTTCAGGATTACTCTGCGAGAGTTTCACTTCCGTAACACGGCCGTTCGGTCATGATTGCCTCTGCCGGGTTGGGAGGAGAGGCACGATGAAATCCTGGGTGAGGTGGCCCCGAGGTGACTGGCGCGAATCATTCGGATTGGCGCTGACGCTCATAACGGTGACGACGTCGGCGACTGCGGAAGGCGGTGCCGTCAAGCTCGGCGTCCTGACGGATATGTCTTCGCTCTACGCGGACAATGGTGGCCAGGGCTCGGTCATGGCGGCGCAGATGGCGGTGGACGACTTCAAAGGAAAGGTGCTCGGACGCGCCGTCCAGATCATTGCGGGAGATCACCAGAACAAGGCTGACATCGGCTCCGTGATAGCCAGGCGATGGCTGGAGAATGAAAGTGTTGAGGCTATCCTCGACGTGCCGAACTCTGCCGTCGCTCTCGCAGTGCAGGGCATCACGCGAGACAGGAAGAAGCTCTTCCTCGCCACCGGCGCCGCCACCTCTCGCCTTACCGGCGACGAATGCTCATTGACCGGAATCCATTGGACATATGACACCTACGCGCTGTCGCAGGGAACGACCAAGGCAATCTCACGTCTCGGCGCAAAAACCTGGTTTTTCCTTTCAGCCGACTACTCCCTCGGCTCGCAACTTGAGGCCGACAGCCGCAAGGTCATCGACGCCACCGGTGGTAAGGTCGTCGGCGCCGTGAAACATCCGATCAATACACCGGATTTCTCCTCGTTCCTGCTGCAGGCGCAATCCTCGAAGGCGGACGTGATCGCGCTCGCCGATGCCGGCGGCGATTTCATCAACGCGGTGAAACAGGCTGGCGAATTCGGAGTTACGCGCGGGCAGAAGCTTGCCGGCCTGATCGTCTTTATTGCCGACATTCACGGCCTCGGACTGCAGAGCGCCCAAGGTCTGATGCTGAGTTCGGCGTTCTATTAGGACCTCAACGACGGGACCCGCGCATGGTCGAAGCGCTTCATCGAGAAGACCCAAAAGGTTCCCACCATGATCCATGCCGGCACCTATGGTGCGGTCATGCACTACCTCAAGGCGGCTGAAGCTGCGGGTACGCTGGATGGTCCGACCGTCGCCGCCAAGATGCGTGAAATGCCTGTGAACGATTTCATGACGAAGAACGGCCGGATCCGGGAGGACGGTCGGCTGATGCGCGATATGTATCTGTTCCGTGTCAAGTCTCCGGAGGAGTCCAAGTACAGGTTCGATTACTACGAGCTGCTCGCGACAATTCCTGGGGAAGAAGCCTTCAAACCGATGGAGGAAGGAGGATGTCCGCTCTCGAAGAAGCCGTGATCGGCGAGCACGCGGCGAACAGCCTCGCGCAGAACCGGATCGACGAGATCATCGCCGGCCGCTTCGCCTGCCGTGAATTCTCCGATGATCCTATCCCGCGACGGACCATCGAGCAGATCCTCCGCATCGCGCGGTTCGCGCCGAGCGGAGCGAATATCCAGCCGTGGTACGTTTACGTGCTCGCCGGCGCGGCCAAGGACCGCGTATCGGCGGCGCTGCTGGAGGCGCACGAGACGTGCCGCGACGATCACTTGTCCGAATACAGGTACTACGCCAGCGATTTGCCCGTGCCATACCTGAATCGCCGGCAGGAGTTCGGACAGCTGTTCTACGGCTCGCTCGGAATCGCTCAAGGCGACGTCGAAGCCCGCAGCAGGCAAACCGCGAAGAACTATGCATTCTTCGGCGCCCCGGTGGGATTGATCGTCACCATCGACCGCCGTCTGGAAGTCGGAAGCTGGCTCGATCTCGGGATGTTCATTCAGAACGTGCTGCTGGCCGCGGCCGGGCGTGGGCTTCAGTCCTGCCCGCAGGAGACGTTCTCTAGATATCACCGGATCCTGCGCCCGCTGCTGTCGATCCCCGCCGAGCAGATCGTGGTGTGCGGCATCTCGATCGGGAACGCCAAGGTTGCGATGACGGAGAGATTGATGCCGCGGGCGGACGTCGATGAGTTCGCCTCGTTCGCGGGATTCGAAACATAGAGCCCAATCGAGAAGAGTAAGGAGACGACTATGGGAAGCCGAGAAGAACTGATTCAGCGCAGCATTCCGTTCCTCCGGGAAGTCAAGGATATGACGCCTGGCGCCGAGATGGAGCGTTGGCTCAACGAGAAATATGGAGAGGAGAGCGCGCTCTATCAGGACTTGGCTCGCTTGATCAAGATCGGGGTCGAAGAAGGCTGGGCAGCGAACCAGGAGGTGGACGGTCCGAACTACCGGCGGAGCCGCATCCTCGAACCAATGCCCGAAACGTTTCAGTTCAGCATCACGGCCGTCTACATGAACAGCGCCGATCCGCGCCGTTTCAAGGACGAGGACGAGCATGACGTGTTGCGCGGGCAGTATCACGGCCATCCCTATGGCGAGCTCAATCTTGTGGTGCCCTT
>NZ_AXAP01000142.1 GCF_000472865.1 Bradyrhizobium elkanii WSM2783 | reverse complement strand
AAGACTGCCGTGAGTGCCACGGCGAGAAGTTGACCGGCGGCGTGCCCGGGCAGTTGGCGCCGCTCGGACCCGACCTGAATCTGGTCAAGGACTGGACGCTCGCCGGCTTCACTGCGGCCATGCGCACCGGTATCGATCCCAACGGCCATCAAATCAGCGAACAAATGCCGTGGCGTTCGGTCGGGAAAATGGATGATGACGAGCTGGAAGCGATCTACCAGTATCTGACGCACATGCCCAACTCGTAGTGCAATCCTCGAGCGACAGCCCATTTAGTTTCTGCGTTCTTCTTGGCTATGGCCAAAAAAGCCAGTGAATAGTCCAACGACCGGCCGCCCGTGGCGATATTTGGGAATGTGTAGTGCTGGCCCGGCCGACCCTCGGCGCCAACGATGGCGTATCGAAGCTTCTACTTGCGCTGCTATTCTTGCCGCATCCGTTGTTCGAGGACCATCCCGATGACGAAGGCCACGCGGCGATTGTCGCAGGCAGGCGAGATCGAGCCAAACGCCGGCGGGGTTGGTTGAACCAGAACCCCCAAGTCCGGCTGGTCGCCGCTTATCGCCCGTCGCCGCGACCCGGCGAAAGACAGCGGCAGCGTGACTCATGGTAGGCCGGCATTTGCCGGCATCAAATCGACATTCGCGCACTGGGGGCGGCGTCAGGGATGGACCACGCCAAAGAACATCGCGCAAGCCATCCAGTTCACTTGTAAACCGTCGCTGGAGGCGACGAGCCAAAAACGGTTGCATAAATGCGCCCACGGCTTGGCTCGGGGCGGAGGTCGTCGGCTCCCACGCGCGAGCCTAAACCTTCGTATCATTCCTGGACCCCTTTGGATGGCCGACGGATTACCTATGTCCAATTGAGACGCTGGTCGCGATCGTCTTAGGATGCATACGTAGGAATTGCACAGGTTCGCAAAGTGTGTCGGTAAAAAAAGATCACTAACAGAGACGATGAGGTCAAGAGGAGACCACAATGTCCCACAGCTCCGAGAGTCTTAGATTCGGCAGATCTGCGCGATGCGCGGTTTGTGATGGCAAGTTTCGTCTCGTCCGATACTACTCGTGGCAAACCCCCCTTTGTTCGAAGAAGTGCCTCGGTCGTTTCAGAGCTCGCTGGGCAAGTGACCGCAATTGGCTGTCCTGGCTCCAAACTGCCTTAGACCACGCTTCAGAGAGCCGCCCGAGGTCGCTATGACGTTCCAGATCTCCCAACGAGGCAGGGAATACCTGGAAACAGCACAGACTTTGCTCCGCGCTGCCTGAACCATGGCTGACGGAGTGATTGCGAGGCAGCTTAGGGCGCTGGCCGACGACTATCAACGGCGAGCCGAGTTGATGCGGCCAAAGCATTCGCTCGAACAGTTCCCAACGCTAAGGCGAGTGGCCCAGATGACCTGATGGAGCTTTGCACATCACAATCCGCGGAACAGATGCTACTTGGAACGAACGGCCCGCGACCCAGTCACGGGCTTTTTTATTCCTTCGTTACCACCTGCAGAGGCCTGACATCCTATATTGATATGAATGATGATAGTCATCTAATAGACGTGGCTCACAAGTAGATCCCTTCTTTAGCCAACGCGTGGAGCAAACATGGGCGAAGTTATTCGATTGGTCTCGAAATCTGATCGCGAATGAGCCCACCCAATTCGACAGGCCCGCGTGATATATGACAGCATCTCTCCACCGGCTGATCCAGTCAGCGAGCAGCGGCGGGACTCATCGGTAAGTCATGCGGCCAGCGGCGCCAATACCCATCGTCGCAACGGGGGTCTCCTGTCGTGATCAAGATCATCGCCGTGCTCTGCAGTCTCTCCTCGCCGGCAAATTGTCACGAGCAGACGGTGACCAGCTCGGACGTCGCCGACGTGTTTGTGCAGTCCTGCCTGATCGGCGCGCCGCAGCTTGCCGAGTGGATGACACAGCATCCCGCTGAGTGGCTTGCGGCATGGCGCTGCGTGATCGGCAAACAGGGTGGCAGGGGAGCTTAGCTCTGCGTCTATGGTCTCAACTCGTCCTTCACAACATAGTCTCCCGCTAAAATGCTAAGCTCTTTCGCATAGCGAGAGCATGAAGAAATCTCCAGCAACCATCTTTCGAAGAAGAATCGGGATTGCAGAATCGAACGCTGACGCACGGTCGCTTTAGGTCCTTCAGCATGGCTCGCGTTCGTCGTCAGGATGACCGGCTTGATCATCGCCCGCGGCTTGGTGAGCTCCTTCGAGCGCGCCTTCGGTCCCCGCCTGAAAAGAAAATCGCCCGCCCGTAACTCCAGCGATTCGCTCAGCCTTCGGCTCTCTATATATTGATTTCAATACAGCACCAGCAAGGCTTGGGCGGCCGCGCGGAATTAAATCGAGCCAACCGAATTGAGAGTCGTGTGACCGCCTATTCAGTAGCAGCCAAGATCGCCAGCTCACCGTGATGCCGGGCGGCTTTGTCCAATCAGGTGGCCGGTATCACGTTGTGGTTGAGCCGGAACATGGCCGGGTCGTAGGTCTTCTTGACGGACGCCAAGCGCGCGTAGCGCTCCGGCCCGTAAATCGCCGCGCCGTCGGCCGCCTCATCCGGCGCGAGGTTGTTCACGAAACGCCGGTCGCCCTGCCAGGGCTTCATACCGTCGAGCAGCTCGGCGACCGACCTCTTGAGTTGCTGCTCCTGCGACAGCGGACCGGCCGCGACGCCGAGCAGGCTGTACGGGAGGCCCCTTGTCGCTACGGCGTTGGGCACCGCCGGCTCCCGGTCCCACGCCCCGTCAGCGCACTGCAGATGCGCCAGAAGAACTTCGTCGATCAAATTCGCACGATCATCGAGCAAACCGGTGCTAATCCTCGTCGCCTAAAAGTTGAACTTACCGAAAGCACACTAGTCAGCAATGTCGATGACGTAATAGCCAAGATGGATAAGTTGAAAGCAATCGGTATCAGCTTTAGCCTCGATGATTTCGGAACGGGCTATTCGTCCCTCTCATACCTAAAGCGTCTTCCTATCGATCAGCTCAAGATTGATCGCAGCTTTGTCAAGGATGTCTTAGTCGATCCTAATAGTGCCGCGATAGCCAAGATGATCATCGCACTTAGCAGAACTCTTGGTCTTTCCGTCATCGCCGAGGGCGTGGAAACGGAAGATCAATATACCTTCTTAGCGCGGTATGGGCGGCTCAATTACCAAGGCTATTTGTTTGGCCGGCCTCTTCCGCCGGAGGATTTCGAAAGGCTCGCGCGAGCTTTCTCGCCGCGTCAAGCTCCGAATCAGAAACCCGCTTCTGTCGATCGAACGTACGCATAGCCTATCACCTGCGAGATAAGGCTGCCTGACACGCGAGCGGTGGGCGTCCGCGTTATAGGGCTACGTTAAATCCTCCCGCTGGACGCCTTCCGCCGGCCGCGGGAAATCCCGCTGTGGAAGCTCAAGGCCTCGCTGAAATGCGGGTCATGTCGGAAGGGACGATACGCGCCGCCGATGCACATGGTCATCGTACGCGGCCCTTTGGTAGCATGATCAGAATTTCCTCTTCCAGAATACTTCGCTCCGTCGTCGGCGCGTTCTTCGCGCTGCCTCTGGTATGGCCGCGCCATTCCCTTGCAGCGCGGGAGATCCATCCGGTTCAGGCGCAAGCTTGATTACGGTTCCGACCCTTATCATGTCGCATCGAAACGACTCTTGCCGCGCCACGCCGCAGGCCGACGCTGAGATGTTGAAGAAGTGCCTGACAAAGACCAGCAAGGCCGAAATTGCGTTGCTCGACGGCGGCGATCCGCCCCGAGTCACCGCCCTGCGAGGCGAAGGCGGCGCATGGGTACTTCGGCATCGAAGCCAAGGCTGTCGACACCATCGCCGATTTCATCAATCGCAATAGCTAGTGACCACGCATACTGTGGACCGGCCACAATATTCTGATCGTTGTGCCACGCATGACCGCTATTGGCCCCAAACAGAACAACGCTTAAACGGTTATCATGTCGGCTGTCAGTGGCAGACCGGACGCCCGTCCATGCTCGCCTCCACCGCCGCTTGTGACCCTCAAGAGACATGCTCGGCCTTGAATGCTGCTGCAAATTGGTTTTACCTGCCCTTGCTCGATGCTGGAGACTGCGTCGAAGGACGACGCTATCGCCTCTCATGTCCTGATTCTTGTGTCTTTCCATTTCCTGCTGCGGTTGGAAGACTTTCCCTAGCAGGGACAAGCCTAGAGTACCTCAGCGCGAACTTGGGCCACGCCACGATCCGTAATCCCCAAGGTCCGCGCGGCGCCGAGCGAAAGGTCGAGGACGCGGCCATGAACGCTCGGTCCGCGGTCGGTGATACGAACGACTACCGACCTNTTGCTCTCAAGGTCGGTGACGCGAACTCGCGTGCCGAACGGCAGGCTGCGGTGGGCTGCGGTCAGTAAGCTCCGGTTGAACGAAGAGCCGCTCGCTGTCTTTCCTGTCCGATACGAATAGTAGGAGGCCTTTCCGGAAAATACTCGGTTGGAAGAACGAGTCGCTGAGCGATCGTCCGAACCACGTGTCGGCTGTGCTCCGACCGGAGGTTGCGATTGCGAATCCTGTTTAGACTGGTCGCGTGCCTCGGGTACCGGCTCTGCGTGTGCCTTTGGAATGATGGACCATCTCTCATCGAAGTTCTGTGCTGCAGCAGGGTCCGTGTGTATGCCCATCCAAGCCGGGGCGGCCGCAATCGCGACCATTCTGAAAATGAGACGCATGATCGGCCTCACAACAAATGGAAAACAAATAGACAATGCAAACTCATGAGGCACGGTTCCTGCACATGCAGAAATTCCCGCGTCAGCAAAAGATGAGTAAATTCTGACACTTTCGGGCTACAACGTAAGGCAATGCTTAGGCGCACCGCAGCAAGAAACGCGCATTTCGCTCGGTATGCTTTGTCGAGAGTTTGTTGCTTTTCACCCGACAAGAAGACAGTCGTCTCGATGCAGCGCATCGCACTTACAAAGGAGAGGAGGCAGATGTGGAGCAAACTANTGCGGCGCAGCGCGACATCCTAGAAATGGCGGCCACTGTTACGCATTCCTTTTGGTCCGCTGTACGCGCGATATTTGCTATTGGCCCATCCGCGAAGCGGTGGCCCCTCCAATTGAGGTCCGTTTAGCAGGCATTAGCGGACCAGATTTGCTCGCGCTGAATTTTTCGCACTAGACGGCCTTCCTCCGAGGCCGGCGATCTGGCTGAAAAGCCGCGGCGTACTCCGCATGCGCGGAGTATGAGGAGTTGAGGTGCGGTTAAAGCTCGTGCTGGTAGAGCGTCTATTCAGACTCAGCCGAGACAAGTTAATGAAGATCCCGGCGTTTGCTTGGACCTATGCGAGGTTCCAGCAAGCCAAAGCGTGGTCAGAAGCCACCGGCGCCTGGCGAACCATACGGGCGTTGGGCAGGGCGGCCCGCAACTACGTTGCACGTATCAAAGCAACGATATGGTGCCACTTCGCCACTGTTGAGGGCGATAGAGATCGGAGCTGAATCCCTGGCAGCATCGCCCGGCAAATCGGCATCATCGACAAGCTGCGGCGCGATCACGACACTCAACTTGTCACTGATATTGCGTCGTGCGACGCTACCCACGTCAAGCACTGGACCACTATTAAGGAGAGCTGGAGCCAGAAAGGTCGCCGGGCAACTGATTTCTTGGTTCTCCGGCCGAGAACATAGTTTCACTTAGGTTCTCGTGCGTGAAGTTCGATTGCACATGTGTCAATCTCGCTTTATGCGTCCAGATATTCGTAAAGGGGCTTTCCGTACTCGGTGGTGATGATGCAGACGTGCTTGCGCGGTAGCGCGTCAAGGGCGTGGCCTTGAGTGATTGAGCCATAGCTATGGCGACGGGCAGCCGGTCTTGCGGCTGGTGTTATCGAAATCATCATTATCCGCCTGCGCCCAAATCGTGAGATGAGCATCAGCGCGTGCCGTGCTGACGTTCAGCATGAACTCGTAGGCTGCGCGCTGCTTCGTCCCCACGGGCCAGCGCTTTTCATAAGCGACCATTTCGGCGTCGGTCCAGGCGCGCGGATTTCTTTCGATTTGCTGCGCTTGATCCCGTCGGACGGATCAAGTGCGAGCCCCTTCAGATCGTCGTTCGTGGCGGATTAGGATGCGAAACCTCTTCAGCGTGTCGAGTTTCGCGCCGGGCTTAGTCGCCAGCGGCATCCGTTCTTTCGTCAGCCCAGCTACCGCACGATGTCCGTGATCGCGGCGGATTTGGTTCATTCGATTGCGATAGCCTGATTTGCTTGCTTCGCCGAGTGACGCGAAGGGGAGAGTGAAGGAAGGCGCTCCCAAAAAATCGCTCTAGCTGAAGCATCCGCCGCTGCCGTTGCAGATTTGGACTGGTCCAAACCCCTATGTCCCAGAGAGGAGCGATATCGACGTGATGATGCAAACGACTGAGTCGTTGATTGAAACGATCTATGTTTATCCCGCGAGGGCACGTCGCTTAGGAGTGATCCCATCGAGAGGGAGCAGGAGCGTCTCCGAGACTGAACAGTTGCTCGCCGAACTGCAACATTAGCAGCAGTCGAAGCCGAAGTGAAAGAAGCGACGAAGAGCCGCCCCATCCTCCACGCTAAAGCTTTCGACTACTTCTTGCATCCCGCACCGTCTTGATCGTGGCCGGTAATCGCGCTATCAATCGATTTGATAAAACGTCGTGAGACTCTTCAGGGGAGCCTGTGACAATGAGTTGATGTTGCGCCGCTGCCTTACTTCTGCTTCATCGCGCCGACAAGTATGGTTAGAAATTTCATCACCAGGGGGAGCAACCGTGGCGAAGAAATCGAAGAAGGCAAAAACAAAGAAGATTGTACGCCGCGAATATTCCAAGTCCGATGTCAAAGAACTTCGGGCGCACTCAAAAGCCAGAACGCCTGTCGCTGCAATCGCGAAGCTAACAAAACGTACGGAAGGTTCGCTGCGGCAGAAGGCTAGGGCGCTGGGTATCCCGTTGGGACATCAGCGCTAGGCGTTGGTTGCGTCAGGCGTCTAATTCCCGGCTGCCACCGGTGGCGCTTCTTATCACCGTCCTTGTTCCACACGTCTTGCTTTTCAGCGTCGCTGTAATGCTTGTCGACGAAGTAGCTGCATGAGCCGTATTCGTCCGAGTCTCCGGAGTTTAGCCATGCCTCTTCGCACTCTCGTAGTTCATCACGAGTGATGGGAGGCGACATGCCATGGCGCCAGAACATTGTTCTTTCGTCGGCGTGTTCGCTTCACAACGTCCTCAAGCTCGTCCGGGTGCTTAAACTGGAACCAGCCATACGATTTATCCCCACGGAGCCACGCTTGTGCGTCAGAGTCGCGCGAAGCAGCGGCGCGATAGATTACGTTTGCGTGGTGCCAATGCCGTTACCGACCATTTGCAGGCAATGCCGGTGGGCTTGACTTAGGCTGACTAGCAACGTCCAAGCCGATCTCACGGACAAGTCGTGCGAACGCGGTGCGTGAATCTTTCTCTATCGCCACGGCAGCGTGAGGCTTAATTGAATTGTGCCGGTCCTTGAATGTGAGACCTTCGGCTTCAATCAGTTTGCGCGCCTGACCCGCGCGGGCAATTTTATGTGGTGCTCTTCGAACTCAAAGAGCGCGACCGTGCGTTTGAACCATGCCGCGCTTTCTTTGCTCAAGTGAGCAGGCGGCGTGGTCGTATGCGGTTTCGTCAATCTTTGCCAAAAAGCTTTTCCCGTTTGAAGTGAAACGTTTTTTCAAATCCCCGTCAGGGTGCATGAATCATCGACTGCCCCCGGTCGCGGCCCCATTTGCCTCAAAGACGCGGACGCCTCCTGGGTTGGCCCTCGGCCCCTCAATGGGAACCATCAGCGTCCGGGTCCGTTATCGCTGTTGGTCCGGCCGCAGGAGGACACATGGTGAAGATCGGATTTGCCATGGCAGTCGTAGCGATGCTCATCACTTCGGCCAAAGCCGAAGGCGTCAATGTGGCCCAGGTGGATATGCGAACCGGGCTACACTTCGACCAGCACGACCCCAGCTATGACAGCCAACGTCGGGCGTACGAATCCGGCGCTGTCGTTGGCGTCAGTGGAGACGCCAGACCTAAGCGGCGCGCAGTGCAGCGTTTGCCGGCCGGTGCTTCCAGAGCCAAGCGGTAACCAGGGTGGATAGGCACCGAACAGCACTAATCTTGTTCGCCGTCGCGCTAGCTATTGCGATAATAGCTGCGTCGGTGACGACGCTGCAGCGTGTCAACACTCGGCATGTCGCCAACGACGCACCTCCAGGCACGACGGGGCTTGCCCGTCCACACCCGCCACTTGATCGTGCTCCCGGTGCCCCCGTCCGTGAGTAAGCCAGGATAAGGCACGCCACGCCGCGAGCCGTAGGCCGCCGCACGTTAATCCGGCTCCATGGCTACAAAGGGCAGGCCGGCCGGTAGGCCGCTAGCTGGGCTTCCGATCACTCTATGGGTAGCCGAGACAGTTCGAGTACCTGGGTTGCCGTAACAGTCACTGTGCGGGCACGAGCGCCGGGGCGCCCTTGGCCTTGATCAAGAGCACCAGGAATTTCGCCGGCTGGCTGCCGCTTGCGTTCCGGTCGACGACATGAACGTCATCAGGGCCTTCATAGAAGCTCTGTCCTGGTGTCAGTGTCACCTGGTTGTCCATCCTTCCGCTGCATCACGACGGAGCCCTCCAGCACGTAAACAAACGCATGTGCATTGTGTCGGTGGATGGCGCTCGACCCGCCGGGCGCGTGCTCGACCGTGATAATCAGAGCTTCCCCGCCGGGATTCTCCGGAAGATCCTTGGACATAAGGGAGGTGACCTTGGGCTCCTGAGCCACCGCCGTGCCGCTCATGAGCCACAGAAGAACCAACGCGACGAGTTTGATCATAATCGCCCCTTTCGTTCGCTGCCTGGGACCCGCTCCTGACAGACTGGGCGGACCTCGGATGCGGGATCAGGCTGCTGTCTGTGAGCGGCGGAGCCATTCGTCGAAACCGATGCGGCCGAGGCGCGCCTCGCCCAACGGCACCAGCGAGTGCTCGTCAACCCGCCCGCCCCAGTATCGGGCCTCGGAATCACCCACGACTGTCATTCGGCCTGCAATATTGACCCCCTAAACTGGGGGACGGGCGTCCAAAATTGGCTCTGACGCAATTTTGATGCAGCTCCTTTCATTCTGCGCCAATCAATCTAGCTTGTAGCAGATCGATTTTCCCGCGACCGTACATTTGGCGTCTGACGAGCTTGAGACGCGTGATCTGCCCCTCAGTTTGTCCGTTGGACCAGGGCAAAGTGATTGCTGCTCGAACCGCCGCCTCATCCTTCGCGACGCCGCCTGGCGAACGAGGTGACGAGACTGGCGCGGGCGGGCTCAATCCATGGGATGAGGCCCGCCTGGGTTCTACGCCGGATCATCAGGTGGAATTCGGCGATGATCTCGCGTGCCTCGACCAGGGTTGGTACGCCAGCTTCGATCGCCGCGACCGTGACGGTCTCCGCTTTCGAGCAAGTCCCGGTCGATTGTCATCAGGCGCGCGATCGTTCTGACCGACGGAATCCTCTGAAGGTTCGTACGTCGGCCTTTTCAGCTCCTCGTCTGCGGGTCGCCCACTCGCTAATGACGCGGAGCGAGCCTCGGAAGCCACGCGCCTTTAAACGGCGCCAAAGTTGAGCCCCGTGTTGCAGCCGGACGCCCACTGATCGTCGAGCCATGGCAAATGCAGATCCAACGAACTTTGCCGGGTCCGGAAGACATCGTTGCGTTCGCCGCGGATCACCTGCCTTACCAGCTTCCTGCTATGGCCAGTCTGGCGCACGATCTGCTTGATGAGTATGTATCTGGCGCATCGATTTGCGGATGGCGTCAAGGAATGCCCGACTGGCGTTCTCCATCAAATGCCAACGCTCGGCGACCTGCACCGCGTGCGGCAGGGCCTTTGCTGCTGCTTCGCCATATCCCCCGCCACGGTCGCGGGCGACGACTAAGATCGTGGGATGAGCAGCCAGCTACGCTTGGGCGGTCGCGGGCTCACGATCCGGCAGCAAGGTGACTACCCGGCGCCTTTCCAGGTTGCAGATGATACTGGCGTATCGGTGATTGCGCCGCCAGGCCCAGTCATCGATGCCGATGACCTTGAGTGGATCGCCCGGCGAACGGCTGCGGCGTCGGACGACACGCAGGAGCGTGTCCTTGCTTACTGGCAGCATCAGCCGTCTTGCAAAGCCCGCTGCCGGCCGACCGCCAAGCGCCAGACCCAGGTGATGGACGATAGAGTCCAGCCTCGCCGTGCCTCGCGCAGATGGAGCTAATATCCCGTCGGCGAAACGCTCAGTTGTACTCGGTGAACGCCTTCTTGCGTTCATTAAGCACCTGGCCTCGACTTCGTGCTTCGTTCTCGTCGCCGGTAGGATATTTTCAAGCGCCTTCAACTGGTCTGCTACGTCGGCTTGATCGGCGCCAATATAAAAGACGGGGTTCGCCACGCCAGTTTCCCAGCGGAGGTTTTCGGCGATGAAATCACCGTTAAATACACAGACGCACTTCTCGAGGCCAGCCGGTGCCTTGGGATAGCTAAATTTTGCCGCGTTGGACATCTCAATCTCGAATGTGCATCCTTCGGGAAGTCGCTCCTGCTTCTTGCCGTGTTGAAGCGCCGCGAATATGCGGGAAAGGGTCGACTTTCCCGAACCGTTGAAGCCGTAGAAAAGATTGAATCTTTTGAGATCAAGGCTCGGCGTGGCGGCTTTACGCTCCGCCAACACGGCTGCGCCTTTGAGCAGACGAATGTTCTCGATGATTGCCACGGCCGCCCCAGCCCATTTCCTTTTCCCTTAGATTGGCATCCAAGGGCTAGAGAGCATTACTAGCAATCAAGCTCAGGTTGTAAAGCGGAGAACGGACCCCTACCAACGACTAATCCTCGTTGCAGCCTGGAGGGATTACCCAACCCAAGGGGACGAGGTGCAGGTCAGAACTGATCCTGCACGCGGTGATAGGCTGGATGCTTCGGATTCTTGACCTTGACCCAGTGCGTGCAGCGGCCCGCGACGTAGGCGCGCCCGCTGTGTTTCGAGACCATGCCCTCCAGCCCCATCAAACAGGCGTGCCGGAACAGGTCCGGCCCGATCTCGCCGAGCTCGTAAGGCGCAGCGTGGATGCCCTCGGTGCGGCGGGCGAGTAGCCGCGTGAGGTTGGTCTTGCGCATCGACAACGGCAGACGCCGGAAATCGTCGCCGTCACCAGCCAGCATGTCGAAGGCATAGAACTGGACCTCGTCATCGTGCCGCCTTGAATGCAGTGCGGCCCAGTCCGACATCCCGTCGACGTTGAGGACCACGGCCTCGCCTCGAGCACGAAATGGCTGGGCTTGAGCTTGCGCGCGGTCTCGACAATCCAGCGATAACGGTCCGTATAAGTCGTGGCCGCCCCTGCTTTCAGGCGCACGCGATCCGCCTCCCGGATGATCATCATCCGGTAGCCGTCATGCTTGGATTTCGTGGAACCAGTCCGGGCCAGACGGGACAGTATGGGCCATGACCGGCAGGGCGAATGCCAGACGCCTGCTCATCGAGGCGTATATATAAAGTCATGGACGAATTGCGAATCGGGTTTATCGACGCCCAGCCGCCGACGGGCTGGAACGCTGGTGTTCTGTCATCGTGAGGTTAGTGATGCGTTCCTCGCCCTCGATTGCCCCCGGGTCCGACCGGGATGTCTATCTGGTCCTCGACAGCTTCGGCAGCCGCCTTGGCCGCGCTTGGGTTGAGAACGACGAGGAGCACACCGACCGCGATACTTTGCTGCGTCACCTGATGGAGGGGCAGTACCGCAATCCGATCCGGATCATTTCCTTTAACACCAGCGAGGGCTGGTCGCAGGACGCCTCGGAGGAGATCGCCGCCGAGCTGCGCCAGCGCTGCGCCGAGCGCGGTGAGGTCCCGCCGACCCTGGAGAACTTTCTGGCGCGGCACGGCCACCGCGTCGATATCCAGCTTTCGCTGCTGTGATGAGCGACATCTCCAAGGTCGTGGAGTTCATCCTGCAAAACCACCGCGACGTGATGCAGCGCGGTCGCCTGCCGGTGTGGACCATCTATGATCGCCCTGCCGATTTCCCGGACTGCTACGTCGCGCGCATGTTCGAGGTCGTTGGCGGCAGCGAGGCGCCGCAGCCGAGTACGGTGATGCTGCGGACAGCCGGGCCGAACGAGGGACTGGAGATGCTGCGCGACGCGTTCGAGCTGGCGGGCCTGCGCTGCCTGCCGCGCTCGGCTGGCGACCAGCCACAGCTCGTGGAAAGCTGGGTGTAGGCTGGGAGCGACCGCCGGTCGCGCATGTTTTTTGTAGCTGCGGCACAAGCTGCACTGACAACTGGCAGCATTCATTAGCGCGAGCCGCCAGCGATCCAGCTGGCGCTGCCGATGGGGCTATAGGCCTTCAAGTCCGGTGCGCTGTTTGCGTTTGTGATACGCTGAATCGCCACAGCGCCGAGCGGCCTTTGCCTTCACGCGCGACCATGCCGGCTTTTTCCAGCCGCCACAGAC
>NZ_AXAP01000015.1 GCF_000472865.1 Bradyrhizobium elkanii WSM2783 | reverse complement strand
GAGATCGGCACGCGCATCGCGCAGATCCAGGGCGCGACCAAGGAAGCCGTCGAGGCGATCGACGGCATCACCGCCACGATCGAGGAAGTCAGCACCATCGCCACCTCGATCGGCTCCGCGATCGAGCAACAGGGCGCGGCAACCGCCGAAATCGCACGCAGCGTGTCGCAGACGGCGGAAGCGACCAAGGAGGTCACGACCAATATCGGCGGCGTCAGCGCCGCCGCCAACGAGACCGGCAACGCCGCGGGCCTCGTTCTGACCGCAGCCAGCAACCTGTCCAAGCAGGCCGAACAGCTCTCCGGCGAAGTCTCGACCTTCCTCGCCGGCGTTCGCGCCGCGTGAGCCGCCGTCCTGCAGTCTGATGCTGCGAGAAACTGTAAGCGTTCTCGAGCGAGGCTGCCTGATTGCTGCTTCGCCATCATGATCGGTTCGCGCCGGCCGCTGATTACAGCGACCGCGCTGAAGATATTCAATCCGCGTTCACGCCGATCAATGTGCTGCTCGGAATGATTCCGTTTCCGGTCGTGCCCGCGCTGCTGCGCTGATCAACGCGACGAGAAAAGAGTAGCGGAACGATCGGCAATCCGTCGTCGTGCGCAGCGTAAATTCGCTCCGGATGTTGCATGCCGCAGTGCGCGCCGTTTGGAATCGCATTGCTCGATTCACGATTGGTAAGACAGTTGCTGCTACGCACTAGGAACCAATTCCTGCCGAGGCTGCAATGAACCTGCTCAGCAAACTGACGATCCGCACCAAACTCACAAGCATGCTGGCTCTTGCCGCACTGACCGTGTTCGCGATCGTCGCGGGATCGGCCTGGCTCAGCCGAAGCCGCATGCTGGACGATCGCGTCGTACAGATGCGGACGGCGGTCGACCTGCTCTACGGCGTGGCGCAGTCGCTGCAGGACGAGGTCGCCGCGGGGAAGATGACCGTCGCCGAGGCCAAGGAGCAGTTTCGCCGGCGCGGCCGGAAGATGACCTTCAACAACGGCCAAGGCTATCCCATCGCCTATAATGCCGATGCTTCGGTGATGGTGAACAGCGCCAATCCCAAGCTCGAAGGCAAGGCCAACGGCCTGAAGGACGCTAATGGCATCGTGATCGTCGACGCCATTATCGCGGCCGCCCGGCAGAGCCCAGACGGCGGCACCACGTCCTACCTTTATCCACGCCCCGGGCAGACCGTGGCGCTGCGGAAAATGGTCTTTGCCCGCAGCTTCGAGCCATGGAACGTCTTCTTGAGCTACGGGCTCTATGTCGATGATATCGACGCCGATGTGAATGCGCTGCTGCTGGAGCTCGGCGCGGTCGGCGGCGGTCTGATGCTGCTGATGGGGCTGTTGTCATGGCTGATTGCCCGCGACGTGGTCGGAGCCCTCGATCGCCAGAAGAACCGGATGCAGCGGATCGCCGAAGGCTCGCTCGACGAAGCGGTCGAGGAGACGAGCCGCGGCGACGAGATCGGGCGCATGGCGGAAACGCTCGAGGTGCTGCGGCAGACCGCGATNACNGCACGGGCGCTGGAAGCGGAACAGGATGCAACCAANGAGCGGAGCGAGNAGGAAAAGCGCGNCGCCTTGATCGCNCTCGCCGATCGCTTCGATGCATCGGTCGGCCAGCTNGTCGGACTGATGGCGTCGGGATCCAGCGAANTGGANGCCACCGCAAAGTCGATGTCCGCAACCGCCGAGGGCACCAATCACCGGGCCTCNGTGGTCGGCTCGGCGGCAACGGAGGCAAGCTCCCGCGTGCAGACCGTGGCCTCGGCNGCCGAGGAATTGTCCTCGTCGATCTCCGAGATCAGCCGCCAGGTCGCCCAGTCGGCCAATGTCACCGGCCGCGCCGTCGCAAGCGCGCGCCGCACCGATACCATCGTGCGGGCGCTCGCCGATGGCGCCCAGCAGATCGAGCATGTCGCCGAGCTGATCTCCAGCATTGCCGAGCAGACCAACCTGCTGGCGCTCAACGCCACCATCGAAGCCGCGCGTGCCGGCGAGGCCGGCCGCGGNTTTGCCGTGGTCGCCTCCGAGGTCAAGAGCCTCGCAAGCCAGACCGCNGAAGCCACCAAGGAGATCGGCACGCGCATCGCGCAGATCCAGGGCGCGACCAAGGAAGCCGTCGAGGCGATCGACGGCATCACCGCCACGATCGAGGAAGTCAGCACGATTGCGACATCGATCGGCTCCGCGATCGAGCAACAGGGCGCGGCAACCGCCGAAATCGCACGCAGCGTGTCGCAGACGGCGGAAGCGACCAAGGAGGTCACCACCAATATCGGCGGCGTCAGCGCTGCCGCCAACGAGACCGGCAACGCCGCGGGCCTCGTTCTGACCGCAGCCAGCAACCTGTCCAAGCAGGCTGAGCAGCTCTCCGGCGAAGTCTCGACCTTCCTCGCCGGCGTACGCGCCGCGTGAGCCAGTCTCGTTGCGAGGAGCTAGAGCGAAGTCCAGACATCTAGAATGATGTGACTTCGCCTACTCGCTCGACAAGATGCGCACGCGAGGGTGCAGGGTCAAATCGATCGGCGAAATATTGTGTTTCGTGGGCCACCAGCCCTTCGCGGAATTCCATGATACTCACCGTGTAGGACGGTATGCCGTCATAGGTAAGTACGAATTCTGTGATCCAGAGATCGCCGCTGCCGACAATTCGACGGACCGTAAAACGCTTCTTGTTTGGCTGGAGGAATCGGCTGTCTTGAATGTTCTGCCGTCCGCGGATCCGCTCGCCCGATTGCGGATAATCAAGCACAGCGTCCTCATGATAGATTTCATGCTCGACCTGGAAATCGCCCGCGTCTGAAGCATACCAATGGCGCTCCAACGCCGTCCGCACGGTTCGATCATTCATCTCGATCTCCCACCTGCGCAAAGCACGTCTAATTGCTCCAGTGTAACTGGCCTAAACCTAATTCCACAATACGCTAGCGGTGCGTGCGATCAGACAGGTGAAAGCTCGAGCACGGTTTGGCTCAGGGCCCAACTCGGATGTCAGCGCCCCGCAAGACTTGGTCTCATTTCTCCAGGTAGCGACGTCACTCAGCCTTTGACTGGCTTCCTGCGCAGCACAGAGATTGGAACATGTTGCGTGGTGCTGATCACGATCTGGGGTTCACCATCCGATGCGTGGCTTCTCAGCGTCTCCAATACCAGAAAGAACTTCTCGGCAAGCATAGCGTAAACCTCGCTGACCTTTGCATTTTCCGGATTTCAACGAGTCGAATTGCCAAATAACTCAATCACTCGCATCGAATGGCGGCAAATGGATTTCGCGCGGCAATTCGGCTTTTGGCGGTTTTCCTCCTTTTGCAATGTAGGCTGCGTTCCGCGAGCGATGAAAGCTCAATCCAGCAGTATCGGCCGCTGCTGTCCGACTTGTGCGACGATGCGTCGGTTCCATCGGGAGGACCGGACTGATTTCGAGCGCGAAAAACCCGCTTGATTTGGCTCACCCAAACGGATGAGGTCTCCGAGTAGATTGATGTCGTTCTTCCTTTTGGATGGCGGTGCGATGTGTTATCGAATCGTCATCCAACCGTCACACAATCGTACATGTCAGAAACTGATACGCCAGAGGCCGCCCGGGAAAGTGCACGCGCCGCCCACGGGCTTGATGGCACCATTGCCACACAGGACAACAAAAGGCCGAACGACTCTGTTGCCGCCGGGCAACACGCCGCCGTGGAGGCCCGTTCGCAGGAACCGCCGAACGATCCACTTCATCAGGCGCAATATCAGAGGAATGACGTAACGTCAGAAATCCCTGCGCAAAACGGTGCCACGCCCGGCGGCAGCGAGATCGAGCTCAAGCTTCTTGTTGATGCTGATCGCATGGCGGATTTCAACGCCGCTCCGATCATCGCGACGAACGCGCGCAACAAGGGCACACGAAAACACCTCAAGTCCGTCTATTACGATACGCCCGAGCAGACGCTGAGACGAAATGGATTAAGCCTGCGGGTTCGTCAGAACGGCGCACGGTTCGTGCAGACCGTGAAAGCCGAACTCGGAGACGATCCGCTCCGGCGCGGCGAGTGGGAGGCAAATATCCCTTCCATTGCTCCCGATGTCGAACTGGCGATCCCCTTCATCCCGCCCAAACTTCGCTCGGAGCTTAGACGTCATCAGCTCGAGGCAATCTTCACCGCGGATATCCACCGGCACACGCGCATCGTTGAGCTGCCATCCGGAACGATCGAGGTCGCTTTCGACCAGGGAGTGCTGAAGTCAGGCGATCAATCGATGCCTGTGAGCGAAATCGAATTGGAGCTCAAGGCTGGAAGCGCCAGCGCGATTTACGACCTCGCACTTCGGCTCGCGGACTATGGGTCCGTGCGACCGTCAATCCGCAGCAAGTCGGCGCGCGGCTTTGAGCTCGCGGCCAACGCGTCCCCCGCCCTGCGGAAGCCACGAAAGCTTCGCCTCGATCCGTCAATATCGCTCGATGAGGCCTTCGCAAAGATTCTGCGCTCCTGCCTCCACCATCTTCTTGGGTCTCTCGCGGCCGCCGAGGACGGTCGCGATCCTGAGGGAGTCCATCAGCTTCGCGTGTCGCTGCGCCGCCTTCGCGCGGCTCTGGACTTGATGCGATCCGTTGGGCCGTTGAGCAACCTCGACTCGTTCCGGTCGGAAGCAAGGTGGCTGGCACGAAACCTTTCCCCTGCACGCGATTGGGATATGTTTCAACGGGGCACGCTGCCGACCATCGCGCAGGCCTGTCCCTCGGTCGCGGGCTTTGATGCCCTGGAACAGCTCGCAGAGAAACGCCGATCTGCCGCCTACCAGAAGGTACGTCTCGCGCTGGCTGACCGCCGCTGCTCAAGTTTCCTGATCGGCCTCGGCGGCTGGATTGAGGCCAGGGGGTGGCGTAGCGACGTCTCACCCGAAGACCTTGGACGACTGGTCGAGCCCGCCATCAACTTTGCCGGACGCATCCTGTCCGAGCAGCATGCGAAAGTGCTCAAGCGCGGCCGCCGCTTCAAATCGCTTCCGGCGGAAAAACTGCACCGGTTGAGGCTCGCTGCGAAGCGACTGCGCTACGTCGCCGACTTCCTGTTACCGCTCTATGGAGAGCGAAAGTCCGTCAGGCGATTCTCTCGCGGGCTGGCCGACCTGCAGGAGGAACTTGGTTCCTTTAACGACATGGCGATCACAGACGGTCTTTTCGCTGAGCTCGGTGACGAGTTCTCCCAAAGCGGCACCGCTGCAGCCGCCATAACCGGCTGGCAGGCACACGCATCGATCGGCGTTGAGGCGCGCCTGCGAAACGCGTGGCAGGATTTCAGGAAAACAAAAGCACCGTGGTTGAGGGCAGCAGAGGCGTGATTGCTTCTCACCTCCGCCCGGGCGTTTAGGCCGCGTCCGTTTCCGGTTGCTGTGGCCTATCTCCGTCATCCAGGCTCGCTCACCTTCTCGAAACCGGCCGAACGGCCACCGGATGCTCCCGTGTCAGCTCCACCTCTTGCTTCTCGTGGCGGATCACGAGGCGTTCACCTTCACGCAACGCGTACTCCACCGTCTCCAGGCCAATTTCGACCTCCAGCAACTGGCCACGGTAGGTTATGGGGAATCGAAGGATTGCGTTTTCCTCGGGCGCACGGCGTGGCCAGAACGATAACGTTCCATCATCGTCCCGCATCCCGCCAAAACCGTAGGTAAGCATCATCCACGTGCCGCCCATAGAGGCGATATGGCAACCATCCTTCACGTTGCCTCCCACATCGGCCAGGTCCATCAGCAGGGCCGCCATGCCGTACCGGATTGCTTTGTCCATGTCGCCGACTTGGGCGGCAATGATTGCCTCGACGCAGGAGGACAGTGACGAGTCGCCTGTCGTCAATGGATCGTAGAAATCGAAGTTGCGCTTCTTGACTTCTGACGAGAAGGCGTCGCCCAACAGGAACATCGCCAACACCACATCTGCCTGCTTGATCACCTGCTTTCGGTAGATGTTCAGCGGGTGATAAAACAGCAGCAGCGGATAGTGCTCGCGCGGTGTGTTGCGGAAATCCCACGGCTCCCTGTCGAGAAAGTTGTCATCCTGAAGAATAACCTTCTGCGTTTCGTCCGACGGCACATACATGTTCTCCGCCGCTCGCATCCATGCGCTCACCTCGGAGAGATCGAGCGCGGTTTTTCGCGCAAGCTCGTCGTATGCGTCTGGTTCTGCTGCACGTAGAACTTCGACAACCTCGGCGGCGTAACGAAGGTTTTCGCGAGCCATCAAGTTCGTATAGGCGTTGTTGTTTACGACCGCGTTGTATTCATCAGGCCCAGTGACACCGTTGATGCAAAACTGTCCCCCCTTTGCGTCCGAATAGAAGCCAAGGTCCAGCCACAGTCGGGCTGTTTCAACGAGCATTTCGGCTCCATACTTTCGCAAGAACGCGTCGTCACCCGTCGCCTGCACGTACTTGCGTACTGCGTACATAATGTCGGCGTTGATGTGATATTGCGCGGTGCCCGCGGCGTAGTATGCGGATGCTTCCTCTCCGCTGATCGTGCGCCAGGGGTACATCGCCCCTCGATGGCCCAATTCTCTCGCGCGTGCCCGCGCCTGAGGGAGCATTTTGTAACGAAACGCCAGAAGGTTCCTTGCGATCCGCGGGGACGTATAGATCAGAAACGGCAACACGTAGATTTCCGCATCCCAGAAGTAGTGTCCTTCATAAGCCTGTCCGGTAAGTCCTTTCGCCGGCACGCCCGCTCCCTCCGCGCGAGCGGAGGCTTGCAGAATATGAAACAGATTGAAGCGGATCGCTTGCTGGATCTCTACGGTGCTGCGCTTTGCTCGGTGTTCACTGATGTCCTTGATATGAACATCGCTTCGGCGCCAAAAATCGTCCATGTACTGCCCTTGAGAGGCCAGCAGCGGCTGGAATCCCTGGGTCACGACCCGATCCAATGTCCATTCAGCGCGGCCGCAGAGCTCTTCGGCCGATGCCGTCTGGGAGGTGTGATAGACCATGTACTTGGTGAGCTGGATCGGACAGCCGGGCTTGGCATCGACCGTGTAAGCAACCTGGCCGAAGTCAGGGGTGCAGGCGGCCTTATGCGAGTGCGAGCAGGAACTCTCCATCGTGTGGTCCGTCGCACATGCCAACATACAGCGGCTCTTTTCCGTCGCATGGCACAACACGATGCGCTGATCTTTGGAGTAGTTGGTTTGTGGATGAAGTACTCGCCCGGAAAACGCCCTTGCCAGGCGCGGATCATCGCGATTGCCGCCGTCGCTTGGTTTATTGGTAGCCATCTCCGAGGAAATTGCGACAAATGCCTGAGCATCGACGAGTGTCACACGATACGAGATAGCGACCACATGCCTGTTCGCGAAGGAGACCAGACGCCGGGACGTGATCGACACCTGCTTGCCGGAGGGTGTCTCCCAGAGCACGGTCCGATCGAGTGTGCCGGCCTTCATGTTGAGACGCCGGTCGTAAGCCAGGAGCTGTGCATCGGGTAACCAGAACGGTTCGTCGTCCACGAAGAGCTTGATGATCTTGCTGTCCGTCACATTGCAGATCGTCTGGCCAGTTTTGGCGAAGCCAAAAGCGTCTTCTCCGTAGACGATAGGCCAGGTTTCATAAAACCCGTTGATGAATGTGCCGTTCTCGACGTTCGGGCCGCCTTCCTCCGGGCCGCCGCGCAGGCCAACATATCCATTGCCGAGAGCCAGCATCGTTTCGAGCTGGGCCAGAAAATCCGGTCGAAAGGACCTTTCGATAACGTTCCACTCATCGGCCGGATAATCGCGCGATGGGGGCCGGAGCCGTTCATGGTGTAGCATCGGGCTGTTTCTCCCAAGGCAGCATTTGGCATTGATCAATCGGTTAGTTCGGCCAAGTCGCCGACTACCAGATGAGCACCATGATGCTTCAGCTCATCCGCATTTCCCTTGCGAGCGACACCGATCACCAGCCCAAAGTTTCCATTGGATCCGGCTTGGACTCCCGAAATGGCATCCTCGATCACGATCGTCCGTATCGGTTCAACGCCGAGGAGCCTTGCCGCGAGCAGGAATGTGTCCGGAGCCGGCTTTCCGGAGAGACGTTGCTCCAGGATCACGTTGCCGTCGACCCGCACCTCGAAGAACTCGTCCAGCCCAGCCGCCCTCAGGACAGACGCGCAGTTTTGACTCGAGGTGACTACAGCAATCTTGAAGCCATTGCGGCGGAGCTGATGGATGAATTGCAGACTTCCGGCGTAAGGCTCTACGCCAACCTCCACGATCGCGCGGTCCACCAGGTCGTCCTTGCGGTTTCCGAGCCCGTACACTGTCTCGACTTGTGCAGGGTCCCCTGGGTCTCCCTCGGGAAGTTCGATGCCGCGCGATCTCAGGAAATCACGCACGCCATCGTAACGGGGTTTGCCATCCACGTGCAGCCGGTAGTCGGCGTCGATGTCGAACGGACGAAATGCTGTCCCCGTCTGCCTCGCACGCTCCAGCAGATACTCATCGAACATCTGCTTCCAACAGGTCGCGTGGAGATTGGCCGTATCCGTCAATACACCATCGAGGTCAAAAAGGACGGCGTCGTACTGGTCGCGGTTGATGCGTTTGCTCTCGGGTTGCGGCATGGATCACCCTCCTCTTGACCCAAGGACCTACCCACCGGAACCGCCCGGCGGGTCTTGTGAGACGACATCGCGAACACCTTCACGTTCGTCTCCCGCCGACCGGGTTAGACGTTATCCGCCTCTGTGGAACGAACCGCGGTGGACGCTGCCTCTTTCCCCCATCTCCAGCCCGTGATCTCGGGCATATCGTCCCCATACCGGGCAATGTACGCCTTGTGATCGATCAGCTTGTCGCGAATGGCCTGCTTGGCATAAGCCGCCCGCGATCCGAGCTTTGGCACACGGTCAATGACGTCAGCCACGAGGTGGAAGCGATCGAGATCGTTGAGCACGCACATGTCGAACGGAGTCGTGGTGGTACCCTCCTCCCTGTAGCCGCGCACATGGAGATTGTCATGGCCGGTGCGCCGGTAGGTCAATCGGTGAATCAGCCAGGGATAACCATGGAAGGCAAAGATGATCGGCTTGTCCGTGGTGAACAACGCATCGAAATCCTGATCCGAGAGACCGTGTGGGTGTTCGCTCGGTGGCTGCAGTTTCATCAGATTGACAATGTTGATGACGCGCACCTTGAGATCGGGCGCATGCCGTCTAAGCAGGTCGACGGCGGCAAGCGTCTCCAGTGTCGGCACGTCACCACAACAAGCCATCACGACATCGGGCTCGCCACCCTTGTCGTTGCTGGCCCACTGCCAGATGCCTAATCCAGCTTCGCAGTGCTTGACCGCCTCGCTCATTGTCAGCCACTGAGGAGCAGGCTGCTTGCCCGCGACGACGACGTTGACGTAGTTCCGGCTGCGCAGGCAATGGTCAGTGACAGAGAGCAGACAATTCGCGTCGGGTGGCAGATACACCCGGATGACTTCAGCTTTCTTGTTCACGACATGATCGATGAACCCGGGGTCTTGATGGCTGAAACCGTTGTGGTCCTGGCGCCAGACATGGCTGGACAAAAGATAGTTCAGGGAACCGATAGGGCGTCGCCAGGGGATGTGGCTGCAGACCTTCAACCACTTGGCGTGCTGGTTGAACATGGAATCGATGATGTGGATGAACGCCTCATAGCACGAGAAGAAGCCGTGCCGACCGGTCAGTAGATAGCCCTCGAGCCACCCCTGACACTGGTGCTCGCTGAGCATTTCCATTACGCGCCCATCCGGCGCCAGATGGTCGTCCCACGGATAGGTTTCCGCGACCCAGGCACGGTTGGTGACCTCCAGCACGTCTTGCCATCGGTTGGAGTTGTTCTCATCCGGACTGAAAAGCCGGAAATTCCGATGCTCCATATTGAGCTTCATCACGTCGCGCAGAAACCGCCCCATGATCCGTGTTGACTCTGCGATAGCGGCGCCGGGTTCGCGCACCTCGACTGCATATTCGCGGAAATCCGGCAGTCGCAGTTCACGCAGCAGTAGTCCGCCATTGGTGTGCGGATTGGCGCTCATGCGACGCGTTCCTCGAGGAGCAAGGTCGGCCAACTCGGGGCGAAGCCGCCCGCGGTCGTCGAAAAGCTCCGCGGGTCGGTAGCTCTTCATCCACTCTTCAAGCAGGCGGACATGGGCGTTGTTCTCGTGCATCGCACCCATCGGCACTTGATGGGAGCGCCAGTAGCCCTCGGTCCGCTTGCCATCGATTTCCTTCGGACAAGTCCAACCCTTGGGGGTGCGCAGCACGATCATCGGCCAACGTGGCCGCTCCCTAAAGCCGCTGCGTCGCGCATCCGCCTTTATCCGCTGAATTTCGTCGGTGATCTTGTCCAGCGTGGAGGCCATCAGTTCGTGCATTTTTTCCGGCTCATCCCCCTCGACGAAATAGGGCGTGTAGCCGTAGCCGCGAAACAACTGATCCAGCTCTTCATGGCTGATGCGGGCGAGAATGCAGGGATTGGCAATCTTGTAGCCGTTCAAATGGAGGATCGGCAAAACCACCCCGTCGGTCGCCGGATTCAAGAACTTGTTGGAATGCCAGCTCGTTGCCAGCGGTCCCGTCTCCGCTTCGCCGTCGCCGACAACGCAGGCAACAATCAGATCCGGATTGTCGAAGGCAGCCCCATAGGCATGCGACAGCGCGTACCCGAGTTCGCCGCCTTCGTGAATTGAGCCCGGGGTCTCCGGCGCCACATGACTAGGAATACCGCCAGGGAACGAGAACTGGGTGAACAGCCGCTTCATGCCCTGCTCGTCGGGCGAGATGTTCGGGTAGACCTCGCTGTAGGTTCCCTCGAGATAGGCATGCGCGACCAGACTGGGGCCGCCGTGCCCGGGGCCCGTGATGTAGATCATGTCGAGGTCGTGTTTCTTGATGATGCGATTCAAGTGGACGTAGATGAAGTTCAAACCGGGTGAGGTCCCCCAGTGACCGAGAAGCCGCGGCTTGATGTGTTCCTTCGTGAGCGGCTGCTTAAGCAGCGGGTTGTCGTAGAGATAGATCTGACCGACCGAAAGATAGTTGGACGCTCGCCAATACGCATCCATCATTGCCCGCTCTTTATCAGACAACGTGTTTGCCATCGTTTCCTCCTGACTCCGTCTTATCGAGTGAGCCGATTATCAATCGGCGCGGCAGTCTCGGTGCTGTAGCGCAGCATTGTCGCCTGGCGTTCGCCGCCGCGCTCAAATCCGCAGGGGCGATAGAGAGCCTTCTCGCTGGAAACTAGGTTCTCGTCCCGCCAAGGCGCAGGTCCGGCGCCGGATCCTGAGGGGCTGCCCAAGAGAGAGAACCGCCGCGGCATGGCCTTCATTGATCCAGATCAACGCATGTCCGCTTAGGGACATCTGCTCGATGCAGGCATATCCGCCGCACGCCCCGGTTGGGCGTGTGGATTCCGGACATTCTGGCTCAAGCGACGAAACGTGCGGCTTGAGCTCGGCGGGCCAGGAACGGGAGGCCGCAAGCCACTCAGTTGTTCGGCGGGAATTCTATCTGGTTGTTCTGCTTGCCGGTGTTGAATTCCATGATCTTCCGCGTCACGCCGGGAAAGATCGCCGAGATGGGATTGACCCGCAACACCGGTTGCGCCGGTGTGCCCACGACCTCGTAGGTCACGCCGATCAAGCCCTCATTGCTCCCGCCGCCGAGGACCAGGCCGATCACCGGCAACTGGCCGAACATGTTGTTCAGCCCATACATCGGCACGAACGTGCCGCTCATGCGCACCTGGTTGGCGTTGTTGTCGATGCTGCCTTCGATGGTCGCGCCGATCGCCGGCCCCTTCACGACGCCGTCGCGGATCGTGAGCAGTCCGCTCTGCCGCGTGAACTCGGCGCGCAAGGCGCTGAACGCGACACCGCTCGTCGTGCCGGGCGCCCCGCCGGCTGCAATCCGGTCGAGCTCGGGTTGACCTTTGACGGAGAAGTCACGGATGTTGATCAGTCCTTCCTTGGGGCTCGGCTCCGCCGCCGGCGGCTCCATCGCGAGCGTGAGCTGGCCACCCACGATCTTCGAATAGAAATCGGTGAAGCGGAAGAACGCGCCGGCGTCATTGGTCTGCAGGTAGACCACCTCGCGCCCCTGCTGGCGGCCGCGCAGATCGGCGGTCACGGGCGTATCGCGCCCGATCTTGCCTGTCAGCGCAAAACTCTTGAAGGCGCCGTTGCGCTTGGACACCTTCGCATCGACGCTGCGCAACGCTTCGCCATTGAAGCCGGCAACCGCGCCGAGCTTGAGGTCGATGTCGTAATCGATATTCTTGGTCTTGTTCTTCGGGTCATCGCGGCCCGAAATCGCCGTGCGCAGGAAGCCGCGGCCATCGAACACGTCGCCGCGCATGGAGACCTTCAAGACGCCGTCGGGCCCGCGGTCGGCGCGCAGCGTGGTCTTGTCACCTTCCGAGGGCGAATAGGTCGGGAAGTTGACGTTCATGAGATCGCCGTTCTGGTCGACCTCCACCGATCCCTTGATCGACGCGCCCGCGCCATCGACGACGATGTCCTCAAAGCGCGTCGATTGCGGCTTCTGCACCACGTTGAAGGTGACCTTGCCCGACTTGCCGGGACTCTTCACCCAACCCGGTAGGATGTTGTCGAGCCGGAGCTGGGTCAGATCCGCCTCGACGCCGAGCTTGGTGTCGTGATCGCTGCTGCTCGCAATTTTGCCCACGACCTTCACCGGGATTGCGCCGCTCACCGCGGATCCGAGGTCGAGCCCGAGTCGCGCGCGGCCGGCATCGTCAAGCGTTGACTGCAGCTTGATATCGGCATCGCCCTCGCTCGGCTTGCGGTAATCCAGCGAAGCCGGCTGGCCGTTGATCTTGACGTCGCCCTTGACCTGATAGCCCGCATTGTTGGCAACGACCTTCAGCGCGTTGGCCTCGAGCTTCTGGTTCATCACCAGCCTGTCGATCGCGACGCTGCCGAGATCGGCGGTGACGGCGTAAGTGGTGTCCTCCTTGGTCAGCACGCCCTTGACCGGCAGGCCGAGATTGATCGTGGCCGAGACCGTTCCCTTGCTCGCATTGGGATCGACAAATGTCGTCCCCGAGACATCGCTGAGGCGATCGGAGGCGAGGATTTCAGCGCAAGCCGGCACCGAACAATCGACGCGGAACCGGATCTTCGCCGGCGAGGGTTTCGGCACCATGTCCGGGACTTCGAAAGAGAAGTCGGACAGCGTGATCTTGCGCCCACCCGGCGTGTCGACGATGCCCTGGGCGATATTGACGGTGGCGGTGCGGCCCGTCACCCGCGCCCGCAAATCCGCGTCATGAACCACGGGCATCTCGTCCACCGGACGCACCGCTACACCGCTCGCGACGATGTTGACGGCAAGCCCGTCATCCGGGATCGGAGGCCCCTTGCGCGACAGGTTGCGCACCGGCGAGTTGACGCCGATCTCGATGCGCTGGAGCGTGCCGCGCTCGATCCGCTCGATCACCCATTCGCGCAGTTCCGGCACGACTAGCGCGGGCCAGACTCGCTTCAGCGCGGAGGCCGACATCGGCGTGCCCGCAAAACCGAGCTGCAGCCGCGGTTCGCCGGAATAGTCGATGCTGCCGGTGCCGGCGATGCCGATCTCGCCATTGCTGATATCGGCCTGCGTCAGCAGCACACGCTTCTTGTCGGTGTCGAAACGGAAGCCAACGGCGATGCGGTTGAAGATCAGCGGCGGCTCGTTGTCGATGCCCGCGAGCAGGATGGTGCCGCCGCTCAGGCCGAGCTGCCAGTCGTTGATGTCGTCATTCGGCGGCTCGAGATGAGCGAGCAGCGTGACGCGGTTGGCGCCGGAGACGATCTTGAACGGCGCCAGCAGCACGCGGCGTCCAGCGTCCCATTCGACATTCACTTCGGCCGAATCGATCGCCATCGGATAGTCCGGTGTATCGGTGTCGATCAGGTTGCCGGGGCCGGCGGTGATCTTGCCGCGGAAATAGGTCGGCAGGCCGTCGCGCCCGAGTTCACCCTTCAGGTCGCCGGACAGCGGCAGCTCGGCATCGTAGGTGAGATCCTTCACCCTGAGCGCCAGCAGGATATTGGCGGACGGCAGCTTGTCGGCGCGCAGGTCGACCGCCCGCACGCCATCCCTCAGCGGTCCGACCGCGACGCGCAGCGACCATGGACGGGCGCCCTCTTCGCCGACGCTCAGCGCCACGCCGCCGCCGCTCGGCCGCCGCAGGCTCAGGCTGATATTTTCGAAGGTCCATTTGCCGCCACGCTGCTGATCGTCAACGACAAGGTTGCCGTTCTTCAGGCCGATCTCGTTGAGGTTCTGGCCGTCGAGACCGGTCAGGCTGAGGCTATCGAGCCAGTCGAGGCCGGCGAGCAAACCGCTCTGCGCGCTCTCAGACGGCGCCGGGACGCTGACGGACGGCGACGAAGGTGGCGATAACGGCGGCGGTGGGGGCACCGGTCGCGGGAATGTCGGAGGTAGGCCCGCCTCATGCTTGGAAGCGACACCGGTCGCGAGCGGCTTGGCGGTATCGCCGGCGGAAACGGTCACATAGCCGTCCGGCGTGATCCGGATCGCGAGTTCGGCATCAACGAGGTTGAGGCTTTCAGCGCGGAGCTGGCCCATCAGCAGCGCGGTGCCGGACAGTTTGACCTCGGCTTTCGGCGCGCTCGCGACGATCGCATGGTCGCGGTCGCGTACGATGATGTCGCGGATGCGCACCGCGATTCGAATCGGACCGGCGCGCTCGATCTGGGTGCCGCCGACCTCAACCGTGTTGCCGTGGCCGATATTGTCCTCGATCGCAGTCGCGAGCCACGGTGTCGCCATATCGAGATTGATCGGCCCTGCCCCCAGCCGCCACCACAGCGCGCCGAAGCAGCTCATGAAAATCGCCGCCAGCACGCCCAGCACCAGGGCGATGCGCTTGACCCAGCGCCCGCCGTGAGTCGATCGCCGCCTGGGGCCGAAGAAGTCACCGATCCGGTGCAGGCCGGAATCTGAGCGCGACAACAGCCGCCGCGCGCGATGGCCGGCAGCCTCGTCATGCTCCTCCCAGCCGACATCGTCGCCCCAGCCGCGATACTGGGCGTCGGCACGCGGATTCGGGCTGTGACCTTGGAGCGATCCTTGGGAGCTCGATCCTTGGGACGACGTATTCTTTGCCATTGCCTCTCGGTGCAGGCGCTGAGGTTGATCGCCGCCCAAGGCACGCCCATCGATCTGTATCGAGCGCTCCTGTGCCGGCATCGCTGCCAATCCTCGCTTAATACTGTTAGTCGCCCTCAGCCCCAAGTGAACATTTGAGCGAACATTCAAAGCAGGTTAGGCGAGCGGACGGATGACGCATCGAAATCCTTGTGACCATACTTCCGCGCCATCACACTTGCCCAGCAGTCGGCAGAAATCCGATCGCCGCCGACAAGCGCCGCACTGATACAATGGTTGAGCTCCGGAAAGCGACGAAAGGAAGGCGTATGTCCAAGAAAACGCGCAAGAAATCCTCCAAGACCACAGCCAAATCGTCTCCGGCCAAATCGTCTCGGGCCACGGCAGTCCGCAGTAAGGCCGTCGCATCGGTCAAGCCGCCCGCGGCAAAGGCCCGCAAGGCGGTCGCAAAGAAATCCAGCAAAGCGGCCAAAGCCGCATCCACCAAACCGTCTCACAAGGACGCATCGAAATCGTTAAAATCCGCTGCGTCGGCTGCGACCAAATCGACCACCCTGCTTGAGGGTGCCAAGGCGCCCGACTTCCGCCTGCCCCGCGACGGAGGAAGTGAGGTCTCACTCACCGACTTCGCCGGCAAGAAGCTGGTGCTGTTCTTCTACCCGCGCGCGGATACGCCCGGCTGTACCAAGGAGGCGATCGATTTCACCCGACTGAAGGATGCGTTTGCCGAGAGCGGCACCGAGATCCTCGGCGTCTCCGGGGACACCGTGAAGGCGCAGGAGTCGTTCAGGAACAAGCATCAGCTCGCCATTCCCCTGGGCTCGGATGAGCAGCACGAGATGCTGGAGGCCTATGGGGCCTGGGGCGAGAAATCCATGTATGGCAGGACCTTCCTTGGGATTCTTCGCACCACGGTTCTGCTCGGCACCGACGGCCGGATCGCCAGGATCTGGCGCAATGTGCGGGTCGACGGCCATGCCGACGAGGTCCTGGCCGCCGCGAGGTCGCTCTGATCCAATAGGCTCCGTTTCCAGAAAATTAACCATGACCGGCTCAAATCGCTCCCGAACTGAGGCCGTACGGAACTTGATCCGACCGGCGCGGGAGTGCCGATGTCCTATCGTTCCGGTCACCATTTCGACCATCACCAGCAGCACCATCATCCACGAGAGCACGGGCGGACCTCCCCTCGCCGCCCTGCACCCCATGCCGCGGCGTCAGCAGCCGCGCAGCCCGCGAACGACTACACCCTCGTCCATGCCGGAAAGCAGGTCCGCATTGGCCCGGTCCTGTTCTGGGCTGCGGTCGGCTCGGTAGTCCTGCTCGGCATATGGTCGGCCGCAACCGCGACCTATTTTGCGTTTCGCGACGACGTCCTGACCCGGCTGCTCGCCCGCCAAGCCGAGATGCAATTTTCCTATGAGGACCGGATCGCGGAATTGCGCGCCAAGGTCGACCGCACCACCAGCCGGCAGCTCCTGGACCAGGAGCAGTTTGATCAGAAGCTCGAGCAGATCATGCGCCGGCAGACGGCGCTCGAAGCCCGCGCCACCGCGCTGGGCTCGATGCCGGATGTCGCAACAACCGGCTCGATCCGGCCGCCCGCGCGCAATGCCGCACCGGAAACGACCGCGACGCCAAAGCCCTCGCCGATCAGCGACACCGTGATCTTCGTGGCGCCACCGGATCGTGAGGCGCGGCTGGAATCCCGCGCCCCGATCAAAGCGGCGCCGCCGGTAAACCAGTTCGCCAAGCTCCAGGGTTTTGACAATGTCCTGGTCCGCCTCCAGACCTCGCTCGACCAGGTCGAGCGACGCCAGATGGCAGCGCTAAGCTCGGCCGAGGAGACGATGGAATCGCGCGTGCGCCGGATGCGCGGCGTGATCACCGACCTCGGTCTCAACATGTCACAACTCGAAGCCGCCACCCCGCGCTCGGCGATCGGCGGTCCCTTCGTGCCCGTCAAGCTCCCTGCCGACGCCGGTCCGTTCGAGCGACAACTCAACCGCATCAACATCACCCGCGCGCAGATGCAGCGCTTGAACGCCACGCTGACGCTGGTGCCCTACCGCAAGCCCGTGATCGGTGAAGTCGAGTTCACCTCGGGCTTCGGCGTCCGCACCGATCCATTCCTCGGCCGTCCGGCGACGCATACCGGCCTCGATTTCCGCGCCGCGATGGGCGATCCCGTCCGCGCCACCGCCAATGGCAAGGTGGTGTCATCGGGCTGGGCCGGTGGTTACGGCCGCATGGTCGAGGTCGATCACGGCAACGGCCTTTCCACCCGCTACGGCCACCTGTCCGAGATCAACGTCAAGGTCGGCGAAACCGTCAAGATCGGCCAGGTGATCGGCGCCGTCGGCTCGACCGGCCGTTCGACCGGCCCGCATCTCCACTACGAGACACGCATCGACGGTGACGCAGTCGACCCGCAAAAATTCCTGCGCGCCGGCGTGCGCTTAAGCGCGGGCTAGGCAGCCGCTCGCTCCGACCCGCTCGCCATTGCGAAAGCGGAAGAACGGGAAATCTAATCTCTGGCGATACTCCATCGTCATGCCCGGGCTGGCGGGGACTCCAGCGGCGGCATCTCGGTTCAAGCCGCCTCAACGAAACAGCATTGTTGTGCGCTGGCAAGTGTGATTGATGCATCGGCAATCGCACTGACAGAGGCGCTGGACTTGGAACCGAACACGCGAATTGGTCCGCGACATCGCAGGCTCGGCGCCGCAGGCTTTCGCGCCGCGCGGTGGCTGGCGGCGAAGACGATGGGAGCGGCTGGCTTCCATCAGCTCGGCTCCAACTTTGCGAACGCGCGGATCACAGCCGTGCGCGACAAGCTCGCACGCGGTGAGACCGTTTATCTTGCGGGCTTAGGTGCTCCCGGCACGCACAATTCAGGCATCGCGCTCGTCGAAGTGACGCAGCGGGACGGTCCGCGCTTGATCGTCAACAACGAAGAAGAACGGTTTTCCGGCAACAAGCACACTACGGAGTATCCGCAAGAATCGATCGACGCGGTTGTCGCGACGTTACGCAGCACGGGTCACGACGTCGGCGCGATCGACGCTTGGCTGACAAGCTGGGACTATCCGACGCTCGCCGGCACGCTGGCGCGTTCGGTGCTGGAAGAATTGCCGCAAAGCCTGAAACTGCTCCGCACCACGCAGGCCGCCGGTTTCGACAGCCGCCGCCTCGAGCAGATGACGCGGACGCCGAAGATCATCGCGCGCCAGCTCAAGCTTGCCGAGCGCGTGCCTTTGATTTGCCTGCCACACCATGACAACCATGCCTGGTTCTCCTTTGCAGCTTCTCCCTTCAGGGACGACAGCGAGTCGGTCGCCATCGCCGTACTCGACGGCACCGGCGATCTCGGCTCGGTCTCGCTTTATGTCGTCGAGAAAGGCGCGATGCGCCGGCTCTACTGCAACGAGAGCATGTTCGATTCACTCGGCGCGTTCTACAGCGTGATCTCCTCGACCCAGGGCGGCTGGACCTGGCTGTCCAGCGAGGGGCGCTACATGGGCGCAGCCGCCTGGGGCGACATGAGCCGATCGGGCAATCCCTATTATCGGCGACTCCGCAAGGTGCTGCATCTCGGCGCCGACGGCGAAGTCTGGCTCAATCGCGCGATGGCGAACTGGTACTGCGACCCGTTCGATAATCCCTACAAGGCCGCGTTGACCGAGATTCTTGGCGAACCGCTCAAGCCGGATCAACTCTGGAATCCCGATGCGATGCTGCGCGTCGAGGATATCAAGCACCGTCCCGACACGCAGGATCGCCTCGACAAGGCCGCCGCGACGCAGCTCGTGTTCGAGGACGCAATGATCCATGTCGTGGATCACCTGTTGCGGGTGACAGGTGCCCGTCGGCTGGTGCTGACCGGCGGCGTCGCGCTCAACGCCGTCGGCAACATGCGGCTGATCGAGCATTTCGATGAGAGCTGGTTTGCCAATGCGCAGGGCCGGCGCGCGCAATTGCATCTGTGGGTGCCGCCGGTGCCCGGCGATCCCGGCGTCACCATCGGCGCCGCATGGCTGTTCGCACATCTCGCCGGTGCTCCGCGCGGCGCGCCGATGACGCATGCGTTCTACTGCGGCACACCGCCGGCTTCTGACGACATCATCGCTGCGCTGAAGGCGGACGACATCGCCTCAGAGCGGATCGGCGACATTTCGACTCCCGAGGGACGCGACGCCGTCGCCGACCTGATGGCATCAGTGGTGGCGCAGAACGGCGTCATCGCGATCTATCAGGGCGCGGCCGAGACCGGGCCACGCGCGCTCGGCCATCGTTCGATCCTCGCCAATCCCTGCGATCCCGCCACGCGCGAACGCCTGAACGAACGCGTGAAATATCGCGAGGCGATCCGACCCTTGGCGCCGATGGCGACGCTGGAGGCCGCGCAGTATTACTTCGAACTGCTGCCCGGCGCTTCCGACGACGGCTACAACGCCTATAACTACATGGTGCTGACCGCCCGCTCGAAGCCGCACGCGCGCGACAAGATCCCGGCCGTCATCCACGCCGACGGCACCGGCCGCATCCAGATCGTGCGCGAGCAGGACGATCCCCTCACCTACGCCTATCTCAAGGCGCTCGGCCGCCGCATCGGCGTCGAGCTGTCGGTCAACACGTCGTTCAATGTCGCAGGCCCGATCGCGCAGACGCCAAGCCAGGCCATCGAGACGCTGCGCCGCTCCAAGGGACTGGACGCGGTGATCATGGTCGCAGGCGATGGGACCGTGTACGCCGTGTGGCACGGCGGCGAGCGCGACAGCGGCCGGTTCACACGATGGTTCTTGGAATGGAAGAGCGCGCAGCCGGTTGCGTGACCAAGCCGCGCGCTCCTTTAATCGACGTCCTCGATCGCGCCAGCGGTCGTGCCGAATGCCTTTTGCGCCAACGTGGCCGCCATGAACTCATCGAGGTCGCCGTCGAGCACGCCTGCAGTATCTGAGGTCTGCACGCCCGTGCGCAGGTCCTTCACCATCTGGTAGGGCTGCAGCACATAGGAGCGGATCTGGTGGCCCCAGCCGATATCGGTCTTGGCGGCCTGATCCGCGGCTGCCTGCTCCTCGCGCTTCTTCAATTCGATCTCGTAGAGTCGGGCGCGCAGCATGTCCCACGCTTGCGCGCGGTTCTTGTGCTGGGAGCGGCCGGCCTGGCAGACCACGGCGATCCCGGTCGGGATATGGGTCAGACGCACCGCGGATTCGGTCTTGTTGACGTGCTGACCGCCGGCGCCGCCGGAGCGCATGGTGTCGGTGCGCACATCCGACTCCTTGATGTCGATCTTGATGCTGTCGTCGACAACCGGAAAGATCGTCACGCTCGAGAACGAGGTATGCCGGCGCGCATTGGAATCGAACGGCGAGATTCGGACCAGCCGGTGGACGCCGGCCTCCGTCTTCAGCCAGCCATACGCGTTATGGCCGCTGATCTGGATGGTGGCGGACTTGATGCCCGCCTCTTCGCCCTGGGATTCCTCGAGATACTCGACCTTGAAGCCATGGTTCTCCGCCCAGCGCGTGTACATCCGCAGCAGCATCTGCGCCCAGTCCTGGCTCTCGGTGCCGCCGGCGCCGGCATGGACTTCGAGATAGGAGTCGAACTTGTCGGCCTCGCCTGACAGCAGCGCCTCCAGCTCGCGCCGGGCGACTTCCTTCTTGAGGTCCTTGAGCGCCTTCTCGGCTTCCGCGACGACGCCCTCATCGTTCTCGGCCTCGCCGAGCTCGATCATGCCGACATTGTCCTCGAGCTCACGCTCGACCTTGCTGATGCCGGACAGCGCATCCTCCAGCGAGGTGCGCTCCTGCATCAGCTTCTGGGCTTTCTGGGGATCGTTCCAGAGATCGGGATCTTCGGCGAGCTTGTTCAGCTCGGCCAGCCGTGCCGTCGATTTCTCGACGTCAAAGATGCCTCCTCAGCAGCCCGACTGACTGCTTGATCTCTTCAACTAGGCGTTCGACTTCCGCGCGCATGGTCTTTCTGGTCTGAATTATGAATGTCTTGTGAGGGATGTAGCGGCCGAAGCGCGGAAGCGCAATCGGCCGCGGGCCTGTTTCCCGATGATTTGGAGCCTCAAGGCGCTAATACAATCCGCCGGGACGCATGATCGCGCCCGCGTCGGGCGCAACGGCCGGCGGCAGCCGGCCCTCAGCATCGGCCACGCCGATGGCGGAGTAGCTATCCGGCGGCGCCGTGCCCGGCTTGAAGGCTTCCAGGATGGTGCGTCCACCCTCGCCCGGGCCAGCGCGCATGCCGCTCTTGGAATCGACGCGCACGAGCTTGATGCCGGCCGGGATCTTGAACGGCGTCGCCGGCTTCTCCGCCAGCGCAAGTTTGAGGAAATCGCGTGCGACCGGCGCGGCCAACGCGCCACCGGTGGCTTTACGACCGAGATTGCGCGGCTTGTCGTAGCCCAGATAGACGCCAACCACGAGATCCGGCGAGAAGCCGATGAACCAGACGTCCTTCTCGTCGTTGGTGGTGCCGGTCTTGCCGGCGATCGGCTTGCCGACCTCCTTCACCGCCGTGGCGGTTCCGTACTGGACCACGCCTTCCATCATCGAGGTGATCTGATAGGCCGTCATCGGATCGAGCACCTGCTCGCGGCGATCCACGAGCTGCGGTTCGGGCTGGTTCTTCCAGCCTCCAGGTACGTCACAGCCGCGGCATTCGCGCTGGTCGTGCCGGTAGATGGTGTGCCCGTAACGGTCCTGGATGCGATCGATCAGCGTCGGCTTCACGCGGCGGCCGCCATTGGCGAACATCGAATAGGCGGTGACCATCCGCATCACCGTGGTCTCGCCAGCGCCGAGCGCGTAGGAGAGATAATTCGGCAATTCGTCATAGACACCGAAACGCTTGGCGTATTCGCCGATCAGAGGCATGCCGATGTCCTGCGCCAGCCGCACCGTGACGGTGTTCAGCGAGCGCGCCAGCGCATTGCGCAGCGTGGTCGGACCGTAATACTTGCCGGTCGAATAGTTCTCCGGACGCCAGACGCCGGCGCCCTGCCCCTGGTCGATTTCGATCGGCGCATCGACCACCACTGTGGACGGCGTGTAGCCATTATCCAGCGCCGTCGAATACACGATCGGTTTGAACGACGATCCCGGCTGCCGATAGGCCTGGGTGGCGCGGTTGAACTGGCTCTGGTCGAACGAGAAGCCGCCGACCATGGCCAGCACGCGGCCGGTCCATGGATCCATTGCGACCATGGCACCGGAGATTTCCGGCAATTGCCGCAGCCGGTACTGGCCTTCGACCGCCGTGCCCTCCTTGGTCACCAGGGGATCGGCATAGATGACGTCACCGGGCGCGAGCACCTGCGACACCGCCGTTGGTGACCGCCCGCGCGCCGCGCCGGACGTGGGCCTTGCCCAACGCATGCCATCGAGTGTGATAAGGCCGGTCTGCCGCTGCTTGCTGACGGCGCCGCCGAGTTCGCGGCCGGGCTGGAATCCGATGCGCGCCGACTGGTCACTGGTTTCGAGCACGACCGCCATTCGCCATGGCGAGATGTCGGAGAGCGATTTGACGTCGGCGAGCTTCACGCCCCAGTCGCCGGAAACATCGAGCTTGGTGATCGGGCCCCTCCAGCCCTGCCCTTCGTCGTAGTTGACGAGGCCGGCGGCCATGGTCTTGCGCGCCATCACCTGGATCTTCGGATCGAGCGTGGTGCGCACCGACAGGCCGCCCTCGTAAAGCTTCTTCTCGCCGTAGCGCTCGAAGATGTCGCGGCGGACTTCCTCGGCAAAATATTCGCCGGCGAAGGTATGTGAGCCGTTGCTGCGGTTGGTGACGACCAGTTGCTCCTTGCGCGCCTTGTCGGCGTCGGCTTGCTTGATCCAGCCATTTTCGAGCAGGCGGTCGATCACGTAGTTGCGGCGCTCGATCGCGCGGTCGCGGTTGCGCACCGGATGCAGCGCCGCCGGCGCCTTCGGCAGCGAGGCGAGATAAGCGGCTTCGGCGACGGTCAGTTCATTCACCGACTTGTCGAAATAAACCAGCGAAGCGGCGGCGATGCCATAGGCACCAAGGCCGAGATAGATTTCGTTCAGATAGAGCTCGAGGATACGATCCTTGGAGTAAGCGCGCTCGATGCGCATCGCGAGCAGCGCTTCCTTGATCTTGCGCGCGAACGAGACCTCGTTGGTGAGCAGGAAGTTCTTGGCGACCTGCTGGGTGATCGTCGACGCACCCTGCGGCCGGCGGCCCGAGCCATAGTTCTGCGCGTACAGGATCGCCGCGCGCGCCATGCCGGAAAAGTCGATGCCGCCGTGCTCGTAGAAATTCTTGTCTTCAGCCGCGAGGAACGCGTTGATGACCAGCTTGGGCACCGCCTGGATCGGCAGATAGAGCCGCCGCTCCTTCGAATATTCGCCGAGCAGCGAGCCGTCGGACGCATGCACGCGCGTCATCACCGGCGGCTCATAGTCCTGAAGCTGCGAATAATCCGGCAGGTCCTTGGAGAAATGCCAGATCGCGCCCGCGACGCCGGCCACGCCAACCAGGAACACGACGGTCCCCGCGGCGAACAAGAAACCCATGAACCGCACGAGCAAGCGCATTATCGAAGTTCCGTTCCAACCCTATTGCGCCGGACCGGCCGGCGACACTTCCTCGTTGCGAATGCTCCCGGCCCTAACAGCCTGCCGGTGCTTGAGGCGAACAATAGAGCGCTCCGCGGACAAAATCGGCCGATTCCACGAGGCCCCCGACAACGTCCTATACCGTTGCCGCTGTGGCCAAACTAGGGCCTCCCGGTTCCGAGCGGCGCCTTTTCTAGTCCAGGCACCGTCACTTGTCCGGCGTGGCCGTCGCGAGTCGCTTGGCAAAAAAGGCGTCAATGGCCTGCAGCATCGATCCCACCGCCTTGTTGCGCCAGTCCTCCGATACCAGGTGTTCGAGGTCGCCTTTGTTGGAGACATAGCCGAGTTCGACCAGGACCGAGGGCACGTCGGGCGCCTTCAGGACCCGAAAGCCCGCCGATTTCAGCGGGTGCTTGTGCATCCGCGCGGTCGTCTTCATCTCGGACACCAACAGCCGCGCAAAACGGTTGGAGAATGTCTTGGTCTCGCGGCGCGCGAGATCAATCAGGATATCGGCGACCTCGGTCGGCTCATCGGACAGGTTCACGCCGGCGATGGCGTCCGCCTTGTTCTCGGCTTCCGCCAGCCGCTCCGCTTCGGCGTCGGAGGCCTTGTCCGACAGCGTATAGATGGTCGCGCCCTGGGCGTCGCCTTCCCGGCGCGGCAGCGCGTCGGCATGGATCGAGACGAACAGCGCCGCCGACTGGCTGCGGGCGATTTTGACCCGGTCGTTCAGCGGGATGAACGTGTCATCGGTGCGGGTCATGACGACCCGGTATTTGCCCGACTTCTCGATCCGGTCGCGCAATGCGAGCCCGAAGCCGAGCACGAGGGTCTTTTCCAGCTCGCCGTTCGACTGGGTGCCGTTGTCGATGCCGCCATGCCCGGGATCGATCACGATCAGGGGCCGCGAATCCGGCGGCTCGCCTGGCTTTGCGTTGGGCGTTCCCTCGGCCGGCAACGCCGCCTTGGCTTCCGCTATGGTCGGCTTCAGCTCCGGCCGGTCGTCCGGCGCAAGCTGCTGGGTGAACGCGTTGCGGTCAACCTGCTCCAGTTCCAGGACCAGGCGCGGCGGCTGGCCGTTGGCCGCGTCCAGCACGTAGGAATTGGCGATCTTCGCCGGCCCCATGAGGTCGAAGACGATTCGCGACCCGCCCGGCATCACCAGCCCGTAGCGGAATGCCTTCACCAGCCCGCGCCCGGAATTTCCGGTTCCGGCGGGGAGCTGGAACGTCACCTGGGGAATATCCACGACCACCCGGTAGGGATCGGCGAGTGTGAAGGCGCGGAACTGAATCTTCTTGTCGAGGTCGACAATGAACCGGGTCTGCTTGGCGTCTCCGGCAAGCCGGGCTTCAGAAACGACAGGAAAATCGCTGCCGGCAGAGGGACTTGGCGGCGTTGCTTCAGCCACCCTCGAAACAGCAATCGGGCCGCACGCCAACGCTGCGGCGCACAACAGTCTGCACCCCAGCGAAGTCCATCGATTTACGCGGTCCGCCACGATTCGGCGCCCTCCGAGCCGTCGTCATACCGCATTAGAACCACAGGGTTAACGAGACCCTAATACCGCACGGGCGAAATGGTTCGACTGTTGCCTCGCCGCGACGCTCCCTTGCGTGCAGCGACCAATCCACGTATGTACGGAGTGCTGACGGCTAATACTCCCAGTTGTGTCGCGTTCAGCCTCCCGGTGCAGCGGTGGAACCTTCGAGCCTGAAGGCGCCAGCGTTTTTTCCCGGTCCCTCCCCAGCCAGCGCTGCGCGCGGCTGACATGGAGTGGCGGTTTGAGCCCGAGCGGCGTTCAGCCCCAGACACATTCTGTGTGGCATGGGGCGAGACACGGCAGAACTGATTATTCGGCCCCAGAGCATGATCCGGAAAACTGGACACCAGTTTTCCGAAAGGTTCATGGTCAAAGAAGGGGCCCAATATGCGATTGGCCGGCGAGCGCTTTGGCGCCGCGCCGGGCCTTCAGCGAAAGATGCGGCGGTATTGTTTGCCGCCAGAATATGTTCAGACGGGCCAACCGCTTGATGCGCCAGACTGTGTTGCCGACCAACACCCCCGAGACGATCGCGACCACGCGAGGCGAAAGCTCCGCACGTCGGTTTGTTCCGGTGGGGCCGGGCTTCGCACGGCGCTCCGATTTGCGTTTTGGCCTTCCCCTCACCCCCGAATCAGGTGGACCGTCGCGTCACCGGGCGGCGCAATCTGCGCGCGCCATGCTACGCGCCCGCCGCCTTCAAGAGCTCCAGAATGCCCAACAAGATGTTGATCGATGCCACCCACCCGGAAGAGACCCGGGTCGTCGTGGTCCGCGGCAATCGCGTCGAAGAATTTGATTTCGAGACTGCCCAACGCAAGCAACTGCGCGGCAATATTTACCTCGCCAAGGTGACGCGCGTAGAGCCGTCGCTGCAGGCGGCGTTCATCGAGTATGGCGGCAACCGCCATGGCTTCCTTGCCTTCAGCGAAATCCATCCAGACTATTACCAGATACCGGTCGCCGACCGTCAGGCGCTGATCGAGGCCGAAGAACGCGCCCATCGCGAGGCCGAGGAGGAGAGCGAAAGCCGGCCTCACCGCCGCCGCTCCCGGCACCGCAATGCCCGCCGCCGCGGTCATGGCGAGCGCGTTCAGAGCGAGGTCGTCGAGGGTGCCGAGCCGCTCGATCCGCAGGCCGATGAGGATCACGCGCTTCATGCGGAAGCCGAGCAGCACGAGCTCGGCGCCGATGCGCATGAGCACCATGAGCACGAAGCACACGAGCATGCTGACGAGCACGACCGTCATGACGAGCACGATCATGATGGGCACGAGCACGGCGAACACGAACATGCCCGTGACGACCGTCATGCTCATGACGACCATGATCATGCGCCTGCTCTGAGCGAAACCGCTGCAGCGGAAGTGCAAGCCGACCCGGTTGTCGCCGCGGTCGAGGCATCGGCCGCCGCTGCCGCTCCGGATGTCGGGGCCGAGATCGAGGTTAACCACGAGCCCGAGCGCGCGCGAGAGGAGCAGGTCGAGGAAAACGCCGCCCACGCCGAGGATGCGCAACCGACCGCGGAGCCCGGCGAGGAGCATCCAGCGTCCGATGAGCATGCCCCCGCGGAACTCGTCGCGGAGGCTGCGCCGCATGACGAGCATGGCGCCGAGCCGCTCGGCGACGAAACGCATGACGATGAGGACGACGAGGAAGGCGAAGACGGCGAAGAAGAAGAGGAAGTCGTCGAATCCGTTGGCGGCGACGACGTGCTCGAGGAGGTGCCGGAGCGCCCCTTCCGCCCGCGACGCCAGTACAAGATCCAGGAAGTCATCAAGCGCCGGCAGGTGATGCTGGTGCAGGTCGTCAAGGAAGAACGCGGCAACAAGGGCGCGGCGCTAACGACGTATCTTTCGCTCGCCGGCCGTTATGCGGTGCTGATGCCTAACACCGCGCGCGGCGGAGGCATCAGCCGCAAGATCACCTCGGCCCAGGATCGCTCGCGGCTCAAGGAAGTGGTGCAGGATCTCGACGTGCCCGAGGGTATGGGCATCATCCTGCGCACGGCCGGGGCCTCGCGTTCGAAGCAGGAGATCAAGCGCGATTTCGAATATCTGATCCGCATGTGGGAAACCGTGCGCGACCTGACCCTGAAGTCGCAGGCCCCCACCCTCGTCTACGAGGAAGGCTCGCTGATCAAGCGCTCGCTGCGCGACCTCTACAACAAGGAGATCGACGAGATCATGGTGGCGGGCGAAGCCGGCTACCGCGAAGCGCGCGACTTCATGAAGATGCTGATGCCGGAGAATGTCCGCGCGGTGAAGCAGTACCGCGACGGCCAGCCTCTGTTCTCTCGGATGGGCGTCGAAAGCCAGCTCGACGCGATGTTCTCCCCGACTGTGCAGCTACGCTCTGGCGGCTACATTGTCATCAACCAGACCGAGGCGCTGGTCTCGATCGACGTCAACTCCGGCCGCGCCACGCGCGAGCATCACATCGAGGACACCGCGCTCAAGACCAATCTTGAGGCAGCGGAGGAAGTCGCGCGACAGCTCCGCCTGCGCGACCTCGCGGGCCTGATCGTCATCGACTTCATCGACATGGACGAGAAGCGCAACAACCGCGCGGTCGAGCGCAAGCTCTCCGATTGCTTGCGGCAGGACCGCGCACGCATCCAGGTCGGGCGCATCTCGCATTTCGGCCTGCTCGAGATGTCGCGCCAGCGCATCCGCGCCAGCGTGCTCGAGAGCTCGACCGAGCCCTGCCCGCATTGCGGCGGCTCCGGGCATGTCCGCTCGGTCTCGTCGGTGGCGCTGCAGCTCCTGCGCGGCATCGAGGAAATCCTGATGAAGGGCGCGACTCACAATCTCGTGGTGCGCACCCGCACGGACGTCGCGCTCTACGTCCTCAACCACAAGCGCGGCCATCTGCGCGATCTCGAAACCGCCTTCAAGGTCCAGATCTCGGTGGCGGCGGATGCGACCGTGAGCGGCCAGCAGTCCTACATCATTGACCGCGGCGAGCAGGTGCACACGCTGGAAGCCGCCAAGGCGCTGCTCGCGGCGCAGGCCGCGTCCGCGCCGCCTCAGCTCGAAGAGGCCTATGACGACGAGGAACCGTTCGACATCGAGGCGGAGATCGAGACCGAGGAAACGGAAGGCCTGAGCGACGAAACGAGCGCCGGCGAAGAGGCCGACGGTCCGCGCCGAAGGCGGCGCCGGCGGCGTCGCGGCCGCGGTGGCGGCGGCGAAGTCCGCGAGGGCGGTGTGCCGCGCGAGGATGGCGAGGCGTTGCCGCTTGCGCCCGAGACCGACGACGGCATTGCCGCCGAGGAAGTCGAGACCGACGAGGACGAGAGCGAAGAGCAGTCGGCTCGTGGTGAAGGCCAGAACGGCGAACGCCGTCCGCGCCGGCGTGGACGGCGCGGCGGACGCCGCCGCCGTGGCGGCCATGGTGCGGATGAGGGTCTTGCCGCCTCGATTGCCGACGAACTCGGCCCGCGCGCGGAGCCGGAAGCCGCGGACGCCGTCGCCGATTTCGACGGCGGCTCGCCCGAGCCTGCACAGACATTGGTTCAGCCCGACCCGGTCGCCGAGCCCGAGTTCGAGCTGGAGCCGGCCAAGAGCCCGCCCCCTCAGCCGGAGCCGGTGAGCGTCGCCGCGCCCGAGGCCGAGGAGCCTGCGCAGGAGAATGATCGCGCGATGCGTCGCCGCTCGACCGTGCGCGAGAAAGTGAGCTTCGCCTCGCAGCCCGAGCCCGTCGTGGTGCAAAGCGAATCCGAGCCGATTCCGCCGGCAGAGCCCGCTGCCGCGCCGGCCGCCGAACCTGCGCCTGCGGCCATCGCGGAACCTGCGCCTGCAGCGGCGACCGAGGCTCCGGCGCCCCGCAAGGCCGGCTGGTGGTCGCGCCGCTTTGGTGGCGGGGGCTAGGGCGTTTTCGAGCGAAGCATGCCCTCGGACTTGATCCGAGGGTGGACACCGGTTCGCATAGCAATCAAGTTTACGCAGATTGCGTAGACTTATCTGCGCAGAAAACGCGTCAAAATTAGAATCTAGAGTTCGGTTCTGATTCCATCAGAACCGAAAAATGCTCTAGCGAACGCCAGCAACGATCAAGCGCGCTCCCGCATCGGCGAGGCGCTTGCGCTGCTCGTCGGATGCGCCGAGATCAGTCACCAGCGTCCAGCGCGGCGGCAGCGGCGCCCAGGCCATTTGTTCGGCGCGGCCGAGCTTGCTGGCGTCGGCGAGAACGATGACTTCTTTCGACTGCTGCATCATCAGCGACTTCAGTGCGACCTGCTCGAGATCCGCTTCGCACAGGCCACGGCCATCCACCACGCCGTCGGCGCTCATGACGGCGCGGTCCGCGGTCATGCGGCGCAGCGCCTCGTTGGCGAGCGGCCCCATGGTGCTCATGCTGGTGGTGCGCAGCGCGCCGCCCAGCACCACAAGCTCTATGGTCGGAGCCTTGGCGAGGAAGGGCAGCAGCGCGAGATTGTTGGTGATGATGCGCAGCCGCCGCTGCTGCAGCAGTCGGCCGAAGGCTGCGACCGTCGAGCCGGCATCGAGAATCAGCGTGTCGCCGTCCTCAATCAGATCGATCGCTGCGTGCGCGATCGCCTGCTTCTGTTTGCCCTGAACCGCAAGGCGCTGCTCGAGCGTCGTCTCGTTTGCGTGGGCGGTGAGAATGGCGCCGCCATAGGTGCGGCGCACGACATTGTTCTTGGAGAGATGCTGCAGGTCGCGCCGCACGGTGGAGGCGGAGACGTCGAAGCGCCGCGCGAGATCGTCGACATCGATCTCTCCTGCGTTCAGCGCCTCCAACAGACGAGCGTGACGCTCCTTGCTGCGCATCGACATCGAACCTCGGCCCACAGATTCATTGCCGTCAGCCGAGCTCGACCGTATCGGCTCCGCGGCACGGCCGATGGATACCACGATGCATCGGCCGCGCAATACAAGCGCTTAACCCACATCGAGCTCCTCATCCTGAGGAGCCCGCGTACCGGGCGTCTCGAACGATAAGGCCCAGCCCCTCAAGCCGCCTTCTTCGGCGCGAGATCGACCGCCTGCCGCAGCGCCTCGATCAAGCTGCGTTCGTCGGCGATGCCCTTGCCCGCGATGTCGAAGGCGGTCCCGTGATCGACCGAGGTGCGGATCACCGGCAGGCCAACCGTGATGTTCACACCGGCTTCCAACCCCAGCACCTTGATGGGTCCATGGCCCTGATCGTGATACATCGCGACCACCATGTCGTAGTCGCCGCGGCCGGCCAGGAAGAACAGCGTGTCGGCAGGCAGGGGGCCGCGCACGTCCCAGCCCTTGCGCTGACAGGCTTCCACGGCCGGCGTGATCTTGGCGGCTTCCTCGCCGCGACCGAACAACCCGTTCTCGCCGGCATGCGGATTGATGGCGCAGACGCCGATCTTCGGATTGGCGATGCCGGCGCGCACCAGCACGTCATGTCCGCGTGCGATGACACGCTCGACGAGGCCGGGCTCGATCTTCTCGATCGCATCGAGCAGGCCGATATGCGTGGTCACGTGAATGACGCGGAGTTTCGGCGACACCAGCATCATCGACACTTCCGGCGTGCCGGTCAGATGCGCCAGGAGCTCGGTATGGCCGGGATATTTGTGGCCGGCAGCATGCAGCGCTTCCTTGGAGAGCGGCGCGGTGCAGATGCCCTGAGCGAGCCCTGCCTGCACCACCTGCACGGCTTTCTCGATATAGCGATAAGCCGCCTCACCTGCCGTTGCCGAAACCTTGCCGAACGGCAGATCGTCCGGCACCAGCTTCAGGTCAACGCACTGCACCGCCTTCGACGCAAAATTCGCCTCCTTCGCGTCGCTCAGCGCATCGACCTCGAGCGAGAGGCCGACGATCTGACCGGCCTTGCGCAAACGGTTGGCATCGCCGATCACCAGCGCATTGCAGATCGCCTGCACCTCCGGCTGCGCCAGCGCCTTCATGATCACCTCGGGCCCGATACCGGCCGGATCTCCCATGGTGATCGCAATGGTCGGACTGGTCATATGAAACTTCCTCTGGTTCGGACGGCGCGAAGGCGCTCGCTGATGCGGATGAGGCTGTGCTCGTCACCGAACGCGCCCGCTTTGGTGGCGATCGGAACGGATAATCGGCCAAGAGTGAGGCCGAGCGACACGCCCGGCTCGATTTCGTCGGCAAGACGGATGCCGTTGACGCCGAAGCGCGACAGCAGCGCCGCGGCGGTTTCACCGCCGGTCGCAGCAAAGGCGCCGATCGCGGGTGCGACGGCCTCCAGAGCGTCGGCAAGACCCTTGGCGAGCTGTGGGCCGAGCGACATGTCGGGATGATCATCCATCATGATCTCAACCAGTGCATCGCCGCCGCCGGCAAGTCGTTCCATCACGTCCGCGGCGAGCGCCGCCCGGCCGGCACCATCGTTGAGCAGCGTCTCCGGCGCGACCGGGAAATGCACCACGGTGCCGGTCGCCTCCAGCCGGCGCGCGGCAGTGCGAGATGCGCCGGCGAGCGAGCCCACCACGATCAGGGTGCCGGATGCGCTCGTCGGAATGCGCAGCGGCTCGACGGCATGGCTGACTTCGAGGCCGGCCAGCGCGTGCGCAAGGCCGGCGCTGCCGATGAAGAAGGTTGCGGGCGATGCATGCAGGCTCGCCTCCGCGATCAAATGCAGATCGTGTTCGGTCTCGGCGTCGCAGGCCGCGACCACGTCGCCCTCCCCGGCCAGCCTCGCGAATGTGGCTTTGAGATCGCCACCGCGCACGGCAGCGAGCTTGACCTTCTCACCGCGAATGCCCGCGGTCGCGAGAACGTCGACAAGATCGGCATTCGAATAGGTGTGGTCGCGCCGCCAGACCTCGGCCTCCTCGAGGGGGCGGCCTTTGACCAGGATGCGCCCGTCGATTGTGGTGCGGCCGGTGGCCGGAAAGGCCGGCGCGAACACGCCGAAGGCCGGACCCGACCGTGACTTGAGATGCGCAAGCGCGGCGGCAGTCTCCGCTGCAGGTTGCCCCCGCAGCGTCGAGTCAATTTTTTTGAAAAGAATACGTCCGGGTTGGCAGAGGCGCGTCAGCACATCGGCATGGCGGACTGCAGCGGCCGCGGCCGAAAGGCCGCGACTCGCTGCATCGTAGGCCAGGACGGGCAGCCGGTAACCCGACGCGTCGGTCACCTCACCCCACGTCACCGCAGCCGCACGCCCCCTTCTGCCGAAGGCGATCGCACAATCCGCGGCACCGGTGAGATCGTCAGCGACGATCAGCCAGCTCTGGCTTGGCGCATTTTCTTGACGCGAACCGGTATCCACTTCGCTCGAAAACGCTTTAAGAGCCATCTTCAGTGACCTGCCTCAGTGACAGCCGAGCGCACCGCGGGGGTCATGTTGCCGGCAGAAGCCTGGTCCTTTTCTGCAGGCTCCTCGACGTCGCGACCAACAACGCGCGCCGTCCAGGCGGTAACGATCGGCACGAGGATTGCGGTAACCACGACGCATGCCGCGACGAGGATGGTCGCAGGCCGCGCCGCGTCCGCATAGGCCGGATTGGCCGCGGCGACAATCGCCGGGACTGCCGCCGCATTACCGGCCGTCGAGGCCGCCGCAACACCCGCGACACCATTCCCGCCAGTGATGCGATCGGCCAAGAACAGCGGGATGCCGGTCAGAACCACCACGGCCACTCCCATGCCGAGGCCGAGTAGACCGGCGTGCCAGACCTTCGACAGATCGAGGCCGGCGCCGAGCGCGAAGGCGAAGAACGGGATCATCACAGGCACCGCGCGGCTCAGGAAGTCGCGCATCTCGCGATCGAGATTGCCGATGATCATGCCCACCATCAGAGGCAAGATAGCGCCGACGAGGGTCTGCCATGGAAATGCCGAGAGGCCGGCGACGCCCAAGGTGATCATGGTGAGGAAAGGACCGCTCTCCAGCGACATGATGGTATAGGCGCCGACGTCACGCGGACGTCCATATTGGCCCATCAACGCCATATAGAGGCCGCCATTGGTGTCGTTCATGGCGGCGACGATCGCGAGAGTCGACACACCCGCGAACATGCCAGCAGCGACCGGCGCTTCTCCCAAAATGCGGCCGAAGATCAGGCCGAGGACAACGGCAACGCCAACCTTCACGATCAGCAGGGTGCCGCCCTTCTTCACGATGTAGGGGGTCGCGCGGAAATCGATGCTCGCGCCCATGCAAACGTAAAACACGGCGAGAATCGTCAGTGCGCCAGAGAACAGCGCGCCGGTGAAGGAGCCGAAGAACTTCGGAGTATCGGGAAAGAAGGTCGCAATAAGCGCCCCGACCAACAGCGGGACCACCATCATCCCGCCAGGGACCTTCTCGATCGCCCGCTTAATTGGAACCTGCATTTCTGTTTTCTCCCGCGCAAAGCACTCATTCGATCATTTTGCGCATTTCCGCCAGAGAAACGAGCAAACAGCCGCCCGTATATGCTCGCATTACGCAATATTCAAGGTTTATTGCGCATTTCGCGCAAAATGGCCATACGGGCGATCGACCGCCAAACGGGACACTTGGACGGAGTGTCGGCGGGCCTGATCTTCGCCTGGTCGTCTACCGCCAGTCCTAGCTGGCTTCCTTCAGAACGATTTGCTCCATGTGGAACGGGGCGCACCATGGGAAATGGTGCGCCCCGTTATCGTTGCGTTTGCCGCGCAGAAAAGCTCGCCGGCATGTCAGTCCGTGGTGATCGCCGTCTCGACGTCGGACGGATCGATCTGCTTGTTCAGGTTGGCGTGCAGCTTCTTGTGGTCGAGCTCGCCCTCCCACCATGAGACGAACACCGCGGCGATGCCGTTGCCGGTGATGTTGGTCAGTGCGCGCACCTCGCTCATGAACTTGTCGATCGAGAACACGATGGCCATGCCCGGCACCAGCGCCGGATTGACCACGCTCAGCGTCGCCGCGAGCGTGATGAAACCCGCCCCGGTGACGCCGCTCGCCCCCTTCGAGGTCAGCATCGCGACGACCAGGATGGTCAGTTGCTGGCCGAAGGAGAGATCGACGCCAAGTGCCTGCGCGATGAACAGCGTCGCCAGCGTCATGTAGATGTTGGTGCCGTCGAGATTGAAGGAGTAGCCGGTCGGCACCACCAGCCCGACCACCGGCTTGGAGCAGCCGAGCCGCTCCAGCTTTTCCATCAATTGCGGCAGCGCGCTCTCGGACGAGCTGGTGCCAAGCACGATCAACAGCTCATCCTTGATGTAGGCGATGAACTTGAAGATGCTGAAGCCCATCACCCGCGCGATCAGGCCGAGCACCAGCACCACGAACAGCGCGGCGGTGCCGTAGAACAGCGCGATCAGGCCGATCAGGTTGCCGAGCGCCGCGGGACCGAACTTGCCGATGGTGAAGGCCATCGCGCCGAACGCGCCGACGGGCGCCGCTTTCATGACGATGCTGATCACGCCGAACACCGCATGTGCGCCATCGTCGATGATATCGCGCAGCCGCTCGCCGCGTTTGCCCATCGCCATCAGCGCGAAGCCGAAGAGGATCGCAAACAGCAGCACCTGCAGGATGTCGCCGCGCGCGAACGCGCCGAACACGCTGTCGGGGATGATGTTGAGGACAAAATCGACCGACTTCTGAGCGTGCGCTTGATCCGCGTACTTGGTGGCGTTCGCGACGTCCGCCGCCCCGGGTTTTGCTGCGAGCCCATGGCCGATCTGGAACAGGTTGCCCATGATCAGGCCGAGGATCAGCGCAAAGGTGGAGACGATCTCGAAATAGAGCAGCGCCTTGATCCCGACGCGCCCGACCTTACTGGCGTCCTGGATATGGGAGATGCCCGAGACCACCGTGCAGAAGATGATCGGAGCGATCACCATCTTGATCAGCTTGATGAAGCCGTCGCCGAGCGCCTTGATCCAGTCATTTGTCGCGAGCGCCGGCCACAACCAGCCGACCACGACGCCGAGCACGATCGCGATCAGCACCTGGACATAGAGGATTCGGTACCACGGTTTTGATGTGCTGGCCTCGGCAGGCTCGCTCGTCGCAATCGTTGCCATGAGTCTCACTCCTACTCGAAGATGCGCAAGGTCGATCCGCCGAGCGATGCGGCGATGACCATCTCGAAAAATCAGATTGGCAGGCGCCTCGCCCGAGGCTCGCTTACAGGCGGCGATCGGCGAGCCGCCGTGCGGCCGGCAGCAGCGCGGCCCCGAGCGCGGTCTTGACGAGCGTGCCCGCGATGAACGGCACGATCCCGACCAGCCATGCCTTCTCGGCCCCCAGGCCGACACCGAAGGCGAGCCAGCTAAAACCGGCCGCGAGGATGATGATGTGGCCGAGCGCCATCGCTGCAAACAGCCGGACGACGCTTCGGTCAAACCCGCGCTCGGCGAGCCAGCCGGTGACGAACGCCGCCGCCACGAAGCCGAACAGATAGCCGGCCGTCGGCCCCATCAGCGGTGCGAGGCCGCCGACCGGTCCGGCAAACACCGGAAAGCCGATCGCGCCTTCCGCCAGATAGGCGATCACGGTCGCCGTTCCGAGCCATGAGCCGTAGGCAGCGCCGATCATCAGCACCACCAGCGTCTGCAGCGTCATCGGCACATAGGGCAGCGGCAGATTGACCTTGGCCGACAGCGTCAGCAGCGCCGTGCCCAGGAATACCAGGACGATCCCGCGCAACAATCCGGAGAAATCGCCCGACCGGTTCGGCCACAGCACCGAAGCAAGAGGAAAATGCCTGGCGGCGGCGGAAACAGATACCGATCTGACGGACAAGGCCAACTCCGGGGGTGTGACAAGCTGGCGCGCTATTTAAGCCAACCAGCGATCCGCGCAACCGCTTCCTGCATCTCCTCTGCGGACCGCGCATAGGAAAAACGGATGAAGGCGCGGCCATGGATCGGGTCGAAATCGACACCCGGCGTCGCCGCGACATGAGCCTTTTCCAACATCTGGCGGGCGAATTCGAAGCTGTCGGACGTAAAGTCCGACACATCGGCATAAAGGTAGAATGCGCCATCCGCGGGCAGGAACTTGGTCAGCCCCGCCTTCGGCAGCCCCTCGATCAGGATACGCCGGTTCTCCTGATAGCCGCGCTTGATCGCTTCCATCTCCTCGCGGCCATCGAAGGCGGCTTCGGCTGCAATCTGAGACAGCGTCGGCACCGAAATCGAGAGGTTCTGCTGCAGCCGCTCGATCGGGCGCACCAGCGGCTCGGGCACGACCATCCAGCCGACCCGCCAACCGGTCATGCAGAAATATTTCGAGAACGAGTTGATCACGAGGGCGTGTGGGGACAATTCGGCTGCAGTGACCGCCGGAAAGGCGTAATCGAGCCCGTGATAGATCTCGTCCGAGATGAAGCGGATGCCGGCGCTCTCGGCAGCCGCCATCAGGCTTGCAAGAGCCTCGCGCGACATCATCGTGCCGGTCGGATTGGCGGGGCTGCCCACCAGAACGCCTTTGAGCGGCGCCTTGCGATGCGCGTCGAGCAGGGCCTCGCCGGTCAGCGCATGCCGCGTTTCGTTCGTCGTCTCGATCAGCACCGGCTCGCAGCCGAGCGCACTCAGGATATGCCGGTACGGCGGATAGCCGGGCACGGTCACCGCAACGCGATCGCCCGGCTCGAACATCGCGAGAAACGCCAGGATGAAGCCGCCCGACGAGCCCGTCGTGATCACGACGCGCTCGGCATCGACCTCGCATCCATACGTCTCGCGATAATGCCGCGCGATGCGCGCACGCAGCGAGGGAATACCGAGCGCGGAGGTGTAGTCGATGCGTCCATCGTCGAGCGCCGCGTGAGCTGCCGCGATCGCCGCTTTCGGCGCCGGCGCCGCCGGTTGGCCGACCTCCATGTGGATCACATGCCCGCCGGCCGCCTCGATTCGCGCCGCCGCCGCCATCACGTCCATAACCATGAAGGGCGGAACCTCGCTCCTGCCCGAAGCGGTCAAAAGGTGATTCACGCGGTCTCTAAATGTCGCTTCGGGCATGGATATCTGCTATTTGGGCCGGCGTCGCCGGTTTCGGGTTCCGTAACGACCGGTTGCGCCCCAGACTGGCCGCATTCGGCGGTTTGTTAGGGCATATATTGTCCGTGGCCCGCCGCCAATCGCTAAGACCGCTCCATGCTGCTCCGTTTCGCGCTTCGCAAGAAGACCCTGAAATTGACCGCACTCGCCACCGCGATCGCGCTGGCGGTCGCGCCGACGATGGCGCTGGCGCAGGAGAACAAGGGCCCGCCGATCCTTCGCGACACCGAGTCCGAGCAATTGCTGCGCGACTATACGAGGCCGATCCTGCGCGCTGCGGGACTGGAGAAGCAGAACATCCAGATGGTCATCATCAACGATGGCACGTTCAACGCTTTCGTTGCGGACGGCCGGCGTATCTTCGTCAATTACGGCGCGCTCATGCAGTCGGAGACGCCGAACCAGATCATCGGCGTGCTCGCGCACGAGACAGGACATCTTGCCGGCGGCCATCTCGCAAAGCTCCGCGAGCAACTGGCGCAGGCGCAGACCCAGATGATCATCGCCATGCTGCTCGGCGCCGGCGCGATGGTCGCAGGCGCACGCGGTGGCAGCAGCAACGGCCTCGCCAATGCCGGTGCCGCGGCGGTCGCGGCGCCGCAGGAAGTGATCCGCCGAACGCTGCTCTCCTATCAGCGCCAGCAGGAAGAGAACGCCGACCGCGCCGGCGTGAAATTCCTGAACGCGACTGGCCAGTCCGCCAAGGGCATGTACGAAACGTTCAAGCGCTTCACCGACGAAAGCCTGTTCGCAGCTCGCGGCGCCGATCCGTATCTGATGTCGCATCCAATGCCCGCTGATCGCGTGGCGGCGCTGGCGGAGATCGCGCGCTCCAGCGCCTATTGGGACAAGAAGGACGATCCCGCGCTGCAAATGCGCCACGACATGGTGCGCGCCAAGATCTCCGCTTTCATGGAGCGGCAGGACACCGTCTATCGCCGCTATCCTTCGTCCAACAACGGCCTGCCCGCCCGCTATGCGCGGGCGATCTCGACCTATCTGCACGGCGATCTCCGCAGTGCGCTGGCCCAAATCGACGGCCTGATTCAGGCGCAGCCCAACAACGCCTATTTCTATGAATTGCGCGGCCAGGCGCTGCTCGAGGGCGGCAGGCCGGCGGAGGCGATCGCGCCATTGCGAAGGGCGGTGCAGCTCTCGGGCAACGCGCCCCTGATCGAGATGCTGCTGGGCCAGGCGCTGGTCGCGACCAGCAACAACGCCTACACCGATGAAGCCATCAACATCCTGCGCGCCGCGGTGGCGCGCGAGAGCGAGGCGCCGATCGGCTATACCCAGCTTGCCATGGCCTATGGCCGCAAGGGCGATTATGCGCAAGCGGACCTCGCTTCCGCCCAGGCCGCCTATCTGCGCGGCGACAGCAAGACCGCGCGCGAGCTGGCCTCGCGTGCCAAGACGCGCTTTGCCGTCGGAACCCCCGGCTGGGTCAAGGCTGACGATATTGTGAGCGCCAAGCCGCTGCCGGGTCAGAAAAACAACTAGCCATCAACGTAAATCGTCTACAACGATTGCCAAACCTCACAAGGATTTGCACATGCGCCCGCTCCGTTTTCTTGCTCCCGCCCTGCTCACCGCAGCGCTCGCAGGCGCCTCCCTGCCCGCATCCGCGCAAGGCTTCTCCGATACGCAACGCAGCGACATCGAGAGCATCGTGCGCAATTACCTGATCACGCATCCCGAGGTGCTCGAGGAGGCGATGACCGAGCTGACCAAGCGCCAGGCCGCGGCCGAGGCCGAGAAGCATCAGGCGAGCATCGCGAAGAATGCGGATGTGATCTTCAACTCGCCGCGCGGCGTGACGCTCGGCAACAAGGACGGCGACGTCACCTTCGTGGAATTCTTCGACTACAACTGCGGCTACTGCAAACGCGCGATGGTCGACATGATCGACCTCATGAAGGCCGATCCCAAGCTGAAAGTCGTGCTGAAGGAATTTCCGGTGCTGAGCCAGGGCTCGGTGGAAGCGGCGCAAGTCGCCGTCGCCGTGCGCATGCAGGATCCGACAGGCAAGAAATATCTCGACTTCCACCAGAAGCTGCTCGGCGGTCGCGGCGCGGCCGACAAGGCACGCGCAATGGCGGTCGCCAAGGAAGTCGGCCTCGACATGGCCAGGCTCGAGAAGGATATGGCGGGCCCGGAAGCGAAGGCGACCATCGAGGAGAACTTCAAGCTCGCGGAAGCCATGGGCATGAACGGCACGCCAAGCTACGTCATCGGCAAGCAGGTCGTGATCGGCGCGGTCGGGCTGGAGAATCTGAAAGAAAAGATCGGCATCGCCCGTTGCGGCAAGGCGACGTGCTGACATCACTGCGAGACAATCTCGGATGCGCAAAGGCCGGCTTCGCAGCCGGCCTTTTTGTTTGAGCGTTTCTGCACGCTTCCGTTCATCGCGCATTCACAAAACAAACCGCGTGGAACCGCTCTCAGCTCGGAACATCGCTCTCCTGCTTTCGTTGTCGGCGCGGGCAATGCAGGACTTTGTGAGGAGGAATCGAAATGACTAACCGCTTGTTGATTTCGGTCGCGACAGCGGCCCTGATCGCGGGAACCGGCTTTGCGAACGCGCAGGGCACCGGCATGGGTCGAGAGTCACCGTCGTCCGGTGGCGGCGCCACAACGCAGCACAGCTCGCCATCCGGTGGCGGCGCGTCTTCGGGCACGATGAACCGTGAACACGGCACCACGGGTACGAGTGGCGCCGAGCAGTCTGGAAAGAGCTCAGGCTCGTCCGGCATGAGGTCGGATTCCGACAAGGCTGGCGCGGCCGACAGGAATGCGCAGGATACCAACGCGCCCGGTCAGAAGTCGAAGAGCATGAGCTCGGATAACGAGAGGACCAGAGGCGACAAGGACATGAAGGCTGAAGGTCGCGACAATCGTGACCGGAGCAACATGAACGCCGAAGGTCGCGATCGCATGAATGCCGAGACTCGCGACAAGAGCGGCGGCACCGCCGCCGAAAGCCGCGACAAGAGCGGCGTGGAGACGCAGAAGGGTGCAACCGACACCAGCCGCTCGCAGACCACGACCGGTAATGCCGCAACCTCGGCAACCGCGGCTCCGCCGCCCGAGAAGCGGACCCAGATCGTCTCCGCGATCAGGTCGGAGCGGGTCGAGGAAGTCAAGAACGTGAACTTCAACGTCGCAGTCGGCACCGCCGTGCCTTCGACGGTGCGTTTCCATCCACTGCCGTCCCGGATCGTCGAGATCTATCCGGAGTGGCGCGGCTATCAGTTCATCCTGGTTGGCGGCCGCTACGTGATCGTGCGTCCCGAGACGCATGAGATCGTCTACATTCTTGAGGGTTAACGGCAGCTCCCAAACGAGGGCGGGTTAGACCCGCCCTCGTTTTTTCCTGCCCGCCGGGCGCCGCCCGTGGGGCTTTTTCCACAGAAGTTGGTTAATTAGCGTTTTCCATGAGTTAGCCGGCTTATCTGACGGCGCGAATGAGCCGCTTGAACCGGTTTCCCACAAACCTAAAGCTTTCCCTCTGGTCCGTTGTTACCTATAAACCCGCGACTTGGAGCAGGACCCGGACCCCCCGGTTTCCGAAAGGGTCCTGCCAGAACGCTTTAGCGCTATTTCTTGGAATTCCGGATGGCCCAGGTCCCTGCCGCAACGATCTACGTGCTCAACGGCCCGAACCTCAATCTGCTCGGGACCCGTGAACCCGAGACCTATGGCCATGCCACGCTCGCCGATGTCGAGAAGCTCTGCAGGGATACCGCGGCCCAGTTTGGCCTCATCGCGGACTGCCGGCAGTCCAATCGCGAGGGCGAGTTGGTCGACTTCATCCATGAGGCGCGGGCGAAGCAGGCGGTCGGCATCATCATCAATGCTGGGGCCTATTCCCATACCTCGATCGCACTGCATGACGCGCTGGTCGGGGTGAAAATTCCGACCGTCGAGGTGCATATCAGCAATATTTATGCCCGCGAGAGCTTCCGGCATCATTCCTTCACTGCTAAAGCCGCCTTTGCGTCGCTTTGCGGCTTCGGCATCGATGGCTATCGCCTCGCGATATCAGGCCTCGCCGCCAGGATCGGCGCCAAGGCGACAGCCTGACGCATTCCCCGTCATCAGACAGAGAGTTTCGGACCAAGATCATGGCGCGCCAGCCAGACGACAAATCCGCCGCAAAGCCCGGCAAAGACAACGACAAGGATGACGCCGCGCTCATCCGCGAACTCGCGCTCCTGCTCGACGAGACCCAACTGACCGAGATCGAGATCGAGCGCGCGGGCGTCCGCCTGCGTGTCGCGCGCAACGTCAGCATTGCCGCGGCCGTGCCGGCGGCCGTCGCACCGGCCCTGTCGGTGGCTGCACCCGTGGCTGCCACTGCCGCGACCGACCTCGCCAAACATCCGGGCGTAGTGCCCTCGCCCATGGTCGGCACCGCATATTGGGCGCCGGAGCCGGGCGCAAAGCCCTTCATCGAGGTCGGCAGCAAGGTATCAGCCGGACAGACGCTGCTGATCATCGAAGCGATGAAGACGATGAACCAGATTCCGTCCCCACGCGCGGGCACCGTGACGCAGATCCTCGTCGAGGACGGCCAGCCCGTCGAATTCGGCGAGCCGCTGGTAATTATCGAATAGCGAATGGCGCGTAGCGGATAGCGAATGGTGAAGAGACAACTCCACTCGCTAGTCGCCATTCGCCGCCCGCGAGCTGGAAGCACATGTTCGACAAGATCCTCATAGCCAACCGCGGTGAAATCGCGCTTCGCGTGCTGCGCGCCTGCAAGGAGCTCGGCATTTCGACGGTGGCCGTGCATTCGACCGCTGACGCGGATGCCATGCATGTGCGGCTTGCGGACGAGAGCGTCTGCATCGGGCCGCCGCCGTCGAAGGACTCCTATCTCAACATTCCCGCCCTGCTCGCGGCCTGCGAGATCACGGGCGCCGAGGCGGTGCACCCCGGCTACGGCTTTCTCTCCGAAAACGCCCGCTTCGCCGAGATCCTGGCCGAGCACAATCTGCATTTCATCGGTCCGAAGGCCGAGCACATCCGCCTGATGGGCGACAAGATCGAGGCCAAGAAGACCGCCAAGCGACTGGGCATTCCCGTCGTTCCCGGCTCCGACGGCGCCGTAAGCTCTGATGACGATGCAATGGCGATCGCCAGGTCGATCGGCTTCCCGGTGCTGGTGAAGGCCGCCGCCGGCGGCGGCGGGCGCGGCATGAAAGTCGCGCACAGCGAAGCCGATCTGGCGCTGGCGCTCTCCACCGCCGCAACCGAAGCGAAATCCGCCTTCGGCGACGCGTCGGTGTATCTGGAGAAATACCTGCAGAAGCCGCGCCACATCGAGATCCAGGTGCTCGGCGACGGCCGCGGCGGCGCCATTCATCTCGGCGAGCGCGACTGCTCGCTGCAGCGGCGCCACCAGAAGGTCTGGGAAGAAGGTCCCTCGCCGGTCCTCTCGGCCGCCCAGCGCGCAAAGATCGGCGAAACCTGCGCGAAGGCGATGCGGGATCTGAAATATCTCGGCGCTGGCACGATCGAATTCCTCTACGAGGACGGCGAGTTCTATTTCATAGAGATGAACACCCGCATCCAGGTCGAGCATCCCGTCACCGAGAGCATCACCGATATCGACCTCGTGCTTGAGCAGATCCGGATTGCCGCCGGCGGCGACCTGCCCGCGAAGCAGGACGAGGTCGCGATCATCGGCCACGCCATCGAATGCCGCATCAATGCGGAGAACCCGCAGACCTTCCGCCCTTCGCCTGGACGCATCTCGCAGTACCACCCGCCCGGCGGCCTGGGCGTCCGGATCGATTCCGCCGTGTACCAGGGCTATGTCATCCCGCCCTATTACGACTCGCTGGTCGGCAAGCTGATTGTGCACGGCAAGACCCGTGGCGAATGCCTGATGCGGCTGCGCCGGGCGCTGGACGAGATGGTCGTCGACGGCATCGAGACCACGCTGCCGCTGTTCCGCGCCCTGGTGCGCGAGCCCTCCATCATCGATGGCGACTATCACATCCACTGGCTGGAGCAGTATCTCGCCGGGCAGCCGACCATCGGCTGACGGCCCAAGTCAGACACCCAAGCCAGTTCCATTACGCATGGAACAAAGCACGGAACCGTGCGTTTGCAGCGACCGGGATTTCCCATCCCCGAGGACCGCTTGCATTCCACTGGATCCATGACACGAGGCACCCGTGACGTCTGACGCCAAGCGCCGGCGCGCATTGGGGCAGATCCTGCTGCTCGCGGCGGGGCTCCTGGTGCTGGTTGCGATCAGCGCCGGGTCGGTCCTGCTGGTGAACAAGGCGCGCCAGGATAGCGCCTGGGTGGTCCACACCGTCGAGGTGGAAAACCAGATCAATGCCGTACTGCTCGAGCTCCGCCGTGCCGAAAGCGCGGCCCGCGCCTATCTCTTGACCCGCTGGCCGGAATTCCTGACCGACCATGAGCAGGCGGTGGCCAACGTCGTCCCCTATGCGGATAAGCTGGCGCAGCTCACGGTCGACAATCCGCTTCAGGTCGAGAACGTGAAGAAGATGCGCGCGGCAATCGACATCCGGCTCGATCAGTTCAGGCGCGAAATGGATTTCATCAAGCGGGACGAACCCGCCAGCGCCGCGGCGCTGGTCCGCGAGGCGGCCGCCGGCAACACCAATGCCATCATCCGCGACGTGACGGACAAGATGCACGCCGAGGAAGAGCGGCTGTTCGATTTGCGGACGGCCAATGCCGACCGCTCGCAGATACTGGCGTCCTCCGTCACCATCGCCGGATCGTGCATCGTGATTGCGCTTGGCGCGATCGCGGCGTTCCAGGTGCGCCGCTCCACGCGCGTCCGCGACGAGGCCGAGACCAAGCTCCGGGACCTCAACGTCACCCTGGAGACCAGCGTGCAGGAGCGCACCGCCGATCTGCGCGAGGCCAATGACGAGATCCAGCGCTTTGCCTATATCGTCAGCCACGACCTGCGCTCGCCGCTCGTCAACATCATGGGCTTTACCGGCGAGCTCGAGGAGCTGCGCGGCGACATCTTCAAGCGGATCGCCGCCCTGAGCCACAGCGCCTCGGAAGCTGCCGCATTGCCGCAGAACGCCACTGACAGCGCCGAGCCTGTGCTCGAGAGCGCCGACAAGCAGCTCTCCGACGATTTCTCCGAGGCGCTCGGCTTCATCAAATCCTCGATCGCCAAGATGGATCGCCTGATCACCGCGATCCTCAATCTCACCCGCGAAGGTCGGCGCGAGTTCAGTCCCGACCGGATCAACACTCGCGAGCTGATCGAGAGCATCGCCGCCACCGTGGCGCATCAGGCGGCCGAGGCGAATGCGCAAATCCGCATCGAGCCATTGCCTGATATCACCAGCGACCGTCTTGCGCTGGAGCAGATCTTCTCCAATCTCATTGACAATGCGCTCAAATATCTGAGGGACGGTGTTCCCGGCGACATCGCAATCCGCGGACGCACCAAGCTTGGCTTTGCGATCTTCGAAATCAGCGACAATGGCCGCGGTATCGATCCCAAGGATCACCAGCGCATTTTCGAGCTGTTCCGCCGGGCCGGAACCCAGGACAAGCCCGGCCAGGGCATCGGGCTCGCACATGTGCGGGCGCTGGTGCGGCGTCTTGGGGGAACCATGTCGGTCGCCTCGGAACTTCACAAGGGCAGCACATTCACGATAACACTTCCAGTCAACTGGGCCGCCAAGCGGAAGGCAGATGTATGAGCAATCCAGTCACCATCATCATGATCGAAGACGATGAAGGCCACGCGCGGCTGATTGAGCGGAATATTCGCCGATCCGGTGTCAACAATGAGATCCTGCCGTTCAGGAACGGTACAGATGCGGTCGGCTACCTCTTCGGCCCGGATGGAAGCGGCATCGACCAAAAGGGCCGCGCGCTGCTCATCCTGCTTGATCTCAACCTGCCCGACATGACCGGCATCGATATCCTGAAACGGGTCAAGGAGAACAAGCACCTGAAGTCGACCCCGGTGGTGGTGCTGACCACCACGGACGATTCGCAGGAGATCAAGCGATGCTACGAGTTCGGCTGCAACGTCTACATCACGAAGCCGGTGAACTACGAGAGCTTCGCCAACGCGATCCGCCAGCTCGGACTGTTCTTCTCGGTCATTCAGGTTCCGCCAGCAGCAGCATGAGCACCACGAGCCCCACCCTGCTCTACATCGACGACGACGAGGCGCTGGCGCGGCTTGTCGACCGCGGCCTGACGCGGCTCGGGCTGAAGGTGGTGCACGCGGCAAGCGGCCAGCAGGGGCTGGATCGCATCGCACAAGGCGGCATCGACGTGGTCGCGCTCGACCAGTACATGCCGGGTCTCGACGGGCTCGAGACGCTCGAGCAGATCCTGAAAATTCCCGACGCGCCACCGGTCGTGTTCGTCACGGCCTCACAGGATTCCGCGATCGCCGTCACCGCGCTGAAGGCCGGCGCGGCGGACTATCTCGTCAAGGACATCCACGGCGAATTCATTCCGCTGCTCCAGGTCGCCGTCAATGGCGCGCTGCGTCAGGCGGAATTGCAGCGGGCGCGCGACGAGGCGGAAGCTGAGATCCACGCCTCGCGCGACCGCTTCGCTGCGCTCGCCGCCGAGCGCGAGGTCTTGCTCCGTGAGGTCAATCACCGCGTCGGCAACTCGCTGCAGATCATCGCCTCGCTCCTGCACCTGCAGGCGAGTTCGGCGACACAGGACGACGTCAAGGCGGCGCTCACCAACGCGATGGGCCGCGTCGCTGCCGTCGCCCAGGTCCACCGTCGGCTCTACACCTCGCACGACCTGAAGAGCGTGCTGCTGAACCAATATCTGGAATCCCTGCTCGAAGATCTCCGCCGCTCGGCTGAAGGCAACCGGATGTCGCGGCTGACCTCGAAGGCCGAACCGATCGAGATCGATCCGGATCGCGCGGTCGCGATCGGCATCATCGTCAACGAGCTGGTGATGAATGCGGTGAAATACGCCTATCCCGACGGCGCCGGCCCGATCCATGTGGAGCTCAAGGCCGAGGGCGATGATCTGCTGCTGGCGATTTCCGACGACGGCGTTGGCCTCAACGTCAAGGCCGACCCGCGCTCCACGGGCCTGGGCCAGCGCATCGTCAGCGCCATGGCCTCCAAGCTCGAGGCCAGCGTCGAGCGCGACCCCAACCATAGCGGCACGCGCATCCTGGTACGCTTTCCGCGTGCCAGCGGCGCAACGGCGAAATCCGCCAGCGCCGCCGCGAGCTAGCTCGGCCCCTATCGCGCCGCCCCCGCTCGCCTGCTATTCTCCAACCATGACATCGCGCGACTCCGCCGCATCCGAGATCACACCCGACGTGCTGCTGCGCGCCTATGCCTGCGGCATCTTTCCGATGGCCGAGAGCGCCGACGATCCCACGCTGTTCTGGGTCGAACCGGAAATGCGCGGCGTGATCCCGCTCGACGGCTTTCGCATCACCTCGCGGCTGGCGCGCACGGTGCGTTCCGATGCGTTCACCGTGACGGTCAACACCGCGTTCAAGGCCGTTATCGCCGGCTGCGCCGCTCCGGCGGAAGGACGCGAGGACACCTGGATCAACAACCGCATCCGCGACCTCTATGTCGGGCTGCATCGGCTCGGCCACTGCCACAGCGTCGAGGCCTGGCAGGACGGCGAACTGGTCGGCGGTCTCTACGGCGTCAGCCTGGGGCGCGCCTTCTTCGGCGAGAGCATGTTCCATACGGCGCGCGACGCCTCGAAGGTCGCCCTGGTCCATCTGGTGGCGCGGCTGATTGCCGGCGGCTTTCAGCTGCTCGACACGCAATATGTCACTGAGCACCTGCGCAGCTTCGGCGCGCTCGAAATCCCGCGCCGCCGCTATCGCGCGCTGCTCGACCAGGCGATCTCGGGTGCGCCCGCTGATTTCCTGAAGTTGCCAACCGATCAGCGGATCAAGGGCGGTGATGCGCTCGCGATCATCGCAGCGCGCACATGAACCTTCGTAGCCCGGAGCGCAACGCAACTCGGGACATCTCTCAAATGGCGCGAACCCGGGATTGCGCTTCGCTCCATCCGGGCTAAGCCATCTCCACTCAGTTCCCGAATATGCTGAAGAGCCCGCCGGGCCGCTGCTGCGGTGGAGGGGGCGGCGGTTGGGGCTGCGCCGGCGGCTGCTGGTATTGCGGCTGCTGCTGCGGCGGCGGACGCGGGGTCGCCTGCTTTTGCGCGGGCGGCCGCTTCTGCGCCGCCGGCGGTGGGGCCGGCTGTTTCGGCAGATCGGGCGCCGCGTTGACGATGGTCTGCTCCGGCCCTTTGCAGTCGGTCAGCCAGATATCATAGATCGGATGCTCGACACCGTGCAGGCCCGGACTTGCAGCGAACATCCAGCCCGAAAAAATCCGCTTCACCTCGCCCTGCAGCGTGATCTCGTCGACCTCGACAAAGGCATCGGTGTTGGCGGCTTCCGTCGAGGGCCGCGTGTAGCAGGCGTCCGTCTTCACACGCAGCGCACCGAACTGCACGGTCTCGCCGATATCCTCCTCGAAATTGATGATGCGCCCGGTGATCTTGTCGAGCCCGGAGAAGGTCGCCTTCTTGTTCGCGATCTTGGTCGACGGCGGCTCGCTCACCACCTCGTCGCCGGGCTGCAGCGTTGCCGGCGTCTGCGGCACGCTCTTGGGCTGGCGCTGTCCGGGCGGCAGTCCCGGCAACGGGTTGGCACCGGGCGGCGCATTGGCGACATTAGGAGGCGCCCCGGGCGATGGCGGCTGCACGGCGACCGCGGGCGGCGCATTCGGAGGAGGCCCCTGGGTGCCCGGCGGCGGCGCCAGAGGCTGCGACTGGAAGCTGCCCGGTGGCGGCACCCCCTGCCCCGGCGGCGGCCGGTTCGGTGTCGGCAACAATCGGCCGCGCGGCAATTCCGGCACTTCCTCTTCATCGTCGGGAGCCGGCTGCTGGCCGCCACGCGGAATCGCGCCCGGCGGGCGCGGGGCGGGATCGGAGAAAATAGTACCGATCTGCGCGCGCGCAGGCTGCGCAAGCGGGAGGGTTGAGGCGGCGATCAGGGCCGCAAAGCCAGTCAGGGCAACGGTTCGGAGCATCTCGCGCGGCTTCAAGGAACGAATCGGGCTTTGAACATACTAATCAATTATTGGCTACATGCCGCTCGCAGGATCATCGGTTAACACGCCGAATACGGCGGGTTTTTGTTGTCGGGGAAAAATACTGTATTTTCAAGCGATTTGGTGCCGTCTTTTATCGTTTGCTACCCCCCTTTTACAGGGGTTTCCGGGACCAATCCGGGACCGCGATCACGGCTTGTTCTCATCCGCCCGACGTTGACAAGTTGGCTCGGTTAAATCCCCTTCTCGCCTTCCTGACACACTGAGACCCACCCATGACCGACGGCGAAAAAGAGCGCATCAAGCCCCGCGCCAATGCGCTGGACCGGGGCTCGACCGCCTGCCTTGTTGTGGGGTTTGGCCTTCCGCCGCTCCGACGTGATCCGCGTCGGGCTGCCGAACACTTATGCCGGCCGCCTTGAGGACGGACGCCCAGCCACGTTCCTGAAATACACGCAGCATAAGAACAGCGGGCGCAAGCCGGTCACGGTCGATACGCCGGTGCCGGCGGAGCTGCTCGCGATCATCAAGGCTACGCAGCCCACCGGCATCAAGACGTGGCTGGTCGGCGCTCGCGGCGGCGCATTCGGCAATCAGGGCTTTACCGATTGGTTCGGCGCGGAGATTGCCAAGGCGGGCCTGCCCGCACGCTGCACGCCGCACGGACTTCGCAAGCGGTGCCTGACCGATCTCGCGGAACAGGGCCGCACCATCCATGAGATCATGTCGGTGAGCGGCCACGTGACGATGAAAGAAGTGGAAAGATACACCCGCATGGCTGATCGGGCGCGGAACACCCGCGCGGCGATGGCGGGGAGGGTCTAGGGCCGTTAAAGACCTTCTGCGACGATTTGCAAAGGTAGGGGAGCCGATATGGACGACATTCCAGAGGTCGATGCGAGCCTGATTGATAACGACGATATATTCCAACCCAAATGGTGGGAGATCGTCGCGGTCGTCGGGGCTGGCACGGTCGCCTATGTGCTCGAACTGCCAAACCTCTGGTGGGTGGCTGGGGGGTTATTCATCGGGTGCTGGATGCTCCAGAACTGCGTCCGGAGACTGGCCCTGCGCGACGCGCTGCACACCCAGTTGTTAGACCGACGCATCCAGCGTTTAGAAAGAAACGTCGCGGCAATGGGCATCGGCATTGACGAGCTTCACCGACGTGAAGCTATGCGGGGGCGAGAGAGAACATGAGGGATTGGGGGTCTGTAAACTCAACAGAACGCCTCGAAAAGTGTCACATTCGCATCGATGTGACACTGCCGTTTCGCTGGCCAGCACTGTCACATCCGGCGCAAACGTGTCGCTGAATATCGCTGGATTCCGCCAGCGGGTGTCACATTTTTTCGGCCGCGCGGACGGTCGCATGGGCGGGACTGGCCGCGAACGGCTAGGGCGCGAAAGCAGAGACCAAGGCGGCGCCGAACGTATACACCGACGCTCTCGACAAGACGATCGCGAGAGCAGCGAAGACGATGGGCACACTGACTTCTAGGGTTTTGAGCGCTTGCCTCAGGTGCCGAGGCAGCCGCCTAATTCCCAGTCGTTTTTCTGCCTTCAGTACCGCCGCATCTGCGGCTTCTTTCACCGCAATGTATGGCTCCCACCATGGGTCCGGATCCGAGTCCGGGCGACCCTCGCGGTACTCGCGTTCACTTTGTGCGATGCTTTCTTCTGTTTCTTGAGCGGCTCTTTCGGCGGCCTTGACGCGCTCTCCCTCTATGTATTCGACAACCAATTTCGCTGTCTCACGTTCCCGCAGTAGATCGGTAGCCGCACGCAAGACGAAACTCAGCAGCAGCAACATGACCGCCAGCGCCAGAAGCATCGGGAGAACGTCGATCCGGTTTCCAAAATCGAGCGGAATTAAGCTGGTGGATTGAAGACGCACATTGAATAGCACGACCGCTGCACACACTGCCGAAGCGATGATGAGTTGGCGGCCGGTGCGCATGGTCTCGGATCGCAGCGGATCGCCGTACAACCCCTCCAAGAAACTGCTGGTCAGCTTTTCGGATGACGCATCTATTTCAGGACTATTGTCGCTCACTTGCCCCGGTCCCCACGTGTTTTCCCCGCATTTCCAGCCCCGGAGCCAGCGCCGGCCCAAAAGCGCGTGGCGATGCCACCTCAACTTGAGGTAATTCATTTTGTCAACGATGGGCGAGAATCGCCCGAAGCTGAGGACACATGGCACGACAGCGCAAGCCCGTTTTTCTCGTGGTAGACACCTGCGTTTGGCTGGACCTTGCGAAGGACTATAGCCAAGAGCCGCTGCTGAGCGCACTGGAGGACCTGGTGCGCATGAATTTCGTCAGCCTCGTCGTTCCAAAGATAGTCGTGGATGAGCTAGGCCGAAACAGGGAGCGTGTGATCGAGGAAAGCGGACGAAGTATTGCAGGTACTTTGCGACGGGCAAAGGAAATGCTGGCCCGCTATGGCAACGATGGTGAAAAGCAAGTTGCCATCCGGCAGCTCACTGAGATCGATCACAAGTCCGTCAACTATCGTGATGCCGCGACGAAGGCCGTTGAACGAATTGAGAGGCTAATCTTTGGCGCAGCCGAGATAGTGGAAATCACGCCTTCAATGAAGCTCGGAGCGGCTGAGCGCGCGCTGCAGAACAAAGCTCCATTTCATCGACAGCGCAACAGTATGGGCGACGCAACGCTGATCGAAGCCTACGGAGAGATTCAAAGGCGCGCCGCTGGCCACTATGCCTTCGTGAGTCACAACATCAAGGACTTCAGCAACATTGGCGTCAACGAACAGGAGCCGCACCCGGACATCGCCAAGTTCTTCCCCAAGAGCAGATCGCGATATTTCACCAAACTGGGAAATGCTCTCAACGCTTATCGCCCTATCGAATTGCAGGACATCATGGTCGAGCACACGATGGAGTTTCCGCCACGGCGGCTTGTCGAGATAACGGAAGCGAGCAGCAAACTGCTCGATCAGGTTTGGTACAACCGGCATCAGGTCTGGAACGCAAAACTGGAGTGCGGGCAAGCGGCGTTGATCGAGAACAACGAGGAACGTGGCAAAGACCCCTTTGGACTGCGGATACATCGCTACGTTTGGGAAGGCGCTGAACGTGCAGCGAGAAAGATGGAAGCGAAATACGGCCCCGGTGAATTGGGTCCTTGGGATGATTTTGAGTGGGGCATGATCAACGGCAAGCTATCGGCACTCAGATGGGTGCTCGGCGATGACTGGGACATGCTCGATACTTAGAGCCAAGCGGGATTTTCTAATGAATGTCGGTAGAGGACTGTTTCGCGCTGGGGTTTTGATCTCGGTTCTTTGGATCGTAGGTGCAGGCTTTGTCGCCTACATTGTTGGCCCCGATGGCCAACGTCCTATATAATGGTGGAACCGGTGCCGACGGCTGGGTTCGTTCTTGGCAACTGTGGTCTATCTCGCCGCTGCCCTGATCTTGCATCAGGCCGCGCTGCGGCACCTGAAGGAGCTGGACAAATGAGCTGGCTGGAAATCTGGGTTTACTTCGGTGCGCCCGCCACGCTCGCCATCGGCAGCTGGCTCTACATGCTGCACGGCAATCGGCAGATCGAGCGTCGCCACGCCAAACAGTCCCAATGATCGCAGCACGTATCACCGCCGCAGCCATCCTCGCCCTGCTCACCCTGCCCGCCCAGGCCGGCGAGCAGACCCGGATCTACGGGCCGGACGGCAAGAGCCTCGGCACCGCGACGCTCGACAGCGCCGGCAATGTCCGCTTCCGCGACGCCCAGGGCCGCAGCCTGGGAACGTCGTCGACCGCCGGAGGCACCACCACCTTCTATAATTCCCGCGGCAACGTGACGGGTCGCTCGACTTCGCCAGTCGGGAGACGGCCATAGCCGTAAGAGCGATGCGATGACCAACGAGTTGACGCCGCAGCAAGTGAGCCTGCTCGCATGGCTCGGCGAGGAAGAATTCTTTCGGTACAGCGAATGCTACGGTTCGACACTGGACAGCCTGATCGCCAGAGGTCTGGCACAGGTGCACGATCCCGCAAGCAAGACCGACAACGCCACCGCCAAAAGGCCACGGCATGATGTACCGCGCCGTCTCGCTGACGCCGGCCGGCCGGATGAAGCTCGCCTGACACCCCCAGGCCGTGGCGCCGAATCGATTTCTGAGCCCTTCGGGTACATAATGCACTGACGTGCGGCATCGACTGTGGCGGGAGCAATCGGACCGCGTGGAAAGCGACTTTGGCGCAAGGACTTCCTCAATTTGGAACCCCGCTTTTGACTCTTCCTTTGAGTCCGGTAACTTTTTTCCTTTTGGACTCAAAAAGACTAGCTGCAATAAGCATATTGCCTGGCAAATTGTCGGCGCACTTACGTGTCATCGAACCGATTGGCGTGATAGCTAATCTGCCATGGTGGTTCGCCGCCTTGCGCGAGAGTGATTCTGAAACGCTCAGGCGCCTCAGCCACGCGCAGGTCGCGGCCTATCTCCGTGATCGTGCTTCCTTCGGGAAACTTACGCTGGAGAACGTGAGCGATCATCTCTTCAAAAAAGCACAGCGTGCGGTCGAGCAAAAAGTCCACCAGCACAGTTACGCGATCGCCTTCAATTTTCGGTTCGGCTGCGCACACCTCTGCCCCCTTGATCGAGTACTGCACCTTAGGAAACTGCCAGATTTCGTGCTCTAGATTATTTCGTAGAAGTATTAGGCGCTGTGTCCACTTTCTGGCCTCAACGAGGTAGTTCGCGAGCGGCGCATCAACGAGATGCAATCGCTCTGCACCGGTCTCAAATGTAGCTTCCTTCTTGAACAGAAAGCCGATGTCTAGCCCCATAAAGGTGCAGAGGCCTTGAACGCCAGTCTTGATCACACGCGTTGATGCATTCAAGAATGACTCGAAGCCTTCGCTAAGCTGCTTATTGATGTTCTCAAGAATGCGAATGTCGCGCCCCTCAATCTGAGCGACTTCTCCTGAGGCAACCCGCTCGTTATGACGTTTCCAAATCTCTACAAGGCTCTTGCTTGCTGCTCTGGCAGTCAGTAGCGAGGAAAAAGCGCTCTCGAACCTCTTGTCGAAATCGTCTCGTCGTGCAGGATCGGTCAATACGTTCTCTCGGATGCGCAGCAATCCAAGAGTACATCGCGCGATGAAAGGACTGCTCGCTCCCTCATCCAAGAACTTTTCCTTGACGATGCTGCCTATCTCTTTCCGAACTCGAAGGTTCGAACGTTGCTGAATATTCGAAAGAAATTGATCAAATTCCAGGTTTGAGATCGGGAGAACCGGGGAAATTTGATGCGATGGGCGCTTTATGACCCTTGCGTATTCAGGTCTAACGTCTGGAAGAAAAACCAACAGCCCGTCGAGCGGCAGCTTGCCAGCCAACAAGATAACGCCGCCAGTATGCCACTTCATAAACTGGATTGCACCAAGCACCTCGCCGTTTGAACCTTCGATTTGAACCGGCTTGTTTGGTATAAACCTTCCGTTGTAGCTCTCAGGCGGCGCGGGAACGAGCTGCCCCTGCACGCTGGGTTGAAAACCCAACGTAGTGATCGCGCCAGTCGGCTGGCCGTCCAACATTGCGCTCCAGTTAACTTGCTTCCCCGCAACGTCCGGCGCAAACAAGCCCAGGTGGGCGACAATAAAGGCAACCATCTTGCTGAATGAAACTGGACCGGTTGGACGCATTACGATGACGACATAAAATGCCGGCGGAGCTGGCGACGCAAAGGCGCCTTCCGCCGGCGGCAAAAAGTCACCCGCGAGATTTTCGCCTGGAAACTGCATTGCATAATTGATGACGCCGGTGGACGCGACAACAATCATGTCAAGCCATTCCTTGTGCGGTGTCGCGCAATCAAGCTTGTAGAGTTGATCGGCAAGTTGGTCGAGCGAGACCAAAGAGTTCGCCGCCAAAACGAGTCCCAAAGTAATGTTGCTTCGCCTCTCGCCTTTCGGGACGGGAGTTTTGGAGAGCTGCTTCACTTGCGCTATTCGTGAATAGGCCTCACGCAGACGCTCCTCATTCAGATCTTCGCAAATCTCGATTACTACGGCGACGCGATCGGCAGGTAACGGTTGCGCGTGTTCGACAGCGTGCTCGGCGGCCTTCCGATAAATCACCACCGGATAGTTCGGTGTCGTCCTTCCTCTATCGTCAACCACGGCAGCCGCGCGAACCGCGAAGTCCGAGCTAACGAATTGTTGCAGCGCTGCTCGAACGCTGGCGGCAAACTCCTCAATGGAAGCTGTCACAAGGCTTTCGGCCGCACGCAAGACTAGCTCTGAAATGTCGCTCAAGACGATACCTTCTGATTCGAACGAGCTTGACGCTAGGGTTTGAGTTTACGATCCCGTGCCTGGCGGATTGCTAGTCGGTCGCGTTCACATGATGACGCGCATCATCGCGACTGGCGAGACTCATTGGTGCCCTTGGTCAACAAGTCGATCACCGAGACCCTAAGAGCAGCTGCGAACACTTCGAGCGTGCTCAATGTAACGTTTCGCTCCCCCCGTTCGACAGAGCCCACATAGGTCCTATGAAGCCCACATGCATCAGCCAACGCTTCTTGGGGCAATCCTTTCGCGCGTCGCGGGCAGTCGCGAGCGGCGAGAAGAATGTCGCATTTAGGCAACAGCTCCAGTAAATGTGACCCCTCCCAATCTTGTCCGTCGCCTCGCTTGGGACATTCCACTAAAAACGGACTCCTACGGGGACCATGCGTGTAGCGTTCTTCGGGGACCGTGCCGCGGAGTTGGGGCAATGAAAGCCTTGCAGGCCGCCTGCATCGTGGGTGCCATAACATTCACGGGGATAATCCACGAGGTCGGCGGACATACGCCAGGCGTGACCGTGCCGGACGCAATGCCGGAAGCGGCTGTGAGCGCCGAGACACCCGGTGCGCCTGCGCTCTCCGCCACCGTGGAGGCATCTGCCGGACCTGGAACAGCGCCAGGAGCAGAGCTTGGCTCGGTGCCTGGGACGGTTTCCGAAGAGTCGTTGATAGCAGAAATCGGCGATGATTCTTTCGAGGCAAAATGGATGGCCTTGGGCCACCATGCTGCCCCCCAACCGATGCCGACAACGCGCGATGCGCCCGACGATGCCCCCAACCCGGTGACGCAGGATTTCCGGTATCTCATCTATTACGTCTGGTCCGAACTGCCGCCTGCTGAGAAGCCGGCGGCTGTCGTCTTAAATTCGCTCAAGGACACTCCGGTCGGAACGCCGGTCGAGGAGATCAAGCGCGCTTCCGAGGCTTTCGGTCTGGATTTCAATTTCATGAAAGCGGTTGCCAAGATCGAGTCCGGTTTCGACCCCAAGCAACGCACTGGGTCGTATATCGGCCTGTTCCAACTGAGCGAATACGAGTTCAACAAATTCGGCTCCGGGCAGATTCGTGATCCCCGCGACAACGCCGTTGCGGCGGCCTACAAGGTCATTACGGAAGGCATTCTGTTCGAGTGGGTGACGCACAAGAAGCCGACCTTGAGCGATCTTTACTTAATCCATCAACAAGGTTGGGAAGGCGCCGCCGAGCACATCAGCCAACCTGATCGCATCGCTTGGAGATCCATGTGTGCCACCAGCGAAGGCATGGAGAAAGGCGAAAAATGGTGCAAACGCGCGATCTGGCGGAATACCCTTCCGGCCGTCAAACGCGCGTGGAAATCGGTCGATAAGCTGACATCGGGGGCGTTCGTCGGAATGTGGCGCGACCGGGTTGCTGATTTCTATTCGAAATACATGGCCACCGCCGCCGCACGGGCGAACCAGTAAATTCCCGTTGAGTGATTGGCAGGAGTTGCCGCCAATACTCATTCAACGATGTGATAAAGTGTAGCCCTCACGACCGGATCGCTCAGGTGAGCGTCAAGGATCGCACACGAGTATCAAAATACGCGTTCGGCACCAAGACTGCCGAGTTTCACGTGTGCACCGCGTGTGGCGTGGTGCCGGTGGTCACCAGCCGAATCGACGGCTGCCTCTACGCCGTCGTCAGCGTCAACGCATTCGAGAATGTAGAATCTGCGCTGCTCCGACGCGCGCCGGCAACCTTGAGAATGAACAAGCCCGCCTGAGCCGGCGCAAGCGCTACTGGATTGCCGATGTCCGGTTTGAAGCCACCACCAGACGCTCGGCCCCGGACGTGTGGGACGGCACGTCCGCAGTTGGCGAAAGCCGACATATTCCAAGGCGCATCCGTTGGTCAACCGACGAAACCTTGCTTAGTAGTTGGTCCTCACGGGCCCGCTGAGACGACCCGCCCCTGCCTGGGGGCTAACAGGGTGGAAATTGGGCGGCCGGTGAGCTAACCCGCAGACTTAACGCCTTCTTTGGCCGTCCATCCCCGGCCTGTCGCAAGTCCGGCAGCTTTTCCATCTACTTTCGATCAGCATAAAGGTATTGCTGAAACCCGACGAAGGCATCGCGTATCACTGCGGCACTACCCAATTGCACCAGTGCATCGTCTACAGTGTGGTACTTCAACTGGAGCAACGACGCGAGCTTTTCCTGATCTAGTTCTCCTACGCCCTGTTTCACGTATTGTCCGAGGACGAAATCGAGAAACGCTTGAAGCTTGCTTTCATAATGAGAGAAGATTTCGGCGCGCCTCGCTTCTACGCGCTCAGAACGCGCAATCGGAGCGAGCGCAAAAGCGACATAGGCAAGCACGTCGTATACATCGCTGTTCTCTGCGTTGATCACGCGGCTGATTTCAATTAGCTGTTCCCTGCCGAAGCCCTTCTCAGTCATTCCATCGAGCAATGCCCTCCGCGTATCTGGCTTACTCCAAATTCGCCGCAGCTCGTCCTCATCCTTGAAGAAGCGTGGGAGTTCACCAAACAGCCTTTCAACCATTTGGTTAGCCGAGATAGGTTTTCCGTCGGGGCTCCAGTAGCTGGTTGCTATCATATTTTGGATGGTTCGCTCTTTGCCATCCGCTAGTTTTATTTTGATTTTCTTTGGTCGCTCTGTCGGATCGTCTCCCTCACCTTCACTCGTATCAGCACCGGGCTCTGCCGGCTTCTTTGGCTTCGCTTCCGTTGGCTCAACCGGTTCGCCATCCCATTCGGGATCGTTGAAATGCTCATAGGCTTTCACAAAATCATAGATTGTGAAGTAGTCCTTCCCGTCGAATAGCCGCGTGCCGCGCCCGATGATTTGCTTGAACTCTATCATGGTGCCGATCGGGCGCATCAGAACGATGTTGCGCACGTTGCGGGCATCTACTCCAGTTGAGAGCTTTTGCGAACTCGTAAGAATTGTCGGGATCGTCTTGTCGTTGTCCTGAAACGTGCGCAACCATTGCTCGCCACGTTCACCATCGTGGGCCGCGACCCGCACGCAGTAATTTGGGTCACTACTTTTCTTCAACTGGTTGATCATGTCGCGCACCAGGAGCGCATGTGCCTGCGTCGCGCAGAACACCAACGTCTTCTCGCGCTGGTCGATCTGGTCCATGAATAGCTTAACGCGATAGCGCTCGCGCTCTTCGATCTCGATGGTGCGGTTGAACTCGGGCTCCCGGTAGCGCTTTCCCTCCTCAGCCTCACCTTCGATGATCTTGTCATCAGGCGTGTAAACGTAGTCGTCCAGGGTAGTGGCGATCTGCTTCACCTTGAACGGTGTTAGAAATCCGTCGTTGATGCCCTCTCTCAACGAATAGGTGTAAACTGGCTCGCCAAAATAGGCATAGGTGTCAACGTTGTCGCGGCGCTTCGGTGTGGCGGTGAGGCCGAGCTGAACAGCCGGTTGGAAATAGTTGAGAATGTCGCGCCAATTACTTTCGTCGTTTGCGCCGCCGCGATGGCACTCATCGATGATGATGAAGTCAAAAAAGTCCTTCGGATACTCACCAAAATACGGCGCAGGCTGGCCGTCAGGTCCGGTCCCGCTCATGAATGTTTGGAAGATCGTGAAGAAGATGCTTGCATTCTTTGGCACGCTACCTTTCTTCGCAATCTCGTCCGGTCTAATTCGGATCATCGCCTTATCTTCGAACGCCGCGAAAGATGTAAAATCGAGGTAGGCTTGATTGGCCAAATTGTTCCGGTCGGCAAGAAACAGTATGCGAGGCCGCCGAGTTGGTTCACCACTGAGGTTCCAGCGCGTTTGAAATAGTCGCCACGAGATTTGAAACGCGATCGATGTCTTGCCAGTGCCGGTGGCGAGCGTCAGAAGTATGCGCTTGCGGCCCGTGGCCATTGCCTCCAGGGCGTTTTCTACTGCGTTTTGCTGGTAGTAGCGGATCGACCAACTTCCACTCTTGTCGGGAAATGGGATGGAGGTAAATCGGTCTCGCCATTCATTTGGCGCGGCAAAGGACTTGGCCCACAGTTCGTCCGGCGTTGGATATCTGTCGATATACCCCTCCGCACCGGTCTGCATGTCGATCTGGTAGATGCGTCGCCCATTTGTGGAGTAGGCGAAGCGCGCCTGCAACTTTTGGGCATACTCCTTGGCTTGCCCCACACCTTCAGTATCGGACTTGTCACGCGCCTTGGCCTCAATCACCGCCAGTTTGTGATTGCGAAAGGTGAGAACGTAGTCGGCAACGTCACTCTTGCCCCGCCGCCCGGCGCCTTCTATGCGGCCAGGACAGATCACTTCAAGACGCATTCGACTATCGCCGACGACGCCCCATCCCACCGACCGCAGCGCAGGGTCGATCAGTTCAGCGCGGGTCTCCGCCTCGTTCACTCGGCGGCCTGTTTGGTCGCGCGGGATAGCGGTGAGGTCAGTTCACCGGAGAACGCTTTTTGCAGGATGGATTGCCTAAGCTCCGAAATTGCTGTCAGCCTCTTGGTGTAGAACTCTTCGAGGTCTCGTTTCCGCGATGCCATCTGATTCAAGCGATCCACAATCAGCCGCTGCTCTTTGAGAGCTGGAAACGGAAATAACTGGTTTTCAAACGTCCCTAGATTAATATTGTCGCGAGCAGTGCCCTTGCCTTTTTCTTTTAAGAAAGCCTTAAAGGATTGAAGAAGGTACTCCACATACTCGGCATCCGCGATCTTTTCATCAACCACGATCCCAATCACGCTATCTGGGAAACAAGCTTCAAAATTTAGGATCGCCGTTTCGCCGACAGTTGCTCCCACGATGGCAATGCATACTGTCCCTTTAGGCCACAAGCGGCTTTGCGCTACTCCGAAAGCGCTATAGGTTTGAGTATAGTCGGTAAGCCAGTGATCGGCGTTGCTGATGTCACCCGTTTGCACGAATGGATAAGGCCCGCCGTAAAGCTTAGGATCGTTACGCGGGCGATGCTTCGATTTACCCCGACCAAACTCTCGCGCCACTTCTGAAAGCTTCCTTTTCTCCCACGTAGCTCCAGTCTGGGTAAGGATGAAACTCAGATAGCTCTCGAACAACTCGCGGGCGTTCTTGAGATTTTTCTCAGCGTTGGCGGTCGCGGTCACTAAACCCGCAAAGGCCTCGTCCAGAATGGCGACGATGCGTTGTTGTTCGGGGAGTGGGGGAAGCGGCACCGCAATGTCCTTGTATGCCTCCGCATTCAGATTTCTGATGCCGGTCGAATGGCTTTGCATCGATTCGGTGACGCCAGAAGTGTATTTCCAAAAGAGAAATTTATGCAGAAACCGAAAATCCAACTCCCGCGGGTCGTTCACTCGAATCGCAGAGGTAAAATTGCTGAACGAGTAATCACCCTCTTCTTTTTCAAAGAGAGCAACTCTCCCTACTGGCTGCTTTGGGCCACCACCTGATTTCTCTAAGATGATGTCGCCCAATTTGAGTTTCCGCTTTTCGAATTTCTTTGCCTCGACATCCAACCAAGCAATGTCTGAATCGTCGATGGAGCCATCCTTGGCAAAGTTCGTATTTCGAATGACGCCTACGGTGATAAACGGAGGCTTTTCACCTTTCCACAAGCCATTTAGGAAGATTGTTACTTCCCCCAGAGGTTTCGATTTCCATTCATCCCTCACAGCATCCTCCCGATACCTGCGAGGATTTCCGCGCTCTCTGCATCCAGTACCGCCATCTCGGCGATGATATCCTTCGGATCGCGCAATTCCGTTTCGTCGGCCTTGTTCGGGTTCTTCACTGAGAGGTCACAGGTCACCTTGTCGACGCTCTTCACATCGACCGTCCAGGAATTCTCGCTGTCCTTGAACTTCGCCTGCAACGCGACAAAATCCTTCAAGTCGTCGTCGTTGAGCGGATTGGTCTTGCCAAGGTTGCGGCCGGGATCAAGCTTGTAAAACCAGACCTTGCGTGTGGGCGCGCCCTTCTCGAAGAACAACACAACCGTCTTCACTCCGGCGCCCTGAAACGTGCCGGCCGGCATGTCGAGAACGGTGTGCAGATTGCAGCCTTCCAGCAGCTCCTTGCGAAGAGCCACCGAAGCGTTGTCGGTATTCGACAGGAAGGTGTTCTTGATCACGATGGCCGCCCGACCACCGGCCCTTAATGACTTGATGAAGTGCTGAAGAAACAGGAACGCGGTTTCGCCGGTCTTGATCGGGAAATTTTGCTGAACCTCCGGGCGCTCCTTACCCCCGAACGGTGGATTGGCGAACACGATGTCGAAACGGTCCTTCTCCTGAATGTCGTTGATATTTTCGGCAAGCGTGTTTGTGTGCAGAACATTTGGCGCCTCGATACCGTGCAGGATCATGTTCATGATCGCGATCACGTACGCGAGGCTCTTCTTTTCCTTGCCGAAGAATGTCCTTTCTTGAAGCGTCTTCAGATCCCTGGTCGACAGGTCCTGTTTGGCACGCAAGTAATCGTAAGCCTCGCACAGGAAGCCAGCTGAGCCGCACGCGCCGTCATAGATACGCTGCCCGATTTCCGGCCTGACCACCTTTATCATTGCGCGGATGAGCGGGCGCGGCGTGTAGTACTCGCCGCCGTTCCTGCCCGCATTGCCCATGTTTCTGAGCTTGGCTTCGTAGATATGCGACAGCTCGTGCTTCTGGTCCTGGGAGCGGAAGCTCAGACCATCCATCAATTCGAGCGCGTCGCGCAGCGAATAGCCGCTTCGAAAGCGGTTCTTTATCTCACCAAAAATTTCGCCAATTTTGTATTCGACAGTGTTCGAACCTTCGGCACGCGTCCTGAAGCTTTGCAGATATGGAAACAATTCGCGATTGACGTAGTCGATGAGGTCGTCGCCAGTCAGTGCCTTGTCGTGGTCGAAAGTCCCGTCGCGCTTCTTGGGCGCAGCCCATGCTGACCAACGGTGCGGCTTGTCAATGATGTAAGTGTATTTCTTGCCCTGAAGTTCGGCCTTTTGCTCATTGGCTCTCTCAAGGTCGTCAAGGTATTTGAGAAACAATATCCACGACGTTTGCTCGGTGTAGTCAAGCTCGGTGGCGCAGCCAGCCTCTTTCCACAACACGTCGTCAATGTTTTTAAAGGTCTGTTCGAACACGATTTTTGTTCCCGGGTTGCTGAGCACCATAAGAAATGAGCCGCCCCAACGCCATGGGTACAACCGTACGGGGACGTAGCGAGAGTAAGCAGCGGACCTGCGCTTGGCGATCCAACACCATTGTCGGGTGAGCCCATCTTCAGTGCGGTTTCTGGATCGAAGGTGCGGACCGCCCCAAAATCCTCTCATAGAACTCGATGCAGTACGCGTCTGTCATGCCTGCAATGTAGTCGCAAATCGCTCGCCGCTTCCATTCCGTATCACCAGGCTTCGCTTCGATCAGCGCACGCCAATCCTCTGGCATCAAAAGGTAGCCGTCATCCTCCTTCAGTTCCTGAAAAATCTGTTCGATGACCGATTGGCCCCGATTCTCCGCAGATTTTAATCGAGACGACATGATAACGGCGTTGAACGCAACGGTCTTCAAGACTTCGACGGCGATGAATGCGTCGATGGATAGGCGCACTTTAGACAGCATCGGCCTAGCCTCGTCCAAGTGCCAGACATCGACGGCACGCACGAACCTGCCGACCAGTTCAGATGTAAACTCGGTCCTATAATATCCGTTGTTGCACAAGTTGTTTGAGATATCCGCCGTAAGCGAAATAATCGCAGCGTTGCGGTCAACTACATCAACCTCACCATTGCCGTTAAACTGTGGGAGTTCGATATTCAGCACACCGGAGAAGATGCTACGCAGTGTGGCGTTGTACTCGGTCAAGCTGAACTCGCGCTCGTGGCCTGGCAAGTCGGAGTAATTTTCATCAATCCGCTTTTTTACCTTGGCCACAATTGCCTGTTTAGCGGCATCTGGCATTGAGATGATCGATAATGGCGTTAAGAAGCCTCCTTTGAATGCGTCCTCAAGGTCGTAGGTCGAGTATGCAATATCATCTGCAATATCCATGATCGCACACTCGATTGTTTTCATGCCCTCCGTAACGTCCAAACCTGCTACGTGGGTCCGTATCTTCGCTACTAGCGCGTTCTCGGCCGCGTAATAGCCCTTTACCGGCTTTTTTTCGCTCCCGTTCCGTTTGCGCGCATCTTCATTCGTTGGGATTTGACGGTCATACTTAAGGATCGCAGCCAGTGATCGATACGTCAGATTCAATCCCAGTCTGCAATCGCCACCGTCTGCGACAGGGGTAGGCACACTGTCGCTGTGCGGATATTGCGACGTTTGTTTTTTCTCTAGGCGCGCAAGTATGCGCAGCGTTTGGGCGTTTCCCTCGAACCCGCCGTGTTCGATTACCTGCCGATCCAACTCCTCCTCGCCATTATGACCGAAGGGTGGATGACCAATATCGTGCGCTAGTCCAGCAAATTCGACGAGATCGGTGTTGATGTTGTTGGACCGAAAATACGGATGCTGATCGTTGAGCTTAATCGCGATAGACTTCGCAATCTGCGCCACCTCCAGCGAGTGTGACATTCGATTACGGAAGAAATCGTTCTCCTGACAGGGGAAGAGTTGTGCTTTGCCCTGCAAACGCCTGAACGCGGGGGAGTGGATCAAGCGCGCATAGTCGCGCCTGAACTGACTGCGATACTGCTCTGGAGGGAGATCATTTGCGCTCGCCACGGACGCAACGCGACCAACATCTCCCGGTCCGTAAAGTGGTGGGAGGACTGTTCCTTTATTTATCGCGGGATTGCTTAGTCTGGCTCGAGATTTTCCGTTTTTCACCGCTATGTCCGCTTTTCGCTCGAACTGTCGTGTTGGACGTTTCTTTGGAGGAATAGGTCAAGAGCATAGAAGCGTGGGATTGCGCCGCTTGCCTTCTTGCACCTTTGGTTGCAGCGGAGTCAACTCGGCTTAGCAATTTGGTCATGATCCCGCTCCTATTTGAAGGCTGCCAGTGCCTTGGCTTATCTGATTCGCTGGTGAACTTGGTTACAGCTTGACCGATTTTCAGTTTAGAGCCGAATAAGACGGCGGCCAACGGTCCGATGGAAGGCGCAGTCATATATTTGGGGCGAGGCGTGTCTTACGGAACGTCTCACATTTGCGACGTGAGAGGCATCTAAGTAATTGGAGAGATAGTCGAAAAATCAAGGACTAAAAACCGGCGGTGAAGCGTGTTGGACGTTTTGTCGGATGCGCTAAAAGCCCGCCATGTTCACGTCCTGTTCACAGGCTTATTATCCCTTACCATGGCCCCGAAACATCACCCTACCCCACTATCCGGCGGCGACCGGAAAGCGCTCGCAAAGGAGCTGACGAAAGCGCGGGCGATGACCAAGATTCTCGCGGAGCGCGCCGCCGAAAAGCGCGCCGCCGGTGAGGCGCTGATCCGGGAGGCGGACGGCCTCGCCTGCCAGAGCTGGAACGAGCGGATGTGGGCTGATGGCGGCCCGATCGATCCGTCGCCCACGATCGATCAGGCCATCAATGGCGGCTACGCCTGGCTCGAGATCAGGTGCTCCCGCTGCAAGACGCCGCGCAGCGTCGATCTCGCCACCCTGTCCCACGCCGCCACCACGTTCATCCATGATCTTGCAAGCAGGCTGCGCTGTGTGAAGTGCGCCAAGGCGGGAAGGCGGCCACCGACGGAGCTGCATCAAGTGGCGCCGCGGCAACGGCGCTATCCCGGAGAGGACTAATGCTCGAGTTGACGCGCCGGCGCGATCCAACGCGGCCGGAGGAATGCTGGCGCGTTCACTACGGCGACGTGTGCGTCGGCACCATTGCGAGGCGCAATGGCGCCCCGGGATCCGAGCCCCCGTGGGAGTGGAGCTGCGGCTTCTATCCCGGGACCAAACCAGGCGAGCACCAGACCGGCACCGCCGAGACCTTCGAGGCCGCCCGCGCCGATTTTGAAGCCGCTTGGGAGGCGCTGCTGGCGAACCGCACCGAGGCCGATTTCCAGGCATGGCAACAGTCACAGGTCTTCACCGCCTGGAAACACGCAATGTGGGAAGCGGGGATGAAGCTACCGACGCAGACGACATCCGGAGTTTCACGTTGTTTCTGCGGTGCCACAATCGACATTGCTGGTACTGAGGCGCACGTTTATTCCGAGCACATGATCAGAGGCACCGCAGACTGATGTCAGCATGAGATCAAACGCGTTTAGTCTGACGGCTGTTTTTTGCCTTTTCCCGACGGCCTTAGCGCTTTGGATCGCATTGAGCGCACGAGAACCCGTCGACTACGACGTAGCTTTCGTAATATGGCTCTGGTTTGGCTTGCCAGGCTTGGCGCTGGCCGCATTCCTGCTTTGGCTGGCAAGACACAATCGACCCGCAAAATAAACGGTATAGGTGCGCCATCTGTAATCTCTACTCGATCACGACCAACCAAGAAGCGATCCGCGCCCTCTTCCGCGTCCTCAACCGCTACGTGGGTAATTTGCCGCCGATGCCAGGCGTATTTCCAGACTATCCGGCGCCCGTCATCCGCGACGCCTCTGACGGTCGCGAGATGGTCATGATGCGATGGGGCATGCCGCCGCCACCGCAAAAGCCCGGAGGACCAGTAACGAATATCCGCAATACCGCTTCAAAATACTGGCGCGCCTGGCTCAAGCCAGAAAACCGCTGCCTCGTACCCTTCAACAGCTTTGCTGAATACGCGCCCGAGCCTAACCCGGAGACGAAGAAAAAGGACGTGGTCTGGTTCGCGCTGAACGACGATCGGCCGCTTACCGCCTTTGCTGGCATCTGGACGGAGTTCAAGGGCGACCGCGGCACCAAGTCGAAGCCTGTCCCCGGCCCTCACCTCGTCTATGGCTTCCTGACCACCGAGGCGAACGCGGTCGTCGAACCGATCCATGACAAGGCCATGCCGGTCATCCTCACGACGGACGAGGAGCGCGACGTCTGGCTACGCGCGCCATGGGATGAGGCCAAGGCGCTCCAGCGGCCGCTGCCGGACGACGCCCTAAAGATCGTCATGCGCGGCCCCGACAAGGAAGATAAACTCGCAGCATGAAATTCGTCGAAGATAGGACCTACGCCGATCCAGAAGCCGCGGCGCGCCGCTTGATGGAGATCGCGCACGCCGTCGAGCCCGTGCAGGACGGCCGCATCCACATCGAGAAGATCAACTACCCGATGCTCTTTCAGGACAAGGCCAAGCCGGCGGAATACGGGGCGGGCCTAAAGCTCGCGATCGAGCGCGGGTGGCTCTGGATGCACGAGAGCGGCACCTACGTGAAGATCACGCCGGAAGGTGCCGAGCTGTTTGTCTAGAAATCTCCGACTCGCAGCCCGAGCCGTGCACCCCAAGCGCACCTCTTGTGGTTCGTTGGAGGCAATATTGGCGCGCGTTAAGGCGCACGGGCTGGGGCTGACAAGGGCTACCGCTACAGTGCCGCGCCCGCGCATCTAAGTGGGCATGGAGGCGCGGCGCAGACGCCGCAGAGGCTACCGCCAATAGACAATCACGGGCGGGGTAGAGCCGCTGCAACATGCGTTAAGTGCCAAGCGCGAATTGCACTCAGATCGGCGGTCTTAGCCGGGAGATGTTAGCCACTCAGCGATATGGGCGGCGGCTTCGTCCTCACGCGCTTTCCGTAACTTCTTGTTCCGCTCACTGCCGGGTGGCAGCACCTTAGCCTCCTCGCGGAGCCACTTCGCCTCTTCGATCAGGCGTTCTGTGAGCGGTCGAAGCTGTTTGAAACGACGCCGCTTAAACATGGCGCTGCTCCGTACAGTGGGCGAGAGCGCTGCCCGGCGTTCTCATCACCGATAGTTGGTGATAGCCGTTAACATTCCAGCAGCATGTAGGTTGCTGGAGTCCCTAGGGAATAGGAGACCGCTCGGAAAATGAAGTGCCTTCTTTGCGAAGACAGAGGTTGGGTTTGTGAGAATCACCGAAGCGATCAGACCGCATTTGTGGCCTCTGCCACGTTCGCCGGGCGCGCGGTTCGTCTTAGCGATGCCCGCAGTCTGCTGCCGCGGGAACTAGCGGCAATTTCAGCGTCGGCTACGATTTTTCGAAGCAAACGTAAATCCGACATCTTCCGTGCGAGTATGTCCCTATCTGACGCCACTTGCTCGCGAAGCTTTTTGGCAGTGCGTATTGAAATGCGCATACGAGCCGCCCTCCTTGGAAGGAGCGGAACTTGATATGGTCAGGAAGGTTTGGCATTTAACTAATTATGTTTAAAATTTTTTATATGTTATTTTATTTCAAATTTAATATCAGTCAGAAAGGAGACGTCAGATGGTTGCCGCTCTTGTCGTCGCCCTGACGACGGTTGCTCCGCCTGCGCAGGCCTGCAACAACAGGGGCAATTGCGCAAATGCGCCGGGCCAGAACAAGGAGTCAGCGGAGTCCCCGGGCCGACCACTGACATGACGGGCATCGAATCACCAAAATAGAGCAGCCCGGCCGAGTGTAGGACCGAGCTGCCGTTTGCGCCTGCTCACACGGTCTGATGCTCCCGTGTGCATCTACATAACTTCGCCACGAAAGGCCCGTTCCGAAGTTGGTGCAGCCGCCCAAAAAAGCCCCAGCATCAGGGGGAATCGGGGGAAGCTGCTGAGGCTAATGATACGCCGCTGACGGCAATGTCCAGCCTTGGAACGTGGGGATTACCAATGAAGTGCCTTCTTTGCGAGGAAAGCCGCCGCGATCGAGCGCGGATTGCCCTGGCTTACGCACCTATGTGAAGATCACGCCGGAAGGCGCCGAGCTATTTACCTAGACCGGCGATCTTAGCCCGGGAGATGTTAGCCACTCGGCTAATTGGGCGGCGGTTTCGTCGTAGCGCGCTTTACGTAACTTCTTCTCCCGTTCACGACCAAGTGGGAGCTTTTTAGCTTCATCGCGGAGGCGCTTCGCCTCATCCATCAGCCGCTCTTCGAGTGGTTGAAGCTGTTTGAAACGACGTCGCGTAGCCCCTTGGAAGGCGCGGTGCTTCGCCCGGTTGCGGAACATTGCAGACGGGGCAGGCGCGCCGGCACCACTAGTGTCGCCCGTCGCGGCCACTTCCCCGATAAACTAGGCCGCATTTCCCGGTGAAGGCAATGAGCCGAGGCTACCTCGTCAGCTTGTGCACTTCGCCAGGCTTGAGGTGTAGGTTTTGCAGCTCTTTCAATTGCTGGAGCCTCACGTGTCCAGTCGCAACCTCCGCCGTCCAACCTTCTGGGACCGCTGTCAGAACTAGAGTAAGGGCTTGGCTCGGTTTAGCGGCAGCGGCCCAAAGTTGCTGGCTTGGGCGGGTCATCGCGTCGTCCGCCGTTACTTCAACAATCGTGTATTCGGTGCCGAATGACTCAGCCATGAACGTCTTAATGCATGGCCGGTCGCTTGGTGCAGCCAAATTAGGACAATGACAAAGCTAAACAAAGCAGCGCGGCCGAGCTGCTGTTTGCGTGATCGCGCGCGGTGAAGATCACGCCGGAAGGTGCCGAGCTGTTTGCCTGAATCGGGTCAGTATTGCTCCTTGATCGGCGCGCAGTCCCACCTATTTTCGTTGACGGGGCCTCCCCTTAAACACCAGAGGATCGACATAGCCAACACTAGGTGAACCGACGATGATCGACGAGTCCATTGCTCGCATGCGCTCGCATCGCAACAATATTCGCCGCTATCGCCAATTGCTCAGAACTCGGCTGACGGAGCTGGAGCGACAGTACATCGAGCGACGGCTGTCGGAAGAAGAGTCAGCCCTTCAGGCCCTCGCCCGTACCGGCCTCCCTCTCAGCCCGACGTCTCCGAGGACCCCTTCCACGAGCGCAAGCAGCTAGCATCCGACGGCCTCGACCTGTACTAGCTCGCGGACATGGCTGGTCATGTTATGACAAACAAAGCAGCCCGGCCGGGGGTCGGACCGAGCTGCTGTTTGCGCGTCGCTCACACGGTTGGTGTTCGTGTGCGCACCGGCATAACGACGCGACGACAGCTCCGTTCCTAACTTGGCCGCCGCCAAGAAAAAGCCCCAGTATCGGACAAGCTGCGGGTGCAAGGGAGTCGTTCGTCTTCCTGAGTCGGTCACGCCCGCTGTCCTGAATCGTCCGGCGTCTTGAGGCGCGCACGGCCTTGGAGGGGACTCCATTCGACGACTTCTTTTATGGCTAGGAAGGTCAAATGCTATTGAGGTTGGGTAACAGCAGCGAGCCTTTCTTCATGGCTTCGGCGAAGATCGGGGCAACTCAAAGCGCTAGATGAAGGAAGACAGTGTCATAAATGGGCAGTCGCGCGCCGAACTGGATGCCCAAGCGACAAAAGCCCTTGAGAACGCGCGGGCCATGCCGCCGGGGCCAGATCGGATAGAAGCCATGAAACAGGCCGGCGCGCTTCGAGCTGAGGCGGATAAACTCGCTGGTCTGGTCTTCGCCCGTAGAGGCCGTCCTCGCCGTTGAATTACATGCCGGGTCGGCTATTCGCGGTCTGCAATGTCCCGGCACCTGGCGAGCCGCCGCGTCTGCTGGAGGGGTTCAAGCGATGGTGCACCGTCAGGACATTGTTGACAAGATCGGCGAATGCCGAGCTAGGGCGAAAGAGGCGCTTGATACGCGCCGGGCTCTGCAAGTTTTGCAAGCACGTTCTTGGGCCATAAGGCTTACGAGCCCTTCCCGAAGAGAGATGACGAATGCCCGTAGTGTTCCAAGCTCCGGAGCACGGGACAACGGGAATAACTCTCTCGCGAACGGGGCGAGTTGACAGGAATGGTATATTTCACGGCATCGAAACGATTCGGGGCCGTCGATATGCCAACCCACCCACAACGCAAGCTCCCGCTGCAATCAGCGCGCCCGGCTTACCGCACATTGCAAGGCTGGGCCCTCGGCGCGTTGATCGACCAGGGTGCGGTGGTCGAATGCCCTCATCATGGCCACCGGATCGATCGAAGCGATCCGGATGCCTGGCAGCGAGCCCGCGAAGAAGCATGGAGGAACCCCTTCCCAGGCGCTACACCCGAGGCCTGCATCGCCGCGCTGGATGAGGTCAGGGCAAGCATCGGGGATACCTGTCCGGACTGCTAAATCGCAGTTCCGACTCCACTTCCCCTCGCCTCCCCCTATATTGAGCCAATTCAGTACAGGTGGAGTTTTGAGTAAATGGCCCCGCGCGCCAATTGGAAGGGCTTTCTGCGGCTGTCCCTGGTGACCTGCCCCATCGCACTGTTTCCGGCGACCTCGGAATCCGAGAAGATCAGCTTCAACCAGATCAATAAGCAGACCGGGCACCGGATCCGGTATCTGAAGGTCGATGCCGAGACCGGCGAAGAAGTCTCCAACGAGGACATCGTCAAGGGCTATCAGGTCGACAAGGACCGCTACCTCGAGGTCACAAAAGACGAGCTGGACAACATCGCTCTAGAATCGACGCGAACGATTGAGATCGATGAATTCGTGCCGCGGAGCGAAATCGACGACCTCTACTTGGTCCGGCCCTACTACATCGTGCCTGATGGCAAGGTCGGACACGATGCCTATGCCGTCATTCGCGAAACCATCCGCTCTCTTGATAAAGTCGCTCTCGCCCGCGTCGTGCTAACCAACCGCGAGCACGTTATCGCGCTTGAGGCCCGCGACAAGGGTTTGATGGGCATGCTGCTCCGCTACCCCTACGAGGTGCGCGACGAGTCCGAATATTTTGACGATATCCAGGACGTCAAGATCACGAAGGACATGCTCGACCTCGCAAAGCACATCGTCGAGCAGAAGAGCGGCCATTTCGAGCCGGATAAATTCGAGGACCATTACGAGGCGGCGTTAGCCGAACTGCTGGCTAAGAAGCAGAATGGGCTGCCGATCGCCGCGGTGAAAAGGGTCGCGCCCGGTAACGTCATCAACTTGATGGACGCGCTCCGCCAAAGCCTCGCCTCAGAGAAGGGCGCGCCGGCGGCACGGCCGACCAAGACGCCAGCAAAGAAGTCGGCGAAAAAGCGCAAGGCGGGCTAACGTGCCCGCGCACATCTTTCAGCCCTGTATTCCTACCCGCGGCATATCCGTTCCCGCCGGAAAGGACTGGCTCCACGAGATCAAGCATGACGGCTACCGGATGATGGTGATCCGCGAGCGCGACCGCGTGCGCCTGAAAACCAAGGGCGGGTCCGACTGGACCAAGCGCTTCCCGTGGATCGTCGAGACCGCGCGCAAGATCCGGCAGAGCCACTTTGTGATCGATGGCGAGGCAGTGGTGCTCGGTGTCGATGGTATCTCCGACTTCGATGGCCTGCATTCGCGACAGCACGACCACGAGGTGCAGCTCTACGCCTTCGACATCCTGGCCGGCGATGGCGACGACCACCGCAAGCTGCCGCTATCGATGCGCAAGGCAAACCTCGCGCGGCTGTTGCGCGGTCACTCCGAAGGCATCTTCGTCGCCCCGTTCGAGCAAGGCGATATCGGCCCTCAACTGTTCGAGGCCGCCTGCCGCATGGGGCTGGAGGGGCTGGTGTCGAAACATCGCGAGCGCGCCTACCTCGCAGGCCGGTGCACGCACTGGGTCAAGGTCAAGAACTCGAAGCATCCGGCCTATCGTCGAGTGCAGGATCAGTTCTGATCGATCAGCGCGTTCAATGCTTCGTTGCGTAGTCTCCACAGGACGGATCGTGCACAGCGACGCGACTGGAGAGCGCGCCGGGGCCGGCCTCCTCTTTGGCCGACCACCGGGCTTGAGGATCGAGACGATCGGCCGAGAGGTTGCGTGCCAAGCCAAGCGCGGCATGGGCAGGACGTCTGTGCACTTGTGACACGTGCTACTCAAATTCGTTTCCGCCCTCGCCGCCCAAAAAGAAAGCCCCGGAGCGTCTCTTCAGGGGCAGCAAACATGCTAGGGGCGCTGACAGAGCAATGTCTCAACCAGCGAGCGTAGCCTCGCCTTGAGTGCGAGTGGCGAGAGCCCTTGTTGTGTGTAATACTCAATTACTATGAAGGCTCAGGTACCAGTTCTAACAACCGCTCGCCTGCTTCTCCGGCCGCTAGAAATCGCGGATGCCGATGCAGTGCAGCGTCTTTTCCCACAGTGGGAAGTCGTTCGGTTTTTGACGAACCGAGTTCCTTGGCCCTATCCCTCCGACGGAGCACTGACATACATCCGCGACATCGCTTTGCCAGCGATCGAAGAAGGAACACAGTGGCATTGGTCAATAAGATTATCGGCAAAGCCCGATCGGCTGATCGGCGCAATCAGTTTGATAGATGGGTCTGACGCAAACCGCGCATTTTGGCTCGACCCAACCATGCAGGGCCAGGGCCTCATGCAAGAGGCAAGCGACGCGGTTACGGACTATTGGTTTGGCGTTCTCGGAAAAGCCGTGCTTCGCGCGCCCAAAGCTGTAGCCAATCTCAAATCACGCCGGATTTCGGAGCGCAGCGGAATGCGAGTGATAAGAACTCAATATCACGAGTATGTATCAGGCCGACAGATGGAAGAGATTTGGGAGATCACCCGCGACGAATGGCTGAACCGGCCGAAATAAAGTGCCTCCTTGTGGCCAGTCGCGACATTTGCTGCGGTTGCACAAGGCGGTTGGTGTGGAGGCGAACGGACATCGACGATGATCTAATGAGTACGCGCCCTAGTGTTTGATCGGCGGCGTCTCGTCAAGAACCCCACTCACATCAGGCTCATCAATCCCGTCGCCGCGGTTACATTCCTCGCATGGCATGCCGGCGCCGCACTGGCATCCCCAAACCTCCTCTGTCCAAGGACGATCAGGGTGATTTTCGCACACCCAGCCCAGCCCATGGCACACCGGGCAATTCGGTTTCGTCACGTGGGTCCTTCACCAAAAAAAGCAGCCCAGCCGTCGCATCGGCCGGAGCTGCCAAGTTCGTCACCGTACACACACGTTGTGAGCCAGCGTGCGTGCGACAATAGAACCCCGCCAGAACACGCCCGTTCCAACTCGATCGCTTATAGCTGGATCGGCAACGCCAGCTGGATTGCCGGCGGTTCACCATGGCGGCCGATGAACGCCGCCAATGGCTCTGGGATCTCGCCGCGCTCGGCGCACCGCTGGCTCAGCTCGATGGCGATCTCCTCCGAGACATCGCGCGACCAGCCTTCCGCGGTGTTGAAGCTGACAATCCGAACCGGGCTGCTGTACTGGCCCTCCATCAGATTGCGCAGCAGAGTGGCGCGGTCGGTGTCACCCTCGTCGGTCTCGCGCCACACCCGGCCCAACTGGTGGCCTACCTCATCCAGGACCAGATAGACATCAATGTCGTCAGAGGGTGGGACAATTGAGGAAGAGAAACGCATACGCATACTCCACGCGAAATATCCAAACTGATCAACGTCTAGCGCGTAGCGGCCCAATTAGCCGGACCGTCCATTGCTTTTTGTCCGGCGACTGCTCAACGATCTCGAACTTGCCCATTGGTGCGCGCTTCGTTGAAACAGGCATAACGGGCGTCGTAAAGGCGAAATCGCCGCTTACCCAGGAGGACTGGACGTTTACGAGATTTGCCGCGGGCGGCTGGCGGAATGTCGTCGGGTTGGGATGCTCTTTTGGTGTCGGACTAGAACATCTATACGTAATGCCATCGCAGTCGAATTTACTGTTGCAACGCCCGGCAACATAATTGATTGGAGTACCCGCATAGCCGGCCGGAAGCACGTAGTCGAGAGCGTTGTCGAGTGTGTTGGGGCAGCGTCTGTCCGGCCTAAAGCGAAAGTTGACTGTTATGTTTGTACCGCCGCCCGAGACGAACAGGTCGTGCGGCGGCATCACGTAGTGACCGTCTTTGAGAGGCGACTGCGCAAACGATTGCGAGGGGATAAGAGCGAACGCGATAAGGGCCGGAGAGAAACGCATTTTTGCCTCCCTCGATCTTTTTCCTAGAACTGATCCTGCACTCGTCGATAGGCCGGATGCTGCGGGTTCTTGACCTTGATCCAGTGACTGCATGGTCCGGCACCATACCAGCGCCCGCTGTGCTTAGACACCAGCCCTTCCAGCCCCATGTTGCAGGCGGCCCGGAACAGATCCGGCCCGATCTCACCACGCTCGAACGGCGCCGCGAAGATGCCGCTGGCGCGCCGCGCCAATAGCCGCTCCAGGTTCAGCTTGCGCATCGACAATGGCAGCTTGCGCACGTCCTCGCCATTGTCGGCCAAGATGTCGAAGGCGTAGAGCTGCACCTCTTCGTTGTATTTGCCGGAATGTAGCCCGTCGAAGTCGCTGACGCCGTCGACCCCGAGCAGCACCGCCTCGCCATCGAGCACGAATTGCTTGGTGCGGATCTGGCGGGCGGTCTCGGCGATCCAAGGAAACCGCTTGGTGCAATCGTGGCCGCCCTTGGTCCGCAGCCGCACGCTGGCGCCGTCACGGATCACCATCAGCCGATAGCCGTCGTATTTGACTTCGTGGAACCAGTCGGCGGTTGCCGGCACCGTGGTGCCCTTCTTCGGCAGGGCAAATTCAAGGTTCTTGGTCATGGCGCTGATCTATGTATCAGCCACGGCGAATCAAATCTTTTGTCCTAAAGGCTGATCCGGCTAGGAGGCCCGCCTTGCGGCGAGCCCCCTTCTATCTTCAGTCGTCGGCCTCATGCGCATGCATGAAGCGGAGCACGTTCTCGCTGAAGCCGTCGATGTGGGTCCAGCGGCCATAGCCAACGCCGTTCCGGTTCGAGGCGACGTTGATCATGTACGCGTACTTCATCTCTGGCGGCGGCACGGTGTCGTGGCTCTGCTCGTCGGTGATCGCCACCAGGCGGTCAGCGCCAAGGCCGTTCATATACGCCACCGCCCGGCCCAGGTAAGTGCCCTGATGGCCCTGGCTGCGCAGGATCGCATCAATGCCAGCCATGCCGCGCCGCGCCGGCACCTCGATGACATGGTTCGAGAACGAGAACAGCCGCACGTCGTCGCCGGGGAGGATCGCGGCCAGCGCCGCCGCCGCGTCCATCCGCGTCAGGTCCGACTTCGCCGACAGCTTCTCGTTCATCGAGCCGGAGACGTCGACGAGGATGGCAGTTTTACCTCCGAACTTGCTCATCTCGCCGATCGCCGCCAGCAGCGCCCGATCGATCGCCGGCTCGAACTGCGGAGCTGCGCGTGCCGCCGCGACATAGCGGAACGGCAGCACGCGGGCCGCGCCCTTGCGCAGTGCGATCTTGTCAGTGACGAGGTCGCGATCGACGCCAGCCTCCGCCATGTTGCGCAGGTTGCGCAGCAGCGCCAGGTAGCCGAGCTTGTCGCCGGTCAGGAGACGCTCGAACACCTCCCGCTTGGTCTCGGCACCGGACGACAGCGCCACCTCCCACGTATCGGGCGCCGGCAGGGCGCCGTCCTTGGCCGCCTTGAAGAAGGCCGCCCGCGCATCGTCCTCCGGCTTCGGCCGCACGATGCGGAAGACGTCGCGCAGCTTGACCTTGCCGGCCCGGTCGTACTTGGCGAGCTGGTAAGCATCGAACTTTCGCAGCGCCAGGTCGAGGCCGCGCATCACCTGCGCGGTGAACTGGCGGCCATGGCCAGCCGTGGCCGCGCGGCGGTCGCCGCCTGCGGTGTAGATCGCCAGAAACTCCGCCATCTCGTCGGCGCGCGCGATCACCTGCGCGATGGTCCTGGCGACCAGCGCGTCGGTGCGACCGGCGGCGGTGCGCGACAGCACCTCGAGCAGGAGCAGCGGCACATGGCGCAGATGCATGACGGTGCGCGCCTCGACGGCGAGCGCGGCCACGATCTCCGGCGGCAGGCTCTCCGCCAGCGCTTTGATGCGCGCGGAAATCTCGACGCCGTCCTCATAGAACTCCTTCTCGAACAGGAGGCAGGACAGCACCGAGCGCCGCAGCGCCTGCTCGGTATTGACGGGATGGGCCATGGCGCCCTCGTGGGTGCGAAGGGCGTTCGTCGCGCGGATGTTGGTTCGCATCGGTCGCTCCTGTTTGCATTCTCCCGAGACGGGTGGAATGGCGCGAGAGGCGGAAAGCGGACTTGCCGACTCGAACGGCCAAGCCTGCCAGCGGCAGGCGCTTCATCCAACGAAGTAACCGCTTCCTACGGCGGCCACTCCAATCGTCCGGGACCACGACCGCAACCGGTGAGACAGAGCAAAAGGCGAAACCGGCACCTTTTCCCTGCTCTACCACTAAGCTACCGGCCCTTGCGGGCCGGGTTGGAATCGAACCAACGACCGGGGCTCTTCAAGCGAAGTATCCGACTTCTACGGCGTCTGTCTCAGGGGTGCCAGCAAGTGACGCGCCCGGTGCTTGGTGCATAGTTGCTAGTGCGAAGTAACCGAGAGCTTACGGCGTGGCGGCGCGGTAGAAGCGCCCGCATTGCGGCTTTGTCAAGGGCGGCGCGCCAACTTTCCGGACATAACGCCTGCGTCGCGGTGGATGAAGGATCAGCCCAACGCCATTTCGACGGCGATGCGGATCAGGTCGGAATGATTTTTGGTGCCGAGCTTCTCTCTCAGACGCGAGGTGGTGTTGGCGACGGTCTTGTAGGAGATGCTGAGCGCCGCGGCGACCTCGCCAATCTTGTCGCCCCGGCCGAGCAGCCGCAGGATCTCCAGTTCGCGCGGCGACATCAGCGAGACTGGATTGGCCTTGATGGCGGCGCCCGAAAAGGTCACGGCCTTCGTCAGGTGCGGCGATATGAACGTGCCCCCTGCCGCGATCGTGCGGACGGCCTTCACGAGCACCCTGGGGTCGTCGGCCTTGGAAACATAGCCTTGGGCGCCCGCTTCCACCGCGCGGACCACGACGGCCGGGTCTTTGTTCGTGCTGAACATCATGATCCTGGCTGCCGGATCGTCCTTGCGAATCCAGCGCATCAACTCAAAGCCGGAAACATCCGGGAGGTTGATGTCGATCACGGCCACATCGGGCTTCCTGCTAACATAAACCCGGTGGCCTGACCTGGCGTCGGTGGCTTCCTCGATCTTGATTGCACGGTCGGAAGCGAACAACGCCCGGCATCCGGACAACACCACCGGGTGGTCGTCGACAATCAATATTCTTGTGGCCAGTTTCGACATATGTTGCTCACTTGCATTCCCTTTGATCGGCCTACTTCTGACCGATTCTGGTATTCGTCGTGCCACTCCAAATTTTTCACTTTGCCGTGTCCCTGTGTCATTCCACGGTCTTCTAGAATTGTTCAAATTGTCGCCCGCGTGGGGCGTGGATATAAACAACCCTATGTTGAGCCCATGGCTAGAGAGGCGACGTTTCCTGATGAAGAAAAAGAAGATCAATGGGAAACGTCCGCCGAGGCCGACCAAGCAGACCATCGGCCAGTTGATCCGCCAAACCCGCAAGCGCAAAGGACTAAGCGCCGAACTTGTCGCTTTCGAATGCAACGTTACCACCAGCCGGCTTTATCAATGGGAAGTTGCGAACCGCATTATCGAAAAGAACATCCCCGCCTTGGCGAAGGCGCTCCGGATTCCCGCTAGTCAGTTGCGATCCGTCAACGTCAAACGGCGTTAGATTTTTTTCTTACGACCGTTTTCGCCCACCGGATACTCCCGATCGATTTTGGTCTGCAGCAGATTGATCGCGGCTTGCAAGCGATTGCTATCCGCTGCCAGAATGTCGAGCCACTCCAGCAATGCCTCGATATCGAACGGCGCCGCTTCGATCCGCTTATCCGGTCGTCGCCTGATCGCTTCTTTCTGCTCCAACCACTCGACGTGGCCGCTCACGGTCGAATGCGGCATTCCGAGTTGAGATGCGATCTCGGCGATGGTGACGGTGCGCTGGCTCGCCGTTGCAATGCGAACAACCATCAGCGTCAACGCGCGACCCCTGGACGCCGGCAGGTTCACATCCTCATCCGCGAACACCGGGTCTTGGCTGTTCATGCGGCGAAAGTTCAGGACGAATTGTGCCATTGCAGCGTAGGCGGACAGTTCAATGTGCTGATCATGTCCGACCGTTGCGGTCGCCGTTCTTGCTTTCTTATTTTTCATTTTACTTTCTAACCGAATTGCGCGTTCGGTCTCCCCTCCCATTGCAGCAACTTTGCGGCTTCACGATTTGCCGCGACAACATTTTCCGAACTGATCCGCGACGCAATCACGAGCGCTCGGCAATGTATCACGAGTTGGCACTTTTTTCTTTGCGTGAGGCACTGGACACATTCGGGTGACTTGCGCCAAGCTTGCAACCAACACGTGATCGTCCTTTCCAAAAATTTGGATTTTGTTACGGACGCAACACGGGACACAACTGGTTGGGAGCGAACCTGCTGCGCCTGCGCAAGGGCGATGTGAGAACACACTGCCGCGCGTATCCAATCACAATGCTGAAAACACTGCGGTTGATCTGCACTGCTGATCTGCGAATTCGTTCGTGGGTATGAGGAAGTATTGCAACGATGCTGAAAACACGCCCTTCACACAATCCAAACATTTGGATTTTTTGAAACACTGCATTTGGATTCCGGGACCACTCACTATGCAGTTTGTGCATTGAGCAGATGTGACCAACACTAGAGAGAGAATCGTCATGGCAACTCTACCCATCTATCTGGAAGTCGAAGACATCGCGGTCGGGCCGGTGCTGATCGCGCTGAAGAAAATGCCGGGCATTATCAAGCTGCATCTGGCGCTGCTCGATGAAAAGCCGACGCCGGCCGCGCGTCCCGGTGGCATGAGCACCGAGCAAACCATGGTCGCAATGTTTGCCGACCGGAACGGCGGGCCGATCTCCGTCGATGAGGTGCAGGCCGAACTTGGCGGCGCTCGCAGCAAGACGTATAGCGCCCTCTACGCACTGAAGAAGAAAGGCGTGCTGCAACAGGTTGGCAAGGGCGAATACAAGCTCAGCGCTAAGGCGATGCAGTTGATGACCGGCAAAGCGCCCACCAATGCGCCCGCCAAACCGACGACCCCTGCCCTGCCGAAACCGCGATCCCATCCTCCCGCTAAGAGGAACGGACACGCTGTCCTCAAGCCAAACAGCGGACGCGCCGAACGCGGCACCGGCCTGACCGCGCTACGTCAGGTGCTTTCCGACAGCGGGCCGATGAAGTTCGCCGAGATCAGGGCCGCGCTTGGCGAAACCGTCTCGTCAAAAAGCGTTAGAGGCATCATTGACCGCGCGCGCCGCGATGGCTTCCTCAAGAAACGCCCAAGCGGAGAATTCGAGCTGACGGCAAAAGGCGCGCTGCCCGCATCACCAGAATCCTCGCAACTGCAACTCGGGGGCGAGACGTAAGTCATGGCACGCGTCATCAAGATGTATCGAACGTACAATCTTCTAGACAAGGATCCGGCTATCGACAGAGTTCGGGTCATCCTGAAGGAGGATGAAGAGCAGCGCGCCCACAATCGAGCAACAGCATCCGAACCACATCCGCAACCAGAACCAGGGGACGAGGCGTAAAATCATGGCACGCTTCATCATGTCGTACCGTACCTACAATTGGAAAACAAAAAACCCGGTGATCGATAAAATGCGAACCGTTCTCCAGGACGAAGGGATGTTCGCCAAAAACAAACGCAAGATGCTGCACGAGCTGTCTGGCGTTGCTCTCTCGACCTTCGATGGCTGGTTCGAGGGCGACACCAAGGACCCGAAGCACGCCACCATCATGGCGACGATGTCGGCACTCGGTTACGAAGAGAAGTTCGTCAAAACCGAAAAGCTCGATTTCGAAAAGGAATTGGAAGCCGCTGCAAAGTGGCGTGAACAACAGGCGCGTGCCCGAGAGAAGGCCAAGACCAACAGCAAAAAACGATAGAGGAAACCCACAGCCATGGAAGCACAGCCTGATGGACCAGAGCTAACGATCACGCCGCAAGTGCGTCGGGTGCTGGAGCGCCGCAGCGCCCTGGACAAGATCGCTGTCCCACGCTCTTGCGCGCTCCTCCACCAGGATGTGCTGCCTGCCGTCTCGTGGTTGATGCGTCATGGCTGTATTGTCTGGATCACCCGCGCCGACGTGAGCGAGTACCGGATCGACTGCGACATCTATCAGCTGACCACCAAAGGCATCCGACTGTGCCAGCTGAACGACGTGGAACACCGATAACGCGCGTGGGAATGCAAAATGGGCTTGCACGAATTCATCGAGATCGCGTCAGAGCTGGTTGGCGAGCGCTTCGAACGAATGGGCTCAATCAGGCCGATCCTTCATTTCGTCGACGGCGAAGGCGAGGACGTCGTCATCACGATCCCGCCGGAGAACGATAAAGACATGATCGCAAGTTTGATTCGCGTGGTCTTGAAGACGGTGAATGCCAGCCGCGTCGTCTTCATCGACGAGGGTTGGATGGTCGGTGGCGAGTTGAGCGCCGAAGATCACGAACGTCTGCATCGTTTCGGCGCCAACTCTCATCCCAGGCGCGTGGAGGTGCTGATGTTCTCGGGTGAAGACGAGAAAGAAGGCTTGACGATGGCGACCCGGTTAATTCTTCGCAAGGACGACGCCAAGCCGCGCCTCGGCCCCCTGCAATTCTACTCCCTCGAGCAGGGCACGACTGAAGGCCGCTTGGTGGGATTGCTGCCGCGACGGAAACTGTCCTCATAGCGACCGAGGCCGAGGAATGACCGACAACACCAGCACCCGCCGCCGCTTCATCGCGCGCGCCACGTCCCACAAGCGGGATTGCGTCCTGTGCCACGCCGCCAAGGGCATCTGGCGCGACCCGGAGAACCGGTGGTTTTTCATTTGCGATCACTGCTTTGCCGCTGATCGACATCGATCTCACCTCGATACGCCGCGCACCACGCGGCAGCGAGCAGCACAGGAAGTTCAATGATGGCTGACCGTGCGCACCTGGAACGTCTGTCCAAAGAACTCGCTGACAATGGCTTGCTGATCGAAGCCGGTTGGGTCGGCCTCCGTTTGGCGGTGCTGCATCCCAACGCGCCGAAGGATCAGCTCGATGAAATGCGCATGGCGTTTTTCGCCGGGGCACAGCATCTGTTTAGCAGCATCATGGTGATCATGGATTCCGACCGCGAGCCGACGCCGGCCGATCTGCACAAGATGGACTTGATCGACCAGGAACTGCGCAAGTTCGCTCGAGAATTCGAGTTACGTGTCGCGCGTTCGAGGGGGTCGGCATAATGCTTGCCATCTGGGTCATTTTCGATCATCCCACCGATTACCCGGTCGGGTATATCGCTCGAAAGTTTCTTGTCAGCGTTGACGGCGACCACGCCACCCAGTGCACGATCCGGTCATCCGATCTCACCGATTTGCGTCGGTCCCTCCTCCATCGCGGTTTGATGCGCTTGCCGCGCGACTTCGCCGATGAACCACAGATCCTTGAAAACTGGTTTTAGCCATGAGCCCACAAAAAGAAGCCTGCGTCGAATTCATCTGCGAAGAATGCTGCCGCACCATCATTAACTTCGGCACCCACGACGGCATCAACGTGTGCGGCGTTTGCCGCGTCATCCGGGAGATGATGCCAGACATGCCTGCCGAGATGAAAGCCCGACTGCGGGGTGAGCAATGACGCGTATCATCTTCAGCACCAAGCAGGCGCCAGGCGCGCTGCCGAACGGCACACAGATCGTCAAGGTCGAGTCTGAGCCACGCGACGCCAATCCAATTGGCACGCGCGGCAAGGTGCTCGGCTCAATCTCGCATCCGGACGTCGGCTTGGGCTATTTCGTCGAGTGGTCGCACCTGCCCGGCGTGCCGGTCTTCGTCGTCGATTGGAAAATTGGACGCGCATCATGAGCGCGTTCACCCCCGACGAAGTCGTCAACCTCGACTTCTACCAACGTCATGGCAATTTTCATCCGTTTACCTGTCCCAACCGCAACGACGGCAATCATCGCATTGTCGGTGGCGATCTTGGCGCGCTGTTTCCGACCGTGCGCGGTTGGATTTGTCCGTTCTGCGACTACACCCAGCAATGGGCACACGGCTTCATGCTAAAGCGAGGATGGCAATGACGCTGGTAGAAGATCGAATCAGGAGATTTGTCATGACCGAAATTGTCAAAGTCCAGGTGCCGTTGGCCAGCAATGATCCGAAGGCGCCTGCCCTGATCTATGACCGCCATCAGAAGCACGTCACGCAACAAAAGCTCGACTACACGATCCTGAAACTGATGGGCACCGATCCGAAGGCCTACTTCGAAGGCGAATGGCATCCAGCCAGCCAGCGCTGGACGCTGAACCGGCGCGTCAAGGATCGGGAGTGGTAGGCAATGAAACCGATCTTCCGATTGATCAAATTCCGAATGCACGAAATGGTCGAAGAGATCGACGGCGACTGACCTGCCTCTGCCCCCAGACCCCAGTCAGTCGTTGTTGAGGCGCGGGGCGGGAACGGTAAGTTGCCATGACGAGCCGGACCTGCCTCGCGTTTTTTTACGAAGAACCTTGCAGATGCCCATGCCTCATTTCCATCTCGGCGACTTGGCGGTGATGTCCGATTTGGACCGGCCCGAACTGAATTGGCGCAGGTCAGAGGATTTCCGCGTGCGCAACACACGTCGGATTGCAGTGATGAAGGCACTGCGAAAAGCCTTCGGTGTTTACTTGGAATAGGCAATTGGAATGGGTGCGAAAGAACGCCATGAGCTTTCGCGCGCGCTCTCGCGCGTTAACGCAAAACAAACAATCATCAATAGAACAATTGCCACGTTGGCCCACTTTAAGAAGTCGCTGGATGCGACGCGTTCGGCGGTCCTGGAAGCAGAACGGCAAAATCAAAAACCAAAAAGTGCCTCCGCCAAGATCGCGCTGCCTCGCTCCTAGCGGGCCCCGGCAATTCCAGAAAGGAATTGCCGCCGGCGCACGCGTTTAAATTGACGGGAGACGATGAATGAACACCGAAGAGCAAAACGCAGCGGTTAAGCGGTTCAACGAGGAGCGCAACAAGATGCTTATGTCGCTGGACATAGATCGCTGCGCGTACTTCTTCCGCCTGGCGCGACCGGGCGTTCCCTGTCCGTCACGCGAGGTGCTTGAGATCATGATGCACAAGGCGCGCACCGCGGTCGTCAGTCTGCCGCTGGAGGCGCGGATGCACTCGAAACGTTGGCTGACAGAACGAGGGATGCAGTCAGACGATGACGGCGATTTGGGATGATACCGTGAAGATTATCGAGTGAGAGAGACCAATGGCTGTACTGATGATTGGTGCGACTGAGCGCGAAAAGATTGCCGAACTCGTCGCCTACGCCAAGGCCCACCCGCTGTCGTTTGAAACGCTCCGCGACGGCATGGTCGCCGATACCGATGTCTTGGAGCTAAAAGACCGCAAGGCCGGTTACGAACGTCCGGCGTCGCAACACGTCGTTTTCCCCGGCGGCTTCCGCGCCGCGTTCTCGATTGAGGATCAGCCCGCCGGTCTCTGCGCGCACCTCTCGGTCAGCGTCGTGGGCCGCTCGACAAAAGGCGCGTGCCCGAACCCGGAGGCGGTGAAGATGATTGCCAAGGAGTTCGGCGTCCCGTTCCCGGCCGACAAGATGTGGATGGAGGAATACGCCCCCGGCGAGTACGCGGTCAATCTGGTGTCGCTCTACGCGCCGAAGGAAGAGGGTCACGCATGACGCACCTGAAGCAACAATTCATCGCCGAGCTTGAGCCGCTACTGATCGCGTCCGAGCAGGCTATCGTCGCTGGCAACACGGCCGCATCGAGAAGATTGAGCTTGCGGATGCTGGAGGTGGCACGGAAATATGCCGACAAACTCGACCCGGCCGACTTCCGCGACGCGCTCAACAATCCGACAGCAACCGCGATTGCGAAGCGGCTGGGTGTGCAGCCGTGAGGGACCCGGTTCAGCTCGTGATGACGCGCCAGTGGGAGGCCGCGCAGCGGGGTATGCTGTCGACGTGGACGGTCTTCGACCACCCGCGCGACTTTCCCGCTGCGTTCGTGGCACGACGGTTTGAATCCGGCAAGGGCACTCCGGAGCCGGTGCCGACCGACGACATCATTGTGGCCCATGAACTGGAGCCGCTGCACGAATGTCTCGCCCGTTCCGGGCTGACGCCGCTGGCACGGATGGAAGGCGACCAGCCGCAGATCGTTGAGGTGTGGCTGTGATCGACTGTCGTTCGTGTTGGTTTTTCCGGCCACAAAAAAAGCCCTCGCCGAAGCGAGGGCTAAAGGAGTCGCGTTTGGGAGTTAAACAAAGAAGCAGGTTTAGCTTGCCTTTCACTCCAGGATCGGTCCCGACGCCGCCCGAATGGCGACGCCGTCCGATTCATTCAGGACAATGCCCACATGCCGAGCAGGATCACTGCGGCCATGGCTATCGCCCAGATCACCACCGCGCGCAGCAGGCGCAGCTCTTCTTTTTCTTCCTCCGTCAGGGCGTCTATCAAGCCGCCGCAAACGCCAGCGAACGCGCGTCCCAAATCGAGGCCAGCGCGAACTCGATGTCGCCGTCGGGCACGTTGGAGCCCAGCGCCGCCGGGTCGCTTTCGATGGCTGCCGAGATGGTGGGGTTCGATGAGATGACGTGGGCGGCGACCAGCTGCGGCTTCTCCTCGCCCCGGATCACCAAGCCTGCGTAGTTGATGCGTTCGGCGTGGTTGGCGGTGGCCGGGTCCTCGCTGGCGACGTTCTGCGCGGTCTTGAACATCAGCATCATGACGCGACCGGCGAAGGTCGGATCGGAGGCCGTGGCAATCTGGTCGAGCGCGGACATTTAGGTTGCTCCCAAGATTTCAGCGGCTGTCTTTGCGGGCTTGGTGTCGAGCTGCGGATTGATCGGCGGCTTCACCGGATCGGGCACGCCGCCGGCCGCGAGCCAGTCCTGATACTCCTGCCAATCGCGGTTGGCGGGATCGTTCGGGATGTACGCGCCATCGGCGGTGCGGATCACGATGTCGGTTGCGGTGAGCTGATAGTCCGCCATCAGAGCCTCGCATCGAAAAGGAGCGAAACGGCTGGCATGCCTGCAACGCAGCCTTGACCGACTGAGAATGTAGAACCAGCGCAAGTGAGATCGACACCGGCTGCACCAAGGCCAGATTGAAGCAGCGAGGCGCTGGTTGCAGCGGGATTGCCTCCACTCCAATTGACAATGCATAGTCCTACATTCACAACCAATAACGTCGGAGCTGCCCTCATCACCGTGCGGAACGGAACAGAGATGCGCGCAATGTTGGCCGCCGCAAGGTAGCCCGACAGACCGTAATTAGTGGTAAGCGGCGCTTGGAGATAGCGCTGGCAAATCGTTAGCTCCTGATCATACGAGCGCATGATAAACGGTGTGCGGGCAGAGGGTGGTGCCTCAACGCCCGGTAACACCATCACGCCGGTCAGGCGGAAGACATCGCTGGTGGCCCCGACACCGTTGACCTGACCGGGCGCGGCGACGAAATTTCCGGCGAGCCAACTGTTGGCAGAAGGCGCGGTGAAGGTCGTTCCGCACGCTATCGCAAAGGTGACCGACAGGCCGTTGCTGTTGTCCTTGTTCCAGGTCCCGGTTGTGTCGCCGGGGATCGTCACCGTCTTGTACTCGTACACACCCGCCGCGTTCTGGGTGTAGGTGAAGACATAGGAGCGCGCGGCCGCGATGTTGCGAACCGCACCGCAGTAGAGACCGGGCCGTGCATGCGCGGTCCAGAAGCCGATGGTGATCGGCTGCGCCCCCGACGTGCCCCACGCCAGCCGCGCCACGCGAAACCCCTCGATGACTTGCTGGAGGAGGAAGACATCGCCCGCCGCCATCGCCGCCTGCCCCGTCGAAACGGTCAGCGCCAGCAGGTTGTTGAAGCCGAAACCCGAAGCGCCAAAGGCGTACTGGCCTATGCCCACGACGGCAGTGCCGACCTTGCTGTAATACCAACCATCGACCGGATAACCGGGGACTGCAACGCCGCCCGTGCCGAATTGCTGGCTGACCTCCATCCCGCCGTTGATCTGCATGCCGTTGAACGCCAGCGCATCGAACGGGGCGGCGTAGACGTTCTGCCGCGCCTGCTGTTGCTGTGCCGCCGTCAGTGACTGCGCGACATCGAAACGCACCGCCTGCGCCGCCACGTCGGACGGGTGGATGTGATCCTCGCGCGCGAAGTTGGTCGAGACGCCGACCGCTGCAACACCATCGATCAATGGCAGCGCAGTCGCCGGACTTCCGACCCCCGGCGGGCCTTGAATGCCTTGCGGACCCTGCGGCCCGACCAGCGAGGTGCCAGCGGGCCACACGCCGCCAGCCTTCGGGCCGAACATGAAATGCGTGGTCGTGTTGATGTAAAAGTTGCCGTTGACGCCGACGCCCGCTGCCGGATCGCTGGTGCCATAAAGCACTGTGTTGCCATCGGCTCCGGGCACGCCCTGAGTGCCCTGCGGTCCCTGCACGCCCTGAATGCCCTGAGGGCCTTGCGGTCCCTGCGGCCCGACGAGCGAGGTGCCTGCTGGCCATGCGCCGCCCGCCTTCGGGCCGAACATGAAATGCGTGGTGGTGTTGACGTAGAAGTCGCCGTTGACGCCGACGCTTGCGGTCGGATCGGTCGCGCCATAGCGCACGGTGTTGCCGGATGTGCCCGTTGGCCCCTGCGGACCCATCGGGCCGACCGGTCCCTGTATCCCCTGCGGACCGGGCGGTCCCTGTTGTCCGGGCGGTCCCTGCTCGGGGACGAGGATCACATCGACGTCGCTGTCGTTGATGACCTCAACATCGGAGACCGGTTCGGTCACGATGTCCATGTCGGTCATCGCGACGGCCCCGCCTGATTGGTCAGCGTGCCGCGCCACACCGAGGTTTGCTCGGTGCCGCCCGCCGAGGTCATGACCAGCGAGTGCTCGTACTCATCGATCGGTAACCGCTCCAGCTGCGCCTGTGTGATCAGCACGCTGAACCGCCCGGCCGCCGCATCGATGATGGTGATGCCGCCTTCGTCGCCATTCGACAGGTGCAGCCACACGGTGACGTCGGTGGCGCGCTTGCGCAGCATCATGCGCAGCTGCACGCCGGTCAGATCAATCGGCACGTCAGCAACCGTCTTGTAGATGAAGCTGCGATAGAAGTCGGCGTCGTTGATGGTCGTGATGTTGACGATGGCCATGTCACGACGTCCAGCCGATGTCCACTTTTTGAGCCCGCTGCAGCGTCACGCCAAAGATGGCATCGATCTGCCCCGTGGTCGTGATGGTACCGCCGTCGACGCCGGAGACCGCCTGAGCGTAGGAATCGTAAGTGCCGGCGATGAACGTCGCGAGCTGGCTCCACAGGCTGTTGATGGCGGTCGCGTCCAGCGTGACGGTGCTGCGATCCGGCTGCACCCACGTGACGGTGAATTGCGGGTCGGCGGCGGCGACCGAGTGATAGCGCTCAAGCAAGGTCTGCGTCGAAGGACCGGTGCGGATTTCCGTCAAGCCCGCGATGCCGGTCACCGGCATGCCGCCCAGTTCCTTCTGCTCGCGCACCATGAAGGCGTAGGATTTCAGATCGACGTGGATGCGATACGGAAACAGCGCGCGCTGCAGCTCGGCGGGCGTCTGCTCCCCGGCGTCATCCCTTGGCCACGGTGTTGCGGCGTTGCCCTGCTGCGTCCACGCCACATAGGCCGGATCGTCGGACTGGATCAGCGCCGAGGTCGCGCTGGCGAACAGCCGCGCATCGTCGGCGAGCCAGTACCAATTGTAAGGATCATAGGCGCTCATGTGTACTGTCCTCCGCTCGCGGTTGTACCGGCAATCGTTCCGGGCAGATAGTTGATGCCGCCTCCCACGCTATCGATGATGCTGTTTTGCACGGCGGTATATTTTTGGCCGGTGACATTGGCGAAGCCGGTGATGGTGCCGTACTTCATGACGGTGCCGCTGGCACCGTCGCAATAGACCCAACGGGTCACGGTGATTGGATTGGGGATCGTCAAGGCCAGCAGCGCTGGCGCATAGGTCGTGTTGAGAATGCGCCCACCGCTACCGCAATAATAATGGTTGTTGGTGTTTCCCGTGACCTTGAACGGCCCGAAGCACCCGATGTAGCCGCCGTTGACCGTGATCATGTGGGCGTCGATGGTCGCGCCGAACTCGATTTGATATAGAGCGACGGTCGCGGTGCCCCACACCCAGAAGCAGGTTGACGGGACGCCCACGTCATTCGCCGCCGATGTACACTTGAAGCCATAGAAGCGATAGTCGCCGGTCCCGATCACGCCGACAGAAGGGCCGACGCTTGCTGCGATCAGGCAGTTGGCCGGGTTGGACGTGTCCCCGACATACGAGACCGTTCCAGCGCCACCGATTGAGCCGATATTGACCGGCGCGTAGGTGCCTGCCGCGACATGGACGGTAACGTTGTAGCCGTTCAAATTGAACCGCACCAAGGTGTCCTGCGCCTTCTGTAAGGTCTTGAACGGCTTGGCAGCGGAGAGCCCGTCGTTGGCGTCGTTCCCAGTAACGGCATTCACATAGTAGTCGCGCGGCGCTTGCAGAAAGCGCGAATTGACGAGACCCCAGATTGCCTTAAGCAGTTGCGTCAGGTCGGCGTTGGTCGGGGCCTGACAGAGCTGCGCGGCGTAGTCCACGTAGCCGTGGTCGTAGGCCCACTGGATCACCGCGATGATCTCGCGCTGGTCGTATTCGATACTCTCCGCTGGCGGGATCGAGCCGGCGCGGCCGATCGAGGGATCGCCGTTCACGAAGGGAACGCTATAGAGCACGTCCTCTTCTGCCAAACCGTAGGGCTGATTGTACTTCATGCGCGCGCGTCCTTTTGCGGCGGCCCGCGCCGGGGCCACCGTGTTTCAGGTCGAGAAGGGTTCAATGAGCCGTTACGGCGTGCCCGCCATCGGATCGCTCGGCTGTAGGCCGGAATAATCCCAAATGATTATCGTGTGGCCCGGCTTCCAGCGCTCCAAGACGCACTCCAAATCCTCAGCGCGACGGATACGTAAGTGCGGATCGATGCCGGTCTGGCCGCCACCGCCACCACAGCGAAACCAGACCAGGCTGGTGGTGTGGACATGCACCGTCCAATAGTAACGGTTCTCCGGCGGCCCCAATCCGTAGTTCGGCCATTCCGATAATTCGCCATCGGCGATGCGTTCGCCGTTCGGGTTGTAGACCGGCAGATAGCCGCGCACGAAATTGTCGTGAAACATCGGGTTGGAGCCGTCGCCAACGACGCGGCTGTCCCCGCAGCGATCGAGCCCGCATTCGAAGGTGCGAAATTCGGAGATCGTGATTCCGTAGCCGAGCTGGGCCGCGAAATCGATGTAGAATTGGCGCGACTGCGCGCCCCACAGCGTCATCCGCTGCACCAAGGCGCGCTGTCGTTCGCCGATGGTTTGCGGCTCGGCGTAGCATGGATCGGGCAGACCCCAATTGCGCTCCCAGTCCGGCAACAGCTCCATGGTGATGCGCGGGTCGCTCTCGCGCTCGAGGAGATCGGCGGCGCGGCCGTCGACCGTGCCCCAATATTGACAGAGGCCGTCGCACGTTTGCCAGAGCACGCTGTCGATCGTGTGCTTCGGCCAAGCCTGGCCCTGCGGCAACAGCTCGAGGAAGGCATCGCGGTATTCGTCACCGGAGCGGCGAATATGGCGATCACTCATCGGCGCACTCTCATGGCTGCTCGTAAATGATGTTCTCCAGCACCGCCATGTGCCCCACTGATTGCATGACAAAATCGTCGTCGGTCACCAGTCGGAACGACTGCACGCTCGGCGCATTCATGATGGCGTAGCTGATCCAGGCGGCGTAGATGGTCTGGCCTGGCGCGGCCTGAAGCTTCAGCATTTCGCTGACGCTGGCCTCGATCTCCGCCCTGGCTTCCTCGGTGTCGGGCACCAGCTCGGCGATCGTGATGTCCAGGAACTGCTTGATCGGCGCCAGCACGAAGCAATCCTCGACCGTGACCGGCCGCATCTTGTCGATGTAGCCGGCGACCGCGTGGATGTCCTGTTGCTCCGGCCAGCCGTCATTGTCGGCGCGCAGATCGTCCATCAGGAAGCGCACCGTCATGGTACCGATGCCCATCTCGACCGCGGCCCAGGCCCGGGTCACGCCTGGCACCGCCAGCGCCCAGGCTTCGTAATCATGCACCGCGCCGCCCATCGGCGGCTTCTGGATCCGGCGCAGGATCCGGTCGCGCAATTGCTCGTCGGTCTCGGTGTCGGTGCCGCCGGTCATCCCGACCACGGTGGCGATGGTCTCGACGCCGGGGACCGGCGGATAAATCGCCAGCGCGCTGTCGGCCGGCAGATTGCCGTACGAGCCAGGATCGAGTGCCCGGATGCTGCCGTTGACGCCGCCACTCGAGGTCTCGATGTCCTCCAAGGTCTCGAACGTCACCACGTTGTACGGCGAGTCCGATCCGGGCGGCATGGCGACGCCGCTTTGCATCTGGGTGTGAGCCGGGATCACGGCGCCGTCACCGACAAAGCGCGCGGTGCCATAGGCCAGCGTCGCCATCTTCCGACCCTTGGAGCCGTCGGCGTTGACCAGCCAGATCTGGCCGTGGCGATCGAGCCATTCGGTCTCGGCGGTGTCGGGCAATAGCTGCCGCGCCAGCCAGTCGATGTATTGCAGGGTCAGATGGCACAGCGCGCCCTGGTTGTCCGACAGCACCCGCAGCACGCTGTTGGGCACGTTGGCGTCGGCGCCAGGCAGCGACACGCGGATGCTGTCCCGCACGAGGCTTCGCACCTCGCGCAGGGCCGGTGTTTCCCAAGGCATCTATGACCCCGCTAATGCGTCCCACAGCACGGCGTAGCGCAGCTCGATCTCGCGTTCCGGGCCGCGATAGATCCGGATCAGTGCGTCGATGCGCTGCTTGTCGACCCGCGTCGCCCAGACATCGAAGCCGGTGCAAATCCTGCGATCGACGAACGGCTGGATGGCGTCGCGGATGTATTCCTCGACCAGCACCAGCGTCGCCCCTTCGCGCGAGGCGGCAGAGTTGATCTTGGCCCGCCGCAACAGCCAGAGCTTGGAGCCGATCGGCCAGCCCTTCCAGATCAGCTCGGCGTCGAGGTCGCCCCACCAGCCGCAGCGGTTGGTGGAATCCGGATCGGGCAGGATGTCGTCCTTGTCGGCCAGCGCGTCGGTGCCAAGCGCGACGATCACCGCGGTCGCCAGCGCCTGGCGATCGTCCAGCGTGCCGTTCGGCAGCAACGACCAGTCAACCGTGACCGAGTATTTCGGAAAGACGTTGTTCTGGACCAGCCGGATGTCAGGGACATTGATCTCGCCGGCCATCGGCTCAGCCGATCTTGCCCTTGCTGTTGACGCACGGGCCATCGAGCGTCACCAGCATCGAAAACGTGCCCTTGCCGGCTTCGGCGCCGAGATAGACGTTCTTGTCGGAATGAGCATGGACGTAGGTGTTGCCGTCGTCGAGCGCCATGTGGCAGGTCTTGCCACCCATCCGCGTCTTGTCCTTGGTGACTTCGACAAACATCTTCGATTTCTGACCGTCCTTGTAGAGCGCTTCCTGGCCGCGTTTCTGCTTCTTGCCATCCTCGGTGGTGGATTCCTGGCCGCCCTCGGCGAGCGGCCTGACAAATACGCCACGCTTGGCCAGCTCGGCGATCTCTTCATCACTCTGCTGCTGCACGCTGTCATTGCTCTCGCTGTCCTTTTCGAGCAAATGCATGCGCACGGTCTTGTCCTGCGGTGCAGTCCAGAAGCCGCCGTCCTTGGTCATGTGGAATTGCTGCTTGTCGCCGCGCCCGCGAAACATCGCGGTGTCGCCCTTCTCCAGCTTGAACATCCGGTGGCGGCGATCGTCGATCGTACCCGCAGACGGGAACGACCGATTGCCCCCGTTGAAGTTCACGAAGGTTTCGGCGCTACCGATGATCTTGCCCATCTGGTCTTTCTCGGCATCGAACGTCACCGACGAGAAGCCGTAGTTCTGCGCGGCCTCGATCGCCTGCCGGGTTTCGTTGGCCATGAAGTTGCCGCCCATCTCCTGCATCAGCTTGGTGTCATCGACCTTGTCGACGACGCTGCGGGCGCCGCCGGACACGTAGCCGACGAACGATGAATTGAGCGGTGTGGCACGGTGCATGGGTAACTCCGTTATGCTGATGTCTGTATCGCCGATGGCGTCGCTTCGTTGATGATCTGGCCGCCGGGCTGGTTGGGATGACGCACATCCCAGCCGAGGCTATCGCGCAACAGCCAGGGCGCGACCAGATCGAGCTTGGTCTGCGTGCCGCTTTGGCTGTCCTGGGTGAAGGTGACGCGCTGGATCTTCATCGGCATGTCCAGCATCGCCATCGGCGAATAGACGTGGACGTCATCGCCTGGCGCCCATAGCGCCTGCTCATCGCGCAGCCAGCCGTACACCGTGATCGTCGCAGTGACGTTGGTGCCGTTGTGCCAGATCGCCTCGTACCTGGCGCGGTTACAAACTTCGGCCTGGGTCTTCACCGGCTGTTCGGCCGGCGTGATCAGTTTCGAGAACATCGCGCCCGACATGCCCTTGGCGATGCATTTCAGCTCGCTGGCCTTGGTGCCGGAGTTGTCGTCGCTGGCGGCGTGTTGGCCCCGCACGTCGTGCTCGGTGTAGACGTGCTCATGATTGATGATGCACTGGCACGACTTGATGTTGATCCCCTCGACCAGTTCGGTGACGACTTGGCCGGTGTGCTCGCCGATCAAGAGGAAATTGCCGTGGGCATCCGAGCCCATCACCACGCCGCGCGGGCGCGCGATGCGCTCGAGGAAATCCCACACCAGCTCGCCGGGACTGTTCTGCAGTTTCGGGAACGGCGTCAGATCTGGCGCGCCGATCACCTTGATGCCGACGCCGTAGGGCGCGACCACTTCCTGCGCGACCTGGACGATATTCTTGTTGTCGAAATTACCGGTCTTGGTGTCGACGCTGGATTTCGCCGCATTGGCGGTCAGGCTCTTGCCGATCAGCATCACGCCGTGCTGATGCGCGTCGTAGGCGACCTGCCGGGTCTCGATGAAGCCGGTGATCGCGAGCCGGCCGGCGAGCAGGATGGTACAGGGATCATCCGGCTTGAATTGCAGCCGGGTCCATAACGGCACCTTGCCGCGTGCGGTCGTCACCAGGGTATCGCGCTCGGCCGCAGTGAACCGAAAGTGGCTGAAAGATTCCGCCCAATCGCTCCACACCTCGACGGTTTCCCAATCTTCGAAGATGTTGCCGGCGACCGCCAGCTGCGCGACTTCCTGCGGCCTCGGCATGGATCAGCGCTCGCGTGGGGTCATTGCGATAACGCCTGGCCTTGTATTGGACAGAACGCGGGGTGCACGATTTTGTTTTCCTCGCGGACTTCGTCGGCGCGCGAGGCGTCGTCATAGAGCCGATAGGCCAGCACCAGCGACGGCAGCACATCGGCAAACTGATAGTTGAGCATCCTGGGCAAGGGGCGCGCGGTCTCGACCAGGTGGTTGGTGATCGCGGCATGAAGCCTCACCAGCGCCTGGTAGCTCATCGAGTCCATGTCGTCGGCGGCGATCTCGGCGGCCTCGGCGAAGGGCTGCGACATCTCGCTCTTCCGCTGGGCGACGTCCTGCCGGCTGACGAAATCCATTGTCGCGATGATCGCGCCGGAAGTGGCGAGGCAGAACCGTACGCTGGCATTCTTCACCAGGATGCCGCCCAACGTCGTCGTGATCTCGGCATCGAGCTGCCGCCGCACACTTTCGATCTGTTGCAATGTCGTGCCGGCCAACCTGGCCTCATCGAAGCAGGCGTCGAGCGGCGGCCCGATCGCGTCCTCGATCAGCAGCTTGAAGGCGTTGGCCCGGGTGTCGCCGATCGTGGTGCGGGCCTGCGAGCAGGCGCGGCCTTTCGACGGCACGGTCGCGATCAAATTCGCCAGCATGCGATCGACGATGCCGGCGGCTTCGATCGCGTCCTGCCGTTTCATGCATTGATCTCGGCTGGCGGATTGGCGAGCACACGTTGCGCCTCGTTGCGCATGTTCCGGCTTTCATTCATTAGGGCGCCCGCGGTGTCGACGATCGGCACCCACAGCGCCGGATCGATCCCCTGCTCTTGGAAGGTCATGTCGAACACGCAAAAGCCGCCGAAGCGCTCTTCCTCGGTGACCCGGTAGCGCGGACAGACAACAATCTTGTCGCCGAGGGTCGGCAGCCGCAGCCGGCCCGGGCCTTCCTCCTCGAGCGCGAGGATCAAGCGGTTGCGCGCCAGCTGGTAGTTGCGGCGGTACAGGATGTCGTTGGCTTCGTCGTCGTAGGGATAGACGATGCAGTAGCCGCGTAGCGTGAACGCGCGCGCGACGCGGCCCATGTCCTCGGCGTAAGGCAGCTCTTTCTTCGGAAACTCGTGCTCGACGATGCGCCGGCCGCTCTCCTGGCTGTTGACCTCGCAGTGAAAGCGCGCGTTGCGGAACGACGCCTGCATCAACCGATCGCGCCACGCCGTTGGCAGGTCGAACACCGTTGCCATCGTTTTCCTCTTTAGATGTTCATCGGTTCGTCGGCGGCCTGCGCCGAACGTCGCGCCGGCTCCATCTGGGTCTGTCGGTTGACCTCGACGTCCTTGAATAGGCCGCCGCCTTCGGCGCCGACCTTGGTGCCCTTCGGCGCGTTGACATCGACGCGGATCTTGCCGCTGCCCTCGACCTTGGTGGATGCGGCCTGCGATTTGTCGATCTGCTGGCGGTCTTCGGCGAGAACGCTATAGCCACCGCCGCTGCGGAAAGCGCTCTGAGAGCTGCCACCCGGTAAGGACGCTGTTGCGCCAGCCCCTTCTCTTTGAGCCTGCCACTGCTTGATCCCGCCGGCCTTGTAGATGTCGTAGGCGCGATCGATCTGCTCGTCGCTGACCCAATCCTTGCCAGCCTCGGCTTTCGCCAGCGCGTGAAACCATGCGCGGCGTTTTTCCGGATCGTTGAGAATGTCCGCCGTGACCGTCTCTCCCGGTGCAAATCCGGGGACGCGAGACCGATGACTTCCGCTCCATTTAGAGATTGCCGAGGAGACCGTCATTCCCTGATATTTTTGTGCCAGCAATTCCATGTTGGAGGCCATGCCGCCTTCAACGGTCGAAAATTTCCCGATCTTGTTGGCGGGATCGCCGAGCACGCCAACGCTGCCGCCATACTTTGCATCTGCAGCACGCGGCCATGAAGCCCCGACATTGGCATTGCGGATCGAAGCTGGAATGCTCTTGTCGCTTGGATCATGCGGATTTGCCGTCAACCCGCCGGCAGCCTGTGCACCATCGGCCGGGGCCGGTGTTTCGCCCGCGCCCTTGCCGGTGCCGGGACCGGCGGTCTGCCCGTTGGGCGTATAGTCCGGGCGGCGCACCGTTACCTGCGATGCCGGCCGCCACTGAGTTGAGACGCCGCCACGTCCGGAGGCGGTGCCACCTTGGTTGCCGCCGAGCATCTCCACTTCCAGTTCACCGGTTCGCGGATTTTTCCGCGTGTTGCCCGTGAGAAAACCAACATGGCCGCCGGTTTGACCGGCGCGGCGGCCCCGCGCCAATACGCCAATGTCGCCCGCCTGCACGTCCCCTGATTTGACCGCCGAGCCGTAGTTCAAGAAACTCGTCGCGACCAGCGAGCCAGAACCCTTGAGGCCGGCCTGTTTGAGATTGGCGTTGACGAAGGCCGCGCACCATGCGGTGGTTGCCGGATTGACCTTGATGCCCTGCTCGCGGAAAAAGCCGCTCAGCTTGGTCTGATCTTTGATTTCGTCTTCGCCGAGATGCTGTCGCGCAAAGGCCAGCGCCGCCGCCGGTCCGACCTCACCGTTGCCGGAGGCTGCATTGCCCGCGGCGGATTGGCCGGGGCCGACGCTGCTGCCGTTCGGCGTGCCGCCGCTGCCATCGGCCGCCCCGGCGCCACCGCCTCCGGGAGCGGATGGAAACGCACCAGCGCCGCCCTGCGCGTCGCCGCTATAGCCAAAGGCCCCACCACCGACGACGCCGCCCGCGCCGCTGTAGTCGGCGGCACCACCACCGCCGCCCCAACTGCCACCACCACCGCCGAACATCGGCGCGCCGCCCGGCGTCCGTCCCAAGCCACCGCCGGGCGTGAAGGCGGCTTGCTGCACCATGTCTCGGAACGATGCCTGCTGTACCAGCGCATTGTTGGCGCCGGTCAACGAAGCCCGTTGCACCATGCCACCGTAACCTTCGCCGCCAGCGCCGATACCGCCATAGGCCGATCGATGGAACAGCCCCTTGAACATATTGCCGATCGAATTCAGCGCCCCGGTATTTTCTTCGGTCGCCTTCTTATTGTCGTCGATCGATTGCTTTTGTTCGTCGGCCTGCTTTTGCTGACCTTGCTGTTGCCTCAGTTGCTCCTGCTGCTCTGGTGTAACGCCCAGACCAAACCGACCGAACCGTTCCTGAATATTCCGTTTCGCCTCATCCGGCTTCGTTTGTGTAACTTTCGCCCATGTCTCCTCGATGAAAATGACGACTTTTTCGATCGCCTGGAATACCGAGAGGATATCCCTGAGGTCTTGATTGATGACCTTCAATCCTTCGGTCAGCGCCGGCAGCGGCAACGTCTTGATGATGTCGCTGATCGACGACCACGTCTGGGCCATTTCACCGAGCTGGTTGGAAAACTCGGTCCCCAATTGCATCCGCCGTTCTTCGGCTTTGTACCAGGCGTCGGTCTGCTCCTTGACTGCTTCGAGCGCGCCGAGCAGGCTCTTGTCCAGGAACGGCGCTGCCCACTTATTCGCGATCGAGGTCGCTTCCTGCAGCGACTTCCCTTGGTCGCGCATCAAATTGAGAATGATGTTATGTCGCGCCTGCGCGATGGCGGTATATTGCTTTTCCGCAGAATCCAGTTTCGGCAGCTGCTCGAGCAGCTCCTTCATGGCTTGAGCAGCACCTGATCCGGCAACGCCGGCATTCCGGATCATCTCGTCCTTGAGCTGGCTGCCCGCTCTCCCGACCTCCGCGATGGTGTCGGACATCTTGGCGATGTTGGACACCACCGTCTCGGCGCTGACGCCAACCGCGCCGAACTGCTCGATCATGTTCTTGATGTGAGAGCCGCCGACACCGATGGCGCGGCTTACCTGCTGAATTTCGCGCAGGCTAGCCGCCCAGTCCTTTACAAAGCCGACTCCTTTGTAGAACGCATAACCGAGCGCCGTAACGCCCAAGGCCGTGGTGGCGGAGACCTTGCCCATGTTGGCGAGCCCGCCGGCTAGGTTAGAAACCTCGCCCTCGAGCCCCTTGGCGGATTCCTGCAGCGCACTCTGTTCGCGCTTGAACTTCTCCACGCCCTGCGCGGTCGCGCCGCCGCCGAGGCTCTGCATTTCCTCGCGCAGCTTCGCGATCCCCGCCGACGCATTGTCGACGAGGCTAACGGTTAAGCGTAGCTCTTCCTCTTCCGTTGGCATTAGTCGTCTTCACTCTTGGCCTGCTGCTGTTCGCGATCGAGTTGCGCCGTGCGATGCAGATGCGTCGCGACCTCAGTCAGTGGCATGGACAGGAAGATGTCGGGGTTGACGTGGTACCAGCGCGCCAGCCGATAGCAGTCGAGGATGACGTCGTCCTCGCTGCCTACCAAGCCGCTGGATCGGGAAGAAAAAAACGCTGCAGGCGAAACGCCACGCTGTTCCAATCCCGTGGATGCATGTCCTCGATGAACGGCGGCAGGATGTCGGACAGCGCGGCGATGATGAAGGTCATCTTGCGCTCCTCGATCCGCACCTCGCCCTCCTGGTCGATCCGCACCGGATTGCCATAGCGGTTGATGTCGGCGGCGCGCGGCTCCCGCAGGGTGATCTCGCGGATCTTCTCGCCTTTGTTGTTGCGGATCGGCTTGTGCAGCAGCTTGACGGTGATCGGCCATTCTAGCTCGGTCGACCCCGGATCCTGCTCGGCCGGCGATGGCTCGATCGCCGGCTCCTGGACGGGGCGCGACTTCCTCTCGGCCGCCGGCTTCTCCGGCGTGACGTCGACCATCGGACGCGCGATCCGATTGTCGCCCTCGTCGTTGATGAAGCCTTCGCGCTTCGGGCTAACGTTCATATGCTGACCTCCTCACAGGTGACGCCTTCCCAGCGCACCCGCACCTGGCCGTCGCGGGTGTTGTTCTCGAACCCGCCCTTGCAGGTGGCCGCGATCAGCGTGTACTGCATGTGGTTGGCGAGCTGCGCCACCACGGTGACGTCGGTCTCGTCCATCAGGTCTTCCAGATAGAAGCCTGGCATGGTCGAGAGATCGGCTTCGATGTAGGGCACGCGCGGCAATTCCTGATAGCCGTGCACGCCGTCCTGTCCCGCGATCATCGTGCGTTCGACCGGTGACGGACTGACCGTGAAGTTGCCGCGCACTGCCATTTGCACGCCGTCCACCGTCAGGAAGGCGATGCCCGCAATTCTCTGTGCCATGTTTCCCTCCTAATGGTTATGCGTTCGACGCGGCGTTGTAGGGCGGCTGGTTCTGGCCGATGATGACGTTGTCGATGCCGCGGTCGTACTGCAGGCGGAACTGCGCCAGCACGGCGAAGATGCGCAGCTGGTTGATGAGGTCCGGCGGATACAGCACGTTGACGCGGTTCGGATTGTCCGGATCGCGCTCCACCAGCAGGTGCCGTTTGAAGTTGCGCAGATCTTCGACCAGGCCGCTCCACATATCCTGCTGATATTGCGCGATCAGCTCGCCCTTGATGATGCCAGGCGTGACGATGGCCTGGCCGGGTCCAAACCGCGTGCCGTCATTGGCAAGCTTATGCCTCGGGAATTTCGAGGTGATGGCGTGGCGCTGGTTGCGCAGCAGCTTGGCCAGCGTCGCCAAAGTGGTCACCAGCTCGTAGGCATCGTCGGTCTGACCGTAGAGATTCCACTGATAGGTGGTTTGCTCTCGGGCGATCATCGGCTGCTTGTCGGCGCCGATTTTCTGGATCGCAAGACCGTTCGAGGCCAACGAATTCAGCTCGGCGAAATTGAACCGCTCGTGGATGCCGGCGGCCTTGATCTTGTTGAACGACAGCGCCTGCAGCGGCCGGGCCGGATCATTGACCAGGGCGCGCTGGGCCTTGGCGGCATAGGCGGCGGCCCATTCGAAGCATGGCGACGGTGACGCCACTTCGAACGCCATGATCGATTCGACGCCGGAGTTGTGCAGCTGACCGAACAACAGCAGGTCGGCGTAGGTGCCGCGCTTGGCCGAGAACACGTGGCCGAACAGCTGGCGCTGCCAACCCCAACGGCCGTCATCGGTGAAGCCGAACTCCTGGTCCCAATCGAACAGCGACGAGCTGTCGGTGTAGGGCATCGCCACGTATTCGAACGGCTCCTCCCCCATGTTGTTGATGGCGTCGTCGAACACGGGCGTGCCGGAGCCGCCGGTCAACAGACCGTCGGTCGGCAGGGTGATCTCAAGACCGGGCGGCAGCTTCTCGCCACCGCGGGCGCCGTAATAGTTCAGCGACACCGTGATGTCGTTGGTGAGAATGCCCTTCCACATCGCGGTCAAGGTGACCGTGGCGGCTGGCGCTGGAGCTGCCACCGCCGTGACCGGCAAGGTGTCATCCTCATTGATCGCGGCAGCAATCGCCGCGGCGATAACATCGATCGTGTCGGTCGGCGTGACATTAACCGGCACATGGGTGCCGGCGATGTAGAGATGAATGGTGCCGGCCTCAGCCGGCGCCGTGACTACGGTGATGGTCCCGGATGCTGCCGCCGCGCCGACCGGCTCTGCCAGCGGCAGGCCCCAGACCTCGTTGGCGAAGTTGTTGGCGTAGTAGGCCTGAAACATGCGGGACAGTTCGCTGCCCTGGCCGAACCGCATGTCGGCCTGCGCCTGGCTGCCGATCGGAATCGGCACGTCGGGCGTGGCGTCGCCATCGGCGGTCATGATGCCGACCATCAGCGCGCGGAGATTGATCGAGGGCAGGCCGGCCATCGACGGGTCGACCTCGACCCAGTAGAGCGGCACCTTGATGTTGGCAGGGATGTTGGCAAAGCTGATCGGCATGAACGCCTCCTCTCAAATGAAAAGCGCCGCTGGTTAGGCGGCGCTGCTGGGTTCGGATCGTTGGCTGTATCGTCGTGGCGGTGGCTTCTCTTCGCTCTTCGCTCCGCTCCCCTCGAGCGTGACGGAGCCATCGGCGATCCGTCGCTTGGTGAAGCGATCGTTCGGCCATTCGCTCGAGCCCTCGGGCCGGAAGCCCATGCCGTTCGGATGCTTCAAAACCTTGCGCAGCTCATCACTGGCCGGCAGCACCCGCACGCCCTTCGGTTGGAACGACCGCACCTTGGCGAGGCGCTCATTCTGACGCTGCTTGCGCAGCGAAATGTTTTTCTCAGTCATCTGCTTTCTCCGTTTCCTTTTCAGGTGCAGGGGCGAAGACGTACTTGGCATGCAGCTGTTGACGCTGCGCCATCTCTTCGGGGGTATCGCCGATCTTGATCCCGGTGCTGACGTCGATCTCGTCGAGCGTGTCGGTGATCTCCGGCCACCAGTCGGTGCGATAGAAACACGAGACGTCGTACTGCAGCTCGGCGACCGGGGTTTCGTTGTTGAACTGCGCGGTGCCGAACACATGGCGGCGGGTGCCGCGGGTGATACTCTCGATCCGCGTGTTGTCCGGGTTCGAAATGCCGGTATGTGGATTGTAGGTGTCCAGCACGTTCATGATGTACTGGTCACGCCACAGTCGCTGCATGATGTGCCAGAACGCGGCGTCGATGGTCTGCTCCGCGACCACCGGATCGTTGTGGGCGATGATCACCGAGAAGCCGATCCGCAATGTATGTGAGAACCGAATGCAGCCGGCGTTGGGATCACCGTCGGGCAACATGGTCTCGTCGATGATGTAGACGCCGAGATAAGGGATCAGCTCGCTCTGCACCTGCAGCATCTTGTTCTTGCGCTTGTGGTAGTTGGCGAAGAACAGATCGGCAGCCAGCACGTCGTAGAAAATGTCGCGGATCACCAGGGAATAGCTCTGGGTGTCGGTGATGCCCATCAGCCGGTCCTGGTGTCGATCTTCTTCAATTCGAGCACGGTCTGGCCACCGCCGTCGCTGGTGGTGTCGGTGACCTGGTACTCGCCTTTCGGCACGCCATTGCAGTCCGCCGGAATGATGACGTGATCGTTCTGCTGCGGCAGCACGCTGAACTCGCTCTCGCGGATGTCGAGAATGGTGCGCTGATCGGAATAGATGTGATGGTCCATCCCCATCACATCGGCGCTGTAGGTGTTGAGGATGCCGCGCCCTTGATAGCTGCCGGCCATCGGCTGCGAGGCGAACGGCACGAACGTCACCGGCACCGCCCAGACGTCGAAGATCGACGCCTGCAGCAGCACGTCGAGGTTCACGGCCATTGCATTGCCTCTTGCGTCAAGGTGAGCATGCGCTGGTCAAGCTGATCCTTCAGCACCTCGCGCAGGATCGGCCGGTTCGAAGCCGGCTGCCGGCCAGGACCGGCGCCCTTGGGCCGATAGGTTTTCGGCCCACGCGCAGTGTTCGGCTGCTTGCCGGACTGCTGTGGTCGCTCGAACCGCGCGCGCGGCCAGATCAGGGTGATCGCCGCGGTCTGGTTGCCGGGCGCGGCGACCGTCATGTTCGGATATTTGCGGCGCATGTCTTCGCGCTGCCAGGTGGTCAGCTCTTGCGGCACGGCCTGATGCAGATTGCTGACCTGTTTGGCGAGCGTGTCGAACTTGGTCACCAGATTGATGACGTCGTCGAGTACGACGCTAAACATAGATCCGCATGTACTTGTAGAGCAGCGCGTTGACGGTATCGCCGGCCATGCCGATCGGGCCGCTGCCGCCCATCTTCGCCATCGCGGCGTTGACATCGAAGAATTGCACGCGGCTTTCCCGGTGCGAGATCGAGCGGATGCCGCTGGTGAGCTGTTGCGCGGCTTGCATGCGCGCCGCGCCGACCATGATCGCCAAGGCCTGCTTCAAGGCCGGCGGCGTCTCCTCGGGCAAATCGTAGCCGCCGGAATAGGTGATGCGGAGTGGCTCCGACCAGGAGCTGAAGAGTTGCAATTTGCCAGTGCGGTTCTCGATCTCATAGCTCACCGGATCGATCACGGTGCCATTCGCGCTCACCAATTCGACGTCGGCATCGGCGACCGGATAATGGGTGAGAAAGATCCGACCATTTTGCGTGTCGTAAGGCGGCAGATCGCCGCGCCAGGTCTCCTCGACCTTCTCCTTGGCAAACACCCGATTGCACATCGTCGCGATCACGTCGGAATACTGCGTGATCCACGTCTCGAGTTGGGGATCGTCGGTCGTCGCCGAGGGCGAGATTCCGAGCATGATCTTCATCTCGTCGAGCGTCACCAGATCATAGCTGTCGGCCGGCGCCAGCACCTTGATCGTGATGTCAGCCATTAGCGTGTCTCGATGTGGAATTGCTCGAACAGGCGGCGCAACCGCAGCGGCTCGATCTCGCCGTCCGACGTGACCAGCGTGACCGAATAGTCCTCGGGGTCGACCTTCCAGCCCACCACCGTCAGACCAGGCAGGCCGCGCTCGCCGCGCTGCCCTGGTGCGCCCTGCTCGCCCTTCGGTCCCGGCTTGCCAGGCTTGCCGGCGGAGGCGATCAGCTGCCAACCGTCGCCGGGGCATGGTCCGGGATTGTCTTTGCGGGCGATGAAGCTGGAGCCGTTCAACGCGACGATGTTAAACGCGCAATAGATCCCGCCATCGCGGTAAGTGCCGACGATGGTCGGCATCACGGCATCGCGGCCATCCTGGCCGGCGGCGGCCAGGCAGATCCAATCCTTGTGCGGCGGCTTCTGCGCGGTGTCTTTCTTGGCTTGCCAGGTGGCGCCATCGCAGAAAACGACGTCGCCCGCATAGGAGACGTCGTCGTCGGTCCAGGCGCGGACCATCGGCAATGCACCGGTCTCGCCCCTGTCCCCCTTCTCGCCGCGCTCGCCTGGGGCGCCGTCGCGCCCGTCGTCACCGCGCTCGCCTTGGGGACCGGGTTCGCCGCGCGGACCTATCGGCCCCGGCGCGCCCGCCGCACCAGGTTCACCCTTTTCGCCGCGCGCGCCTTGGGGGCCCGGCTCGCCGCGCGGACCTATCGGCCCCGGCTGGCCCGCCGTACCGGGTTCGCCCTTTTCGCCGCGCTCGCCCTTTTCACCGGGGACACCTTGAGCGCCGCGAGCGCCTTGCTCGCCCGGCTCGCCGCGCGGACCTATCGGCCCCGGCTGGCCCGCCGTACCGGGTTCGCCCTTTTCACCGCGCTCGCCCTTTTCACCGGGGACACCTTGAGCGCCGCGAGCGCCTTGCTCGCCCGGCTCGCCTTGTGGCCCTTGCGCGCCGCTTTCGCCTTGTTCGCCTTTTTCGCCATGTTCGCCTCGCTCTCCTTGTTCGCCCCGTTCGCCCCGTTCTCCGCGTTCACCTTGCGGGCCCTGCTCGCCGCGCTCGCCGCGCTCGCCGGCTTCGCCTGGCGCTCCTGGCTCGCCCTGTGGTCCAGCCGCCCCCGGCTCGCCGCGCGGCCCTGCCGGGCCCGGCTTTCCCTCCGGCCCGGGCTCACCGACCGGCCCCGGCAAACCCGGCTCACCGGACTCTCCACTGGCGCCTGGCGGGCCTGCCGGTCCAGGCAAACCCTGCTCTCCGGGAATTCCCGCGGGCCCGGGATCGCCTTTCTCACCGACAGGACCGATCGGCCCGCGCTCGCCAGGGGCGCCGTCCTTCAGCTCGGCCAGCCGTGTCCTGACCAGTTCGGCCATCTCGGTGCGGAAGGCGGTGAACTCGGCGCGCAGCTCCGCAATGACAGTCTCAGCTTTCGAGATCGCGGTCTGTGCCTGGGCTTCGATCAGCGCGCGCTCGCGCTGCCATTGCCGCCGCTCGATATCAAGCGCATCGCCGAGCGCCTCGCGCCATGCATCAAGAAGACATTCGGCGGCCGGCGCGGTCGGCGACTCTAAATAGGTTTCGGACTTCCCGTTGGATTGCATCGCGATTGCCCTTCTCGGGAGGCGGCGGCGGCACCGGTTCAGCCGATGGCGGCGCGTTCGGCGACGGCGCCGCGGGGATCGCAGCCGCCGCCGACAGCGGCACGACTTGCTGCTGGACGCGGGGTTCATCGCCGAACGGAACGGCATCGAGGCCCTCGCTCTGACGGGCCTCGTTGGGTGCATAGATGCCGCCTTGTACGCCGCGCGCGAGCGCCTCGATCCGATCCTTCAGCGCCGACCGAAGCAGCGCCGCGGTATCGAATTCGATGTATTCGTCCGGCTGGCCCTTCAGCGCGAACAGCACGCCGAAGGCCTCTTCAATGTGGTTGAGCGCAAAGCCGAGACCGGAGGCGATCCAGCTCTGCATCAAAAGCTCGGTCGATGAATAGGTGGTGCCGCCGATGCCGAGGATCTGCAGCGGGATCCGGAACGCCAGCGCGATGTGCTCATTCGACAGCTTGAGGATCTCGGCGGTCGCAGCGTCCTTGCCGCCGACCGACCACGGCTGCACCTTCAGACCTGCGGTCAGGATTGGCGTGCCGCCCTGATGCAGCTGACGCGCCTGGTCGTTCCAGCGGTCGCGCAGCGCCTGCACCTGGTCCTTGTCGAGCTTCAGATCGGTCGACAGCACCGCGCTGGGCCGCGCTTCGTTCAGGTAAAACGCCATCTGTTGTTTGGCGATGGCGGCGCCGACACCGATGTCATCATAGGCGGCAACGACCGGCGACTCGCCGACCAACGGCACCGGAAACCGATGGTGGACGGTGTGCAGCCGGATGTGCAGCACGTCGCGCGCCGGCACCAGCAGCGCGGTCTCGCCGAGCTTCTGGTTGATCACGTCGTTGCCGTAGAGCTGATAAAAGATCTCGCCATTGTCCGCCAATCGCGGGTGCGACAGCGTCGAATTCATCAGATGCAGCTCGTCGATCTCGTAACGGTCGTTGCGCAATCCGAGCGCATAGGTATTGCCGTCGAGATACAGCGAGCGGGTCGCGTTCAGCAGGAAGTCGGAAATCGACTGGTATTCGTTGGGATGGCGCAAGAGGCGGGCGAGCGCCGAATTCTTCACCCGCTCCCGTCCGCCCTTGCTATTCAGCCGCCAGTGATCGCCGGGGCACATCGCCACCGTTTGCGAATAGGCCGAGACGCAGGCCTCCACCATCGCCGACTGGGTCGACGGGCCGACGACATTGTAGCCGTTCTGCCACCAGTTGATGCTGTCGCCGACGCCGGCAGGCAACCACCCGCCGGTCACCGGCAAATACCAGGGTCCGCGGCGATACTCGCCCTCGGCCTTGCCAATCAGGCGACCAGCTGCCCGTGACAGCCAACCACGCACCGTCATTCGTGGCTTGGCGACGAGGCCCTGGTGCTGTAGGGGCTGCGCTGCGCCGATCTGTCCGCCTCCACCTGACGCTTCTGATGGTCCACGGGTTTGCGCGCCGCACCAGGCTGATGTGGATCAGGGCCGCTTCCATCGTCCTCGTGCTCGCCGACGTAGACCCCGAGCCGCGCCAGGTCATTCTCCTCCTGGGTCGGAGTCGGCTTGGCTTTGGCCATGCGCTCACTCTCCTTGTCGCGGGCCTCGCGCGCTTCGGCGAGTTTCTTCTTGGCCGCTTCCCTCTGCTCGTTGGCTTGATCGGTCATCGTTTGGTCTCCTCCGGTTGCACGGCCGTAAACGTGAATTGCTGAGTGGTGCTGTCGCCCTTCAAGCCACGCACCAGCACATCGTAAGTGGCGGCAACATCGCCAGTGACCGAGCACGTCGCTTCGCTCGAGGACACGACCGTCGTCGCACACTCACTACCGTTGAAGACGATCTTGCAGTCCGGCCCGAAATTGGCGCCGGTTGCCGTCAGCGTCAGTGTTGCCGGCGCCACGGCTGTGGTTGGGGTGAAGCTTGCCAACGTCGGCGGTGGAAGCTCAGGCGGACTCGGCTCGGTCGGATCCGGAGAGCTGGGGTCGATCGGGCTGCCGTCATAAGTTTTTTCCAAAGGGATACGGATCACGACAGCCATGTCGTTTTCGAGCTGCGTCGGAGTCGGTTGAACGTCCGATGCAGCAAGGGCAGCTTCCAGCATCAGGCGCCGCAGCTCTCGGTCGTCGGCCAATTGCTGCCGCGCCGCTTCTTCAATGCGATCCATGTTCACACCCCTCAAAACAAAAGGGGCCGCACGTTGCGGCCCCTTGTGTCGTCTACCAGGTCACGCCCTGCACCCAGGCCACAACACCACTCCGGCGCAGCGTCCAGTTGATCGGCAGGATTAGACGAAGTGCGAGCGAGTCCGTCTGCCACATCGACTTGACCGGAGCTGCGACCACCGGAGGCGTACCAGCCGTGCCGATATCGGCCGGCGTGGTGTCCTCCAGGTGCAGCGTGGCCTGGTCCGAGATCTCGAACCGCGGCCCTTCCCCGCCGACCGTGCAGAAGTCCGCCGCATCGACCGCGATCACCGTGCCGAGCGGCACCGTGCCGGAATCGATGATCGGCCACCCCTGCAGGTTGCCGGCCGCGATCTGGGCCTGGAACGGGAAAGCACCCACGCCCGGCGCCGCGGTGAGACCAGCGCTCATCACCTGCTGCGGGTTCATCAGCCAGGCCGGCTTCCGCACATTGCCCATCGTGGCCGTGAGCAACGCGCCAGAGACCTGCTTGATGTCGCCAACCAGCGCAGCGAAGCCGCCGCCAGCGGTCGCCGGCAGAGCCGCCACACCGTTGAGGATGCCCGCCGGCCGGATCGTGGTCGCCGGGTTGGTATCGAGCAGCACGCTGTCGAGCGACACCGCGGTGTCTTCCTGGATGGCGTTGCGCAACAGCCCCTCGATCGCGGGCACTGAGTGCTCGTCGATTTCCCGGGTCCAGGTGGTGATCACCGCCATCTTCTTCGGCGTCAGGGTCGCCGCCGTGAACGCGGCCTGACGCACCGGGATCGGCATGCCTTCACCGACGAACGAGCCGGCAACGGTCGGCGTCCGGCTCCGGGTCGGAATGATGATCCGGCCATTACGACCAAACGTCAGGCCGAGCCCCATCCCTGCAAGCCGCGGATAAATCGCCTTGGCCTGCAGCAGCTCCATGAAGTCGGCGTTGATCTGGCCGACCAGCTCCGCCGCCCAGCCGGTGACCGTGGTCTTGGCCGGCGCGGTGGCGGCCCTGGTCGCCCAGTCAATCACCGCCCTGGTCATCTCGTCTTCGCCATAGATCGCGCGACGAACTTGGTCGAGCGGCTCATGGCGCAGGTGCGAGAACAACTGCACGGTCCCCGCGCGAACCAACAGGTCGAGCGGATCCAGTTTCTTTTTCGGCATGCTGAACGGCCGCTGCTGCGACCGATCGTCGTCGTTGCTGCGCGTCACGTTGTTGTGGATGACGGTGCGGCCACCATCATTGCTGGCCAGGGCCAGATTCCGCTCGGACATCCGCAGCTGTTCGAGGCTACGCTCTTCCTGGGTGATCCTGGCGTTGAGATCCCTGGCGGTCTCGAGCTGCTCGTCACTGACGTTTTCATCGTCGACGTTGGCGAAATGTTCGGTCAGCTTGTCGCGGAGATCGACCAGGCGACTCTCCGCAGCGGTAATGCGTTGAGAAAACTGTTGAGCAAGCGACATCGTCGTGCCCTTTCCATCACTCCCGTATGATCGATTGGCTTGCCCGCCGTTGAGCCCGCGCCGCTTGATGCCGTCCCCTTTGCCTTGCCCGGCGAAGACGAGATCGATGGTTGCGGGAGAAATCTTCAGTGACTTGGCCACCGCCAATGCGTTGGGGTTGGCCGGCACGGCGACCAGCGAGGTCTCCACCAGTTCACTCTTGGTGAAGATGCTGCCGCCGAATCCGTGTTCGTCCTTTTCGTTGCGCGACCGGCGCTGTATCGGCCGGAAGCCGACGCTGACCGCGCGCAAAATGCCGGCCTCGACCAGGCGCCTGATCTCGTCGATCCTGGGCGAAGTGCCTGCCGGCGCCAGCTCGAGGTGACCGCGAAGCGCCCTGCCCTCGACGCGCAGGTTCTTCCATTTGCCGATCGGGAAATCGCTCTTGTGGTTGAACAGCGCGATCGGATTTTTCTTGAAATGTTCGAGATCCCAGCCGTCCGACATAATGATGTCGTCCATGCGATCCGGCGTTTCGTCCGACAGCACGAAGTCCATGCCGTTGACGGTCTCGGCGTGGGTCTTGTGCACGACGCCTTTCGCCGCGCGTTCATCCCACATCAGCTGGCATTGGTCTTGATCGCCAATTTCCTCGAGACAATCGGACATGAACTCACTCCGATCGTCGTAGTCCTCGGGGTCGATCTGCTTGGCCGTCTTGTTCTCGCGCCAAATGTTGGCCTGCTCCTGCGGTCGCTTGTCGGCGCCCTCGCCGATCATCTCGGGGACGCAGCGCGACATAAATGCACTCTGGCTTTCGCCGTTGTGCGGTGGTGAAATCGGCATAGCTCCGCCTCCCGCCGGAGCCAGAGACTCCGGACGTCAGAAATTCCGCTAAGGTTTCAGACAGTCAGCGCGCGAGAAATTTTCGCTTGAGGTCTCGGAAGCGCTTGGCGCGCTTTGCCTTCTTGCCCCTGGCTTGCTGCTCAGCAATCCAGCGCTCGCGATGCTTGTCGCGGATCGCGTCGAACTTTTCCGGATAGCGTTCCTTGGGGTCGAGCCAGTGCGGCAGATGCTGCTGCAGCTCCATCAGCACAATGTCGATCTTGTAGGGCTCGGGCTTGTTGGCCATCGCTATGCCGCCAACGGTACCTTATGAAATTCTGGGGCCGTGTCTTTCCAGGCATCCCAGCCCTTCCAGGCGGTGCCGGCGACCACCACCTCGCGCTCGCTATGGACGTTGATGCCGTAGGCCGGCACCGACAGCGCTGCGGTGCGCGGCACTTCCAATCGCAACACGATCCGGTTGTCGCTATTGCCCCAACCGTTAGAGACACCGGCATTGAGCGACGTCGAGGCGGCACCGTTGCGCACCACCTCCAAAGTCGGCATCAAAGTGTGGCCCTCGATCTGGCGGCCGGCCGGCAGATGCTTGAACCGTTTCGCAATCACATCGGGCGGCAACCGAATGCCACGATAGAGCTGCAGGGTTTTGATGCCGCCCTTGTCGAGCAGATATTGCGTCACTTCCCATTTCGCGCGCACGTAGGCCTTAACGCCGTTGTAGCCGCCGATGTTCGCATAATACTGATCGGCGTAGCGTTTCATCTCATCGCGGTTGATCTCGGTCGCGGTCTTGGCATTGAGCCGGCCCTCCAGCTCATCGGCGGTCGCGACCTGCAGCAGCATGCCGTTTTTGGAGGTGGAGCTGCTCTTCCAGGCGCCCCACAATTGACTGTCGATATTGGCCAGCGCTTGCCGGCTCGGCACCGGCAACTTGCGATCTTCCAGCACCTGCACGGCACGTTCGGCGGAGAGATAGCGCGCTAAAGCCTGGGTGCGCTGATACTGCTCGGCGCTGGCGTTCTGCTGCAACGGATCGAATTTGCTCGGCAGCGCTTCGACCACCAGCTCCTGCGGCGCGTCCGCTGTCTCGGCGGCTTCCTGGTATTTTTCGAGGATGTTGGTGTTGCTCTCGAGCCAGGCGAACTTTTCCGAATCTTGCATCGAATTCCAGGACTCCTCGAGGAATTCATTGGCGCTGTCGCCGAGGTAATCCGGCGGATCCATCTTGCCGGCGAGATCGTCGCCCTGCTTGTTGAACTCCGCCGCGAGCGCCTTCTCGATCTCGTCGCGCATCTTCGGCGTCAGATAATCTTCCGGCTTCAGCGGCTCGACGCCAGGCAATGTCTGCTGTGCCGGATCGTAGCCGGCCGGCGCCGTCAGCTTGTCGTCATCCCAGGAAAATTCCGGATCGTTGGTCGAGCCGCCGCCATAGGCTTCGTAGTCAATCGTCAGCGCATCCATCATCTGCTGATCGGTGAACGGAAAGTCCGGCAGCCCATCGGCCTTGCGGTCGCTGCGCAGATCATCGAGCGTTTCGCTCACCCAGTCAGTCGTGGTGCCGTCGTTGTAATTTTCCGCGACCAAGACCCGGGCATCGTCGGGCGCATACTCGCTGTACCAATTATCGCTCTCGCTCTGCAGGTAGTCGTCGTAGTTCTTGCTCTTGTATTCCTGCGCGGCCTCTTCCTGGTCATCGCCCGAGAGCGAATCCCATTCTTCCGGGACGTAGGGCGGATCTTCCTCGTCTTCATCCGCGTCGGTTACGGTGGATTCGCCAACCGCCCCTGCCGCCAATTCCTCAAGCTCGGGGCGCGCCGCCTGATACTCGCGCTCCAGCTCCTTGGCAATTTCCTGATTCCATTTATCGCCGCCGACGTTGACGACTTCGGCGTCGACCGGGACCGCGGCGGCGGCTTCACCGCTGCTGCTACCGCCACCGCTTGAGGTGAACTGACCGCCGGTCGAAGTGCCGGCGGGATCGCGCGGGTGCTGGCTTTCGTCCCACTTCTGCCGCAGCTGCCTCCAGCGGCGGGCGCGCTCCGCCTGCGCTACTTCTTCAGCTGCAGCTCGCCGTCGCGCGTCTCGAACAGCGACCAGTCCTGCAATTCTTTCGGCAATTCCATTTCCAGCTCCGCCGTCCACTCGGGCAGCGGCTCGCCCCAATTCAGATTGATGTAATTCTCGCGGGTCACCGGGACGCCGGCTTCCTTCAATAGCTTGATGATGTCGTTCTGGGTCGTGTCGTTCATGCTTCCTCAATCCAGCCAGCTCGGCGATCGTCGCTTGCGTCGCCTCGAGCGTCACCTTCGGATCGTCGTGATAGGCGCGCCAGGCGTCCTCGACGGCGGCAATCTGCTTTTTGCTAAGGTTGCCGAAGGCCTCGCGTTTTACCACCCACACCGCCGATTGCAATTGACGCGGCTGAATCCCCAGCTCTTTGGCGGCCTCGCGGTAGGCCTCCGCATAAACCGGATAAAGCCCGCTTAAGCCGGTCTTGACCGATGAGCCGGCGGCTTCCCAGCCCTCCGGCTTGTCGGCCTTGTCGGGCGCCAGGCCGAAATTGTGCAGCACCGGCACTGTCTTGTTGCTGAGCGAACGCAGCAGCGCGGCGCCAACCGCATGGGTGTCGATGGTGACGTCACCATTGGCGGAATGCGGATCAAGAATGTTGTTGTAGAACGACCGCACCTTGTGCGCGGTCCCCATCGCCGCCGAGATCGTCGCGGTATCGCCATTGGCCTCCAGCGCCTTCACCGCGTTAGTGATCGAGGCCAGGGACTGCCAGACCACCTTGGCGTTGCTGCCGTCCTTGTTGCGTACGATGGCGCCGAGCGCGCCGTTCGGCAGCACGGTGCGGTAGTCGGTCGAGTTGTGGGTCTCGTCGTAGGTCCGGATCCAGAGCGCCTTCTCGGCCGGGCTCGTCAGTTCGCCGAGGGTCTTGCCGCGCACCAGGTCGACCACGGCCTGGTTCTTGTCCGACCACAGCGTCTTCGCCTGTTCCTCCATCGCGTCGTCCCAGCGGTGGCCCTGCTGGGTCTTGTAGGTCTTCATCAGCATGTCCGCGATGTGGACGTTCTGATCCCAGTCCTTGGTCGGCGACAGCGCGGCATAGACCCCGGCAACGCTGGCGTCGTTGAAGCCCCAGAGCTTGGCGCGGTCGTCGACCAGGGCGCGGGCGCCGTCGTACCAGACCTGGGTCGACTTATCGGCGAAGCTGTACAGGAATTTCAGATTGTCCTTCATGTGCTCGACCGCGGCGCGGGTTGCGGCATCGGTCGAACCGGCCATCTCTTTGGCGCGGAAGTTCGGATAGAAGTCGGCGTTGCCGAGCAGCGCGATGTCGTGGGCGTAGCGCTTCGGGTCGAGCTTCATCGACGCGACGTCGGGTTGGCCGTAGGCCAGCTTGGCGCCCTTCGCCGTCGGTTGCCGGGAGCCGATCGTGTTGGGATGCTCGCCCTTGCTGCCCGGCAATGGTTCAACGCCGTTGGCGAGCGCCTTGGCACTGGCCGCGGTGACGTTGCTCTGGGTCTTGGCCTCGACCTTGGCGGTGTCGATCACGGGCGCCGCACCGCCGCCATCGCTGCCGCCGGCATCGACCCAGCGGCCGTGCTCGTCGCGCGGCTGGCTCGGATCGAAGTCGCGCGTATAAAGCCGGCCGAGCAGGCGAAGCGAATGCGCGCTGGTCTGCATCCACCGTTCACGCCGCAACGCCGCACGTTGCCGCTCAATGGTCGACATCGCTGCGTTGCTCCAGCCGCTCTAGCCGCGCCTCGATCTCGTCGAAACGGCGCAGGATGACCTCGAGCCGGCGCGTCAGCTCGGCCGCACCGGTCGCGCTAAAATGGACTTCATGCCAGTGGCCGGCGCCATCGCAGGCATACCAACCGACTGCCGCGGTGGAGATCTCGCGGTCGGTGCAGCTCAGTAGCTGCAGCTGAGCCGAATGCTTCAGCGTGATGCCGGGCTCGAAGAGGACCCGCTTGATGATATGCGGCCCGTCGCCGAAGGACTCGATGGTGCCTTTGCCGGTGATGAGGACGACGTTGCTATCGACGCTGTCGTCGTGCGGCGCAATGGCGACCGTCGCGGCGCACGGAAGCGTGACAGCTGGAGCCTCACCATGCGCGCAACGCCATTGCAAAATCGGCAAGTCACGCTCCGGCGACCTCGATCGCCACCGCGAACTCGCGCAGGTCGGCTTGCGGCACCGGATGATCCGGCGTGCCGGATCTGATCTTCAGGAACGCCACCGCCTTCAGGTAGTCGACGAGCGGCGCGACCACGAGCGCGGAGCCGGCGACGATCGGCACCTGCACATAATCGCCGTCGAAATCGACGAGGTCGTTGAACAGCGCACCATCGGTCGAAATTTGGAACGAGATGTTGGCCGGCGTCCATACGCCAGGCATCGTCAGGCGGATGATGCTGCCGGCAGTGCAGTCGTGCGCGTCCGACAAGGATTCGCCCGGTTGAATGAACGGGCCGTTCAGAACCTGCAGTGCCATGTCACCCTCTCCTGTTCGCGGGATGTTTTGGATCGATCGGCCAGCCGTCTTCGTCGATGTCGCTCGAATAGCCGCGCAACTCGATGCGCCGCTTATGGATGTCGTGGCAGTCGAAACAGAGCGACTGCAGCGCGCCGAGCCGAAACTTATTCCAGTCGCCGTTGTGCGGCTCGACATGGTCGGCAACCCGGGCCGGCGTGACCACGCCACGCGCCAGGCACATCTTGCACAGCGGTTCGTGGGTGAGCTGCAGCCGACGCAGACGCTGCCAGACCGCGGTGTCATAGAAGTGCTGCCACTGGGTGCGGGTCGAGCTTTCGTCCATCTATGGCTCGGTCCACCAAAACCAGAACCAGTACAGCAGGATCAGGCCCCACGCCGTGCCGAAGTACCACAGCGCGCCGGTCGGGCTGCCGAGCCAGTGGCGCCATCGGCTCATCTGAGATCAGGCCCGCGCGGGACCCGCAACCGAGGGCGGCGACGCCGCTGTTGCACTTCGGCACCGTTGACCGTCACCAGCACCGGGAGATTGGTCGGTGCCGTGATGTCGACGATCACAGCCTCGCTGGGCTCCGGCTCCGGCGGCTTCGGCGGCGCGAACCCGGCCGGGCTGATCCACCGCACCAGCTCATCGTTGTCGCCATCGAAGCGGTTGAGATCGACATTGGTATCGTCGATGCCGTCGACCTCGCCGCTCTCTGAGTACTGCCACAAGGTCCAATGCGGATAGGTGCCGCTCGGCCAGCTCGGCGTGCCGTCGGTATATTGCGCAAGCCAAAGGTCGGTGTTCTCGGCGAGATAGTCGTTGCAGTCGGTGCCAAGCTGCTCTTTCAGGAGATGACCGCTGTAAACCGTGACCTGCAGCTCGCGCGGATCGGCCTTCAGAACCTCCACCGCTTCCAAAAGCTCCTGAAGTCGAAGGCCATCTTCCTCATAGTCAATGACCATTCTCTCGCCGCCAACCGGATCAACCACCGACAGATAGAATTCCATCTGTTTGGCAGCATTGCCTGGCTTGATCCAATGGTAGGTACAGCACGCGATGCCGGCGGCGGTGGCGTTGACATAATTGGTGGCGCGGTTGGGGTCGATGTAGCTCGTGCCCTCGGTCGCTTTCATGATGCAGGCGACGACGCCCTGCGCCGCAACATCCTCAAAATCCGGAAAGCCCTGCCAGTGCGAGATATCGATGCAGGAAGGATGGTCACTCATGCCATACGAACTCCCCATGAATTCATCATCCGCAAATCAACAACGCCTCTTCCTGGGCCAGGTCGTAATCATGGCCGAGTGCAAGTAGCTGGTGGAGCCGGCGGCGGTAGCAGGACTTGCGGCTTTGCGGCTGCACAACGGGTGGCCTGATGGTCGCCGCCCGGAAGCCGGAGCCGCCATGGAAGCCCCTGCTCTGTGGACTCGCCGGAGCGGCGACAGAGGTCAGCAGCAGCATGAGACCGGCAATCATGACCAAAAGCATTCGGCCCGGATGATCGCTCATTGGGATTTCTCCGCGTCCTCGATCAATTGACGCACCTGGTCACAGGTCTCGACCACGCTGACGAACTTGCCGTCGCTGGTTGAGATCATGCAGCGCGCGTCGCCGGTCAGATATTTGTTTTGACCGCTAGGCAACGCCGCCCGCATCGTCGTGATTTGCTCCGGATTGAGCGCGATCTCGTGACCGTCCGGACCATGCAACAGCACCAGGCGAAGCACGATCAGAGCGGCGATCATCGGTGGGCGACTCAGCGCCGAGTCGTGCCGTCCGTGCCGATCGGCGGGATCGGACGCGTCGGCGGCTTCGGCGGACGCTTGATGTAGATCGCGACCGTGCATTGCTGCTTCGGATCATCGCAAACATAGTTGCAGAGCGTGGAGCCGCAGGCGGTGCTGCACTTGGTCTTGCCCTCGCATTGCTTTTTCACATCGGCCTGCGTGGTGTTGAGCACCGTGCCGGCGGAGGCTTCGGTGGCCAGGAAGCCAAAAACGGCAAAAGCCACAGCAAAGACCATGGTTCGCATTCTGCCTCTCCTCTTCATCGCATATACTCGCGTCGGAGCTTGTGGGTGATCATGTCGGTGACGTCGACCCAGCCGATGTCGTCGCGCAAACGGGAAGCCGCTATCGCGGCCTGCAGCGCGCGGTCGTCGGTGAACATCGTCTGGATCGCGCAGTCGCCGCGATGCTTGCCGTTCTCCGGCTCCTCGACACCGTAGAAGGTTTGCAGCTTCCACCAGCTCATGACCTGATCCGCATATACATCTCGCAAGCCGCAACAGCGAAGTCGTCGGCATTGAGCTGCAGCTTGTCCTGCGCCAGATGCACCGCGGCCTCGAGCAGCGCGGCGACCTCGACCGCAGCACGCTTATCCTCCGACAGCGCCACCTCGACAGCGCCGAGCTGACCGAGGATGTGGCTGATCACGTTGCTGCAAGTGGTGGCGTAGGCCTCGGCATCCTGCAGCTCGCGCTCGCTCCAGTCGTCGCGATCGATCATGGCGGCAGCAGCCAGACCATCGCGATCAGCACCACCACACCAATGATCAGCACGACCCAGATCTTGGGTGTGATGTTGTCCAGCGGTCTCATGCCTGCCTCACAACCGGGATCCCGACAGCCTCGGCCTTTTCGATCATGTTGTTGGTGCCGCTGTTGCCGGGAAACGCGATCACCAGCTCGGGCTCGCCATACTTGATCATGTCGGCATTGCGCTTTGGTCCGGCGCTCGGCCCCAGCCTGTGCCAGTCGGCGAGAAATTCCAGCACCTCGATGTCGAAGGCCTTGCCCCACGCTGCCGCGAACGCATCGGCTCCGGTTGCACCGCCATGGATCAGGCAAGTGATCGGTGTCACCCAATGCAGCTGGTCGAGCGTTCGCCAGACATGATCGCGATTGCGGTATTTCCGGCTACCGCACACCAGCACACGCAATCTTCCGGCTCCTACGCAATCAGCGCCTCAATATCGACAGGCTGCTCAGTGACGCGGTCGCGCGAGCGCAGGCCCAGCATCATCGCGAGCGCCACCGCGCCATCGATCCGGAAGCGCGCCTTGTCCTTGTCGAGCTTGCGGTTGCCGGCCGGATCCATCGTCGCCACCGCATTGGCCATGTTCCAGGTCAGGCACGGATTGTGCGGATGGATCAGCTTGCGCTCGATCACCGCCAGCTCGAGCGCGTCGATCGCCGGCCCCATGTCGCGGTAGCCCTGACCCCACGGCACCATGCGCAAGCCGTCCTCATGGCTCTTCGCGGCCTCGGCGCCCTTGTCCTCCCACGCCGCCAACCCGATGCGATCGAACTCGCGCATCAGATCGGCGATGCGCCAGCGATCGTAGGCCAGGCCCTTGACGTTGTAGCGGCCGACCAGCTCGGCGATCGTAAGCGCGATGGCTTCGGGATCGATCGAACGGCCGGATGACGCCAGCAGATGGCCGGCGTCGCGCCATTGTTCATAGCGGTGGGTGCCGGCGCCGAAGTCGCGCAGCGAATGATCGGCAAGATGATCGGCCGGCTTCCAGAAGAACGGCTGGATCCGCACCGGCTCCTCCGCGCTGCCGGCGACCAGCGCGGTCAGGTCGGCGACGCTGGAAAGGTCGAGCGCCAAATAGATATCCTCGCCGTCGACCAGCGCGGCGTCGTCAGCGGTGCCGCCGCACGCCATCCATTCCGCTCTGGAGATCAGGCTCGAGATCGGCGAGATCCGCTGGTTGAGGAAAAGGTTTCTGACCTTGGGCTCTTCGGCCGGAAGTCGCTTGGCCTTGCGGACCGCGGCGACCAAATCCTCGCGGTTGCGGAAGACGCCGAGCGCCGGGTTGGCCTTCAGCCATTGTGTCTCGTCGTCGAGATCGCATTCTTCGTCGGCGGCATGTAAATGGCAGACGATCGAGGGATCGATTTTGCTGATGCCGTCATCGATCAGCTTGCTGAGCACGTGCTCCGGATCATTCGACTGGGTCGAGATCACGATGAACAGCGGCTCCTCGCGGGCGCCAAACGCGGTGTCGAGCACGTCGTAGAGGTCGCGGTTGCGGGCCTGCGCCAGCTCGTCATAGATCACGACGCTCGGCAAATAGCCGTGCTTGGTGCCGACCTCGCTGGAGACCGCGCGATAAACTGAGCCGGTGCGCCGCGCCACCATCGTCTTGGTCGACGGGATGATCTCGATCTGGGCGCGCAGCTCCGGCTCCAGCTCAACGATCTGTTTCGCAAACTTGAACACGATCGCCGCCTGATCACGATCATTGGCCGCTGAATAGATCTCGCCGTTGACGATCGCCTCGGGGCCGACCAGGTGCGCCAGCACGATCGCCGCGATCAACGCGGTCTTGCCGTTCTTGCGCGCGATCGACAGGATCGCCCGCCGCACTGCACGATTGGCGCCGATGTGCGGCTCGTAGATGTCGCGGATGAACTGCTTCTGAAACGGCTCGAGCCGGAACGGCTTGCCGCTTCCGATGCCGCTCGGCACCGTGAGTTTTTCGATGAAGCGGATGACGCGATCGGGGCGCGTCGTGATCCGCTGCAGCGCGCTCATATTCAGTTCGCGAGCAGTTCGCCGAATTTACTTTCCGGCTCGGCGGAAGCGCCACCGGAGATCCGGGTCCGGGATGCCGGCGTGAAGCCAAATTCCTGGGCGTAGCGCAGCAGGTCGTGGGCGGCGTCGCGGGCGATCTTGACCAGGGCGTTGGCCGCGATGCCGCGCTCGGTCCTGGTGAGCAGGCCGAAATGGTGCGGGTCATCGGCCTTGATCGCGGTCATGGCGTCCTGGGCCTCGCACCAGGTGCCGTAAGCGTCGCAGTACAGCATCAGTGGCGCGATGTCGGCGACCGTCAGCAGGCCGAGCCGGTGCAGCTCCGGCGCCAGGCGGAGCCATTCGTCGCGGGCCTCATCCTTGAGGCGGCTGGGCGGCGGCGGCACCTTGTCGTAACCCCGCGGCTTCGGCTCACCTCTCGGGATGGCCTCGTGGCCGGGATTCCCGCGCAGCATGCGCAGCTGCGTCGGGGTTTTGGGCGGTCCGGGCATGGGAACTCCTGCATTTTCGGATAATCAGAACGGAACTCCGGCCCTTCTCACCAACGGTATCCCGCTGACGCAAAAGAGAAATTCCTCTAGCTCTGCGAGTGGTGCGCTATTACCGTTCGCGGGGGGGGGGGGGGGCGACGGGCAACTCACTTAGGAGGGACGGCTGCTGCTAAGTGGATTTGGACGATTTTGCGTTTGTAGCTATTTTTGTCGTGATCTCGATATCTTAGATCTGTAGAAGATTTATCCCGGAACCCAGAATTTCCATTTTCCGGCCGCAGATTTTGGAGCGCCGCCGCGCTGGGAACTTAAGGAACTTCGGATTTTCCGAACCTCCCCCCTCCCCTTGGAAGAATATTCCTCAATAATTTCAGTTGTTTAATTCCATTATCCATGCAAACGCATGGGCATTGCACGCCAAGCACGTGTTCTCGTTGTATTCCCTCACGTGAACAACTGTTCTCATAGGGAACCTGACCTGTCCCACGTAGCATGGCCTTCTACGCATGCAACCCATTGATACAACGAGGTTATTGGTTACCGGTCAGGCTCAACAGCCCTTGCAGATTGAAGGCGGTGCAGGCGGATAAGGCGGCAGATCCTCGACGCGGCTACCGGATTGGGTGGGGAAAGCCAAGCGTGCCTGTCCCTCCCAACAGGCAGGACAGCAGCCCAAACACCAGGATCACCACCGCTATGGCCACGATGGCCCACAGCACGATGATCAGGATCCGCCCGATGATCGGCATGCCGGTCAGGCTGTCGAGGAAGGGAATCAAAAGCTTGATGATGGCGACCACCGCGCCAACCACGATCAGCCAAACAATCAGTTGCTCGAGCCATCCGAGGGTAAAGCACATGGCGCAGTTCCTTCTGCAGCTGACCTTGATAAACCGGGCAAAATGCCCTACTTATAGAAAGCGGGCAAAATGCCCGCTTACATAGGAAGGCGAGCTTTTCGACATTGCGCAGCTCGTCACCTGCGCAGCACGAAGCGCTCCGCTTCATTCAAGGGCTAAGCCCGGAAAGGAATTCCATGACGAGCATTACCCATGCTGATCTGGCGCAGTTCACTGGCAGTGAGCAGTGGTTTCGCCACAGCCTGATGCGCAACATCACTTACACCGAAGGCGTGCAGTATCTCGCCGAGAAGGCCGGCGCATACTGGCTGGTCGACAAGGTCGCGACGCTGCAGCTCGAGCCGGTCGTTCGCACCGAAGAATTTCAGGTCTGGAAACTGAAGGTCGCGGACAATCGAGCCACGCTGGTGTGCGAAGACGGCAACGACAACGTCGTCTATCGCGAGGAAATCGCATTCACCGACTTTCCGCTCGACCACATCGACCTCTGGTTCACCGAGTGAATACTAACGATGTCGGAAATCGAATTGATCATGCAACGGCTCGCCAACCTGGAACGCATGCAAAAGCTGATCGAAGCCTTTTTAGCGCAACTGCATCAGAAACCGGCGAACGCCAAACTGCACTAGCCGGGATGTTTCGACACTGCGGCGCATGTCGCCGCAGCACGAAGCAACTCCGCTTCATTCAAAAGGGCTAAGCCCGGAAAGATTGGATTAGATGACCAACAAAATCGACAAGATCAAAGAGCTGGCCGAAATGCGCGACCAGGGGCTGATCAGCCAAGACGAATTCGAGAAGCTGCGCGCCGAAGTGATCGCAATGCCGGCGATGGGCAGCACCGGCCGGCCCTTCAGCGTGCCGTCCCAGCCGCAAGCCTACGAGACTGCCTTTCGCAACCCTCAGACCGGTGCGGTCGTCAGGATCAACAAAGGCTCGGCGTTCTGGCTGACGTTCTTCTTCGGCTGTTTCTATCTGGCCTACAAAGAAGCGTGGCTGCACGCCGGCATCACGGCGTTGATATTTATCTTCCTGGTACCGTTCGGCGGCTTCGGCGTTTTGGTCGGCTGGTTCGTCTATGCCTTCTTCGCCTATCGCATCATCGTCGATAGCTATCGGCGCAAGGGCTGGATCGAAGTCAGCCAACCACCCCTGCCCGTCACCTCTTCAGTGCCGCCGCTGCAAGGCTAAGCCGATGTGGAAACTGTTCGCCACCGTGCTCGCGCTCACCGATACCGGCTCGGTCTCGGTGTCGTCGGTCGTGACCGACTTCGCCAATCGCGAAGCCTGCAAGGCCGCGGCGCGCGATCTGTATCCGAGCGTGATCGAGCGCGAACTGCAGGGGCACAAGATCTCGATCCGCGCCGCCGCCGAATGCCGGCCAGACGGACCGCCGTCATCGCCACAAATCGCGGTGCCATCCCCGTTTCCGTTTGGTCCCCGCTAATCGTCGGAAGCTTTTCGACCCTGCGCATTTCCCAGTGCGCAGCACGAAGCGCTCCCCGCTTCATTCAAATGGGCTAAGCCCGGAAGGAAACTAGGAATGAAACATCTTGTTATGGCCGCAGCCGCGGCGCTGCTGACTACCACCGCCGCCCAGGCTGAGAACGTCACGCGGCTCTATACGGGTAATTACTGGCAAACGAGCCACTACGCGCGGAACAGTGAAGGGAGGCCGATGTGCGTCATCTCCGGCCAATGGACGTTCCCCAGCGGCGCAATCGGCACCGCATCGATGAAATGGTCCAACGAAACCGGGCTGTTCATGCACATCAGCAAGTCGAACTGGGCATTCCCGGCCGACATCAGTGTCCCGATGTCGATCTCATTCGACAGGGGCGTGCGCGAGGGCTCTGGCACGACGATAACCTCAACCAGCGGCAGCTCGCTGATCCAGATCAGCATCGCGAGCGAGCAGGCTGTCGGGTTCGTTCAAGACTTCGCCGATGCCGATCAACTTGTGATCTCGTTCAAGGAAGGCAATGAGCCGCCTTGGACAGCGCAGATGATTGGCAGTCGCCATGCAACGAAATGGTTCAAGTTCTGCATCGCCAAGATCGCCAACAGCGGGGGCACCGCCACGTCGCCTGTGCCGCGACAGCCGCAGGCAACGTCGCCCGTACCGCCGACATCGCCCGTGCCGAGCGCACCGGTGAGGCCCGGCAAGAAAGACGACGGGTCGGTGTGATGAGCGCGCCTCCGGATAAATTTCTCACATTGCATCACAAAGGAATAACCTGAAATGAGACTGATCATAGCTACTGTTGCCGCTGTCATCGCGTTGAGTGGCGCGAGCCACGCGCAAAGCGACAGCATCTGGGCAAGCGTGCCGATCCCGGTATTGCCAAAACACACCAAACCACCGGAGCTTCCGATATTCGATCCCAGAAGCACCAGCCTTGCGATCCTTGCAGCGCCGCTGATCGTGAACGGCAGCATATGGCCTGACCCGGAAATCATCAAAATTCCGATGCGGCCACAGATGGTGTGCTCATCCGGCAATATGTCGCGCTGCTACACCATCTCGCCATCGCTACGCTAAGGAGAAGCAAAAATGAGAATGATCAAGTTGATGATCTCTGCTGCCGCGTTGGTTGCGGTCACGTTGACCGCCGCCCAGGCGCGGCAGCGAACCCACTACGACGCGGGCGGCCGGGTGATCGGCCGCTCCGCTACCGATAGCCAAGGCACGACCACGTTCTACGATGCCGGCGGGCGCGTCTCGGCGCGCTCATCGACCAGCGGCAGCACCACGACCACCTACGACCCACGCGGTCGGATCATCGAACGAAGCTATCGCAACAAGCCGAACTGACAACGCAAGGCTGCGAGCTTTTCGACCCTGCGCATCGCTCGGTGCGCAGAACGAAGCGCTCCCGCTTCATTCAAATGGGCCAAGCCCGGAAGGATACCTTGCAATGTCTTGGAAGCCAGAAGTCATCGCCGACAATAGCGGCCAATGGGTCGGCAACGCCTTGCGCTTTGCCACCAAAGAAGAGGCCGAGGCCAATGTGCGCGATCTCGCGATGCGCTGGACCTTGGTGCGGGAATATCGCGCCACCGAAAGCGATGACCCGGTGAACTACCGTTACGTTGATGGTCAATTGCTCAGAATCGTCGTAAGCAACGATCTAGTCGACGGGTGATGTTTCGACCCTGCGCACCCTCCTGGTGCGCAGTACGAAACACCATCGCCAAGAAGCCCTAAGGGATCAACGCCATGATGGCAGCACCGACCATGAATACGAAACGCTATCTCGAGATCCTGACCCGACTGGGTTGGACCGAACGCGGCGCATCCACTTTCTTCGGTGTCAACGAACGCACGGCACGGCGATGGAAGCAAAACAATCACGTGGCGCGGCCGGTGGCCATGGTGCTCGAGCTGATGCTGGCCAAGGACATCGGGCCGGAAGAAGTGCTGAGAACCGCGGGCGTCAAGCCCGCCCAAATCAGGTTCATCCTCGACCGGCTCAGCGATAAGCGCGTCGTCAACGATGACGACGATGGCGATGACGATGGTGACGAATGAAAAAACCGGTCCCTAGGGCAACGCCCAGGAAGCCGATCAAACACACCTCGGGCGGAGCCCGTGCGCGCGTATAGAACCCCCTCCCCAGCTCACGGTTCAAGCAGATTTTTTGAATTGGTGGTGGATAGCCTCGCCGAAGATCTCTTCCCGCAGATCCTGCAGGTCGCCACCGGCCATGATCCGCCTCACCACGGCGTTGCGGAGCCTCACCTTGGCTTCCCCGTACAGCATGGTCCTTCCAGTGCTGGCCAGCCGATAAGCCCTGTAGGCCCGGTTAAACCAGCTCAGCGCGCCGTCGGCATGGGCCAGCGCCAACATCGCATCAACCTGGTCGAGGGCGCTGGACACCCTCATTAGCGCTGCCTGGTGCTCGGTCAGCCGCATGCCCAGGCGCCCTGCCGCCGCCTCAACCGCCCGGCCGGCGATCTCCCTCGACGCTCGCACCAGGCCACCACCCAACGTCGGCAGACCGGCCCGCGCCAATCGCGCCACCAGCCGCGCCGTCCTGGCGTCTCGCACCCAAAACACCTGATCAACCTCAAACCTGCCCAGGAAGCCCTGCGTCCGCGCCAGATCGAGCGAGCTGCCAATCCGGCAACACTGGCCATCGGGCGACACCGCCACATAGATCGCCGCCACACCGAACACCTGCAGATAGTCGCGCGCGGCACCCTGTGGCAGCTCGATCATCAGATAAATTCCTTTTCCTTGAGCCTAGCTCCGTGTCGCGCCAAAACAACTTCCATGTCCGCGATCAGCTCGCCAAGTTTCTTCAGCTTTTCCAGATCTGGGAAAGCGACCAACTCCTTGACGACGACGCGATTGAGTGGCCAGCCTGCCATCGCGGCCTTCGCCTCGATCCGTCTGAAGACGTCCGCCGGCAACCGCAAATGAACGGCATGCGTTTCACCAGGCTTTCTGTGTTTCTTTCGCGGCGGGGCCATATGCAGCAACCTTCCTTTCGATCGCCCTGTGGCAATCTCAAATGAATTCCTTTTCCTTCGCCAGCCATTCCGGCATCGTGAACGTGCCATCATCCTCGTTGTACTCAACCTGGGACTTCGGCACCCATTCGGTTTTCTTACCGTCGAAAATCCGATAGGCCCTCTCGGTCTCGCCCGTCTTATCGCCCGCGATGTCAACCAGCCTTTCCTTGTGCTTGCCCATCAGAATACCCTCACCTTCTCGGCCATCAAACCCTCGGCGATGATCTCGCACCCGCGCGCATGACGCGCGCGCCAGGTGTCAGCGAAGCCGCCGCGCTTGCGCACCACCCACTCGGCATCGCGCTCGATCGAGTAGGCGTGCGAGAGCCACATCACGGATTCGACCAGATGCGGCGCGCCGAACATCAGAAAATGCATCGGCCACCAGATCACCAACTCCATCCGCGAAATCTCCGTCAGGCTCGGCGACACCCGCGTGCGGTTCTGGATTTGCTGTGTACGCTCCAGCTCGCCCTGCCGCTGCTGTTCGACCAGATCATCGAACTCATAGAGGTACGGCGGCCACGCACTCCGCGATCCAAGCCCCTCGCCCGGCAGCAATCGCAACGTCTGCATCGCTTCGACCAACCGCAGACCAACATGCTCGCCAGTCCAAACCGATGGCAGCATCGGTTGTTCGTCAAGCGGATCGAATGGCAGCAGATCTTGAGCGCGTCGTAATAAGGTCGTCATTCAACCTTCCTCCTCCCGATGCACCAACCGGATCTGCACCGTCTCGACATCCTTGCAGCACTCCTCCACGGCTCGCTGGCCAAAACGTTGCTCCAACAATTTCCGATCCAGCCGATGCTGGGTCAGCGGCACGATCCGGGCGTAGTATTCGCTGCCCGACAGATCGGCGTCCTCGAGCAGCAAGCCTTCCTTCAGTTCGGTCTCGCGCTCCTGCAGCGTCTTGATCTCGGCGCGCACGTCGGCGAGCTGGTCGACCGGGTGGCGATTCACGTTCACCATTGCGCGGCCTCCAATTCCGCAACCACCCAATCATAGATTTCCGGGTAATGCTCGGCGAGCACGCCGGTATCATGGTTGCGTGCAAGACGTTGACCATTCCAACCAAGCCAGAAGCTTCGCTTTGGAACTCGACGCGACTTCCTGCCACCTTTGATCAGCCTTAACGATCTCCACTCCCCCTTGTCGGCAAAATCGCGATTAAAGAGCTGAAGGTCGTCCCGCTCTGCAATAAGCTTCATCGTGTTTGGAAACTGCTCGCGTCGATTTATCGAACGACCCATTTTTCTGAAAACCTCCCCTTTCCGGACCTCGTTGCTTCGAATTTGGCCAGTCCGAATGTCCCGACTGCGTACCTTTAGGTAAAGCAGGTCGGAGCCACGTCGGGACTTTCGGACTGGCCAAATGCGAGCCTGCAAAGTCCGAAACAGCAGTCCGAAACGGATCCGAAACGTGCTTTCGGACCATGAACAGCTACAGAACATCGCGGCCCTCATCGGTGATGTTCCAGAGCGCGGCGTTGCCGTCAGCGCTGTCCTCACAAGCCACCAGACCCTTCTCGACCAGATCGTTCAGAACCTCGTACATGCGATTTTTGTCCAGCCCGGTGCGCAGGATCAGGGTGGTTGCCGTCAGCGGCTCAGCGGACGCCTTGAGGGCGCTGAGCACCAGTTTCTGGTTCTTGCCGGTCACCCTCGATTTGGTCTCCTGTGCCGTCTCGGTCTTGGGCTCTTGATCCATGTCCACCTCCTTGTCGCCGTCCTCGCGCAAGGTGAGAATGACCGTCGAATGGTCGACCTCCCCGTTCTCGCCGGTCTGCCAATGCTCGATCACCGCGCGCAGCTTGACAGTGTCGAACTCTTCGAAATCCTTCTGCTTGCCGGCCGGCGCGCGGTTGACGATGTCGATTTTGTTGCCCTTGCGGGCGACCTTGATCACCGTATCGGCGGCGCCGCGCAGCACGTTGGAGCCGCGCTCGCGATTGACCTCGTGCACGCCGGAATGATGCACGATCATCACATGCGCGCCGGTTGCCTCGCGCAGTTTATCGGCGGCGTTGACGTAGGCATTCATGTCGGACTGCTGGTTCTCGTTGCCGGCCCCGAACGTGCGCGCCAGCGTATCGATGATGATCAGGATCGGCAGTTCATCGAGCTTGAGAATGGCCTCGATCAGCGCATTCAAATCGTCGACACCAGTCATCGCGATTGAATGCGGAATGATCTTGAACTTCGGCTTTGCCAGGCCCTTGCCGCGGATATTGCGCCAGCCTACCGCGCGCTGGCCGAGACCGTGCGCGCCTTCAGCGGCAAGATAGACCACGGTGCCAAGCCTGGTAGTTTTGCCATGCCATAAGTAACCGGTGCCGACACACAAGCCCATGTCGAGGGCAACGAACGACTTCATCGCGCCCGGCGGGCCCCACAGCACCGACAACCCGCCTTCGGTGATGACGTTGTCGATCAGGAATTGCGGCGCCGGCAGGTTTTCCAGATCATCGATATCGATGATCCGAATTCGGACCCGGGTGCGGATATCGTCCTGCCCCGAATACAAAACCGCCGCGTTGATCAGCTCGTGCGGATCGCGGCCCTCGGCGATACAGTCGGCGGCATCCCAGGCGATCGGGGCATCGGCCGGTGGGTTGATGCCGTACACGGTGCAGTTCAGCTGTAGCAGCCGCTTGGCGACGGTGTTGGCATAGTCGAAGCCCGGCTGATCGTTGTCCGGCCAGATCGTCACCCGCTTGCCGGCGAGCGGCGACCAATCGGTCTTGTCGATCGGGGCATTGGCGCCCTGCATCGCCGAGGTCGCCTCGATGCCGAGCCTGGCCAAGGCGTCGGCCTTGCCCTCGCCCTCGACCAGGATCACCGAACCGCTCAGCGAGATCTCGGGCAGCCGGTACAGCGGCCGGATATCCGGTGCGCCCGCGGCCCAGCGCTTCTTGCCGTCGAAGTCGCGGTAGCAGAACGGCCGGAAGGTCTTGCTGGCGCGGGTGCCGTCCGGCTCATAGCGCACCACCGACGCCGTGATCTCGCCCCGGGTGTTGAAATATTTAAAGGTGGCGACCGGCGCGCCCAATTCGACATCGTCATCGCGCGGCTTGGTGCCGAACTTCTCCTTCTTGGACCGGATCACCATCTCCGGCGTCGGCCTGAAGGTTGGCCGCTCGACCTCGATCGGATCGTGCAGAAAATCCTTGGCGATCTCCTTGATCGCCTGCTTGAAATCATCCTTGCTTTCGCCGTAGCCCATGTACATGCGGTACAGCGTGATCAGGTCACCGCTCTCGCTGGTGGCGTGGTCTTTCCACAGGCCGGTGTTCGATCCGGTCAGATGAATCGACAATGACGTTCCGACATTACCGTCGACATCGCCGATCCGGGCCTCATGGCCGCCGCGCGTGATCAGCGCGCGACCAGAGAACAGCCATTCGACGAACGACCGCGCGCTGGCGTTCAGCCGTTCGCGGATATCGCCGACATCAAGGCTCGCCTTGCCCAATTCGCTTTGCAGCTTGGCAAAGTTGAAGTCGATGATGCCGCCGGACTCGGTCATGCATCACCCGAAATTCAATGGCCTGGCGGCATCATAGGGACCCCCAAGCCGCACAAAGATCGCGAACAGAAATTTTTGTTGTCGAGGTGTCAACGTTTTGACCAGCGTCCTGCTGACCATGTCGGTGATGAACTCCTGCTCCCAATCACCTTTCAGTTTTGCTGTGTTATTCCGACAGAACAGCGCGATCTCATGCCAGCGCGGTGAGCCATCCTCTTCATAATAGTCCAACGGTGGTGGCTGCTGCTCGCTGCGCCCCTTTTCGACCCCGCGCTGGAAGATGATCTCGGCATCGGCATCGCTGTATTTGCGCTCCTCGATCTCACCATTGCAGCTTTCGATGACGTTGGCGATCTCATGAAAGCTCAGACCCTCATTGGCAAACAGCCGCTTCATGGCCGCCACGGCACCAAGGATCTCGCCCGGGTACTCGCTGCTCAGCATGCGAAACAACGTCGCGATGCGCTTGGCGGTGGTTTCGGTCAGCATGCCCGTGGTCATGATTTCATCTGTGTCAGTAGCAACCTTGCCGCGTCACTGTTCTGAGCGCTCAGCGCCTTGATTCCGCCGGCAGCAAACGCCGCGACGGCTTTCAACAGGTCCGCAAGTTGTTGCGATGCATTGCTATCGAATTTGCAGAACGCGCCGTGGGTGATATCCGCGATCTGGCCATAAACCCTGGCGACGTGCTCGTCGGCGCCTTCCTGAAACATGAATATCGGCACATCGCTCAACAAGCGGGCCTGGTCCAACAGTTCGTTCGGGTGTTCTTCGCAAGCATCGCCGATCATGACGAGAGCGTTGATTTTTTTCTTCCGGTTTTCCTTCACGGCGTGCGCGAACACTCTTTCGATCTGAGTGATGCCGGCGATGCAGATCACCTTGGACATGAATTGCGCGAGCAACTTGGCGTCGGAAAACCAGCGTGACGCGACACACTCACGGCCGCGATAATAGACCAGTTGAACCTCCAACCTGCCGACGCTGTCGATCGCTTCGAACATCTGGGTCGTCAGCTCGGCGGCAATATCCCATGTCGGCTGGCGTGAGGCCGTGGCATCAATCGCAAAGATCAATCGGCCTTGGGTTGGATTGACCCGGTCGAAAAATTTGGCGAGGTGGGGTCGCTTTTCGATCTCCGATTCGAGGTGGCTCGTCTTCAGGTCGTTCGCCATGATCGCGGCTCCCACACATTACGATGGTCTTCTATTCATCTCGCAACAAGCGTTTGGCCTCTTCATACAGAGCGGGATATCTCTTCAACGCGTCGAGCGTGACCTCCTCCTCAAATGCTTCGGCACCACGACGAAGAAACCGCGGCCCATCATTTTCTGTATGCAGAAATAATCTGCCGTCCCTGAGGTAAACCCAGCGTTTTCCGTTGCACCCATGGCTATGCCTTTCCGTTCCAGCATCGCTCGCGACGCGAACACATCCGACAGCGCCAATCGTCCGGCTTCTCGGTGATGCGCGGCAGCAATTCACCGGCCAGCGTTGCCTTGATCACGCGGACCGCGCGGTCCGATGCCGCCTGCGCCGCCGCCGCATCGAACGGCACCAAGAGATGCAACCGCTCGCAGGTGTTGGCGTTGACCGCGGTGAACAGCGCCGGATTTTCGTCGAGATTGAGATAGGCCATGTAGAGCTGACACTGATCCCAATAGACCGGGTAGACCCGCCGCAGGCCGTCCCGCTCGATCTTCTTCCAGCCGCTGTCGCCGAGCGCCTTGTGCTCCCACAGGCACGGATAGCGCAGCCCCTTCACCTGCGGTCCATCCAAGATGATGCCGTCGGCATGGCCCTTGAACCGATCATCGGCGGTCGAGAATTCGGTGCGCTTGGTGTTGCGCTCGATGCGGAAACCGGCCTGGGCCAGGGCCCGGGCGCTGATCTCCTCCATGGCATGGCCGCGATCGAAGATCGCCTTGGTGCGCGCCGGAAAGATCGAATCGCACATCCAGTCGTATTGCACCTTGCGCAGACATTCGGATCCGATGATCGAGGCGCCGAGATAGTCCCGGCTACGCTCCAGCCGTTGCTGTTGAAGTGCGGCAGCATCGAGCAGACCGTTGATCGCTATGTTCAGTTCGCTGCCGCTTAGGTTCGCCCGGTTGAAGTCGAGCATAGCCATCGGCTACTCCTCAAAACGGAATGTCCTCGTCGTGTATTTCCGCATGCGACATCAACGGTCCGCCATTGGCGGCGCTGTGCAGTCGCTCAACCGTGTCCTTGTTGCTGGTGACGATGGCGCCGACCTGCGCCTTGTCGCGTGCGGCCAGCGCCTTGTTGACCAGAATGTTGATGTGGAAGGCGAAGCGGATGATCTCCTGCTTCGACCAAAAGCCGACCGGCTTCGACCAATCGACTCCTTTAATATCGCCGAGCGCTGGCAGGATGCTTTCGATCGCCCCCGCCTCCCATGGCCCAGGGACTTGATGGCTCATGGTGCGAATGGTGACCTCGGGCGAGATGCCTTCGGCCACCGCCTGCTCGGCGCGGACCTTGATCCAGGCGAAGACCGACGCCGCGGCGATCCAGCCCCACTCGATATTGCCGAGCGAGGCCAGCGTCGCGCGGGAATTGATCCCACCCTTCAACAGATCCCGGCAGGCGGCGATGGCGGATTCGGTCGCGCGAACCTGCCATTCGTCATCGGTCATCTGATGGGTGATCTTCGCCATCACTTCGCCCATTCCGGCTTCTGGACTGCCGCGGCGGCTTGATGCTGGCCCGGCGTGGCGCCCGCGGTTTTGGCCACCTGCTCGACCCGGGTCCATTCCTTGCGATCCGGCGTGATGGCGATGTCGAGCGCGTTCTTGTCTTTATATTGGGTGCCGCCCTTTTCGACCGAGACGCGGGCGAGGAACCGCAGGCCATCGAAGTCGCCATAGGAATTGACCCGACGGGCGATGCGCGCCGCTTCGCTTTCATCGCTCGGCTTGATGCCGCGGGCGCTTTCGAGGATCGCGCGCAGGCGCGACATCGTGATCTCGCCGGCCTTGGCATGGCCCTCGGTGCTGCCCTCGACCGTCATCAGGGTCCAGAATTTGCGCTTGGCATAGGGCCCCTCGACCACGGTGAATTCGCAATCCAGCGCCATGCTGCCGCCGTCGGCCGCGCGCTTCAGCCAGCCACCCTCGCCCGCGTTGCCGGGACGAATGGTGAGATGCACCGGGCACACGGTGCCGTCCGGAATCAGCTCGTTGAACGAACGCTGTTCGCCAGCTGCGTTAAAATCATAAGCCATGGTGCTGTGCTCCTATGCTGCCTGGGTTTCGGTTGCTGGGGAAAGGGTGTGGTCAAGCGGCTTGCGCGGCGTGTTCGCCGTCAGCTTGCTCAGCAGCTTGCCGAGATGCGGCTCTTCGATCTGCTCGAGCCGGCCGGCGCGGTCCTTCGCCGGGTAGCCCCACGGGTTCGGCTGCGTGCACACAAACGCGCGAACCGGGTTGCCGTCGCCGAAGTCGATGAACTGCATGGTGATGATCTGATCGACGATGCCCGGCAATTCCTTGCCGGTCTTGGAGCCTTCGATCTGCAGCTCCCAATGTACCATCTTGAAGTCGTCCAGCTCTTTTTCGAGCAGGCCGAGAAAAATGACGTTCCGATCGCGGGCATGCTGCAGATGCACCAACCAGTTGACCATCTCGCGGCCCATCAAGCCGTAGGTGCCCAGCACATTCTTCTTGCCACGTTCGTTGAAGGATTCCGGTTGCTGCTCGCACCACCGAAAGCACAGCCGGCCGGCGACGGTGATGCTGTCGATGAAATAGGTATGATACTTGGCCAGGGTGTTGGTCGAGCCGAACGTGTTGAGGACTTCGCGATAATGCTCGCGCGAATAGCACGCGGTGTCGGGCAATGCCGGATTGGGGCCACCGAGATAGCAGGCCAAGTCACGACAGGCTTCCCAGGTATCGGGACGAACGCTGTCGACCGCAACATCCTGCACAGCCAAATCCCCGGCTTCCAAGTCGACGAACAGCGTGTTGTCCGGATTGAGCGTACGCAGCAGCGATGTCTTGCCAACGCCAGCCGGGCCGACGATCAACGCCTTGACGCCCTTGTCTTCCTGTAATCGTTCGGAGGCCGAGATAATCTTCATGTGCTTAACTCCTGGATGATTTCTCTTCGAATGATCAGGAAGACGTTGTCGGCTTCACCAGGTAATGCGTCGTCGAATGGCGGCAGGCCGGCGCACACGCGCGCGCGGGTGATCGCCATGTCGATCATCGACAGCACGGTCTGTTTCTGTTCGAGGTTGCAGGCGGCGATCCAGCGTGCGCCCTTCACATAGTCCAGCAGCTCGCGCGAGCACTGCGGCGTCAGCCGGTTCAATAGCGCCAGCAAGCTCCGGTAGTCCGCGCCGTGCTCTCCGGTCAGCATGGCGGCGCTCTCGGTCCGCAGCGCCCGTTGGTAGCGTTGGAACTGCGCGGTGTTATCGCGCTGCTCTTGCTCCAGCGCGCTCGGCACCGGCGGTGCGTCGGACTCCGACCGCACCGCGCGCACCCGCTTGGCGCGACGCGGCGCGGCCATCGCCGCATATCGTTCGAAGCTGTTGCTCATGCTGTCGACGCCTCGAAATGCACATCGGCGCTGCAGCCCGACCGCGTCCTGCGCTTGCCGCGCGTCACCAACCAACCCTTGCGCTTCATGTCAGAGAAGCGCGCACTGCAGGTTTGGTGGCGCATGCCAAGCAGGATCTCGGCTTCATCGCAGGTGAGACCCGCCGGCTCTTGGCGCAGCAGCTGAAGAATCCGGATATAGTCCGTGTTCTTGCGCGGCTTGGTAGCCTCGTGCGCCTCGACGCTGCGCGGATGGCCGCCGTGGTAATTGGCGGTGATGTCGTCGGTCATTGGGCAAACCTCCGCGGATGTGCGACATTCCACTCGAAATATTTGCAAGCCTCGGCATTGTCGGGCACCGCAGGGCCGGTCTTGCCGGTGATCGCCCGGTATTTGCGGCACGGCGCCGGCTTGATCAGCCCGTGGTATTTGCCGTTCTTGCTGTGATAGGCGTAAGCGCGGTGCTCCCAGTGCAGGCATTGCCGGCAGGTCATGTTGCTGTCGCCATAGGTGCCGGCGAAGTGCGCCATGCCGGGATAGGTCGCGCGCGCCTGCCGGGTCAGTGTTGGATCAGGCTGGGTCAACTTGTCGGATAAGGAATCGCGGAACAGCGTCATCGCAGTTGCTCCCGACAACGATCCGCAATTTCCTGCAACTCATAGAAATCCGCCTCGATAAATTGCTCGCGCAAACGATCCTCATGCGCGTCGAACCAGTTGACGAACCGGCGCGCCGCCTTAAGGCAATCGTTGTCGTGACTATCGCGTGCGCGTTGGCTCATAGAATCACCACGCCAGGCTTGAGCACGCCCCAGCCCTGCAGCACGGCGAGCGCTTCTTCGACCGACTTCGCCACGGCCCAGCGGATCCCGAGCCGCTGACAGATCGCGCGAAAGCCCTTCTGCTCGTCGGTGAGCGATCCGCCGCGCTTCTTTAGCTCGAGCCAGGCCACCGACCCTTCGTCGCGTGGAAACAGAATGCAGAGATCGGCGATGCCCGACCGAAGACCTTCGGCCTTCATCCGCACTGCGTTGCGGATATGCCGGTTGCTCTGGTTCGGAATCGCAAAAACAAAAATCTCGGGACGTTTGGTGTAGGCGAGAATTTCGAGGACCCGCACCTGGAGCTGGTGTTCGCTGGGCGCGCCGAGGTAACTGCGATTGCGCGACTTACTCTTCCCAACCCGGACGGGAGGCGGCAGTGGGATCGCGGGTTGGGAATTTTTCATCTGGCATTGCAATGGTTAGTTGACCGTGAGAAAAAGTTGACATAGGTCTTCAGTGCAGATGACAGAGTCGTTAGGCACCTACCCGTTCTTCGGGCAGGTTGGCAGGGTAGAGATCAGGCCGGACTTCATGGCGCTTCAGCTGCAGGAACGTTGCGACTGCCAGGGCGTGCTCGGCCGGTACTTGCTGCCATTTCCAGACCGCCGACCGCGAGATTCCGCACACTTTTGCCAGTTTGGCCGCCAGCCCGCGCTGGGTCCGGATCGCCTCGATCACGGCATTTGCCTTCCGCTTCGGCATCGCCTCGCCTCGCTTGCTGGTGAGGCATCAGGGATAAGCCGAAATCAGCCAAGCGTGAAGACAGCTATCCACCACCATTGAAGAGGAACTTGATGCCCTCCGACGCTCCTGACGATCTAATGACCGGCCCGATCGCAGAATTAGCCAGGCTCCTAGCCGGCAACCGTATCGGCGACCGCATCAAAGCGGTTCGGCTGGGGCGGAAACTGCATGCCGATCAGATCGCCGAAAGGCTCAATATGTCCCGTAATGCGCTCTCGACGTGGGAGACCGGCGCGGTGGAAAACATTCCGATCAGCAAGTTGATCAAGTTTGCTGAGATGACAAAGGTGTCTTTGGATTGGCTGTTGACCGGGTCAGGGCCGCCACCGGACTTCGCTAACATTGAGGTCCCCGCAGGTGCTGGCAAAAGCAGTTTGACTGCGGCCACAATGACAACCCTCGAGCGCCGCCCGACGACGACGGAAGCGCACAACACCGCTATAGATGAAGCGTATCAGCGCGTTCCTGAGGTCAACAATTATCGGAAGCTTGCCCGACTGATCACGAATTGGCAGACCGCCCAATTCAGCGTCGCGCACGAATTCGGCCACTGGATGATTTCCCACACGACGTTAGAGAAGGGTCTCAATTGCTCGCCTACCGATGTCATGGTGATGCGCGTGGTGGCGAGCTGGTCGGAGGGCGAAACCAAACTAGAGCGCGGCGACTATGCAATCGTCGATCAATCGCGCACCGGGATCGACAACGAACCCGGTGTCTATCTGCAAGGCGATGCCGACGGCGCCAACGTGGTATGGGGCACGACCCAGCTCCCCGACAAGCGGATCATCGGTCGCGTTATGGCTGTTGTGCACCCGCTCTGATATCCCGCCGGTTGAACTTTTCAATCGAGCGTGAAATTTCGTTGACAAGTATCGTCGGTTAATCTTTCCTGCGTGAAGTCGCCTCCCAAGAGCGACAACGGCAGGAGGGCTACCGATGCTACTGAAACTCGCCGAGCCCGCGACCCCCGCTCCCTTTTCCTATCGCCTTGAACTGACCACCGACGCCGAGCGCCTGGCCTGGGCGCTCGCCGAAGTGCATCGCCGTATCGACGGTTGTCCCTCTTGGTCTGCGACGGTGGCGTGCCGCAATGCCGGCGCCCGCGCCTTCGGTGTCGAGGTCGACGATCTCCGCGCAAGGTCCCGCGGCCGGCGCATCATCCATATCCGTCAGATCTTGATCTCGTTTACGCACGTGGTCTCGGGCGCGTCGTGGCGCCGGATCGGTCGCGCCTTCGACCGCGATCATACGACGATCATGTACACCTGCCGCAAATACGACAACGAGATCCGGCTGGCGCTCGGCGACTTCGTCCCCGTCGCCTGAACCCTTCTTCAATTGGCTTCACGGAACATGACTCACGATATCTACACCGACCTATTGATCGCCCTGTGCTGCGGCGATCAGTGCCGACAAGACGGCGAGCACTGTCATCGCCACGACTTCATCAGTGAAGCCAACCGCGTCATGCGATTGCTGGCGCGCACGCGTTCCAATCACGCAAGGGAGACTCCTCATGCCAGTGATGACGCAACGAGAGCGTGAAGCGCTCTGTGAGCTACTGACCGAACTCACCGACGATATCGGTGACATTCTGGAACGGCTTCCGGACGACACGCCGGTCACCGTGATCCTTGGCGCGTTCGGCAGCAATATTCACCGGGTGCTTGACGTGATCGTTTCGAACGATGCCAAGCGCCAGGTCTATGGCTGGTTCATCGATCAACTGCATCAGAACATCGGCAGCAAGATTCCAGCGTCGAGGCAGTTCAATGGCGACAGCGACTGAGTATCAGGACTATCCGTTTGAAGAAGTCCGGCGCCAGGCCGATGAGCGAATTGCCATGGGCGCCACGGTCTTCCAGAAATTCACCTGCGCCGGCTGCGGCGCCCGGCTGACCATGGAAACCCCCAACACCTTCCACGAGTACGGCAGCTGCGACCGCTGCAACGTGCTGACCAACATCCGGCAGCGCGGCTGCAACTATATGGCCCTGCTGGATATCCCGGTGGTGCGAAAGCTATGATCATGATCACCGCACCGAAGCTCTATCTGGCGCTGAGCGCGATCGTCTCGGTGATGCTGGTGGCCGCGCATCGCGCGGCAAAAACTGATCAAAATCAAAGAACTACCGGGACGGTTGATAGCGGGCATTTTGCCCTATATATAGTGGGAGTTGAGTGATGCGTTCCAAAATCCCAGCACCGACTGACATCACTACGTCAACGCCATTGCGCCTCGAAGTAGCAGCTCAATTGGCTTTCCCTGATGGCTCGATGTCAGTTTCTGCTTTGCGTAGGTTGGTTGTCACCGGGCAAGTGTCGCACGAATTGATCGCTGGCAAGTATTACGTCACGCTTGCCGCTATAGAGGAAATGAGATCGTCATGCCGCGTCCAAGCAAGCCGCCCTACCTCCGCAAAAAGAAGCGTGCCGGTAGAGAAACCATGTGGATCATCCGCGACGGCGACAAAGACGCTGGCACGGGATGCTATGAACATGATCGCGCAGGAGCTGAAAAAGCCCTCGCCGCGTACATCACCAAAAAGCACGACCCAAAGAAGGCGCTGAGCGCTAACGACGTAAACACGATTAAGATCACCGACGTTTGCTCGCTCGAAATTCGACACATCAGTAAGCGCAACATCGATCAGACGTACAAGAACCAACTGATCTCTGCCATACAGCGCATCGGCAATTGGTTTGCCGATTACACCATCGGCGATCTCGATGGCGCGCTGCAAGAACGGTACGCCGAAGAGCGCTTAACAGAGACCGGCGCATCAGCGTTTCGTGATCTGAAGTTATTGCAGGCGGCGATCAATCGTTGCGTTAAGAAAACCAAGGGCGGCATCCAGCCGAAGTTTAGTGCGACGCTACCGCCCGCGCCAAAGTCTCGCGAGCGCTATTTAGAGCGCGGCGAGGCCGCGAAAATGTTGTGGACCGCTTGGCGATATCGCAAGGCGACCAAACTAGCGACCAGCAAAGGTCGCCACACGCTGCGTCATCTCGCGCGATACATCCTTGTCGGTCTCTACACTGGCTCGCGCAACGGCGACATCTGCAACGCCGCCGTAATCCCGACCATCGGCCGCGGCTATGTTGACCTGGATCGCGGCATCTTCAAGCGCAAGCCAGACAACAAGGAGGCGACCAGCAAGCAGCAGCCGACGGTGCCGCTGCCGCCTCGCCTGCTTGCGCACATGCGTCGCTGGAAGCGGCTTGGCATCTCTAACCACTCCGTTGTCGAATTCATGGGCAAGCCCGTGAAGCGCGTTCACGATGGCTGGGAAAGTCTCGTTGAGAAGGCTGGGCTCGGGACTGACGACAAGCGCCGCAAGGTGGTGCGCCACACGCTGCGCCACACCGCAATCACGTGGTACCTTGACGCGGGCGTGGATATCGAACTGGTGAGCCAATATTGCGGCGTGTCGGTTGAGACTATCCGCAAGACCTACCGGCACGAGACGCCGCGCACGTTCGACAACTTGCTGGGCGTCAAACTGAGTCGGTCCCGAAAACCAATCGTTTCCGGGACCGTTTCCGGGACCGCGCAGCGCCAGAATTAAAACAACCCTTAAAAAACAAGCACATGTGTCCAACCCGCCGTTTCCGGCGGGGAAAGGGCGGGCCTCCGCCACTGGTCAGGCTCCCTGCCCCATGAGATAGTTCCAGCACTCGCCGAGGTCTGCGGACCGCCACGCGGAAAACAGCAAAAAATCCGGAAAACCGGACCGGATGATTCAGAGGAAGCCCGTCCCCAATATGCCTATCGTTCTCGATCCCGATGCCGCCGCCGTCTTCAAGGCCTTTCAGGAGGCTGGCCGCCCCGCTTACGAAACGCTGACCGCCCCGGAAGCGCGTGCGTATTATTCGCAGGCGCGCTTTGTCAGCAATCCTGAGCCGCCGGAGCTGGCACAGGTCGAACCGCTGTCGATCCCCGCGCCCCACGGCACGATCCCGGCGCGGGTCTACAGGCCCAAGAAGCTGCGCCAGAAGGACGGCCTGTCACCGGCGCTGGTGTTCTTCCACGGCGGTGGCTGGGTGATCGGCGATCTCGACACCCATGATGTGGTCTGCCGGAAGCTTGCCGATGAAGGCGAGCTGATCGCGATCTCCGTCGACTACCGTCTCGCGCCAGAGCACAAATTCCCTGCGGCCATCGACGATGCCATCGCGGCGACGAAATGGGTGGCGGCAAACGCGAAGCAGCTCGGCATCGATGCCGCGCGCCTTTGCGTCGGCGGTGACAGCGCCGGCGGCAATCTCGCCGCGGTCGTGGCGATCGCTGCGCGCGACGGCAATGGTCCTGCGATCGCGGGACAAGTGCTGATCTATCCGGCAGTCGATTTCGCGATGACGCATCCCTCGCACAGCGAGCCGGAGACCAGCATCCTCCTCACCCACTCCGTCATCCGCTGGTTTCGCGATCACTATCTCAGCAGCGCCGCTGACGCGCATGATTGGCGCGCGTCGCCGGCGCGTGCGACGACCCTGATCGGCCTGCCGCCGGCCTATGTGCTGACCGCCGGCGCGGATCCGTTGCGCGATGAAGGCGACGAATATGCCGAACGCCTCAAGGCAGCCGGCGTGCCCGTGACCTACAAGCACTTTCCCGGCCAATTCCACGGCTTTTTCACCATGGGCAAATTGCTCAATCAGGCCAATGTCGCCGCAAGCGATATCGGCGCATGGCTGAAGCAGCTCAACGCGTAACCGAGCGGGCAGTTATCCTGCCCTCGCCGCCCGCCGCAGCGATTGCGGCGGCTGGCCGAAGGCGCGGATGAAGGCGCGGCGCATCCGCTCGGGATCGCGAAAGCCGGTCGCCTCCGCGACGCGCTCGATGGCTTCCCCCGAGGACTGCACGCGCTGCCGCGCCACCTCGATGCGCAAACGTTCCACCGCTTTCGATGGCGTCGTGCCGGTCTCCGCGACGAAGGCGCGGGTGAAGTGGCGCGAGCTCATGCCGGCTTTCTCCGCCATGTCCTCGACCGTCAGCGGCGCATCGAGATGCTCGCGCGCCCAGGCGAGCAGCGGGCCGAAGCGGCCGTTTGCAGCCTTCAACTCCAACAGCGAGGAGAATTGCGACTGGCCGCCGCTGCGGCGGTGATAGAGCACGAGGTGCCGCGCGGTCTTTTGCGCGATCTCCTCGCCATAGTCCTCCGTGATCATCGCCAGCGCCAGGTCGATCCCGGCGCTGATCCCGGCCGAGGTCCAGATGTTGTCGTCGCGGGTGAAGATGCGATCCGGCTCGAGCTTCACTTTCGGATAGGCGGAAACGAAATGCTTGGTCCGCTGCCAATGCGTGGTGGCGCGGCGGCCGTCGAGCAGGCCGGCTTCGGCGAGGATATAGGCGCCCGAGCAGACGCTCGCGATGCGCACCCCGCGCTTGGCCAGCATGCGCACGAATGCCAGCGTCTTCGCGCACCTCGCCGCCATACGTACGCCCTCGCCGCCCGCAACGATCAGGGTCGAGATCGCCGCTGACGGTCGCAGCCCTCGCGCGAGCATCTCGGCGCCCGAGGACGAACGCACCGGCCCCGGCGTTACCGCGATCACCTTCAGCGCGGGCGGATTGTCGGCAGAGCGCGCGGCGATCTCGAAGACCGAGATCGGGCCGGCGGCATCCAGCAATTGAAATTCGGGGAAGATGAGGACGCCGATCATCTGACCTTCTCCTGTCGGTCTCCAAGATACTCTTTAGGACACCGATTGTCCGGAAATGAGGGAATTATGCCATTTTGGACATGAGGCCGCCATGCCATTCTGTCGCGGTCAACGGATATTGAGGTGCTCCCATGTCCAGCCCGCTACAGATCGGACTTCTGGTGTTTCCGAAGGTGACGCAGCTCGACCTCACCGGTCCGCTGCAGGTGTTCTCCTCCGTGCCCGGGGCCAAGGTGCATCTGGTGTGGAAACGGATCGAACCGGTGCCGAGCGACACCGCGCTGGCGCTGATGCCGACGGTCAGCTTTGCCGACTGCCCGCAATTCGACGTGATCTGCGTCCCCGGCGGCATGGGAGCCGACGACATGACAAACGATGAGGAGATGCTCGCTTTCCTGCGCAAGCAGGCCGAGGGCGCAAAGTATGTCACCTCGGTCTGCACCGGCTCGCTCGTGCTCGGCGCCGCCGGTCTGCTCAAGGGCTATCGCGCCACGACGCACTGGTCGGCGATCGATTTCCTTGGCGCGTTCGGCGCGATCCCGGCGCGGATGCGGGTCTGCATCGACCGCAACCGTATCACCGGGGGCGGCGTCACCGCCGGCATCGATTTCGCGCTGACGCTGGTGTCGGAACTCGTCGACCGCAGGACGGCGGAAGCGATCCAGCTTCGGCTCGAATACAATCCGAAGCCGCCGTTCAACGCCGGCTCGCCGGACACCGCGCCGGCCGAAATCCTCGCCTTCATGAAAGAGAAGATGGCATCGTCACAGGCGCGCCGCGGCGAGATGATCGCCCGCGCCGCGGCACGGCTCGCATAAATTTCAACGCAAAGAAAAAGGCCGCCAGGTTTCCCGGGCGGCCTTTCCTGTCTTACGGTGGCCTCACATTAACGGGCGATTTCAGGACGTCTGCACCGGGGGGCCTATGTCCCGGCCGCATCCCACTCGGAGGCCGCTGCTCATCGGGGCAGTCGCGATTCTGGAGCCCGATCCGACGCGATGGTCATCCATCTCCGTAAGATGCTCCTATTGAGCTCCGATCGCGCGTGACGTGCAAGGAGGTCGTGTTGCTCGTCCCCGCTGTTACCGCTGTTCACAGGCACGCGTGCGCTGCACGCGCAATTGCGCGCTCGCACAACGTACGAATGAGGTTGATCAGCCTGCGGGCGTCCAGGGCTGGTAGTCGCCGGTCGCCTTCGGGCGACGGCCGCTCGCCAGCGTCGAGCCGGACGGACGGTACGCCGCCGGCGTGCCCGTCATGTTCGGCACATGCGGCTTTTCCCATTCCCGCGGCGTGTATTTCTCTTCGGTCGGTGGCAGGTCGACCACGTGATGCAGCCAGCCGTGCCATGATGGCGGCACGCGCGAGGCTTCGGCGTAGCCGTTATAGATCACCCAACGGCGCTCGAAATGCAGCACCGGATCGATCTTGCCGCCCCGGGTGCGATAGTAGCGATTGCCCTGCTCGTCCGTACCGACGAGCTCGCCGAACCGCCAGGTCCAGAGCTGCGTGCCAAAGGTCTGGCCGTTCCACCACGTGAAGAATTTGAGCAGGAATTGTTTCATGAAGCGCCGGCCGGTTCGGGATCGTTGGGCTGTGATGCCACCGGCGGATCGAATTGTCCAGATTGCCGCACGTGTTGTGCCCCAGAGCGGAACATCACAGCGCAGTGTTGGCGGCCAATTGTCGCGGAATTCGGTCTAACCCGTTCATTCGCCATACAGTTCTTATCTGACAGGCTGAGACCCCGCGCAATGAAGTGGCGCGAGGCTCGGGAACGCCGGCCCCCGGAAAGGGTTGGGCCATGTCCCGCAGATGGAGTCCCAATGATGATCAATCTCAAGATTTTAGGCACCGCCGCGGCGCTCGCGCTGGTGCTGCCGCTCGTGGTGCCGAGCGAAGGCTTTGCGCAGGGTACCAAGTTCTCGGCCGGGCGGGTCGGCGGCGGCGGAGCGGCCATTGGAGGCGGTGGAGGTGGATTCCGCGGCGGCGGCTTTGCCGGTGGAGGCGGCGGCTTCCGGGGCGGCGCCTTTGCCGGCGGCGGCGGCGGCGGTGGCTTCCGAGGCGGCAGCTTTGCCGGCGGCGGAGCCGGCCTTGGCACCAAGTTCGCGGGCGCTCCCGCCTTCCGCGGCGGCGCGGTTGCTAATCCTCGCTGGAGTGGTGGCCGGCCCGGGTGGAGCGGTGCGTATCGGCCCGGCTGGCGCGGCGGCTATGGTCACCGCGGCTACGGAGTCTGGCCTGGTATTGCTGCAGGTGCCGTGATCGGCGGCGCCCTCGCGTCGAGCGCCTATTACGACGACTATTATGGCGGCTATGGATACGCACCGAGCTACTACGACGACGGCTATTACGATGACAGCGCCGCGGTTGCGGTCGCGCCTGGCGGCGGTGACGTCGCTTACTGCCAGCAGCGCTACAAGTCCTATGACCCGGCGTCGGGAACCTATCTCGGTTATGACGGTCAGCGTCATCCCTGCCCCTGACCGGCTGATTCCTTTCGCGTGAAAAAGGGCGGCGAAAGCCGCCCTTTTTGTTGAGAAGATAAATTCGGCTGTAAGCGAATCTCATATGCACGGCATCTTGCAGACGTGCTATCGCGCTTCCGCCTTAATCAAACAGTCGGCCGTGCGGGTCGGCATATGCAGATATCATCGCAACAAGAGGATCCATCGTGCCGCGCGTTCTCGTGGTCGATGATGACCCCATGGTGTGCGCCGCCATCGAGGTCTGTCTGAAGCGCAAGGGGTTTGACGTCACCGTCGCCGACGGCGGCGAAGCCGGGATGGTCGCGCTCGAGGATCGAAGCTTCGACGTGATGCTGATCGATGTCTTCATGCCGCATATGAGCGGCTTCGAATCGATCCGGATCTTTCACGAGCGCGCGCCCGAGATCCCGATCGTCGCGATGTCCGGCTACGCCTTCGCCAACGCCGAGCGTGCGCCGGATTTCCTGCGCATGACCCTGGAGCTCGGCGCCGCGCGCTGCCTGCGCAAGCCTTTCACGCCGGAGGCGCTGATCACCACCGTCAACGAATGCCTCGGTCAATCAGCGGCATCGACGCGCGCTTTGAAGTAACGACACAAGGGGTCGATCAGCTACGATCGCGTGGCCAGCACGACGGCGGCGAGCGTGAAGATGAGCGCTGCGACCTGCGTCGGCCCGAGCGGCTCGCCCAGCGCGATGGCGGACGCCACCACGCCGATCACGGGCACCGCCATGGTGCCGATCGCCGCGATCGAGGCCGGCAACCGCCTGAGCGCGGCGAACCAGCTCACATAGGCGATGCAGAACTGGATCAGGATCGAATAGACGAGCAGCCACCAGCCGAGCGTCGTCACGCGATCGAAATGCGAGGTCTCGACGAGAAGACCGGCCACGGCCACCGGCAGGCAGCCGAGCCCGATCTGCCAGGCCGCCGCCGGGATCGGTGTCATCTTCAACGGCAGCTTTTTCGCGAGCACCGTGCCGAGCGCAAAGCCGAAGGCGCCGGTGATCGCCATGATGATCCCCGGCAGCTTTTCGCGGCTCGCGGCAATTCCGTTGCCGCCCATGATGGCGGCGAGCCCGGCGAACGCCATCACCAGCGCGATCGTGCGCAGCAGCGTCGGCCGTTCGCCGAGCACCGGCCAGGCCAATAGCGAGGCCCACACCGGCATGGTGTAGGCGATCAGCGCGGCTTCGCTGGCCGGCAGCCAGAGCAGTGCGAGGCCCATCAGCACCATCCAGCCGGTGACGTTCAGTAGCGACGCCAGCATCAAGCGCAGCCACATCTCGCGCCCGACCCACAGGCTCTGCCCGCGAACGACCGCGAGCAGAGCCAGCAGCACAGCCCCAATCACACCGGTCGAGCCGCGCAGCGTCAGCGGCGGCAGCTCGCTTAGCAGGTACTTCGTCACCGGCCAGTTGAAGCCCCAGCCCACCGACGTGACGGCGAGGAACAGGAAGCCCGCAGGCGCTAGTCGGCCGCGCGCGCTCGGTTTTGATTCTGTCATGAAGCCCGGCAGGGAATGGAATCGGCGGCGACCATGCCTTCGATTTGGGCGGCCGACCACGCGCCCGCCAGCATACCTGTCCGTAACTTCCCCGTAAGCTCACGTGAGTCTTCGGAATTCAATCCGTCAGACGCCAAAAATACCTGCCCTGTGAAAAGCGGGCGAAGCCGTTGTTCCACAGCCGACATGAGATTTTTTTCTCTTGGGAATCCTTCAGGACTCACTGATACTTGGCCGGGTCACAGGCGCGGCACGGCCCCTGTTATCCTCCCTTTTCCACCATATTTAGTATTTGATTCAGGAACTCGTACTAATCCTTGACGGGCGTCACGGACTTGGCCTAGCTTTCATTTTGTTCGGCGCGAGTGTGTTTCGGGTCCCCGCCGGTCGCTCCCAAAAGGGTCCAGAACGACCACTCCGTCAGCCGAACAGGCTGCGGGTGAAGGGCTTTGCTGCCCGCAATTTCGGAAATTCCTCCCGGAATTTCCCGGGCATTTTGGGACGCCAATAACGGGTCGGAAAAGGCCCATTGGTGACCTGTCGCGTTACGAGTTTTGAGGCGTTGAACGCATGACCCGAACGGTCCGCCTGGGCCGGTCAGGGACGTGCCGTCGCCGGATCGGTGCCAGCCGATACCGGCGATCGAGAGAAACAGGCCGGTCCACCGGCTGAGCTTGCGGGGCTCTGGCCCCCCCACCCTTTGGACGGAAGGATGGGACCAGGGACTCGCTCTAGGAACAACATTTCCGGATCACCCCTGCGGCAATGGGGGCCGGGCAGAAGACGGGGCACGACGCATGCATATCGAACGGCGCAACACCACTGCGGGACAATCTCCTTACGCCGGGATCAATTTCAGGCTGACCACGTCTGAGATCCGCAATCCCGATGGCTCCATCGTGTTCCGTGCGGAAAATGTCGAGGTGCCCGAGTTCTGGTCGCAGGTCGCCTCCGACGTGCTCGCCCAGAAATATTTCCGTAAAGCCGGCGTCGCTGCGCGCCTGAAGAAGGTCGAGGAGGAGACTGTCCCCTCCTGGCTGTGGCGCTCGGTGCCCGACACCGAGGCGCTGGCGCTGTTGCCTGACAGCGAGCGCTATGTCGGCGAGACCTCGGCCAAGCAGGTGTTCGATCGCCTCGCCGGCTGCTGGACCTATTGGGGCTGGAAAGGCGGCTACTTCTCCTCGGATGAAGACGCGCAGGCCTTCTTCGACGAGATCCGCTACCAGCTCGCCAAGCAGATGGTGGCGCCGAACTCGCCGCAATGGTTCAACACCGGCCTGCACTGGGCCTATGGCATCGATGGCCCCGGCCAGGGCCACTATTACGTCGACTACAAGACCGGCAAGCTGACCAAGTCCAAATCGGCTTACGAGCACCCGCAGCCGCACGCCTGCTTCATCCAGGGCATCGAGGACGATCTCGTCAACGACGGCGGCATCATGGACCTCTGGGTGCGCGAGGCGCGCCTGTTCAAATACGGCTCCGGCACCGGCTCGAACTTCTCGCGCCTGCGCGGCGAAGGCGAGAAGCTGTCCGGCGGCGGCCGCTCGTCGGGTCTGATGAGCTTCCTCAAGATCGGCGACCGCGCCGCCGGCGCGATCAAGTCCGGCGGCACCACGCGCCGCGCGGCCAAGATGGTCGTGGTCGACATCGATCACCCCGATATCGAGACCTATATCGACTGGAAGGTGAAGGAGGAGCAGAAGGTCGCCGCCCTCGTCACCGGCTCCAAGATCAACCAGAAGCACCTGAAGGCGGTGCTGAAGGCCTGCGTCAACTGCGAAGGCTCGGGCGACGACTGCTTCGATCCCGAGAAGAACCCTGCCCTGCGCCGCGAGATCAAGCTCGCGCGCCGCGCGATGGTGCCCGACAACTACATCAAGCGGGTGATCCAGTTCGCCAAGCAAGGCTACAAGGACATCCAGTTCGACGTTTACGACACCGACTGGGATTCGGAGGCCTATCTCACCGTCTCCGGCCAGAACTCCAACAACTCGGTATCGCTGAAGGATGACTTCCTGCGCGCGGTCGAGACCGACGGCGACTGGAACCTGATCGCCCGCACCAACAGGAAGGTGACGAAGACGCTGAAGGCGCGCGATCTCTGGGAGAAGATCGGCTACGCCGCCTGGGCCTCGGCCGATCCGGGCCTGCACTTCAACACCACGATGAACGACTGGCACACCTGCAAGGCGTCCGGCGACATCCGTGCGTCCAATCCGTGCTCGGAATACATGTTCCTGGACGATACCGCCTGCAACCTCGCGTCCGCGAACCTCCTCACCTTCTACAGCACCACCACCAAGCGCTTCGACATCGAATCCTACGAGCATCTGTGCCGGCTCTGGACCATCGTGCTCGAGATTTCCGTGCTGATGGCGCAATTCCCCTCGAAGGCGATCGCGGAGCTCTCCTACGAATTCCGCACGCTCGGCCTCGGCTTCGCCAATATCGGCGGCCTTCTGATGACCATGGGCCTGCCCTATGACAGCAAGGAAGGCCGCGCGCTCTGCGGCGCGCTGACCGCCGTAATGACCGGCATCGCCTACAAGACCTCGGCCGAGATCGCGGCCGAGCTCGGCACCTTCCCCGGCTACAAGAAGAACGCGGCCCACATGCTGCGGGTGATCCGCAACCACCGCCGCGCCGCGCACGGCAACGCGGCCGGCTATGAGGCGCTCGCGGTCAACCCGGTGCCCCTCGACCACGCCTCCTGCCCGCAAGCCGACATCGTCACGCATGCGACCAGGGCCTGGGACGATGCGCTCGCACTCGGCGAGCAGCATGGCTATCGCAACGCCCAGACCACCGTGGTGGCGCCGACCGGCACCATCGGCCTGGTGATGGATTGCGACACCACCGGCATCGAGCCCGACTTCGCGCTGGTGAAGTTCAAGAAGCTCGCCGGCGGCGGCTATTTCAAGATCATCAACCAGGCGGTGCCGGAAGCCTTGCGCGCGCTCGGCTATCGCGAGAGCGAGATCGCGGAAATCGAGGCTTACGCTGTCGGCCACGGCTCGCTGTCCAACGCGCCGGGCATCAATGCCTCCACGCTGAAGGCAAAAGGCTTCACCGACGAGGCGATTGCCAAGGTCGAGAAGGCGCTGCCAACCGCGTTCGACATCAAGTTCGCCTTCAACAAGTGGACCTTCGGCGAGGACTTCATCCGCGACACACTCGGCATCGGCGCGGAGGCGATCGCCGCCCCCGGCTTCGACCTGCTGTCGGCCATCGGCTTCTCCAAGCGCGAGATCGAGGCGGCCAACGTGCACATCTGCGGCGCGATGACGGTGGAAGGCGCCCCGCATCTGAAGGCCGAACACTATCCGGTGTTCGACTGCGCCAACCCCTGCGGCAAGATCGGCAAGCGCTATCTCTCGGTCGAGAGCCACATCCGCATGATGGCGGCCGCGCAGCCGTTCATCTCGGGCGCGATCTCCAAGACCATCAACATGCCGAACGACGCCACGGTGGAGGACTGCAAGTCCGCCTACCTGTTGTCCTGGAAGCTGGCGCTGAAGGCCAACGCGCTCTACCGCGACGGCTCGAAACTGTCGCAGCCGCTCAACTCGCAGCTCATCTCTGATGATGAGGACGAGGACGATGCGGTGGAGGCGCTGTACGAGAAGCCGATGGCCGCACGTGCCGCGCAGGTCTCCGAGAAGATCGTCGAGAAGCTGGTCGAGCGCATCGTGGTGATGCGCGAGCGCGAGAAGATGCCGGATCGCCGCAAGGGCTACACCCAGAAGGCGGTGGTCGGCGGCCACAAGGTCTACTTGCGCACCGGCGAATATGACGACGGCCGCCTCGGCGAGATCTTCATCGACATGCACAAGGAAGGCGCCGCGCTCCGCTCCTTCATCAACAACTTCGCGATCGCGGTCTCGCTCGGCCTGCAATACGGCGTGCCGCTCGATGAATATGTCGACGCCTTCACCTTCACCCGCTTCGAGCCCGCGGGCCCGGTGCAGGGCAACGACTCCATCAAGTATGCGACCTCGATCCTCGACTATGTCTTCCGCGAGCTCGCGGTGAGCTATCTCGCCCGCTTCGACCTCGCCCATGTCGATCCCACCGAGAGCGGCTTCGACGCGCTCGGCAAGGGCGTCGAGGAAGGCAAGGAGCCTGAGGGGCCGCAACACCAGGCGACGAAGTACCTGTCACGCGGCCTCACCCGCTCGCGCACCGACAACCTCGTCGTCATGCGCGGCGGCTCGACCGCGGTCAGCCAAAACGCCGACAACGCTCCCGCCGGCGGCTCCCGCGTCACCGCCCTCTCCTCGCAAGGCGCATCCCGCGTCTCCGACACCATCGAAGGCGCAGTCGCGCTGAAGCAGGAGACGGAGCACGACCTCTCGCCTGCGGAGAAGGTCGGGCACTGGAGCAAGGCCGGCACCGCCGCTGCGGTTGCTCCGACGAAGGCCGAACGCCGAGCGGAAGCGAAAGCCAAGGGCTACGAAGGCGAGATGTGCTCGGAGTGCGGCAACTTCACGCTGGTGCGGAACGGCACGTGCATGAAGTGCGATACGTGCGGAAGTACGACCGGGTGTTCGTGATCGCGCAATGATCCTATGCAGTTCAGACCTTATTGGCCATTGCAGCCGTTGCAAAGTTGGTTCCCTATAAGTTTGTTCCCCAATGGCGGCAAAGCAGGCCCCCTAGCCTGAAACGCACAAAGCCCCGCCAGCAACGGCGGGGCTTTTCATTTCGGAAGTCGATGGGTCGGGACAATGGCGATCGATCCGAACTATATCCGCTCTACGCTGACGAGCCGACGTCCGGATGGACGAAAGGCCCTAAGCTATGGGCCATATTCAGACCTGGGCCAGGGGCTGCCATCAGCGGCACTTACCAAGATGGCACGTTCGACGTTCCGACGAACGGCAACGAGACGGATACAGATCTGAAAGTAACCCGCGTGGCCACAAGATTTCTCAAGCAGTATATTCTTCCTTCCGATAATCACGAGTTCGTCGGGCGCATATATGACCTGTCCATCGTAGGTATGCACTTCGACAATTACGAAGATCTCTCAAAGCACGCTGACTGCAAATATGCCTATGACGTCATCTGCTTGTTATCGATTTTGCCAGCAGCTTCGAGATGGTGGCCGACTTTCTCTAAGCGATTCGCGAGCTTATCATTTTCGTGAACTGCAACGTTTTCGGCCCCGATATAGTTCTCCAGCGACAATTCGATCAAAACTCGCAGCAGTACTGAAATTGCGTTGGGATGCTTCTTCAGTTCAAGATAGAACTGAAGTTCTTCCCATATTTGATGGTGTCGTTGAAGGCGCCCGGGCCAGCTCAGACCAAAGTTCTTTTGAGGAATGAGCGTTTTGCGGGCTGTCGGAGTGGCCTTAGCTGATGGTTTCGCCCTAGCGGCTTTTGACTTGGTCGTTGCGCCGTCATTCTGCTTGACTAGATGAGACTGGTTCGGAAGAACACCTTCTTTCTCAAGTTGATTGAGGTAGCTTTCCTTTCCATCTACATCCCAAATGTCTCCCAACACGATTTCGCGGCGCGATAAATCCCCTGCGATCCGAGCTAGTGCTGCGAGCGATACAGTTTCGTCGTGTGTGAATTCAAACCGGCCTCCCGTCATGGTGAAACCGACTCGATTTCTAAACGGCTCTGCTGAGAGTAGTCGATTAAGCGTGGAGCGAGGAATCTTACCGCGAGCCGGGAGCAAATGTGCATTCATCAAGCGTTTCTCGATCTCGTCGGCAACGCTCGGGCCAGTACCTTTGCCCGTGCGAGCGACGAAGATCGCTTTCATCCTGTCGTCCCACGTGCTCTGGCCCACACCGCTCTGAGTGCCAGTGTGCCGTCGGTAAAGAATTTCATCGATACGATCTCGGTCAGCTTCAATTTGGCACTGAACGTTCTCAGGAAAGGCTCCGTTCCAAAGCGCCCGTTGCTCCCGAAAGAACATCTGAAGCTCAGTCGTTGGTGCTCGGCGCGGATTTTCGAGGAGCTTTAGGCAAGTTACGCGCCTGTTGCCATCGAATACGATGAATTTGCTCTTCTCCGGGGAGACAAGCGGCATCTCGTAGATCTCGCCGCAATTGACGATATCCTTTGTGAGATTACGCATGTGCTGCTCACGCTCTGCGAACAACCAAGCGATTGCAGCAGTCTCGTTTTCAAGTTCGCCGTGTCGGTCGTTGGCTCGATTAACCTCAAGTAACCCAAGAGGGAGATTTTTGACCGCCATGTTGTCCCCGAGTTCAAATTTACTAGCTTGGGTGGTAGTGGCACCATACAACACGGCAGAAGTTGCGCGCTAAAGCAATGTGCTGACACTTTCTTTCAACACAAAAAACTAGAACGATCGGGCCTCAAAAACCGCGCCTGCCTTCGGTCAAAGGTTGCCCAACGCTCGCGGTCCAGTCTGTCAAGGGTCATCTATGTCGGTTTGGCCACCTCTCGACGATGTCCGGTCTACCCGTAACAGCCCTTAGGATGGGTGGAGCGAAGCGATACCCATCAACTGCGATCCGTGACGATGATAGGTTTCGCTTCGCTCCACCCATCCTACGCGCTGTCGCCGAACTACCGGATGATCCTCTACCGCTGGCGTTGCGCCAGATAGAATCCGGACAGCACCAGGACCAGCCCCGTCGCCTGCAGCGCCGTCGGGGGCTCGCCGAGCAGGAGCCAGCCGACGAGCAGGGTCAGTGCCGGCACCATCGCCGGGAAGACCGCGGCGCGGGCGACGCCGAGGAGCTGGACCGAAAATGCGAACAGATACAGCGCCGCGGGACCGGCCAGGATCCCCTGCCCCAGGGCCTGCAGCGCGTTTTCGCCGAGGCCCAGCGCCGCCACGCGGCCGAGCCCGCCGGATGCCGCATAGACCGGCAGGAGCAAGAGCGACAGCACGCTGATGACGGTGGCCGCGGAGAAGGCGGAGACGCGCCAATGGCGCAGCAGCGCACCGAAGACCGCAAACATCAATCCCGTCAGGACGAAGATCAGGTCGCCCAGCACGCCGTGGGGCCCGATATGGCCGATCGATTCAGCCCCGATCACGGCAAGGCCGCCGACGATGACGACCGCACCGAACACCCGCGAAAACGAAACCCGCTCCTTCAGCAAAGCGGCGGCGAGAAACAGGCCGCCGAGCGTCGCGCAGGAAGGCTGGATGAGGCTGCCATGCCCCAACGGCACGAACAGGAAGCCGGTATAGCTGATGATCGACATCACGGGTCCGCCGAGCACCATCAGCACCAGTCCACGACCCCATCCGATGCCGCAGAGATTGCCTAGTCCGGCGCGAAGCACGAGCGGCAGGAACGCGATGCCCGACCACACGTAGCGATGCATCAGCAGGTCCGCGGGCGTGAATCCGACTTTCAGCCCGTGCCGTGTCGAGACGAAGCCGAGCGCCCAGCACAACGCTGCGCCAAGGCCGCAGGCGACCCCAAGCAGGGCTGGTTTCGCATCCGATTTTTGGATTGAAGCATCGGGGCCGATGGTCGGCTTGGTCATCGCCGACGCTTACGGCAGCCGCCACAGCGGATCAACCCACGGCCATGCAAGGCTGCCGGGCGCATCAAAACGCGTGGTAGCGCGAATTCTCTCCTCCTCGTCATTCCGGGGCGCGACAAAGTCGCGAGCTATGATGTGGAATGCACATCAGAGAATCCGTCGGACGGCGGGCGCAGGTGGAGAAATGGATTCCGGGCTCGTCCTTCGGACGCCCCGGAATGACGAGGAGAAAAATTCGCCTGCGATTACAACATGATTTGGCCCGTCCAGTCTTCGCGCGAAAAACATTCCGCTTCCGTCATCGGGCAAATCAGTGATTTAACTCCGCGCGTCTCACCCGATGAGAGGGGCGTTGCGCAACGTCACGAACGCGCGGTGAGATGCGGTGGACGCGACGGCTCGCGAAAGACGAGCGCGGTTGTTCGCGGACGGCGAAGTCGTGTGGTCCTGGCGCCCCGACGCTGGCGCTAAGTCCTTAAGGGATGGAAACATCCCTAAGGGCGACGGTGGCAAGAAAGCCCGGTCACCGAGGAGAGCACGAAG
>NZ_AXAP01000141.1 GCF_000472865.1 Bradyrhizobium elkanii WSM2783 | reverse complement strand
CACGCCCATCCGGCAGCTTCAAATCGGCATGATCGCTCAGAAAGTCGGCGACCTCCGCCTCGATCGCCCGCGCAAGAAGCTGGCGTGCTCCATGCCGCAAAATACTCGTCAGTGGATCATCCATCGCGCCAGGCTGGCGAAGCTCTACAATCTTGCTATTCTCGTTCATGGCGTATCGCTCTGCATAAGAGGTTCTGGCTGGCTGGTTACCCGCCTCGATACGCCGCCCTTCTCAGGCCGTCATCACCCAGATTCCGCCATAGCTCGACGCTGATTAAGAACGACGCAGACAACCGCATACCGGGTAGCCGCTGGTCTATCCGGGCGACGCTGGGATGTGCGGCAGAGCTGGCGTTTTCTTCATGATCTCTACTACACCCGCTTGAGTTCATGGCGCACGCCGCCTTCGTCATCATTCGCGCTCACGAGCCGGTTCGTCTCGAGCACAGGGCGGGTCTCTCGGCAGAGTCGAGGATCAGGTTTAGTTGCGTCAACGCGTATCAGCTAGGGCAGCCTCGGCCTCGGCTGCACACGTAAGATCATGGAGCTAAAAATCGTTCGGCGCTGCGGCTTGAGATGCTCAGGCGCTCGAACACCCCCCGCGCGTCGGCCGCGACGATCTCCCTGGTTGGTCGACCCAATAGCAGGATGGCGGCGAGGCCACGCGCAAGGCACCATCGCGGGTGAGGTGTGCACCGGTCGGGCTTCGCGACGATCCGTGAGCCAGATTGGCTGCCGCGGCCTTGCAGCTGGGTCGCTTCGTTAGATAGCTTCCGGTAGTAGGCCCCGGCAAGTATCGCAATACTCTCGCGGGCTTGTGTGGAAAATCCGCGGGTGCAAAACCATGCGTGCCCGGCTTGTTTTGTTTCGAACAGGATCAAACGAGCAGGTCCGTGGACACGTTCGATGTCGGGTTTGCAACAACAGTCCGGTCAGCCGCGCGAGTGTGGCTATCTACTTCCAACTGCGTGGATTTTTGCGTTCACGCCGCGGCTGGCATGGTCGTTGCAAACTCTTGGTCGAGAGCCGTCATCGCAACAGGAAACCTTCTGAAGGATATCAGCATGAGTCTCGCCACGACCCAGAGCATCGCGGAAATCAAAGCCCGCAACAAAGAGCTGATTGAGGAGGTGCTGAAGATCTATCCGGAGAAGACTGCGAAACGGCGCGCCAAGCACCTCAATGTTCACGAGGCCGGCAAGTCGGACTGCGGAGTCAAGTCCAATCTCAAATCGATCCCAGGCGTGATGACGATCCGCGGTTGCGCCTACGCGGGTTCCAAGGGTGTGGTGTGGGGCCCGATCAAGGACATGATCCACATTAGCCACGGTCCGGTCGGCTGTGGACAGTACTCGTGGGGCTCGCGGCGTAACTATTACGTTGGCACGACAGGCATCGATAGTTTCGTGACCTTGCAATTCACCTCCGATTTCCAGGAAAAGGATATCGTGTTCGGCGGCGACAAGAAGCTCGTCAAAATCATTGACGAGATCCAGGAGCTGTTCCCGCTCAACAACGGCATCACCATCCAGTCGGAATGCCCGATCGGCCTGATCGGTGACGACATCGAGGCGGTCTCCAGGTCAAAGTCGAAGGAATATGGCGGCAAGACTATCGTGCCGGTCCGCTGCGAGGGCTTTCGCGGCGTGTCGCAGTCGCTCGGCCACCATATTGCCAACGACGCGGTGCGCGACTGGGTGTTCGACAAGGTCTCGCCCGAGGGCAAGCCGACGTTTGAGCCGACCCCCTACGATGTCGCGATCATCGGCGACTACAATATCGGCGGCGACGCCTGGTCATCCCGAATCCTGCTGGAGGAAATGGGCCTGCGCGTAATCGCGCAGTGGTCCGGCGACGGTTCTCTGGCAGAGCTCGAGGCAACGCCGAAGGCGAAGCTTAATGTGCTGCATTGCTACCGCTCGATGAACTACATCTCACGCCACATGGAGGAGAAGTTTGGGATTCCATGGTGCGAATACAACTTCTTCGGGCCCTCTAAGATCGTGGAGTCGCTGCGCAAGATCGCCGGCTTTTTCGACGACAAGATCAAGGAGGGTGCCGAGCGGGTGATTGCAAAATATCAGCCGCTGGTGGACGCGGTGGTCGCAAAATATCGCCCGCGCCTGGAAGGCAAGAGCGTGATGCTGTTCGTTGGCGGACTGCGTCCGCGCCACGTGATCGGCGCCTATGAAGATCTCGGCATGGAGGTCGTCGGCACCGGCTACGAGTTCGGCCACAATGACGACTACCAGCGCACCGCCCAGCACTACGTCAAGGATGGCACGTTGATCTACGACGACGTCACCGGCTACGAGTTCGAACGCTTCGTCGAGAAGGTACAGCCTGACCTGGTCGGCTCGGGGATCAAGGAGAAATATGTCTTCCAGAAGATGGGCGTGCCGTTCCGCCAAATGCACTCCTGGGACTATTCGGGTCCGTATCATGGCTATGACGGATTTGCGATCTTCGCACGCGACATGGACATGGCCATCAACTCGCCGATCTGGAAGAGGACCAAGGCGCCCTGGAAGGATGTCCAAAAGGCGAAACTGTTAGCTGCCGAATAACGCAAAGTGACCGGCTCTCAGCCTGAGGGCCGGAGCTGATATTGATGACGCTTTTTTGAAAGGATCCTACCTATGGCGCAGAGTGCAGAACACGTGCTCGATCACTTCGAGCTGTTCCGCGGACCGGAATACCAGCAGATGCTGGCCAATAAGAAGAAGATGTTCGAGAATCCCCGCGATCCCGCGGAGGTCGAACGCATCAGGGAATGGGCGAAGACGCCCGAATATCGCGAGAAAAATTTTGCGCGCGAAGCGCTGACGATAAACCCAGCCAAGGCCTGCCAGCCGCTCGGCGCGGTGTTCGCCTCCGTTGGCTTTGAGGGCACGCTGCCCTTCGTGCACGGCTCCCAGGGCTGCGTGGCCTATTACCGCAGCCATCTGTCGCGGCACTTCAAGGAACCAAGCTCCTGCGTCTCCTCGTCGATGACGGAGGACGCTGCCGTATTCGGCGGGCTGAACAACATGATTGATGGGCTCGCCAACAGCTACAATATGTACAAGCCCAAGATGATCGCGGTCTCCACGACCTGTATGGCGGAGGTGATCGGAGACGACCTTAACGCCTTCATCAAAACGTCCAAGGAAAAAGGCTCGGTTCCAGCGGATTTCGATGTGCCGTTCGCGCACACGCCAGCCTTCGTGGGCAGCCACGTCACCGGCTATGATAATGCGCTCAAGGGTATCCTGGAGCATTTCTGGGACGGCAAGGCCGGAACAACGCCGAAGCTTGAGCGGGTGCCCAACGAGAAGATCAACTTTATCGGCGGCTTTGACGGCTACACCGTCGGCAACATCCGTGAGATCAAGCGCATCTTTGAGTTGATGGCAATCCAGTACACCGTTCTCGCCGACAATTCCGATGTGTTTGATACACCAACCGACGGCGAGTTCCGGATGTATGACGGCGGCACCACGCTGGAAGACGCCGCGAAGGCGGTTCACGCTAAGGCAACGATCTCGATGCAGCAGTGGTGCACGGAAAAGACGCTGCCGTTCATCGCACATCATGGCCATGAGGTCGTAGCGTTCAATTATCCGGTCGGCGTCTCCGCAACGGATGAGTTCCTCGTGGCGCTGTCGCGCATCACTGGCAAGGATATCCCCGAGGAATTGGCGCGAGAGCGCGGTCGCTTGGTCGACGCGATGGCTGACTCCAGTGCGCACATCCATGGCAAGAAATTCGCAATCTATGGCGATCCAGACCTCTGCTACGGGTTGGCTGCCTTCCTGCTCGAGCTTGGCGCTGAGCCGATCCATGTGCTGTCGACGAACGGCAACAAGGATTGGGAGGCAAAAATGCAGACGTTGTTTGCGAGTTCGCCGTTTGGACAGAACTGCCACGCGTATCCGGGGCGAGACCTCTGGCATATGCGCTCGCTCTTGTTCACCGAGCCGGTCGACTTCCTGATTGGCAACACCTATGGCAAGTATCTAGAGCGCGACACCGGTGTGCCACTGATCCGCATCGGTTTTCCGATCTTTGATCGGCATCACCATCACCGCTCTCCGGTGTGGGGCTATCAGGGCGGCATGAACGTGCTCGTGAAGATTCTCGACAAGATCTTCGACGAGATCGACAAGAAGACCAACGTTCTCGGCGAAACCGACTATAGCTTCGACATCATTCGTTGATGACGAATGACGCGGGCGCCATCGCCGCCAAACATCGGCGATGGCCTAAGCGCAGATGGGCTGATCTTTGCGCACAAGCTCGGTTGAGAGGAGAGATGGATGAGTTCGCTATCGGCCAGGATCCAAGAGATCTTTAATGAGCCGGGCTGCGCCAAGAACGCCAACAAGTCGGTTGCCGAGCGCAAGAAGGGCTGCAACAAGCAGCTACAGCCGGGCGGCGCCGCAGGCGGCTGCGCCTTCGACGGTGCAAAGATCGCGCTGCAGCCTTTTACCGACGTCGCCCATCTGGTGCACGGTCCGATCGCCTGTGAGGGGAACTCCTGGGACAACCGCGGTGCGTCTTCCTCTGATGCCAGCATCTGGCGCACCGGCTTCACCACTGACATGAGCGAAACCGACATCGTATTTGGGGGCGAGAAGCGTCTCTACAAGGCAATCAAGGAGATCATCAACAAGTACGATCCGCCGGCCATCTTCGTTTATCAGACCTGCGTCCCCGCCATGATCGGCGACGACATCAATGCGGTCTGCAAGGCGGCTTCGCAAAAGCTCGGCAAACCGATCATTCCCGTAAATTCGCCGGGCTTCGTCGGCCCCAAGAACCTCGGCAATAAGCTCGCCGGCGAGGCCTTGCTCGAGCATGTCATCGGCACGCAAGAGCCGGACTACACCACGCCCTACGACATCAACCTGATCGGGGAATACAACCTGTCCGGCGAGCTCTGGCAGGTTAAGCCGCTGCTTGACGAGCTCGGCATCCGCATCCTCTCCTGCATCTCCGGCGATGGCAAATATCGCGAAGTTGCCTCTTCGCACCGGGCGCGCGCTGCCATGCTGGTATGTTCGAAGGCGATGATCAACGTTGCGCGCAAGATGGAGGAGCGCTACGGCATTCCGTTCTTCGAGGGATCGTTCTACGGCATCCAGGATTCCAGCGGTTCGCTGCGCGAGATCGCGCGGCTGTTGGTCGAACGCGGCGCGCCTTCCGAACTGATCGGGCGCACCGAGACGGTGATCGCGCGGGAGGAGGCGCGCGCCTGGGCCGCGATCGAGCCGTACAAGCCGCGCTTTGCCGGGAAGAGGGCGTTACTGATCACCGGCGGTGTCAAGTCCTGGTCCGTGGTGGCTGCGCTGCAGGAGGCGGGGCTCGAGCTGGTCGGCACCAGCGTCAAGAAATCCACCAAGCAGGACAAGGAGCGCATCAAGGAGCTGATGGGGCAGGATGCCCATATGATTGAGGACATGACGCCGCGCGAGATATACAAAATGCTGACCGACGCGAAAGCGGACATCATGCTCTCGGGTGGCAAATCGCAATTTGTTGCGCTCAAGGCAGCGATGCCCTGGCTCGACATCAACCAGGAGCGCTGCCACGCCTACATGGGCTATATCGGTATGGTGAAGCTGGTCGAGGAGATCGACAAGGCGCTGTTCAACCCGATTTGGGAGCAGCTGCGTCGACCGGTGCCGTGGGACAAGGTGGCCAAGAACCGGCAGACCGAGACGATCACGAAGATGCGTGGGCGGGCTGCCGAGATCGCCGCCGATCCGCAGACGATGCGGCGCGCGAAAAAGGTTTGCTTCTGTAAGGAAGTCGATCTCGGCACCATCGAGGATGCGATCCGCTCGCATGGCCTGACCAGCGTCGAGGCAGTCCGCCAGCACACCGACGCGTTCGGTGGCTGCTGCAAGAGGCGCATCGAGGACGTCCTAGCCACCATGCCGGTTTCCTCGCCGCCTGCCATGCTGCGGGCCGCGGAATAGGACAAGTCATGGCCATTGTTACCACGCCGACGAAGGCGTGCGCGGTCAACCCGCTCAAGATCAGTCAGCCGATCGGCGGCGCATTCGCCTTCATGGGCCTGCGTGGGGCGATGCCGCTTTTGCACGGCTCGCAAGGTTGCACGTCCTTTGGGCTCACGCTGTTCGTGCGGCATTTCAAGGAGGCGGTGCCGCTGCAGACGACTGCGATGAGCGAGGTGGCGACCGTGCTCGGCGGTTATGAAAATGTCGAGCAGGCTATCCTCAACATCTATAATCGCGCCAAGCCGGAGATCATCGGGATCTGCTCGACCGGGGTCACCGAAACCAATGGCGATGATGTCGACGCCTACATCAAATTGATCCGCGAGCAACATCCGCAGCTCGCCAATTTTCCTTTGATCTTTGTCTCGACGCCTGATTTCAAGGATGCCTTCCAGGACGGCTGGGAAAAGACGGTGGCACGCCTCGTCGAGGTGCTGACGGAGGCGCTGCCGGCCGAGGCAGAGCGTGATCCCGCGCGGGTGAATGTTCTCCCCGGATGTCATCTGACGCCGGGTGACCTCGACGAACTGAGAACCATCCTGGAGGATTTCGGTCTGAAGCCATCCTTCCTGCCTGATCTTGCGGGATCGCTGGACGGGCATATCCCGGACGAATTTACGCCGACGAGCATTGGCGGCATCGGGGTTGACGAAGTCGCGAGCATGGGCCGGTCCAGCTGGACCATTGCGATTGGTGCGCAGATGCGACGGGCGGCAGAAGCCATGCAGGCCAAGACCGGGGTGCCGTTTCGCCTGTTCGAGCGGCTCTGCGGCCTCACCCCCAACGATGAATTCATTGCTTTCCTGAGCGAGATCAGCGGCCGCCCTGTGCCAGCAAAATATCGCCGCCAGCGCGGGCAGCTGGCAGACGCGATGCTGGACGCGCATTTCCATATCGGCGGCCGCAAGCTTGCGATAGGTGCCGAGCCAGACCTCTTGTTCGACCTATCCAGCATGCTGCACGAGATGGGTGCGCAGGTCACCGCGGCCGTGACAACCACGCAGTCCCCGGTGCTGGAGCGGATCGAGACCAAGGAGGTGCTCATCGGCGATCTTGAGGATCTGGAAGAGCTTGCTAGGACGAGGGGGTGCGATCTGCTGATTACGCATTCGCATGGCCGCCAAGCGGCGGCGCGGCTGAAGATTCCATTTTACCGCGCGGGATTTCCGATGTTCGATCGGATCGGCGCGGGACACCAGCTATCCGTCGGCTATCGCGGCACGCGCGATCTGATCTTCAAAATCGCCAATCTCGTGATCGCCGACCGCGAGGAAAATCACCGGCCGACGCCCGACAGCTGGCGTAGCTGGAGTCAGCCCTTTAGGCCGGGCGGCCTCAGCGTCATCGAGGCAGCAGAGAGGTCGATTGCATGAAGGTCGCATTCGCTACCCAGGACTTGAGGCGCGTCGATGCGCATTTTGGCTGGGCCAAGAACATCGCCATCTATGATGTTGGGCCGGGCGGGCACGTATTCCTGAAGGCGGTCCAGTTCGCCGGCGATTTCAAGGAGGACGGCAACGAGGACAAGCTCGCGCCCAAGATCGAGGCGATCAAGGATTGCGCCATCCTCTATGTCGCTGCTATCGGCGGCTCCGGTGCCGCCCGCGTGGTGGCCAACAATATACATCCCATTAAGGTGGGTCAGCCCGAGAACATCCTCGCCCTCGTCGAGAAGCTCGAGCGAGTGCTCAAGGGTACGCCGCCGCCCTGGCTGCGCAAGGCGCTGGCAAAAGACCAGCAGCGCACGCTCGATTTCGAAGAATGAGGACGGCCATGACTGCAGCTGCAGATATCGTGCAACCAGAGAACACGCTCGATGCGCCATTCGTGAGAGAACTGGTTAAGAGTTGGCGCGCCCAGGACATTTATGGCGCCTGGGACGGCAAGAGCGATCTCGATCTGCTCGAACCGTATATTCTGGATAAGGAAAAGCGGCGCGCGCTGCCGATCGTTGGCGATCCAGATCCGGATGTGGTTTGGCGGCTGGAGCTGTTCTTCAATGCGGTCGCGCTCTCGATCGAGAAAGCGACGGGTGTGATGATCCATGCGATGCTAAAGATGCACCATGAAGGCTTTGGTCGCATGGTGTTGATCGGCGGCCGTCTGATCGTGGTGAACAAGCGCCTGCGCGATGTGCATCGTTTCGGCTTCGACAATCTCGCAAAGCTCGCCGCCGAGGGTGACAAATACGTCAAAGGCGGCATCAAGATGATCCGGAAATTTCCCGACGTGGCGAACTATTGAGGGCAGCTCATGAGCGATCTTGAAATCGTAAAAGCAGAAATGAAAAAGCTATCGGCCAAGGCGACGCAGGCCAAGATGGATCTGCACGACCTCTCGGAGGAATTGCCCGTCAACTGGACCTCGATCATGGCGGTGGCGCAGAAGGCGCACGATGCCTTTGCCGAACTCGAGCGCAAGCGCGAGGACCTCAAGGCCCTGGAAAGGGCCTAGTAGCAGTCTGCTGAAGAACCCCCTGGCCACGGAGGGAGCTTGATGATTCACTTTTATCATCTCGAACCGGCGGAGACGATCATGCGGGGCAGGTTTACGGATCAAAGCGGCCTCTTTTCGTACATCGCGCCGGATAAGCGTGTGCCAGCGAACCATCCGCTGCGGAAGGTCCGGGAACTTGTCCGGGATGTATTGAGTGATTTGAACCGCAGCCTTGGGAGGCTCTATCCCAACGAGGGACGTCCTTCGATCCCTCCAGAGCGATTGCTGAGCGCCTTGCTGCTGCAAGTGTGCATCCGCTCGGAACGCCAGTTGATGGAGCAACTGGACTACAATCTTTTGTACCGCTGGTTTGTGGGGCTTTCGCCCGACGACCCGGTCTGGGACCCGACCACCTTCACCAAGAACCGGGAGCGGCTGCAGAACGGCGATGTGTTCACGAAGTTCATGACCAAGCTTCTGAACCATTCTCAGGTCAAATCGCTATTGTCGGACGAGCATTTTTCGGTGGACGGGACGCTGATCGAAGCCTGGACTTCGAAGAGTTTTCGCCCCAAGGACGGCAGCGGCAACGATGATGACGGCGCCAACTTCCACGGCCAGAAGCGCAAGAACGACACCCATGCGAGTACCAGCGATCCGGACAGCAGGCTTTATCGCAAGGCGGCCGGATGCGAGGCCAAGCTTTGCTATATGGGCCACGCCACCATGGAGAACCGGCACGGGCTGGCGGTGGCCGGCAGGGTCACGCATGCCAATGGCATCGCCGAACGCCGGGCTTCGGAGACCATGCTGAAGGCGAGACGCAAAGCCGCAGGCTGCCGCATCACGGCCGGTGAGGACAAGGCGTACGATACCGCCGATCACGTGGCCAATCTTCGTGCCATCAACGTGACACCGCATGTGACGCAGAACCAGGCCGTCACCAAAACCGGCAAGAACCGCAACAGCGCCATCGACGAACGAACCGCGCGGCATCCGGGATACGGCATGTCGCAATCGCGCCGGGCGATGGTCGAGTGCATTTTCGGATGGGGCAAGCAGCATGGCACGATGCGCAAGACCAAACATCGTGGCATCGCTCGCGTCGCCGCCGACTTCCTGCTCAATCTGATCGCCTATAACCTGATCCGGATTCCCAAACTGCTTGCCGTTTAGCCACCCCGCGTCAGGGGGGCACCAACCAACAGGTTAAAAAATTACATCCAACTCCACCGCGCCGCTCCAACAACGACCGCCGACAATACGAAAACTCTCCATTTCAAGCTTTTTCAGCAGACTGCTTTAGAGGGTATCCGATCATGTCATTTGCAACGCGCGACGGCCGTGACTGGACACCGGAGTACCTGATGTCGATTGATGCCAAGAAGTGCATCGGCTGTGGCCGTTGTTTCAAAGTCTGCGGTCGCGACGTCATGACGTTGAAGGGCATCAACGAGGAGGGCGATCTTGTCGATCTGGACGACGACGAAGACGATGAGATCGAGAAGAAGATTATGGTGATGAATGACCAAGGCGCTTGTATCGGTTGCGGCGCCTGCGCCCGGGTTTGTCCGACCAACTGCCAAACTCACCAAACCGCCGCAACGCAAGCCGCTTGAGAGCGAGCTCTGTCCGCCTTTTGCCGCGAGCAAGCGGGAGTTGGGCGGCGAAGCCATGAACTGCGCTCGAGGATAGACCCGCTTGGCGCCGGGCGCATTCCCACCAGCTTGCGGATGCTGAGTCGCCCCGTCCCCAGAAAGAATCATGTCTTCGTCGGCCGCAGGTATGGGGTTCGGATGGCTCGAAATGTCTGCGCTACTATGGATCGGATACCGGCAGCCTCAATAACTTCATTCCGCTGTCGCGAAGAATGCTCAGAACAGCTCTACGGGAGGAACATCATGATCTCACGTCGTCTTGTGATCGGTGTGCTCGGGGCGGGACTGGTAGCGTTCGCGCTCCTTGCCACCCCGGTGGCGCTGGCCTTTTCGCCCGAAGCGCGCAATGCGAAGCTTGATCAAACCCTTAAGGAATTGGTCGAAGGCTGCAGTACTCCGGGTATTGTGGTGCTGATCCTTCAGAATGGCCGCCCGGTCTACAGCCGCAGCGTCGGCGTTCGCAAGGTGGGGAGCGCCGTGCCGATCGGCGAGAACGACATATTCCGCCTCGCCTCAATGACCAAGGCTGTCACCTCGGTGGCAGCGATGATCCTTGTCGAGCAGGGCAGGGATCGGCCTGGACGATCCGGTCAGCCGTTTCCTGCCCGAGTTCGCCAAGTTGCAGGTGCGCGGTCCTGACGGCACTGAGGGTCCTGCGAGCAGGCCGCCGACAATTCGCGAACTGCTGACCCATACGGCCGGATTCTCCTATAACTTCATCAATAATCCCCGGCTCGTTAATGCATACCGCGAAGCGCGCGTGACCGACGGGCTAGACCAGGGCGAGGTAACCACGGCCGAAGCGATGCAGCGTCTCGCCTTCGTTCCGCTTGGCTATCAGCCTGGTACAGGCTGGGAATACTCGCTGGCCACTGACGTGCTCGGGGCTGTCATCGAGAAGGTGACGGGAGCCAGCCTGGGAGCTTTTGTAACCGAGCGCATCGCAAGATCTCTGCGCATTGAGAGCTTTGTGTTCAACGCACCTGAGACCATGCGCTCACGGTTCGTGCAGGTGACACGGCCCGCACAGGTCACGGGCGCACTCGGCACGGGCTACGTTCCGGTGGTGGCACCTGAGGCTGTGCCGTTCCCTCCAACCAAGGGCACCGCCGATTTCGACCCGAACCGCGCCTTCTCTCTGACCGCCTATCACTCTGGCGGCGCCGGCATGAGCGGCACTATCGGGGACAACGGGCGGTTCCTGCAAATGCTGCTGAACGAAGGCGAACTCGACGGCGTGCGGGTGCTCCGCGCGGAAACGGTGCGGCAGATGACGCAGAACGCGACCGGCAACATGCCGACGCTTCCCGGGTCGGGTTGGGGCTTCGCGTTGGGCTTTGGGATCGTGATCGATCCGGCTGCAGCCAAGAGCCGCCTTCCGGCGGGCAGCTACGGGTGGGGCGGCATCTATGGCATGCAGTTTTGGATCGATCCGGCAAACCGCGTCGTGGGCCTAAAGCGGGATGGGGTTAAGTTGAATCGATTTGGGATTCCCAAATCAGTGAGTTTCTGATTCACCATGCTGGCTGGGCAGGAGGCCAGCATGGATGGGCAAGCCTTACTCTCTGGATCTTCGCAAGCGCGTGGTGGCCGCGATCGAGGGCGGGATGTCCCGCAATCAGGCGGCCAAGCAGTTTGGGGTTGCGATCAGCACGGCAATCGGTTGGATGCAGCGGGTCGATGAGACCGGCAGCGTTGCTCCGGGCCAGATGGGCGGTCACAAGCCGAAAGCGGTTTCGGGAGACCACGCGGTCTGGCTGTCGCAACGGATCAAGGACGGCGATTTCACCATACGTGGGCTCGTTGCCGAGCTTGCCGGGCGCGGCCTGAAGGTCGACTACCACTCGGTGTGGGACTTCGTGCACGCCGAGAAGCTCAGCTTCAAAAAAAAGCGTGGTGGCTGGCGAACGCGATCGTCCCGACGTGGCACGGCGGCGAGCCCAGTGGACAAAGTATCAAGATCGCGTCGAAGCTGAACGGCTGGTCTTCATCGACGAGACCTGGACCAGGACCGACATGGCTCCCCTGCGGGGATGGGCGCCGCGCGGGCGCAGACTCCCCGCCAAGGTTCCACATGGCCGCTGGAAGACCATGACCTTCCTGGCGGCCTTGCGCCATGACCGGATCGATGCGCCATGGTTCATCGAAGGACCGATCGATGGCGCGAGCTTTCGGACCTATGTCGAGAAAGTTCTCCTGCCCACCCTTCGCCCCGGCGATATCGTGGTCATGGACAATCTCGGCAGCCACAAGGGCAAGGTCGTGCGCCAGCTCATTCGCTCTGCCGGCGCCAAACTGTTCTTCCTGCCGAAATACTCGCCCGACCTGAACCCGATCGAACAGGTCTTTGCCAAGCTCAAACATCTGCTCCGAAAGGCGGCCGCCCGAACTGTCGATACCGTCTGCACCGCCATCGGTGAAGCCTTGCCAGCATTCACCTCTGAAGAATGCGCGAACTATCTCGAAAATTCAGGTTATCGAACCTAATGCCATCACGCTTTAG
>NZ_AXAP01000140.1 GCF_000472865.1 Bradyrhizobium elkanii WSM2783 | reverse complement strand
TTCGAAACATAGAGCCCAATCGAGAAGAGTAAGGAGACGACTATGGGAAGCCGAGAAGAACTGATTCAGCGCAGCATTCCGTTCCTCCGGGAAGTCAAGGATATGACGCCTGGCGCCGAGATGGAGCGTTGGCTCAACGAGAAATATGGAGAGGAGAGCGCGCTCTATCAGGACTTGGCTCGCTTGATCAAGATCGGGGTCGAAGAAGGCTGGGCAGCGAACCAGGAGGTGGACGGTCCGAACTACCGGCGGAGCCGCATCCTCGAACCAATGCCCGAAACGTTTCAGTTCAGCATCACGGCCGTCTACATGAACAGCGCCGATCCGCGCCGTTTCAAGGACGAGGACGAGCATGACGTGTTGCGCGGGCAGTATCACGGCCATCCCTATGGCGAGCTCAATCTTGTGGTGCCCTTGAATAAGGGGGCCGAGCTGAAGGGATTACAGGGCTGGCAGGGGCCCGGCTGGACGGCGCCAGATCCCGGAAGCCGCCACTATCCCGAGGTCAGGGGCGGGGCGGTCATCGCGTTGTTTTATCTCCCCGCTGGTCGCATTTCCTACGACTTCAAAGCGCCAGCCTGATTGCTGACCGGGCCATGCGAGGTGATGCCGCTTCAATGGCGTCACCACTATTAGAGGAAACATAATGACGTTGATCTATCCGGCCGGTTCGAAGCGCATCCATCCCGCGCTGTCCTCTNCCGCCTACAGGAGTTCGATCAAGCGCGCACCGCAGAAGCCGCTGATCCCGATGCGACATACCCTNTCGGAATTAACCGGACCGGTGTACGGCCACGAGAGCGTGCGTGCCGGGGACAATGATCTCACNACNCAGCACAAGNGCGAGCCNCTTGGCGAGCGCATCATCGTGCATGGCCATGTGCTCGACGAAGATGGCCGCGGAGTGCCGAACACGCTGATCGAGATCTGGCAGGCCAATGCCTGCGGCCGCTATATCCATGTCCGCGACCAGCATCCGGCGCCACTTGATCCCAATTTTACCGGCGCCGGCCGGACGCAGTCGGACGCGTCCGGCTACTACAAATTCGTCACCATCAAACCCGGCGCTTACCCCTGGGGCAATCACTACAACGCCTGGCGGCCGGCCCACATCCACCTCTCCGTGTTCGGCCGTTCCTTCATCTCGCGGCTCGTCACGCAGATGTATTTCCCTGGCGATCCCTTGTTTGCGTTCGACCCGATCTTCAATTCGGTGCCGAACGAGGAAGCGCGTGCGCGAATGGTCTCGTCCTTTGATCTGGAGAACACACAGCCGGAATGGGCGCTATGCTACCGCTTCAATATCGTGCTGCGCGGCAGGAGCGCCACACCCATGGAGAACGGTTAATTGCAAGACAAAGACAAGGTATCACGCCCTCGCAGACGGTCGGCCCGTTCTTCGAATATGGTCTGACGCCGAACGGCCAACGCGACTGGAACAACGCCTTTGCCGGCAATCTAGTGACGCCCGATGCCTCAGGCGAACGGGTTCGCATCGAAGGTCGCGTGTTCGATGGCGATGGCCAGCCGGTGCCGGACTGCATGTTGGAAGTCTGGCAGGCCGACAGCCAGGGTCGCTTCGCCGATCCGCAGGACAAGCGCGCGCTGCCGAACACGAAATTCCGCGGTTTCGGCCGCGTCGGCACTGATGCCAATGGTGCTTACGCTTTCGACACCATCAAGCCGGGCTCGGTGCCTGATCCAGACGGCAAGCCACAGGCACCGCATCTTCTCCTTGCGGTGTTTGCCCGCGGCATTCTGCGGCACCTCTATACGCGCATCTATTTCGGCGGCGAGGTCGCAAATGGCAGCGATCCCGTGCTGGCCCTGGTGCCCTCCGATCGCCGCGCGACCTTGATCGCCCAGCGTGAAGGTGACAGCGGCAACGTCGTCTACAAGCTGGACGTATACCTGCAGGGCGCTGACGAAACGGTGTTCTTCGATGTATGACTGCCCTTTGGGTTGTTGCGGCGACCGACTATGGCGGTCGGCCACTTGCTCTCATAGCGTGGCTATCGCCGTAAAAAGATTATGCCGAGAATTCGCCAAACGACGCGTCGCACATCGGGCTTCGTTGTAACGCCTCGATGCGCGGGCTCTGTGATTAATCCGTAATCGCGGCCAAGTCGATCTCAAACGTTCTGATAACTTGTAGCAGCTGTCGAAGGGAAGCTTCAAGTAGTCGCCCATCGCGGCAACGGTCGCCATCCGGTCGGTGGCGCTCCCCGGGTAGCACTTTCTGAGCGCGGTGCGGCATCGGCCTGGCTTCGTGGCGCGCGCAAGTATCGTGATAATAGCGGCCGCCGCCCATACTTTCGATGTCCCGCGATACCTGACGGTGCTGCTAGTGGGCCTCATTCAATCGCTTCTCACCGCCGAAGTGACTGAGACGGCGCTGGGTGGAAGTCCTTGGACTTGAGCTCACGAGGAAGCGCCGTCAACAAAAGCACTGCGCAGAACACGCAAAGACTGCCGATGACAAAGAGCGCCGGCGTCGTGCTGCCCGTCAGATCCTTGACTGAGCCAACCATGATCGGACTCACAATGCCGCCCACCTGGCCCAGCGTGTTGATAAGCGCGATCCCGCTTGCGGCGCCGGCGCCCGTCAGTATCTTCGGAGGCAATGTCCAAAATGTCGGGATTGACGCCACCACGCCGCCGCCAAGAACGGCAAGCGCACCAACCAGCAAGAGAACGTTGTTGTTGAAAACGCCAGTGGCGAAAAAGCCGAATGCTGCAGCCAAGATAAGTCCGGCAACAAACCTCGGACGTTCGCCGGATGCATCAGAGAGCCGTCCGACGATCAGCATGCAGATCGCGCCGCAAACATAGGGAATGGCGGTCAAGAAGCCGATCGCGCTCGCGCTTCCCCCGCCGGCCGCCTTTATGAGATCCGGCGTCCAGAAATTGAGTCCATACGACGCGATCTGGATCAGGAAGTAGATGAACCCAAGCAGCAGAACGCCGGGCATCAGCAACGATCGCCAGGCTGAGCGCTCGCCAATTTGATTCTTCTGCCGCTCCAATTGCACCGAGATGAGACGGCGCTCATCAGTGCTGAGCCATTTCGCATGATCAATGCTGTCGTCAAATCGAAGCAGGACGACCACTCCGAGGGCAACGCATGGCAGACCGCCGGCGAGGAACAGCCATTTCCAGCCGTCCAAACCGTGCAGCCCGTTCATATAGTTAAGGATGAGGCCGGACATCGGCGCTCCAATGATGCCCGAAAATGCGGTCGCGAGAAAAAACACCGAAGTCATGCGCCCGCGATGGGATTTTGGGAACCAAAGGGTCAGATAATAGAGAATACCGGGAGCGAATCCGGCTTCCATGGCGCCAATCACGAAGCGCAGCGTGTAGAACTGCCATTCGCTCTGGACAAACACCATGGCCGCCGTCCCGAGCCCCCATGAGATCATGATGCGGGCGATCCAGCGCCGGGCGCCGAAGCGATACAACAGCATGTTACTCGGCACCTCAAATAGGACGTAGCCGACGACAAACAGGCTCGCGCCGAAGCCATAGGCTGTGTTGCTGAGACCGAGATCCGCCTGGAGCGATGCTTTGGCAAAGCTGATGTTCACGCGATCGAAGAATGCAAAGAAATAGCAGACGATGATCAACGGCATCAGGCGCCAGGCGATCTTGCTGATGACTTGCTGCTCGCTGATCGTCGCATCGAGACCGACAGCAGGCGCTGTAGTAATCGTCATGATTTCCTCCGATATGTTTTTTGAAATGTGATTGCAGGTTGTTCAGGCGGGGGATTGCCGCGATCGTTCTGGAACGGGGTGCAGGTCCAGCGGACGCCCGGTCTTTGCGACTTGGCCCGGCACGTCGTGTCCGACCAATGCGGGCAATCGCTTCGAAAGGTCGATCAAGCGATCGAGGTCGAGGCCGGTCCTCAGGCCGATCTCATGGCAGAGATTGACCAGGTCTTCGGTGCAAACGTTGCCGGTCGCGCCCGGCGCAAATGGGCAACCACCCAATCCGCCCAGCGCTGCATCGAAGCGGCGCGCGCCGCTGTTATGGGCCGCGAGCACATTGACCAGCCCGAGGCCTCGCGTGTTGTGGAAATGAAGCGTTAGCCTGTCCGAGGGTAGAAGCGTCAAGGCCTCTGCCACCAATCGCGAGACCTGATTGGGGTTGGCCATGCCCGTGGTATCTGCGAGCGTTACGCTATCGGCACCGAGGTCGAGGTACCGTTTGACGATGTCCAGGACCTTTCCGGACGGCTGTGCTCCCTCGAATGGGCAGCCGAACGCCGTCGCGATCGTGGCATTGACCAATGCGTCAGCCGCGTGGGCCAGTTCGATGATTTCACCAAGGGATGCGAGCGAGCCATCATGCGTCATGTTCATGTTCGCGCGATTGTGTGTCTCACTCGCCGACATCACAAAGTTTAGTTCATCGGCCCGTGCCGCCAAGGCGAGCTCGGCGCCCTTCCGATTTGGAATCAGCGCTGTGTAGACCATTCCAGGTCGCCGTCTGATGCTGGCAAATACATCTCTTGCATCCCGCAGCGCAGGGACGGCCTTTGGCGAAACAAATGACGAAACTTCGATGCGTCGGAAGCCAATAGCAGACAGGCAATCGATCAGCAGTATCTTTTCGGTCGTTTCGATCCATTGCGGCTCGATCTGCAACCCGTCGCGTGGTGCGACTTCCTGGATCAAAATGTCCGGCAGATCGGCGGTCATTGCACCGCTCCACTGCGGCGCAGTTGCAGAATGTCCTCCTCGTTGAGGCCGAGCGATGTCAAGACCTCGTCGGTGTGTTGCCCGAGTGTCGGACCAGGCCACCTTACGCCACCCGGCGTTTCCGATAGCTTTGGCGCGATACCAGGCATCTTCACGGTGATGCCGCCGGGGAGTTCGGTCGGCAGGATCATGTCTCTGGCAGCGTAGTGGGGGTCTTCCACGATATCGGCGACCGAATAGATTCGACCCGCAGGAACGTCAGCCGCATCAAGACGGGAGAGGATCTCCTCCATGGTTCGTTGCGAGGTCCAGTCGCTGACGGCGGCGTCGAGCACCGCATTCCTCCGTACGCGTCCGTCGTTGTTGGTGAGCGTCGGATCTTCACCGAGATCAGGGCGGCCGATCACACGCATCAGACGCTTGAATATCGCGTCGCTGTTGCCGGCGATGACAACGTAGCGCCCATCGGAGCTTGGATAGGTATTGGAGGGACTTATGCCCGGTAGTGCTGCGCCGGTCCGGGTCCTGACATAGCCCAAGAGATCATACTCGGGAACCAGACTTTCCATGAGATTGAACACGCTCTCGTAAAGCGAGACGTCGACGATCTGCCCCTTGCCCTGGCCTGTCTTGACCCGAAGCAGCGACATCAGCGCTCCAATCACGCCGTGCAGCGAAGCCAGGCTATCGCCGATGCTGATACCGACGCGTGCCGGCGGGCTCTCAGGATCGCCAGTGGTGAATCGCAATCCACCCATGGCTTCACCGATCGCGCCGAATCCCGATCGATCGCGATAAGGACCTGTCTGCCCGTAGCCGGAGATACGGACCAGGGTCAGGTTCGGATTGAGCGCGGAGAGCACGTCCCAGCCGAGGCCGAGCTTCTCAAGGTTGCCCGGCTTGAAATTCTCGATCACAACGTCGGCTTGGATAGCCAGGCGACGAACAACCGCACGCCCTTCCGCCGACTTCAGATCAACTGCGATCGACTTCTTGTTGCGGGATTGCAGATACCACCACAGCGATGTCCCTTGATGGAGCTTTCGCCACTTGCGCAGCGGATCTCCAACGCCGGGCTGCTCGATCTTGATGACATCTGCGCCGAATTCGGCAAACAGCCGCGCCGCAAATGGCGCAGCGATGAGTGTTCCTAGTTCGACAACGCGAATACCGGATAACGGCCCGACCATCTCTGGCGCTCCTCGACACGCTGTTTTGTCGAGGTGTTGCCGAGCAACGCGGGTTGAGTCCAATATCCGTTGATGAACGAGCGTTCGCAGATGACGAACGCACGCGAAGAGAGCGATACTAGAGCATGGCCAGGTTTTCTCTCACGACAAACGCGAAGCAATAGCGTGAAACGAACATGCTCAAACAAAGAGCTAAGAAGCGGGACGACGATTCGAAGAAAAGTCATCATGCTTTATAGTGCGTGCTGCGGGAATGTCTGAGGTGATCTAGCATCAAGCGACTCGTCGCCGACAGCCCTACGGGATCTCTGGCAACCAGCACCAGCTCACGATCCGCCCATTCATCGCTCAGCTCGACAGCGGACAAGTTCATGCCGTGGCTCAAGACGGCAAATGCCCGGTTCGGGATCAAGCCGATGCCCATTCCGGCCTGCACCATCCGGCAGACGGCGTCGAAACCAGGGACGTGGACCCTTAGTTTGATCGACTTGCCGAGCTGTTGCGCCGTGTATTGCGAGCGAAGATAGATCGAGCTTGTAGCGAACAGGCCCACATGATCGTAGTCCAGTGTATCGGCAAATGAGACTTTCGTCGTGCCGGACAGCGGGTGATCGGACCTTACCACGATAACGAGGCGATCCCTTCCATACGAATAACGCTCCAGCCCGCGCGTGGCGACGTCTGCGGAGCAGATGCCGATATCCGCGACACCTTCCTCGAGGCCGCGAACGACCTCGGCGCTGGAGCGCTCCTGAAGATCGAGCCGCACCAACTCGTGAGAGCGAAAGAATCCGGGCAGATCGTCCGGCAGAAATTCGACGATTGACGACAGGTTTGCCAACATTCGCACATGTCCACGCACACCCCGCGCGTGCTCCGCCATGTCGACCGCGATCTTCGCGATGTTGAGCAGCGTGACGCGCGCATGATGCAACAGAGATTCGCCTGCCGGCGTCAGTGTCATTCCATTCGAGTGTCTTTCAAACAGAGCGACCTGGAGCGTCTCCTCGAGATCGTGCATGCGCTTACTGACTGCGGAAGGCGCTATTGCCTCTCTCTGCGACGCACGCGTCAAATTACCTTCGTCGCAAATTGCGATGAATAATTGCAAGGTTGTGAGGTCAATACGCCGAACGAGATCAATCTTGTAGGGCGGCTTTGACCGAATCGGCCGTGTCTTTTCCATGCAACGTCCCAGACAGAAGTTATCGCAACAGACATCCACTGATTTCTCAAATGTCGCAGAAGAACCGGAAAAAATTAGAATCTCATACTAACTGGGGCCGAATTGAGCCGAGAATCTTCCAACTCCAGGCTATGAGCCAATTCTTCGGGTTAGGGGAGACGGTGCGCGTCCACCGTGTGATCACTCAGCCGATCCTGTCATAAAAACGAGTTCGTCGGATGGGCCGCGTCGGATCACGAAATCGATATCAATGAAGGCCGCTTCGCGTCATGTTCGACCGGGTCTGCGGCTACCGCCTGCGATCTGACTTTTCGCTTTGCCGCAAAAGTCCACGAGAGCTTCGGTTCTGACTCAATCAGACCCGAACATGCTCTAGTGTCCCGAATCTGACGTACGACGGATTCCAAATCGACTCGAGGACTCGTCTGAACTCGTTGCTGCTAACAACTACGTTCCTGGCCGTTGCCGGCACTCGCTCAGCAAATCTCGGCTTCGCCGCCAGTTGGCTTTCCCAACAGCACGACGCCAAGTGTCGGACGGGTCATCCCGCAATTGACGCAGGACCGCACGCTGCGCAAACTCTCAAGGCGATCCACGACGACCGGACCCCAGCCTTATGGCGTAATGAACGGCCTCGGCCCTCTTACGTCGTACTTTCTCTCGTGAGCTTCCGTCGGGCATTGCGCCGCAAAGCCTGATGCCGACGGTCTACGCCGCTCGACGCCGGCGGACTACGCCAACAACGTCAATTTTCTCGCCAACACGAGCGCTGGCAGCACGACATTCGGTAACGGCACCGCGACACCGCTCGCAAGCGCTGTCGGCTTCATCAACAACGCCGTGCGAGCCAACTCCTCGACCGGCTCAATGCGATCCACGCGAAGATAATGAAGAGCAAGGACCGGAACAAGGTTCTGCGTGCCATAGCCCAGTGGAGTCGTGACGTTCTCGGTAAATGAGCCCTCGAACGACGGCGAATCGAAAGTGCCGGACTGGCCATTCCGATCAATGCTCAGCAATGTGAAAAGGGGTGCCCGGTATGTACATGCCCGCGGCAATGGTCGCCGTAGCGGTGGGAGGAGCCCGCGAGCGCCGCAACGGTCGTGACATTGACTTCGCTCGCGGCGGTGGGCGTGAGCTGGAGCGACAGGTTTGAACCCCCATGGAAAGCACGGGAAATGCACGGATACTTACGCGCGCAAAATATGCCTTCTACGCCGCAAGATGCGCAAGCGACCGATCACCACTTTCTGCTGACAGATCTGATCTGCAAAGACCGAATAGGGTTGTTCGATGATCACCGAACTGTCGCGTGGCGAAAACGTCACAGCTCACGGTCGGCGGCATCGACTTCACCGCGTTGTTATTCTTCACGGAAGTTTTTGCATTAGTTACCGCGTCAGCATGCGTGTGCATGTTGGGGATTAGGAGACTTTAAACATGATACGGGCGCGAACACTTATTCGCGGCACAACCGCCGGCCTGATGGCCGTCGGGGGCGCGCAAGCAGCCGATCTTCCAATCAAGGCGAAGGCCGTCGAGTATGTGAAGGTCTGCTCGCTGTACGGCGGCGGCTTCTGGTACATCCCGGGCACCGACACCTGCATGAAGATCGGCGGCTATCTGCGGGTCGACGCCACCTTCAACGGCGGCGTGCAGGGCTCGCCCGCCTGGAATGGCGATATCGGCCAGGGTAACCGCTATCGTGACTACTTCGCAGCGCGGTCCCGTATGGCTTTGTCAATCGATACCCGCACGCAGACCGAATATGGCACGGTCCGCACCTTCGGGATGGGCCGGTTTCAGTTCTCTACGCTTGGCAACAACACCTTCAACCCGAACTCGATCAACGGCTCGCTTCCGGTGGCCGGCGCGCAGCTGCTCGACACTCCCGGCGGCGGTTACACCACCATCCAGTACCTTTTCATTCAGTTCGCAGGCTTCACTCTTGGTCAGTCGGCCTCGGCCTACGCGTCGCCTTGGCAGGGCTTTCCCGGCAACATCTCGGACTTCCTGCTCGGCGGCCAGAACACCGACACTGGCGTTAACAACATCCAGTACACCGCGCAGTTCGGCAATGGCGTGTCGGCCAGCATCGGCCTGGATGATCCGACGGTCTGGGATCGCACCGCGGTCTACAATCTGGCGCTGCCGCTGAACGCCACGTTTAACTCGGGCAACGCCTATGCCGGCGTCCATGCGCCCGACGTCGTCGGCAATATCCGCATCGACCAGGCTTGGGGCCTGTTCCAGATTTCGGCCGCGGCGCATGAAGTCAGCGGCTCCTACAACACCCTCAACGCGCTCGGTGCGCCGGCGGGCGCCGTCGGACTGCCGGGCGCGGCGCCGACCGCGGCATCCGAGCTTTCCGGACATCCCGACACCTCGTGGGGCGGCGCCGTACAGGCGGCGTTGCAGATCAAGAACATCCCGAGCGGCGCTGGTGACGACCTCAAGCTGGACGCGAGCTATGCCAAGGGCGCGACGAAGTACGTCGTCTCGTCGTCTTCAACCTCGCCAAGCTTTGCCATGTTCGGCAGCACCAGTGCGCCCGGCGCCTATCAGAGCATCGGGTTCGGTGCGACGACCGATGCCGTCTATCTGCCGGTCGCGGCCGGCGGCGACGGCTCGCTGCATCTGACGGAGACCTTTGGCGTTCGCGGGGCGTTCAATCATAACTGGGACCCGTATTGGTCGTCGAGCCTGTTCGGCTCGTATGTGGCGGTCCGCTATGACGGTGCCGCGAAGGCCTTCATGTGCGCGAACTACACCACGCCGGCCAAGGCGGTCAGCGCGGACTACGTCTGCAACCCCGACTTCAACATCTCGCAGCTCGGCGTGAACACCCGCTGGACCCCGGTCAAGAACCTGACCTTCACGGCCGAATTCCAGTGGTTCCACCTCGACCAGAACTTCAAGGGATCGGCCGTGCTTGGCGCGTCCGCGCCGAAGCCGTTGGCGCGCTACGAGTTCAAGGACCAGGATACGTTCCTGCTCGAGCTCCGCGCGCAGCGAAACTTCTGATCGCCTTCTTTGCGAGGAAACGGCGAGGAAGCAATCCGGCGTGTTGCTAAGTTGCTTCGTGAATCGATATCGCTGAGCTTGGCGCTGACAATAAGGGGACTAGATCGCAGCCCACGCTCACCGCGCTCATGAGTCCGGCGACAGTCGAAGTTTCTCCTTCCTACGACGACGGCCCATAGTTTGCGTTCGGCGGCGTTGTTCGACATGCGGACGCGTCCGTCGTCGAGAAAGCAGGCAAATGCATCCCTGCGGTTGAGGCAGTAATTGGCCTTACCTCTTCCTGTCCAGACCGCATTGTGCGAGACCTCGACCCCACGGGCAGCAAGTTCGTCCTTCAGCTTGTGCAGCGTCAGATGCGGCGTCTGGCTAATCCGTTCCTTGATGGAGGCGCGATGCGGTTCCAGCACCGGCTTGCGGTATCCGCCTATCTTGCCGGGCGCCACTGAACCCGTCGCCCGATAGCGCTGTGACCACTTCACCACCGAGGACGCCGCCACGCCAAATCGCGTCGCAACCGCCCGGCAGCTTTCACCCGCACCTACGGCTGCAACAACACGCTCACGCAGATCATTGGAAAGAGGTCGGCTCATCAGATGCTGGCCCCCAGACCCAGCCAACACCTTGAATCACAAACCGGCCCGCAAGGGAATCCCTACCGATTCAGCCTAGCCATGAACCGCTCTAGTGCCCTTCAATAGCTTCGCCGAGTACGCGCCCGAGCCGAACCCGGAGACGAAGAAAAAGGACGTGGTCTGGTTCGCACTGGACGACGATCGGCCGCTTACCGCATTTGCCGGGATCTGGACCGAGTTCAAGGGCGACCGGGACACCAAGTCGACGCCGATCCCCGGCCCTCACCTCGTCTATGGCTCCCTGACCACCAAACCGAACGCGGTCGTCGCCCCGATCCATCCCAAGGCCATGCCGGTTATCCTGACGACTGGCGAAGAACGCGACGTGTGGCGCGCACCGTGGGATGAAGCCAAGGCCCTTCAGCGTCCGTTGCCCGATCACGCACTCAAGATCGTGCTGCGAGGGCCGGATGAAGAAGACAGGCTGGCAGTCTGACACCGGCCTTTGTATGGCCCTTTCCGTGGCAGACGGCATCAGCATAGGGGTTCTTCAGGGCGGTCAGCAGATCTGGCTGCGGCGTTCGCGAACGGAGAGGGTGCGTTCGCGCCTGGATAATGTCGTTCTCGTGAGAGGTGCGTATAAGCAGGACCGAATTCCAATTTGGTCACAACAAGCCAGAACTGAACGACACCATGGATCGGGTCATGCGAGCGCCATTCGGCGACCTCTACCCAGAGTTCGCCGAGAGGGAGTATCGGCTGGCGCCGGCCGAGATTGCCAAGACTAACCAGACGGAGACCAATCCGGCCAAGCGGGCAGTGCTAAGGACCCATGAGCGGAACCCGGAGGCCAAACACAAGAACTGGCCTTGGCTGGCTTATGCGTTGTGCTTTTTGGTCGGCACATCCGCGATTGGTGGGGCTTTGATCGATTTCGTAATGCACCGCCACCCATGGCTGATGGTATGCATCGTTATGGGGCTGGTTTGGCTGGAGATACGTGGCACCTACGTGAATTGCGCGTCACGGGTTGTGGGTGACGCGCCTCCAGCGGCCGCTGCCTGACGACGCCCTAAAGATCGTCATGTGCGGTCCCGAGGAGGACAGGCTGGCCGCCCGAAATGCCGCAAAGACAGAGTCCCCGCGTGAGCCAAGCGCTGGTAGTTGTGCGAGCCTTAGCCATTCTTCAGAAGACCGCAGCAGCTGCTGTTTTTCGATTGGACAAACCGTCGTCGCAGCTTGTTGCCGACATTGCTCGGCGCGCGTGCGGCAAGTATCTGCATGCTCAACCATGACCGATACACCGGTCCAGACGCTCGCTCCCTGGCGCCGATTGGCCCCGCATCACCCCCTCAATTTGTCCGGCAGCTTAGCGTTCCTGGCAATCTGTTTAGGAACGGTCTGCGGACGATCCCGTTTCGCGAACTGAAAGTCGTGGTTGCGGTCAATGCCCCGTTACTTCTTTCACATCACCGGAAGGTTCCCGTTTCAGGACGAAGTCGGAACGGAGCTTCGACACCATGGCGCTGCCTGGAAGGAAGCTCTGTTGCTGACCCGCGACATCGAAGCGTCGCTGCAGCCGGGGGAGAGCTGAAGCCTCGTGTCAAGGCTCATAGCCGCTTGCTCTACCGGATCAGCATCACCGGCGAAGAAGGATGAACAGCGCGCCCGCTATGGCGCCACGATAAGAGAACACGCCAACTAGCCCGTTTACCAGATCGATCCAGGTGCTGTCCGGGCTAGGACATCTGCCCTAAAAAAACAGGACCCTCGCAGGAACGAGTGTGATTGGCGCTCTTAGCAAAGCGCGTCTGTTGGGACGCCTGAAAATAGCGGGAGTGAACCTCACTCTTCTCCACGAGGTGGGGTCACTTCCGTTATTCAATTGGGAGCCCCCGAAACGGCCCTAGACGTCCCGAGCTAGTCATCTGGAACGCAAGTTCGTCACATTATATGATGGCTCGATTCTCTGTAGAGGAGAGCGCTTGTGGCGAATGCAGGTGTTAGAGGCCGGCCAATCGAGCCGTTGGTGCCGAGTCCGCAAGAGCGAGCATATTTAGAGAGGCAGGTTCGTCGTTATCGTGTGGCCCGGTCGCTATCTGAGCGGTGCCGCGCGATCCTACGGTGCGCAGATGGCTTGCCAAGCAAATCTGTGGCTGCCGAACTTGGCA
>NZ_AXAP01000139.1 GCF_000472865.1 Bradyrhizobium elkanii WSM2783 | reverse complement strand
AAACAAAAACGCCGTCTCCGGAAGGAGACGGCGTCTTGTTTTGATCGTGACACGTAAAGAGGAAATTCCATTGTCCTTGGCAGGCCTGGCAGCGACCTACTCTCCCAGGGCTTAAGCCATAGTACCATTGGCGCTGAGGAGTTTAACGGCCGAGTTCGGGATGGGATCGGGTTCATGCTCCTCGCTAGAACCACCAGGCCGGCGAAGGACAAAGGAAAACGAAGCAAGCGATCTCGGTAGCCAGTTTTGGCTACCTTTGCGTCTAGTCTCGATGACTAGCGCTGCTCATTTCATGGACACTGAAAATGAGAGCAATCAAGCCGATCGAACGATTAGTACCGGTAAGCTGCATGCATTACTGCACTTCCACATCCGGCCTATCAACGTGGTCGTCTTCCACGGTTCTCAAGGGAATGCTCGTTTTGAGGTGGGTTTCCCGCTTAGATGCTTTCAGCGGTTATCCCGTCCGTACATAGCTATGCTGCACTGCCGCTGGCGCGACAACAGCTCCACCAGAGGTACGTTCACCCCGGTCCTCTCGTACTAGGGGCAAATCCTCTCAACATTCCAACACCCACGGCAGATAGGGACCGAACTGTCTCACGACGTTCTGAACCCAGCTCACGTACCACTTTAATCGGCGAACAGCCGAACCCTTGGGACCTTCTCCAGCCCCAGGATGTGATGAGCCGACATCGAGGTGCCAAACGACGCCGTCGATATGGACTCTTGGGCGTCATCAGCCTGTTATCCCCGGCGTACCTTTTATCCGTTGAGCGATGGCCCACCCACGCGGGACCACCGGATCACTATGACCGACTTTCGTCTCTGCTCGACTCGTAAGTCTCGCAGTCAGGCAGGCTTATGCCATTATACTCGACGAACGATTTCCGACCGTTCTGAGCCTACCTTCGCACGCCTCCGTTACTCTTTGGGAGGCGACCGCCCCAGTCAAACTGCCCACCATGCACTGTCCCGATCCCCGCTGAGGGGATGCGGTTAGATATCCATAACCATTAGGGTGGTATTTCACATTGCGGCTCCACCCCGGCTGGCGCCGAGGCTTCAAAGCCTACCACCTATTCTACACAAACAGTCACGAATACCAGTGCAAAGCTACAGTAAAGGTGCACGGGGTCTTTCCGTCTGACCGCAGGAACCCCGCATCTTCACGGGGAATTCAATTTCACTGAGCTGACGTTGGAGACAGCGGGGAAGTCATTACGCCATTCGTGCAGGTCGGAACTTACCCGACAAGGAATTTCGCTACCTTAGGACCGTTATAGTTACGGCCGCCGTTTACCGGGGCTTCGATTCAAGGCTTGCACCTCTCCTCTTAACCTTCCGGCACCGGGCAGGCGTCAGACCCTATACGTCATCTTGCGATTTCGCAGAGCCCTGTGTTTTTGTTAAACAGTTGCCACCCCCTGGTCTGTGCCCCCACTGCCCGCTTGCGCGAACAATGGGCCTCCTTATCCCGAAGTTACGGAGGTAAATTGCCGAGTTCCTTCAACGTCATTCTCTCAAGCGCCTTGGTATACTCTACCAGTCCACCTGTGTCGGTTTCGGGTACGGTCTAATGTGGAGGCTATTTCCTGGAACCCCTTCGAGGCCCGACCAATCCAGTAAGGTCGGACAACACACGGGATTCGTCACCATCCACTGGCTGCAGAATATTCACTGCATTCCCATCGACTACGCCTTTCGGCCTCGCCTTAGGGACCGGCTAACCCTGCGAAGATTAACTTTACGCAGGAACCCTTGGACTTTCGGCGACACTGTCTTTCACAGTGTTTGTCGTTACTCATGCCAGCATTCGCACTTCTGATACCTCCAGGCGCTCTCACGAGTCGCCCTTCGCAGGCTTACAGAACGCTCCGCTACCGCGTGCTTGCGCACACCCTAAGCTTCGGCTCGTGGCTTGAGCCCCGTTACATCTTCGGCGCAGAAACCCTTATTTAGACCAGTGAGCTGTTACGCTTTCTTTAAAGGATGGCTGCTTCTAAGCCAACCTCCTGGTTGTTTTGGGATTTCCACATCCTTTCCCACTTAGCCACGAATTAGGGGCCTTAGCTGTAGGTCCGGGTTGTTTCCCTCTCCACGACGGACGTTAGCACCCGCCGTGTGACTCCCGGATAGTACTCTCAGGTATTCGGAGTTTGGTTGGGTTTGGTAAGACGGTAAGTCCCCCTAGCCCATCCAGTGCTCTACCCCCTGAGGTATTCATCCGAGGCGATACCTAAATATCTTTCGCGGAGAACCAGCTATTTCCCAGTTTGATTGGCCTTTCACCCCTAACCACAAGTCATCGGAGCCTTTTTCAACAGGCACCCGTTCGGTCCTCCAGTGAGTGTTACCTCACCTTCAACCTGCTCATGGCTAGATCACTAGGTTTCGGGTCTAATACAACGAACTTGGCGCCCTGTTCAGACTCGCTTTCGCTACGCCTTCGCCTATCGGCTTAAGCTTGCTCGTTAAATTAAGTCGCTGGCCCATAATACAAAAGGTACGACGTCACCCAGAACGCATCTTGGGCTCCGTCTGTTTGTAGGTGTCCGGTTTCAGGTCTATTTCACTCCCCTCGTCGGGGTGCTTTTCACCTTTCCCTCACGGTACTGGTTCACTATCGGTCGCTGAGGAGTACTTAGGCTTGGAGGGTGGTCCCCCCATGTTCAGACAGGATTGCACGTGTCCCGCCTTACTCAAGGATACATCATCGCATTACCCGTACGGGGCTATCACCCTCTAAGGCCCTGCTTTCCTGACAGGTTCCGGTTGTCTTTGATGTATCACTGGCCTGGTCCGCGTTCGCTCGCCACTACTAACGGAGTCTCGATTGATGTCCTTTCCTCCAGGTACTTAGATGTTTCAGTTCCCTGGGTTCGCTTGAAACCTCCTATTTTATTCAGAAGTCTCATACCTTCTCTTGATAACCGGAAATCCAAAACCTCGCGGTTTGATTTCTCGCATTTCTGGTCGAACCCCAAAACACAAGGTGTTTAAACCTCAAGATCTTGGAGTTCCGGCTATCGAAGGTGGGTTTCCCCATTCGGAAATCCGTGGATCAAAGCTTCTTCGCAGCTCCCCACGGCTTATCGCAGCGTAGCACGTCCTTCATCGCCTCTCAGCGCCAAGGCATCCACCGAACACCCTTAAGGCACTTGATTGCTCTCATTATCAATGTCCACACACTCGGCAGAATGTATGCCGCCCAATCGCATTGAGACCGAAATCTCAAAGCGCGCACCCTCGATGAATGCTGCTTGCGCGGCCGGACATTGATTAGAAAGACCAGCTTGCTTCGTAAGATCGAACCAATAGCGAGGCGGTCAAGCTTCGCTAACAGGATCATTTTACAACCCGCTCATCTTGCGATGAACGAGCGCCGAAAATGATCTGGAGATAGTGAATGAGCACCCGCGAATTGCTCCGCAGATCCCAAACTTGGATCGATCTCCTCTTTACGATGTCAGATAACACGCACACCGCGTCCATCCGGACTGCGTGTGCGAATTGATGTTTCGCGGACGACGGTTGAGGCACCGGCGATCAAACCATCTGGTGGAGCCAGACGGGATCGAACCGACGACCTCATGCTTGCAAAGCACGCGCTCTCCCAGCTGAGCTATGGCCCCGTAACCAGAAGACGAATGCCCGCTCGATGAAAGTGGTGGGCCTGGGAAGACTTGAACTTCCGACCTCACGCTTATCAAGCGCGCGCTCTAACCAACTGAGCTACAAGCCCCTAACGCTCATCCTACAAAGGATTAGGAACCCGCTCGCGCGCAACCGGCTTTCGCCGATGCATCGCACAGCGCTCTAGCCCCTGGCGCGTGTTCGTCCGCGAAGAAAGAGAAACGAAGACGGCGAAATCCCGCCAATGGAGCTCAAGCGATCTGGCGATCGATTGGCCCCGAGATGTTTCTAAAACGATCCGATAGTGAGCGTGAGCTCTCTGAAGGACCATCCTTAGAAAGGAGGTGATCCAGCCGCAGGTTCCCCTACGGCTACCTTGTTACGACTTCACCCCAGTCGCTGACCCTACCGTGGCCGGCTGCCCCCTTTCGGTTAGCGCACCGTCTTCAGGTAAAACCAACTCCCATGGTGTGACGGGCGGTGTGTACAAGGCCCGGGAACGTATTCACCGTGGCGTGCTGATCCACGATTACTAGCGATTCCAACTTCATGGGCTCGAGTTGCAGAGCCCAATCCGAACTGAGACGGCTTTTTGAGATTTGCTAGGACTTGCGTCTTCGCTTCCCATTGTCACCGCCATTGTAGCACGTGTGTAGCCCAGCCCGTAAGGGCCATGAGGACTTGACGTCATCCCCACCTTCCTCGCGGCTTATCACCGGCAGTCTCCTTAGAGTGCTCAACTAAATGGTAGCAACTAAGGACGGGGGTTGCGCTCGTTGCGGGACTTAACCCAACATCTCACGACACGAGCTGACGACAGCCATGCAGCACCTGTCTCCGGTCCAGCCGAACTGAAGAACTCCGTCTCTGGAGTCCGCGACCGGGATGTCAAGGGCTGGTAAGGTTCTGCGCGTTGCGTCGAATTAAACCACATGCTCCACCGCTTGTGCGGGCCCCCGTCAATTCCTTTGAGTTTTAATCTTGCGACCGTACTCCCCAGGCGGAATGCTTAAAGCGTTAGCTGCGCCACTAGTGAGTAAACCCACTAACGGCTGGCATTCATCGTTTACGGCGTGGACTACCAGGGTATCTAATCCTGTTTGCTCCCCACGCTTTCGTGCCTCAGCGTCAGTATCGGGCCAGTGAGCCGCCTTCGCCACTGGTGTTCTTGCGAATATCTACGAATTTCACCTCTACACTCGCAGTTCCACTCACCTCTCCCGAACTCAAGATCTTCAGTATCAAAGGCAGTTCTGGAGTTGAGCTCCAGGATTTCACCCCTGACTTAAAGACCCGCCTACGCACCCTTTACGCCCAGTGATTCCGAGCAACGCTAGCCCCCTTCGTATTACCGCGGCTGCTGGCACGAAGTTAGCCGGGGCTTATTCTTGCGGTACCGTCATTATCTTCCCGCACAAAAGAGCTTTACAACCCTAGGGCCTTCATCACTCACGCGGCATGGCTGGATCAGGCTTGCGCCCATTGTCCAATATTCCCCACTGCTGCCTCCCGTAGGAGTTTGGGCCGTGTCTCAGTCCCAATGTGGCTGATCATCCTCTCAGACCAGCTACTGATCGTCGCCTTGGTGAGCCATTACCTCACCAACTAGCTAATCAGACGCGGGCCGATCTTTCGGCGATAAATCTTTCCCCGTAAGGGCTTATCCGGTATTAGCACAAGTTTCCCTGTGTTGTTCCGAACCAAAAGGTACGTTCCCACGCGTTACTCACCCGTCTGCCGCTGACGTATTGCTACGCCCGCTCGACTTGCATGTGTTAAGCCTGCCGCCAGCGTTCGCTCTGAGCCAGGATCAAACTCTCAAGTTGGACTTGAAACTTTGAACCGGCTGATCACAACGTTTGACGAGGTCCACACCAAAATCGCGCAGCGATTCACATCGCTGGCGACCCGACCTCAATCAAGAGGCCATGGTGTAACCTTATTCAAAACGTGTACCGCCGAAGTCTTTCGTCCGGTCCCGATCGGGAAAACCAAGGTTTTCAAAATCGAGACCCGCAAGGACTCCGCCGTCCACGTTTCTCTTTCTTCATCTTCACTTGTCAAACAGCCCGAGATCCGAAGACCTCACACCCTTAGGAGGGTTCCGACCCTCTTCACCCGACGGCGAATCCCCAACCGATTTACGTCGGCTGTTGAGTCACTCATCAAGGTGAGGAGCATCAAGGGCGCGAAAGCTTGCCTTGGCCACCGGGCCAATGCAGCGCCGCGCTCAGTGGCCGCCTTATAGGCCGGCCCAATCCGGCTTGTCAACGACCATTGTCAACAAATCGTCGCATCAGGTGCAGATTCTTCCGATGCGCAGAATTGCTCGATTTTTCGGGACTTTACGCCGTACTTGAGCCACAATCCTGCGACGTTCTGACGATTAGTTATGCAAAATGAATCGCCGGATGCCAGTGGGGGCTGCCGGTGGTTTCTCTACCAAGGGACTGACGATTTCGATGAATCCGTCGCCAGTTCCACGCGGCCGAGCAACATCGAGAGATTTACACATCGTTGGCATTCGAGATTGTGGTTGGCCATCGGCCTTCGATAATTCACGAATGTTGCTGTATGTGACGCGCCGTACTGCCGGATTGCCCCGCTAGGGCGAATGCGGGCGCAAGGGAGTGCGGAAGTCTCGTCGTATGCTGATGGAACTTGGGGGGACACGGGTTTGAGCCAACGGGCGTCACGCGGGAGCGGCTTTGGACGCGAGACCGGGATGATCGATCTCGGTCACGAGCCGCCGCTGTCGGTTGACGGCTCGGAGGCTGCGGTGATCGACCGCCGCCGTGTTTCCGTACAGTGGTTCAGCGGCACGATCCTCACCGGGCTGTGCGGCGCGGCCTTGATCGGCGGCGCCGTTTTTGCGTCCCTCGACGGCGAGATGACCTTTGCCAAGCTCCCCGAGCGGGTCGAGGGCGCGCTGCGCGGTGCCATCAGCGCCAATGACCGTGCCGCCACCCTGCACAAGAGCGACCGCCTGCCGCCGCCGTCGGAATCAAGCGCCTCGCGCAACGTGGTGCGGGTATCGACGGTGACCCGCGTCGGCAACCGCGACGTGATGCGGGTGCGGCCGTATGTTCGCATCTCCGGCAACCTGTCGATGACGACAAGCGATCTTTCGGCCAAGATCCCGCCGTTCAACGCCCAGCGCATGCTGACCGACGTCGGCACCAATCAGACCGCGGCGGCGGACGATCCGAACAACCCCGAGGCTGTCGAGCCCGACGCCGAGGTCTCATTCGTCACCAAGGATCTGGGGCAGGTGCTACCGAAGGCGAAGATCGCCGCGGTGGTGGCGCTCGACGAGATCCTGATGCGGGTGCGTGACGCGGCCAACTGGCGCGGCAATAACGGCGGCGTCCGCTATACGCTGGCCAATGCCACCGCCGATGTCGGCGGCGCGCAGCCCGACCTCAAGCTCGCCTATGCCACAGAGGGCAACGTTTCCGATCCCTATGCCGGCTTTGAAACCCGCGTGGTGCCGGAAAACGTCACGCTGCTGCCGAAGACCAAGGAGCAGGTCACCGGCGGCAACCCGACCGGGGAGCGGGTGCATATCGTCAAGAAGGGCGACACCGTCACTTCGGTGCTGCGCGACATGGGCGCGACAGCCGACGAGGCCAAGGCGATCGCGGCCATGCTCGGCGCCCGCGGCCGCGATGGCGGCCTGAAGGAAGGCCAGAAGCTGCGCATCCTGATGGCGCCGGCAAATCCGGCCCCGGGAGCGCGGCTGCAGCCCTATCGCGTGATCGTCGCCAACGACACCCAGGTCGAAGCGGTCGCAGCACTCTCGGACATCGGCAAATATGTCGCCGTCGACGTGCAGAGCTTGAACACCGTGTCCGACACCGCCGACAACAGCGACGATGACGAGGAGGATGATGGCAGCGGCGTACGGCTCTATCAGAGCATCTACGAGACCGCGCTGCGCAACAAGGTGCCGCAGAACGTCATCGAGGACATGGTCCGCATCTATTCCTATGACGTCGACTTCCAGCGCAAGGTGCAGCCCGGCGATAGCTTCGACGTCTTCTACGCCGGCGAGGACGAAGGCGTAACGAGCAGCGAAAAGACCGAGGTGCTGTACGCCGCGCTCACGGTCGGCGGCGAGACCAAGAAATACTACCGGTTCCAGACGCCGGACGATTCGGTGGTCGACTACTACGATGAGACCGGCAAGAGCGCGAAGAAGTTCCTGGTGCGCAAGCCCGTCAACAACGCGATCATGCGCTCCGGCTTCGGCGGCCGCCGCCATCCGATCCTCGGCTACGTCAAGATGCACACCGGCGTCGACTGGGCGGCCCCCTACGGCACCCCGATCTTCGCGTCGGGCAACGGCGTGGTCGAAAAGGTCGGCTGGGAGGGCGGCTACGGCAAGTATGTCCGCGTCAAGCACAACAATGGCTATGAGACCGCCTACGGCCACATGTCCGCGTTCGCCAAGGGCATGGAAGCCGGCAAGCGCGTCCGCCAGGGCCAGGTAATCGGCTTTATCGGGTCGACCGGCATGTCGACCGGCGCCCACGTCCATTACGAGATCCTGGTCAACGGCCGTTTCGTCGACCCGATGCGCGTGAAGCTGCCGCGCGGGCGCTCGCTCGAGGGCTCGATGCTGGCAGGTTTCGAGAAGGAGCGCGACCGGATCGATGCCCAGATGAGCAGCCGCGGCAGCTCCCGCATCGTCTCCGACGCCACCGGCTCGACCGGTTCGCGCCCCGTCAGCAACCGCTGATCTCCCCGTCAAATCAAGGAAATTTGCCACGGCGGCCGTGGAACCAGGAGGGCATCAGCTCGGTTTCAGGGATGCACGAAACCTCCAACGGAGGGTGTCATGGAGAATTGGACGAACGCGAAATTGTGCGACGTCGCAAACCTGATCCTCGGCGCGATCCTGTTGCTGTCGCCCTGGCTGTTCGGCTTCACCGCCGGAACCGTCTCCACCAACGCCTACATCACCGGCATCGTCATCGCGGTCCTTGCAATCGCGGCGCTGGCGGCGTTCGCGGTGTGGGAGGAGTGGCTGAACCTGATCGTCGGATTGTGGGCCCTGGTGTCGCCCTGGGTATTGGGCTTCCACGGCACCACCGCGATGACGGTCCATGTGGTGATCGGCGCGGCGGTGGCGATCCTGGCTGCAATCGAGCTCTGGATGATGTCGCAGCACCCGCCACGGCTGACCACGGGCCGCTGATCGAGGGCTGTCTTACTCTGGTCCCTGCCCGCCATGACGGCGGGTGGAGGCCTTGTTTCGCGTAGAGGGTACCGGACATGAGGCACATCACACGCGATGACGTCGTCAAGGCGGTCGGCCAGATCGACGATGTCACCATCGCCAAGATCATCGCGACGGGCGCCACCGTCGACGAGCTGGCGGAGGCGCAGGCTTGGCTCGCCAATGACGAGCCGCTGATGAACGCCGGCAAACCGCTTGCGACCGGCCGCGCCCGCGAGCTCGTGGACATCCTTTCCGAACTCGAGCCGAGCGACGAGGACGATGTCGGCCCGGCAGTGACGCAGGAATAGCCTCCCCCAAACTCGAAGCCCTCTCCGCCGGGCCGCGGAGAGGGCTTCGATCGTTTCATGACTTAGTTCAGCTTGCGCTTCGCTACCGGCGCGTCGAACTGGGCGACCTCTGCGGTCTGCTGCGCCTTGCCGTTGAAGGTCAGCACGTTGCCCTCGGCCGAGATCTTGACCTGGTCGCCGTCCTTGACGTCGCCAGCCAGGATCATCTCGGCCAGCGGATCCTGCAGGTTGCGCTGGATCACCCGCTTCAGCGGGCGGGCGCCGTAGGCCGGATCCCAGCCCTTGGCAGCCAGCCAGTCGCGCGCCGCCGCGTCCAGCGTCAGCGTGATCTTGCGATCCTCCAGGAGCTTCTGCAGCCGCGCGAACTGGATCTCGACGATCCGGCCCATCTCGCTCTTCTGCAGCCGATGGAACAGGATGATCTCGTCGACACGGTTGAGGAATTCGGGGCGGAAATGCGCCCGCACCGTCGCCATCACCTGCTCGCGCACCGCGCCCGTATCCTCGCCTTCCGGCTGGTTCGCCAGGAACTCCGAACCGAGGTTCGAGGTCATGATGATCAGCGTGTTGCGGAAATCGACCGTGCGGCCCTGACCATCGGTCAGACGCCCGTCGTCGAGCACCTGCAGCAGCACGTTGAACACATCCGGATGCGCCTTCTCGATCTCGTCGAACAGCACCACCTGGTAGGGCCGCCGTCGCACCGCTTCGGTCAGCGCGCCGCCCTCGTCATAGCCGACATAGCCCGGAGGCGCACCGATCAGGCGCGAGACCGAGTGCTTCTCCATGTATTCGGACATGTCGAGGCGGACCATCGCGGTCTCGTCGTTGAAGAGGTACTCAGCCAGCGCCTTGGTCAGCTCGGTCTTGCCGACGCCAGTGGGCCCTAGGAACATGAACGAGCCCATCGGCCGGTTCGGGTCCTGCAGGCCGGCGCGCGAGCGGCGCACGGCGGTCGCGACCGCACGCACCGCCTCGGCCTGGCCGACGACGCGCTTGCCGAGCGCATCCTCCATCTTCAGGAGCTTCTCTTTCTCGCCTTCCAGCATCCGGTCGACGGGAACGCCGGTCCAGCGCGAGACCACCTGCGCGATGTGGTTGGCGGTGACCGCCTCCTCCATCGTCGCGCCCTGGTTCTCGCTGGCCTCGATATCGGCGAGCTGCTTCTCCAGCGCCGGGATCTTGCCATAGGCAAGCTCGCCTGCACGCTGGAATTCACCGCGGCGCTGGGCGTTAGCCAATTCGACGCGCAGCGCGTCGAGTTCGGCCTTCAGCTTCTGGGCATTGGAGAGCTTGTTCTTCTCCGCGCTCCAGCGCGCCGTCAGCGCCTTCGATTTCTCCTCGAGATCGGCGAGCTCCTTCTCCAGCGCCTGCAGCCGGCTCTTCGAGCCGAGATCGGTTTCCTTCTTCAGCGCTTCCTGCTCGATCTTGAGGCGGATGATCTCGCGGTCCAGCGTATCCAGCTCTTCCGGCTTGGAATCGACCTGCATCTTCAGCCGCGCCGCCGCCTCGTCCATCAGGTCGATGGCCTTGTCGGGCAGGAAGCGGTCGGTGATGTAGCGATTGGACAGGGTTGCGGCCGCCACCAGCGCGGAATCGGCGATCCGCACGCCGTGGTGCTGCTCGTACTTGTCCTTCAACCCGCGCAGGATCGAGATGGTGTCCTCGACCGTCGGCTCGCTGACGAAGATCGGCTGGAAGCGGCGGGCGAGCGCGGCGTCCTTCTCGACATGCTTCTGGTACTCATCGAGCGTGGTCGCGCCGATGCAGTGCAGCTCGCCGCGGGCCAGCGCCGGCTTCAACAGGTTGGACGCGTCCATCGCGCCGTCTGCCTTGCCGGCGCCGATCAGCGTGTGCATCTCGTCGATGAACAGGATGAAGGTTCCCTCGGCCGAGGTGACCTCCTGCAGCACGGCCTTCAGCCGCTCCTCGAACTCGCCGCGGTACTTTGCACCCGCGATCAGCGCGCCGAGGTCGAGCGACAAGAGCCGCTTGTCCTTCAGGCTCTCCGGCACGTCGCCATTGACGATGCGCAGCGCCAGGCCCTCGACGATGGCGGTCTTGCCGACGCCGGGCTCGCCGATCAGGACGGGGTTGTTCTTGGTGCGGCGGGACAGCACCTGGATGGTGCGACGGATCTCCTCGTCGCGGCCGATCACCGGATCGAGCTTGCCGTCGCGCGCGGCCTGGGTCAGGTCGCGGGCATATTTCTTCAGCGCGTCATAAGCGTTCTCGGCGGTGGCGCTATCGGCCGTACGGCCCTTGCGCAGCGACTCGATCGCCGCATTCAGGTTCTGCGGGGTGACGCCGCCCTTGCTCAGGATCGAGCCGGCCTCGCTGTTCTTCTCGAGCGCAAGCCCGAGCAGGAGACGCTCGACGGTGACGAAGCTGTCGCCGGCCTTCTCCGCCGCCTTTTCGGCCGCATCGAATGCCCGCGCCAGTTCGGGTGAAAGGTAGACCTGCCCCGCGCCGCTGCCCGACACTTTCGGCAGCTTGTTAAGCGCATCCTCGGTTGCCTTGAGGATGGCGCGGGAATTGCCGCCGGCGCGATCGATCAGACCGCCGGCAAGGCCTTCGCTGTCGTCCAGCAGCACTTTCAAAAGATGCAGCGGCGAGAATTGCTGGTGCCCCTCGCGCACCGCAAGCGACTGCGCCGACTGGATGAAGCCGCGCGCGCGCTCGGTGTATTTCTCAATATTCATCGTTTGCTTTCCCTCGGCCTGCCTTCCCAGCCCCGTAGGCACCGTGATGGCATCTTCATTGGGTTTCCGCCCGGCGGTGTTGACGTCGGTCAACCCGCCGGTGGTCGTCGCCCTCATTTCAGGCTTGACGCGAATGTGGGCATTTGGCTTCCGAAACGGAAGAGCTTTCTGCAATGATTTCGTAAGGTTGTATGGCCCGATCGATGAAAATCTCCTAAAAGGCCTGATGTCCTCCGCTTCATCTCCAGAGATCGCCGGCATCTACCGTTATCCCGTCAAAGGCCTGACGCCCGAGGCGCTGCCGCGGGCCGAGCTCAAGGCTGGCCAGACGCTCTCGTCCGATCGCCGCTACGCCATCGAGAACGGACCGAGCGGCTTCGATCCCGAGCAGCCCAAATGGCTGCCGAAGCCGCATTTCCTGATGCTGCAGCGGGACGAGTGGCTGGTGCCGCTCCGTGCCGAATTCGACGACGGCAGCCACGTCCTGACCCTGCGCCGGAACGGCGAGATGGTGGCTCAGGGCGACCTCGAAACGGCCGCCGGGCGTGCCGCGATCGAGCAGTATTTTGCACTCCGCCATGCCGGCCAGATCAAGGGACCGCCAAAGGTCCTGACCAGTCCCGGCCACAGCTTCTCCGACGTCGCCCGCAAGGTGGTCTCGATCATCAACCTCAACAGCCTGCGCGCGATCGAGGAGATGGTCGGGCAATCCGTGCATCCGCTGCGCTTCCGCGCCAACCTCTATGTCGAGGGCTGGCCGGCCTGGCACGAATTCGAGCTGCTCGACCAGACGATCGCGATCGGCAGCGCACGGGCCAAGGTGGTCAAGCGCATCACCCGCTGCGCCGCGGTCAATGTCGATCCCGACACCGGCGTGCGCGACCTCACCATCCCGCACACCCTGATGCAGCGCCTCGGCCACAACGAATGCGGCGTCTATGCCGAGGTGGTCGCGGATGGCGCGGTGGCGGTCGGGGACGCGATCGCAGCGGAGCAGCCGGAGCTGTTGTAGGCGCGGCGTGCGCTCCCTCCACGCTGTCGTCCCGGGCTTGACCCGGGACCCATAACCACAGGCCTTTGTTGTGTGCTCCGCTGCAACCGCTTGCTCGCGCCACCACACGCTCCTGTGGTTATGGGTCCCTGCGTTCGCAGGGACGACGGGGAAAGAGCGGATTCAAATTTCAAACAGCGGAGGGGATGTGAGCCCGCGTTCTCGCGGCGCGTTGCGTCCGAGGTTTGCGTATCTCTTCACCCTCTCAAATCGCAGAGGGCGCAGGGAAAGCCGGGTGCTGGTTGCACCC
>NZ_AXAP01000138.1 GCF_000472865.1 Bradyrhizobium elkanii WSM2783 | reverse complement strand
AGGTTTTCGGGCGGGTCACCACACCAGGCCTTCTCGAAGCGAAGTCCCTTCGCCGGGACGATGGATCAGGTCAGGCCGTTGCCCACCAGGTGGCTCGTAACCACGCTCCTGTAGATTGGCCGACCGATCCTCTCCAACCCCATCAGGTGGCGGTCTTGCACCGACCCCGTACAGAAGCGAGACCCCGGCGAGTGGATGACGCAAAAAGGGATTGACTGAGCAAGGCCCGTTACAGAAGGGTGGGCAAAGGCGCACTTGCGCCGTGCCCACCATCCAGTGCCGTGCTCGCATGGTGGGCACGCTTCCGCCTTCGCTCTACGAGCTACGGCGGACAAGTCGCTTTGCCCACCCTATGGCGTCGCGGAAAGTTCTGATTCAATTTTCAAACAGCGGGCCTGTAGGATGGGTGATGGGTAGAGCGCAGCGAAACCCATCGCGGCGGAGCAAGCCGCACGAATGATGGGTTTCGCTGCGCTCTACCCATCCTACGTCTGATTCAAACAGTGTGAGGATGTGAGTTCGCATTCTCGCGGCGCGTTGCGTCCGAGCTTTCGTTTCGTTTCACCCTCCTCGAAATCAGAGGGCGCAGGGAAAGCCGGGTGCTGGTTGCACCCGTGGGTCCCGTGCAACAAAAAGCACGGGGGTAGGACCACAGGTTCAACCGAAGCATGCCGGCTTTCCCTGCGCGAGGGAGTCAAGGGGCCTGAAAAGCCGAAATAAATCAACGATGTGCTTCGGATGCGTTCACATTTGTGTCGCGATCTGCGGAAGCTATTGATAGCTGTGCAAAATTCACCGTGACGGAATAAACGCATGGGCGGCACGGGCGGTCAGCGGGAAGCTGGCCGAACTACTGGCTCAAAAACGCAAATGTTTGGCGCGCCGTCACAAGACCCCGTTGTGCCGATCTTGTAAGAGACCAGCGCTGGGAATTTCAGGATCAGCGAAGTGCCGACGCCGCCTAACCAAGATACTCGGTTTAGAGCGGCATCGTATAGTTTCGGACGGTTGATCACGCCGCGAGCCGCATCCCAAATCATACACGAGACCCAATGCCCGCTAACGCAGACGACCAATCCTGCGTCTACTACATCAGTGGACGCGAGCTGCACCGATCCTTCCCGTCACGGTTACATCGGCATCACCTCCAATGAGATGAGCAGAAGGTCCGATCATCGCCGCTCGGGACGTTTCCCTCCTGACTTCGTATGGACGATACTGTTCAGGGGAACGCGAAAGGAATGCGCTTACCGTGGAAAAGCAATACCGCCCGGATCGCGGCATCGGCTGGAACAGCGATCTCGGCGGCGGCCGATGGCGCAATCCAAAGTCGAAGGATGACGCTCCGCGAGCGCAAGCCGCCGTTCGAACCGCCACTGAGGAATACCGATGACCGAGCCGGGCAGCCGCTGCATCTATTGCGGCGAGCCGTTCTCGGCTCACAAAGCAGAATTGGTGCAGCAGCGAAGAGGAAGCCCCGCAAATGATCACCACGCCGGTTGACCCTTCAATGGACGATCACAAGATCATCCCGTTCCGTAAGAAGGACCGCAAACCATGAAACGACCCACCGCAGCACACATCGCATCCTATTCCGATGCATAGGCTCTAGCCGCACTCTTCACGACGAGAAGCATGGCCAAAATTCTGCTAGCGATCTTGGATGTTAGATCGGTTCCGTGAGCGTGCATCGGGCAAGCGATGAGAGAACCAATGACCAAGATCCTGCCCGCGCTTCTCGCGCTCGCGATGATGACCGGCGCAGCGTCGGCGCAACAGCGCACGTACTACTACGCTTCCCCATCATTAGCGCCGCTCGTCGGACAATTCGTCAAGCTTATTTTTAAGCTGGGCTAACCGCCGCACAGTTTCTTCATGCCGGTCCCTATTGATCTCAAATTGAGCGCTCATGACCTTATACACTTCGTCTTTTATGACCTCTCGCATCTCTCTTTTGTGCCGCTCCATGGTTGACAGAAAGACGAATACGGCACCGCCAATAATGAGCGGCCAGCGCAGAAAATTATCGAGCCCTTCAAACAAGAAAGAAGCTGCTACCGCCGAGAGGCCAAGCACCAGCCAGCCAGCGAGTTTGAATTGTTCATTCATCAACCCCTCCCGATCCAGTTTTCGCGGCCAATAGGCTACTAGTTGCGCCCCTGTGAATAACCGGGACAAACGCCTCTACCTCGCGTCGCTACCCAACATTGTGCCACTCTACAGACTCCCGATTCGCGAGAGAGAAACTGATGGCATTGAACGACGGAGAGATAGCAGTCGTCAAAGGAATGCTGCTTCGCGGTGATAAACAGCACGACATCGCTGCTTATTTCGGCGTGAACGGCGGACGCATTGCCGAGATCAGCACCGGGCAAACCGGTAGCGGCATCGCAGCGTCCTCAGCGGACGATTTGCCGCCTGCCGGTCCGTACATGGCTGGCCGTTCAGCACTCCGCGCACGCGACACGTTGATCGCCTTGCGCGATCTCATCCAAGACGCGATCAACGATATCGACCTCTACGAAAAGCCGAACGACTAAGGCAAAGTACGGATTTGCCACTATGTTTAGAAAAATGCCTGATGACCCCCAGCGGGAAAGCGAGCTTCAGCGAGATATCAGCAAGGGGATATTGGAAGCATTAAAAAATTTGCTGTTGCTAGGTGCTTTGAAATACGTCGCGGATAAAGCAAATTCGCCAGTCCTCCAAGTTGCCTTCTATCTCGGTTCTGTTGCGTTCATGTTGTATTATCACTCGTATTTACTGAATTGGCATATCAGTCTGTTCGAAGCCAAGCATCGTCTCGGATCGTCGCTTGACCTTTTCCTAACAGTGCTTGTTTCCGTTACTTTCCAGCTCACAATCATAATCTATCTACAGCGAGTCGTTCAAAGCCAAGTATCCAGAGGAAAGCGCCAACGACGTGTACGGTAAAATGGTAGAATGCTTGTTCGGAGACAGCAGTACACGGAAGCACTTCGTCAGCCGTCTGGTTCATCATTTCATAGCGGTGGAATACATAGAGTTTGAGCAATTTGTCGAGCCGCTGCTCCAAGTATCGTGCGGGGATGAAAGCGAATCCCCGCAACTTTCTCGATGCACTCAAGAGTACTATTACCAAATACGTGATTAAAAGCCCCGCTGTTCAGCACCTAGAATTCAAGGGGCAAGGCATGGTCGTTGCGGTGTTCGAAGCCATACAATCCGATCCTGTACGTCTGCTGCCCAGTGATGCACTCGCTCGCTTCGAAAGGTCTTCTGGTGATTTGAGGATCATCTGCGACTTTGTCGCAGGAATGACGGATTCTTACCTCTTGAAAACCTATGAGCGGCTATTTGCACCACGCATGGGCTCGGTCTTCGACAAGCTTTGAGGAAGTCGCCAACACCAGCGGCGAGCCATCACCGAATAAATAGTCCGCGCTTCCGCGATCGTGCCCAGTTTCATAGCCGCCCCTGTCCGAGAACGTGACGCCGGGGCTGCGTCGCAAAGTGGACTGCCTTGCGGCGTCGTGCAGCCTATTCTTTGAGGCGCCGGCTTCGCCGATCACCCACAGCCCCCCAGTCCCCAGTGATCGACCGACAGGCGGCACGCCCCGGCGTTGATTCTGCACAGCGCCGGGGCGCCACCGCCACAACGCCGCGAAGGCGATCAACATCAGATTTTAGAGCGTAGAAACTCAGCCGCCTTTTTGACCGTACTGAGTAAGTCGGAGTCGCTTTCGTTCCAAACTTCGACGCCGCCTGTCGAATCCCCGACGCTCGATAGCCCGGCCTGCGCAGCTCCAGCGATAGCGGGCGGCCGTGCGAATACGGAGGTCGCTTCTAAGGGTCGCTTGCCGTCCGACTTCGCATGCTTGAAGGCGTGTGCCACACGATCGACCGTGGCGAAGTCAGTGTTTTCTCTGAAGCGCTTCCGCAGATTTCCCGGTGGGCGCTTGATGTAATCGATGCAGTGGTAAGTTGCGACACACGCCAAGAAAGCGTGTCTCCGCGACGTTGGATGCGCGTGGAAATCAGCGATGGTGGGATCGATGATTTCTCTCATATAAGATTCGGCATCGGCAGCTATGCTTGCCAGATGATTCCGGTGATGCGGTTGGCCGGCACACGCAACGCCAGCGCCAGCGCATTGGCGGACAGACGCTGAGATGAGAATGCTCACTCCAGTGGCTGGACCGGCGGCGCGGTGGAAGGAGTGGTAGCGGGTTGTGCGGGTGCCGCCGCTTGGGGGGCTGCCTGAACCGGCGGCGCGGTGGAAGCAATGGTAGCGGGCCGTGCGGGCGCCGCCGCTTGAGGGGCTGCCTGATCTTGGGGCGCAGGTCGAGTGGAGCCGGGTTGACTCTCGCCGGTGGGAACACGTTGCTCACGACGTGCGACGCTGCGGGGCTGGCGCGGCGTACTTGATCGGTTCGGGCCCCATGAATGCCGCGAGCGATAATAAGGCGTGCCGAACAAGCCCTCGACCGCGCCCACGGCGCCGCCGACCCCAGCGCCGACCGCGCCCCCGACGATGCCGCCGATAGGGCCCGCCACCCGGCTGCCTTCATAGGCTCCTTGCTGCGCGCCGCGCACGATGCCCTGGGCGTGACTGGCGCGTGGCAGCAAGAGCGATGTAAGCAGGATGACAGCCGTCACGAAGATGAACGCGAGCGCCAGGGAGGGCGGCGGCATCGCGCTCTGAGCCTTGGCTTTCTGCATTTTGATCCCTTAAATTTAAATTTGTCACCAGGGGCTCGGGAATTTGAACCGGCGATGCGGCCAAATGGTTGCGCCTCTGTGGCCAATTCGAGAAGGGATTGGGCGGGGTGCATCGGGCGAGGTGGTGTGCTCGATCGCCCGCAGCACGGCGTGCCGTGCAATATCAGGGTCGCAGCAACTGTCGGCCTCGGGCCAGCCGGTGGAATGGAAGCGCCGACCGCTGGGGGGATGACCCGCGGCTCTTCGCACATACGAATCAAAAAAGGTCGTGAATAAATTTCGCGGGTCTCGCATCACCTCTGGCGGGCTGGACGATGGTCGCGAAGGAAGACCTGCACGCCGCCTTGACGTGCCTCGCCGAACGGTTCCCGCAAACGTTTGTGCTGGAAAGGTACCAGCCGCATCGGCCGCTGAAGGTCGGGATCGCCGCCGATCTCGTGGCGCGCTGCCCGGAGCTTGACCGGAACAGGCTGGGTATGGTGCTGGGCGCCTACATCCGGCGCGTGATGTATCGGAAGGGTTGGTTGCGAGCGCGGCCCGAATCGATCTCGACGGCAATCCGGTCGGCGAAGTGAGCGCCGCAGACGCGGAGCACGCGGCGGCGAAGCTCGCCGAGTCCCTGGCGTCGCGTCAGGCCAAGCAAGCCGCAGCCAAGGCGGCCAGGCGGGCGGAACGGATCGCAAAGCAGCCGGCAATACCGGCGGCCGCGCCGCCTCGGGCCGCAACGCCTCCAGCCGCAAGGACGCTGAAGGACAAGCCCGTGCTGCGCCTGCCAGCGTTCCGTCAACAGTGCGGATGAATTTCCCGGTCGCCGACGTGCTGGTCTATTGAATCGAGAGCACCGCAATCGCGGCCATGATCGTCGAGGCAATGCCCGCCATCACGACGAGCGCGGTAAACAGACGGTCCTGCATGACGCCGCGCTTCCTAAGTTAGCTGCCCCGGCGCGACCGTGGGGGATCGGCACCGGGCGCGCTCCCTCTCACCCACCGGGGCTGGTGTCGCTGGGGTTCGATCAACGAGAGGTCGTACGAAAAGAAAAGCACAACCGCAGCGCGGATGTCAGTGCAGTTTGTCCGCAGCTACAAAAACATGCGCGACCGGCGGTCGCTCCTCGCCTACACCCAGCTTTCCACGAGCTGCGGCTGGTCGCCAGACGAGCGCGGCATGCAGTGCAGGCCTGCCGCCTCGAATGCATCGCGCAGCATCTTCAGCCCCTCGTTCGGCCCGACTGTCCGCAGCATCACGGTGCTCGGCTGCGGAGCCTCGCTGCCGCCAAAGACCTCGAACATGCGCGCGACGTAGCAGTCCGGAAATTCTGCAGGGCGGTCATAGATCGTCCACATCGGCAGGTGACCGCGCTGCTCCACCTCGCGCTGGTTTTGCAGGATGAACTCGACAACTTTCGAGATGTCACTCACGCTCGTGGCACCCTCAAAGTCCGATGATCTTGCCGGCGATGAAGCCGAGCACGCCGCCCCCAAAACCGGACAGCATCATCATGCCGGAACGCTGATGGCGCGTGGCGCGCACCGTCGCTAGGAGCGCCAGTCCCATGCCTCAGAATACGCCAACGGCCACCAGTTCGCGCATGATCAGAGCACGCGCTGTCCGTGGCGGTTCAATAAGCCCTCCAGCGGCGGCGGCACCTCGCCGCGCGCGGCGCAGCGCTGGCTCAGCTCGGCCACGATCTCCTCCGAGACATCGCGCGACCAGCCTTCCGCGGTGTTGAAGCACACGATCCGGACCGGGTTGCTGTACTGGCCCTCCATCAGATGGCGGAGCAAGGTGGCGCGGTCGGCGTCGCCCTCGTCGGTCTCCCGCCACGCCCGGCCCAGCCGGTGGCCGAATTCATCCAGGACCAGATAGACGTCAATGGCGTCGGACGGCGGCACAATCGAAGGCGCGACACGCATACGCAATACTCCAGGCGACCATCAGAACTGATCCTGCACCCGTCGGTAGGCCGGATGCTGGATCCAGTGACTGCACGGGCCGGCACCATACCAGCGCCCGCCATGCTTGGACACGATGCCCTCCAGCTCCATCTTGCACGCCGCCTCGAATAGCTGTGGCCCGATCGCGCCCTGCTCGAAGTCGCTGAGGAAAATGCCGTCGACGCGGCGGGCCAGCAGGCCGCGCCAGGCTGGTCTTCGCAGCGACAGCGGCAGTTTGCGCAGATCCTCGCCGCCTTCTGCCAGAATATCGAAGGCGTAGAACTGCACCTCGTCATCGTGCCGGCGCGAGTGCAGGCCATTGAAATCGGAGCGGCCGTCGACGCCGAGCAGCACGGCCTCGCCGTCGATGACGAAGGACGTGTTCCGGTTTCGCAGCGCGGCCTCCGCGAGCGCTACATGCGCTTCCGCGATCAGGTCGCGGTCGCCGAAGCGGGCCGGCTGCGGGTCGTTCATGGCGGAAAAGAGGGCGCCTGATGGCGCCCTTTCTTCGTTCATCCGTCGCTGCGGTATCATACTATCTCCCGCCGCGCACGATGCAACCGCCGGGACTTCCATGTGGCAGAATCCCGCCGATGTTCACGACAGGATGGCGATCACCACCGCCGGGCAAACGACTTCGAAATCGCCGCTGGAGAAATCCAATTCCAGCCCGCCATGGCCGTATATCTCGTGCAGGATGCCGAAGCTCACCGAGAAAACCGCGACACCCTGCGGCGGCAGGATGAATTCGCGATAAGACACGTCATAATTGCCGGCGATCGCCGCCGACTCGTAATCCCCCGGATCGAAGAACCCGTCGGCAACCGCATGAGTCGTGTTCAACAACTGGTCCTGCGTCGATTGCGCGGGCGGAACCGTTGGCGGTTGGTTCCACCATTCAAAAACATCGAGAGAAGCATTGAGGCCGAACCCGGCCCAGTTCTCGGGCGCAACGCCGCCATCGGCCCAGGCGGCGCAGAATCCGTTCAGCGCCAGGTAGCTCTCGACATTCACCACCGCATAGGTGGACGCGGGATTGCGCCAGACGAACACGAAGTCCAGATCGTCCCAGCCATTCTCGCTATTCGGTGATGTCCATACGCCGCTGAGCCTTGCGGTATTGTTCCAGGGCTCCTTGTGCCACGCGTCAAGGCTGATGCCTGACGTCGGCAGGATGAGTGCGGGCGTATCCAGCACGACGAAATTGAAGTTGAACTGCGGCGCAGCGGCGCCGGCGACTTGGCGCCGTGCTGCCAGCCGGGCGCGCAGCGCGGCACCGATGGAGGGCATATCGGCGACCAGCGCGGATTTCTGCTGCTGGAATGCGCGGCGTGCTTCCTCGCGTGCGCGGGTGCACAGGGTTTCGAATTCGCGTGCGTCGTGGCTCATGGGGGCCAGCGCCGGCAGCAGGAATTTCTCGGTCAGCTTGCGCCGTTCGACATGTCTGTCATAGCGGAGCAGGCTGTTGCTTTGCCGCAAGGCGAGCTGCCTGCGCCGCTGCCCAACCCTGACGGCCAACTCCGCCGTCAGATTGGCTTCGTCGATCCCAGCAACTTTCAGATTGGCCTCGTCGATCAACATGGTGTCCTCCTGAAGGACCTGGTGTGGGTCATGCGGTTGGCTGGTCGGAGCCCTGGGCTGCAACGGGCCGCGTTAACGTCTTACGGAGTTGCGGAGCACAATCAGTTTTGCCACCGCCGTCGCAAGTGTAGCAGCAGCCTTCACAGCCCCCGCCACGCTCACGCACAGGTAGTATTACATCTCATCTGCTCGCCATGTGTGAAGCGGCTCACACGTTCCAGGAGGAATGACTGAGGTTTTGTGCCACACCCGGTTTTTGCAGCCAATTTACATCCGCGCGGCGTTGATCGCCGCGCTGATTGGATTCTTCCGCAGCCTGTTTTTGCTGTGCGAGCGCTGTCCGCGGACCATGTCTGTGATCTTGGCGTTCGTTCGCGGGCTGCTATCGAACGGCAGCGGCGCTAAGCTTAATATCGTTGGCGCTCCAAGCCTATAACCGCAAGCCGCAGCGGGCCTGATCGAACGACAAATCGGGCGCAATCTGCACCTGACAAGGCCAACCATTCTGTGGTTAGTCCGGCGCGCCTTTCCGGACGGCTTTGTCCCAGCGGTTCGGCAGGCGTGGACACCCGGCGCGGCTTTCGGACTGCGCCGGGGTGGCTCAACGCCGACGACCACCTGCTGAACATGCCGGTATGCCACAATAGGCCGGATGGTGGCCGCGCGGCCTTCGAAGGCAGGCACGGTTCGGTAAAGCCGGAGGGACGCCGCACGATCATTGGCCGAGGATAGCGAAGGCCATTGGTGGTCATGCTGCCGTCATGCGATCTTCCTTGTCGGCCCCGCGCATGATGATCCTGAGCGCATCATCCGGCAATGGCCGCAAGGTCTTGGCCTCGTCCCACGGCGCGCGCATCCAAACGTCCCGCTCTTCGTCGGTGGTCAAGATCATCGGCATCGCCTTGGGATGGATCGGCGCGACGATGGCGTTCGCTCAGCGACCAGAAGGCGTGAACACCTCCTTTGCATCGCTCAGCTTCCGCATGTAGTAGCCTTGCCTTTGAACCGCCGACTTGATCTCGTCACTGACTTTGAGAACCTTCTTCTTGGATTTGCGCCATCGCCCCGACTTGTGTGTGGGTATAGGAAGTCCCTTACTAAGGACGAGCAGATCTCGTCTTTCGCTTAAATAAACGTCAAACATGTGCCACCTCGAATTCATGAACCGGCGTTGTCTTCGGTCGCCGCACGATGTTGAGGGCAACGATCCGGTGCCTGTTGCAGCCAAGGCAACGGACTTCGAGACACTCGGATAGATTTACGCCGGAGCCGTGTTGCGCCGCCGCCGATCACCTTCTGGGAGGAAGGGGCGAAGGGATAACCCGTCGACCGGTGGTGCTGGGTGGCTGCAAAACTTTAGATCGGCCGGGCTGACGGCCATGCTGTACTGTTTCCCGGTCAGCCTGACGAATACCCGGTGATTGATGATCGAGGTGATGACACCGACCGATCGGTCGCCCCGGGCGCGGAAACAGACAACGCAGCGACCGATATCACCTTGCTTTGGAGCTACCATGGGCAAATCTCCCGAAATAGTCCCAGCAATTAAACCACAACCCAAACGGGTAACAAGTGCTAATTGTGCCAACTGCCTACACCCGTTCGGGTACAGAGCCGGAAGCCGGCGGTCGGTGTGGAAGTTGCCGCCCGCCCCGGGCGCGAATGTTCACCCCATCGACCACCCCTCATCGTTTTCAGGGTCCCTCCCGAAGCGCGACCAACCGGGGGGTCCACGCGACCGCACCACTTCAGCATATTTCGAGTTTTAATTTTTCGGGTTTCGTTTGCAACGAGCTGATCGATGACGCCTTGAAGGACTTGGGCGTGCTGCGCGCGGGAATCGCTCACGTCGCCTTAGTCAATAGTCTATCCGTGCTCGTCCGGAATTGAGCCCAAGGGGCCTAGCGTGGTTTGAGGGTAGCTCCCTTGGCGGAGTGCCCGTCTTGCGGATTTGTTTTGTGGTTTGGAAGACGGGGGATTCGGGCCGGGCGGCGCAGGACTGGCTCAACAAGGTGCGGCAGCCCGCGCGCGAGGTGAAGGTCGGCGACAGGATCGTGTTCGGTCCCCGGCTTCGGCAAGACCGAGCTCGTTGTCCTGAGCTTCGTCGGCTACTCCGAGAGCGGCAGCAAATACATGGGCAAGGACGGCGCGTGGCACAGCCACTTCGAAGTCAGCGGCCTGAACGCCAAGGGCGAGCGATTCGCCATCGGTGCGTTCGAAGACACTGCCATCAATGCACGTCGGCGGCGAGACCCTCGTCGCGCTGCGGGCGGAAGCCAAGGCTTACGAGGCAACTCTCACCAAGGCCGGAACGGTCCGGAAGAAAGGATAGAGGTCAGATAAGGAGATCGGCTTTTGAAAGGCGTGCAGAAACTTACCCCGGCGATGTTCGACAATATCCCTGCTCTGCTTGAGCAGGGCCTGAGCAAGACCCAGATCGCCGAGCAGTTCGGCGTCATGCTCAGCACGCTGGTGGTTCAGTGCTCGCGACGCGGCATCTCGTTGCGCAGGGGCGGTCGACTCGGTCGGCGCCGCACCCTGACCCTGCCTGAGGCTCCGCTGGATCTCAGCGACAAGACCATGGTCGGGTTGCGCAAAAAAGCGCGATCGATGGGCATCAATGAAGTGCGGCTGGCCAGAGATCTGCTGGAGACCATCGTCGCGGACGACCTCTACGACGCCGTGCTCGACCATTGCGAGGACTGGGCCAGCGACCCCCTGCCCTAAAGACATGATCGAAAGGAGCTGTGTGATTGTACGACGACGAGAACGCGATGGTCAGGGCGGTCAACCTTCAGCGCTGCAAGTCTCATAGTGCTGTCGGGGATCGGCTCGACAGTGCTCATGGCAGTCACGTTGTTCTCGTTCTGAGATCGAGCGCGCAGTTCAGCTGCCCGTCGTGATGGTGACCTGCTCGGGCGCTGGCGTGGCCGTCGTCTGCGCGCTGCCTGCCGCCGCCGTGACGCTGGCGCGCAGCGGCTGATCGAATTGGTGCAGCGCTGTGTGATCAGCAAGCCAAGAACCGGCACAATGCAGCCTCACGGCCCTCGAAGGCGGACATCATCGTCAAGTCGAATGTCCGAGAAGGGGTTGGAATCGGACGCGAGTTGCACTCTGGGAACTTTCCTACCATTTGGTTCCCCTACAGTTGCGCCCAGACAATGCCATGAATCTGAACAAGCCTGTCGCAGCTTCGCGCATCACGCAAAGCGATCAATCGGTTTGCTCGAACCCAAGGGTGGGGACATGAAGTCTGTGACGGGACTCCTTACGGCAATTTTTCTGATCTTAAACATGTCGGATGCAAGCTCTGCAGTACGGATCACGAATGATCGGGGTGGTCAGATCGGTACTTACGTAGTTAAGTATCATCGTCTGGCCTCAACCGGCGAATCTGTGATCATTGACGGCCTCTGTGCCTCCGCATGCACCATTGTCCTCAGCGAGCTTCCTCAAGACAAAATTTGTGTGACTTCGCGGGCGACGCTCGGCTTCCATGCCGCTTGGAATTACGGCCCCGACGGGCGCACCTTCACCGATCCCGAAGCGACGTTGATGCTATACGCGGCCTACCCGACGCCGGTACGCCGCTGGATCGCTCGTCAGGGCGGGCTGAAACGTCACATCATGTTTTTGAGTGGAAAACCTTTGCAGACGATGTATCGCCCGTGCTGACCACCGACCCGCACGTAGAATCAATCCTGCGCTGCTGCGACCCTTAGCGAGTTTTGAGCCGCGCCAAGATAATCCCGTCGGAGCGCGTCACCGCTAAGAGCGGACTGGCCGCAGTTTGGATTTGGGGTCCTTCGGGCCGAGGCGCGCGCGGGGTACGCGCAACCGCATTTATTGAGGATATCTGGTGCGAGAAAATCCGTGGTTGCAGCTACGGGGAGGCAACACGTCTGCTTAGGACACAAATCGAGATTGCGGTGCGTCCTACTCAATGTCCGCTATGCCCCCCATAGCGACCAAGTTCTTAAGAGGAGCGAAATGACGCGATAGGCCAAAATCCGAAATCAGCCCCAACGCCGAGCCGGTAGACGCGCCGTGCGTCTTCTGAGCCCCGCGGACGATTCGCTTTGTCGCTTGGCGGCGCCGACCTGCGAACGCACTGGGTGAACAACAGCGTCGCCCGCCTAATGGACCGATGTCGCTCGGTAGCCGCCGAGCGAGGTGCAACTTTCCCATCACTCGCAAGGGTGGTCGATCCTAAACCTCGGTATACCCGTCTCAGACAAATGTACGCACGGATCAACCCTCTCGTGCAATTGTCCAGTCCATCTCTCTATGATTACGCTTGGAGGGTGACTTGGGTAACCGAACGACAAAGCTGACTTGCAACTCCCATACGGGAAAACACCAAAAATTCGAGCGACGAGTGATGGGCTGGATGTTCGAGAACGTGGGACGTTTGATTGCTTGGCTGCAGAAGCCGGCCAACCACTGCGAGCCGCTCACCTCGAAGGATTCGACGGCCTTACGCGACACTCTTCGACCCGGTGACGTTTTGCTGGTCGAAGGCAAAGGTCGTATTTCCGGCGGCATCAAATATCTCACTCAATCGACCTGGTCGCATTCGGCGTTGTACGTCGGGCCGATAGCGGGCGCCGCAACCGAGGGCGAGCCCCACGTCCTGATCGAAGCCAATCTCGACGAAGGTGTCGTGTCGGCGCCCCTGTCGAAATATCTGCATTGTCGAACCCGCATCTGCCGGCCGGTTGGCCTGAGCGAAACCGACTGCGAAAAGGTTTGCCGCTACGCCTCTGAACGCATTGGCCTCGGCTACGATTTCAGGAACGTCATCGACCTGATGCGCTATCTATTCCCATGGCCGGTGGCGCCGCGTTGGCGCCGCCGAACGATCGCACTCGGCTCCGGTGATGCGAGCCGCATCATCTGTTCATCCCTGATTGCGCAAGCATTCGACGCCGTGCGTTATCCGATCCTGCCCAAGATCACGCGCATCGAAAGCCAGACGGCGCGGCGCGAAATCGCCGAGACCCGTCACTCGTCACTCTACGCGCCGCGCGACTTCGATATTTCGCCCTACTTCATGGTGGTGAAGCCCACGCTCGCGTTCGGCTTCAACTATAAAGACATGCAGTGGGCCGATCTTCTCCAGGTTCACACCACACAAGCCACGCTCGCTCCAGAGATAGAAGGCGCGATCGCGAGGGCGGCCTAGCCCAAATTTCCGCCGAGGCACTAAGTTGCGCAACGCTCACGGATGATTGACATGTCGAAGCCACGTCTACTACTGATCCATTGCTCAAGCGGTATCCGGCCGGGAGCAAAGTAC
>NZ_KI421472.1:3886-13544 GCF_000472865.1 Bradyrhizobium elkanii WSM2783 | reverse complement strand
CTGGTGTTGTTAGTGACCACAGGCGGTCCCCATGGTCATCACGTGCAAGAAAAAGCGCTTCATGAAGAGTGTCGATTCCGACGTTTAGGTGCCATGCCCCAGCGAACACCGCGTCATCTGGAATATCTCCCCAATTCTGGGGCTGATGACTCCAGGGATCGACAAATGCGCTCTGATGCTCATCGAGGGGACTAGAGAATACGTCAGCCATAAAAAATACCTCCATCGCATTGGCGAGGAGGCTGACAAGCACGCGACCCGTATCGTTGCCGACTGGCCGCATCCCCTTGCGGGAGCCACCTTGCCCGGGATGGCAGGTTGGCGAGGGCGTCAGCCCCTCTCTTGATGCACGATCAGTATAGCAGGTTCGCATAGTTTTTCCAGATCTGTCACTGGCCCCGTTGCAGGCGGATTGGACGCACGCTGGTTTGCGGATCGGGCCAAGGAGCGGACGGGCGAATACGGAGCCGGGCCGCTCTCGGAAAGGTGCCAAATACGAATTACGGTACAGGATGTGTTTACGGCTTTGCCCGCCATTCTGGACGATCACAGTGTGGCATCACAGATCTTCATACGCAGCCCAGACTGCAGCAAAGGGTTCCGGTTCACTGCTACGGCATTCGTCATGAGCGCCGGCTGTGCCAGGAGGTGGCGCTGCACCTTGCTTACCGCTGGTTCTGCAGGCTCGATCTCGACGATAAGGTTCCGCACCATTCGACATTCTCGGTGAACCGGCTCGGCCGCTTCCGGGAGAGCGAGATCCTGCGCCACTATTTCGAGCGCGTGGTTACAACGTGCATGGCCGCCGGGCTCGTCAAGGGCGAAGGGTTCGCGGTGGACGCGAGTGTGATGGAAGCCAATGCCAGCCGCATCATGGCAAAGCGCCGGACGAGTTGGACTAGATCGACGCGCCACGCCACGCAAAAAGCCGGATGCGGGCCCTTCAAAAAATAATTTAGCGCGTCTTTGGAACCGGCAAAAGACAAGGACGTTAAGCCGCGGAATCCGCGAATGTTCCGCGGGGCTTGGAAACTCCACAGCGCAAACTGAATACCCAGGCGACCTACGCCCGGTGCACCCCGGCCCTCTCTCGTCGGAGACGGACGTCGACTGATCGACGGAGCCAAATCGATGGCTGAACAGCGGATGATCACCATAGTTCTCGTGCATGGCGCATTCGCTGAGTCGCTGTCCAACTGGAAATCTGTCCTCGAATTGCTGCTCGCCAAGGGATACAAGGTGGTCGCAGCCCCGAACCCATTGCGCGGGGTGAGCAACGATGCCGCCTACGTATCTTCCTTTCTCAATACGATTGACGGCCCTATCATTCTCGTCGGTCATTCCTACGGCGGCGCGGTCATCACCAACGCGGCCAACGGCAACCAACGGGTGAAAGCGCTGGTCTATGTGGCCGCCTTTGCGCCGGATACAGGGGAGAGCGTGACCACGCTGTTGCGCCGCTTTCCCGGCAGCACCGTCGAGGCAAACACGGCGGCCCCCATTCTGCTCGCGGACGGTAGCCGGGACCTGTACTTTCAACCTGACAAGTTCAGGGCACAGTACGCGGCCGACCTCTCGGAAACCGAAACGAAGCTGCTGGCCCTGACACAGCGCCCGATGGCGGAACGCGCCATGACGGAGGTGTCCGAAGTTGCCGCCTGGAAAGTCATCCCGTCTTGGTTCATCTTTGGAACGCGCGACAACAGCATTCCCGCTAACCTGCTGGCATTTATGGCCGAACGCGCCGGATCGAAGAAGACCGTCGCGATTGAAGGTGCCTCACATGCCGTCATGATGTCGCACCCAGACGCTGTTGTGGAGCTGGTCGAACAGGCTGCGTCGGCTGTTCGAGGAGACAGCAGCACTGCTTCTCCATAACAAGCGGGCTTCGGCACTATCCCGGCAAGCGCACATCCAGCCCAATAGGCGCCATCTCCGGCTACAGAAGGAGGAGAACGCCATGAAGGTTCAGACCACTCTCACCTGGGCCGCCCTCGCATTGGTGGTCGCCGGATCTGCCTTGGCACCAAACGGCGAGGCCCAAACGGTCATGCCTAAAGTCGCTGAAGCGGCTCCGAACGCCGTCGATGAGGTTGCGGGGATAAGAGTTCCCGACAGCAAATTGGCGCGCGACGCAACACAGGTCGTTCGCGATACCGAAGACGATTTGCTGTTTCAGCACTCCATGCGCGTTTATTACTGGGCTGCCTTGGCAGGAAAGCGCAAGGGTCTGACCTTTGACCCGGAACTTCTCTACGTAGCGGCCATGTTCCATGATTATGGGCTGACGGCAGGTTATGGGGAAAGTCACCTGCGCTATGAAGTGGACGGCGCGAACGCCGCACGCGATTTTTTGAGCGGTCACGGCATTTCAGAAGCTGATGGCCAGAGAGTCTGGTTTGCGATCGCCCTGCATACGACAAATGGAATTTCCCCGCATCTGTACCCCATCGCTGCACTTCTTGCCGAAGGAGCCAACATGGACCTCGTCGGCGCCGGCTATGACGACTTCACCGCTGCGCAGCGGAGCGCGGTCGAGGCGGCTTATCCGCGTCCGCCACAATTCGCGGAAGGCTTTCTCCAGGCCCTTTACGACAGCCTCAAGCACCGTCCTGAGACCACCCAAGGCACCGGTTTGGCCGATGTAATGGCCTACAAGGACCCTGGTTTCCATCGCAGGGACTTCAGCAATCTGATGCGGAAGTCGCGCTGGGCTACCGGACAATAAGCGACGCGACCCTCAGCGGTCGGCCTCGGCGCCATCGCCGCTTCAAGTGCGGATGGAAACATGGTCAGGATTTCGCTCGGCCTATTCGAGTCCATCGCGGCGGACGACGCTCCTGCCATCGTTGCCGATGTGGCGCCCCATCGTTTTTCAGCCACGGCTGGCCGCTCCTGGCATTCATCAAGCGTTAGCGGATCGCAAGCCATCGGCCGCGCGAACGCGGCCGATGGCAGGCTGTATGACGATCGTTCACATCGCAAACGGCAAGCCGACGCCGCATCCGTAGCGGTCCGAACCGTTTGCGGACATCCTTAGGAGAGACTCATGACGACGCTCAATCAGCATCTCATATCGCGACGCGGATTCTGTCTGTGCTGCATGGCGACGACCACAGTGGCGGCAACCGGCGGCTGGCTCTCGCCGCGACAGGCTTTCGCCGCCGCGCTCGCCGCGTAGCCTATCCCGCCGGACATCCGGTGTGACGTAACGGTTGGGAAGGCGAACAGCACGTAATGCAGCGCCGGTCGATCCGGCGATCAGGACAACCCATTTGGGCCATGGCATCTTCGAATGCGCGCTTTTGACCGGGACCTGATCCGCGGAGGGCATTATGGCCAGCGGTCGCGTGAACCGCGCTAATAGGCCGAACACATGGCTGCTCCGACTACCGCCGCATGCGTAAAGAAAACCCTTGCCAACCCGGAGCCGTCCACACATGGCCCGTCGGCGAAGCGGTGAACTACGTCATCGAGGTCCGCTTGGCGAGGCACAGCGGACTAGATTTCTTCGGTTGAGTTTCTTCGCGTTTTTGACGCGAAGCGGGCACCAACCCGTTTGCCAGGCTGTAAGTCAATATCTCTGCCTTTGTTCGCGTGTAGGTAGTATAGCCTTGCGACTGTACGCGGCGCGCAGCTTCTATCTCAAGCTCACGCTCGCCGCATTGCGACTTGAGTTCTCTTGCTGCATGGAGCTTGGGAGATTCTCATGAAAAAACTGCTTCTGACCGCGACCAGCTTGATTATGCTGTCTGTTCCGGTAATCGCGCAAGATACTGAGGCGCGGCTGATGCCCGAGGCGCTCGTGTGGAAGGATAATCCAGCCTTTCCGAAAGGCGTTCAGATTGCCACCTTGGTCGGCGATCCCAGCAAGAAAGGCGAAGTTGTCGTCTTGCGCATCAAGTTTCCAGCGAATTTCCAAATGCCTCCGCACACTCACCCCTATTCTGAAGTTGTCACCGTCATAAGCGGGGCAATCGGCAGCAGTCATGGTGAGAAATTCGAAAAGAAGGGTGATCTCCTAAAGCCTGGCTCGTTATGGGTGTACCCTGCGAAACACCCGCATTACGCGTGGACCGGAAGCGCGGAAGGAATACTTCAGGTTCAGTTCATTGGCCCAGGTGGCATCGACTACATCAATCCTGCCGACGATCCGCGCAAACAATAACGGCTGCACGAAGAAGCGACGGCGGTCATGTCCGGTCTTGCCCACGGCCGAAACCCGGATTGAAGATCGCACGTCAGCTCACCGGGTAGGCCGGACGCCGCTCTAAGTCGCTATTGGCCCCAAGCGGCGGTTGGTGGATGTCTGCCATTCCGCCGCTGTTAAGGGCTAACCAGACATCCCTCGAACGGGCCGAAGAACGACGCGCGTGACTCAAGCGGTCATAAATCGGCGCGCACCATAACTCTGACAGAGTCCCCAACATCGCGATATAATCCAATCCCGCCCTGCCCGGTCGGGAGGGCGAATGCAATTCCAGCAACTGAAACGGAGTGAGTTAGTTAGGAGGTGTCAAATGGACGCTACTCGACGTGCTCTTTTAGGCGCAGCCGCGCTTGGCGCTAGTGGGCTTGCACTGATGCAGAACGCGGCTGGAGCAGCCGCAAACGATCGGGGCAATCCAGGCGACGGCGGGTATGGCCGAAACGCAGTGCAGCTTCCGCCGGGCGCCAAGGTCGCGTACCACGACCCAAAAGACATTGAGGCCATGCCGAACTTCAAGTATCCGCTCGACGGCAGCGTTCCGAAACTTACATCGGGCGGCTGGGCAAAGGAATCGACGGAACATCAGCTCCCGGTAAGCAAAGGGATCGCGGGCGTTCACATGTTCCTTAACCCGGGAGCATCGCGCGAACTACACTGGCATGCCATAGCCGCCGAATGGGCCTTCGTCATTGACGGCCGATGCCAAACAGTGGTGGTCGAGCCTTCGGGCGCGAGCGAGATCAACAACTACGAGCCGGGCGATCTTTGGTACTTCGCCAGGGGCCACGGCCATTCGATCCAAACCATCGGCGACAAGCCTTGCCACTTTGTTCTGTCCTTCGACAATGGTGCGTTCTCCGAGCACGGTACCTTTTCGATCACCGACTGGATTGACATAACGCCGAAGAACCTCGTGGCCGCCAACTTCCATCTGCCGACGGACTTGTTCGACGCCTTTCCCAAAGGAGAGACCTACATACAGGCGGGACCGATTGTGCCTATTTCGCAAGCGCTCGACGCGCCCTGGCCGAGGGAGTCGACACACAAATTCAGGCTGCTGCGAGACCAAAAGGCAGTACGTGACTTCGAGGGCGGCACGTTTCGCCTCGCCTCCATTGACGAGTTCCCGGCCTCCAAGACCATGTCCGGCGGCCTGATGATCATTGAGAAGGGTAAGCAGCGCAATCTGCATTGGAACACCAATGCGAACGAATGGCACTACTATCTGCGCGGCAAAGGGCAGGTCGCGCTGTTCGGATCAGGCGGGCGGGGCAAGGTCACTGACGTCAGTCCGGGCGATGCGGTTTACATCCCTATGGGTTTCGGCCACGCGATCAGGAATGTCGGAGACGAAGACCTTGAAATCGTGCAAACGTGGGACAATGGCAAATTTGAGGAGATCGACCTCGACCATTGGGTGCGGTCGAGCCCAAACTATTTGCTGGCGAACAATTTCGCGGGGGTGCCCGAGTCCACGATCGGCAAGATGAAACAGCCCTAGAAGCCATATGTCGGTTCAGGGCGCGTGGGAACATTCGTGGGTTAGGTGCGAAGTCTGCTCCTGGCCCGTGGCTGACCTCAGCTCAGAGCGCCGCTAGGTCTGCTTCCTGAACGTGACCCGAATAGGGTCATGCAAGCTGTCCAAGGCAGCCTTTGATCCTGGCTTACGTTGATCCTTTCGCATCCGGTCGCCTCGCAACGAGACCGTTGCCGACACACTGCAGCACCGTTTCGCCTTTTTGGTTGCGCAAGCGGAACTGGCCGCGAACGATTCCACTATCGGGCCTCGACTTCGACTCGCGCTTTTCCAACGTGGTCGCTTCGAGATAAAGGTCGTCGCCGGGACGCACTGCGTTGGGCAGCCGCAGCTCATCATAGCCCAACCCGGCAATGGCACGGACTTGAGGCTGTAATTCGTTAGTTAGCGAGATGAAGATCGCGAACGTGTGGGCAGCAGATGCCGACAGTCCTCCAAAAACGGAACGAGCAGCGGCTGCCTCATCGATATGGAAGGGCCTCGGGTCAAACCGCTTGGCGAACTGAATGATTTCTTCCTTGGAGACAGAATAGGGTCCAGCCTTCTGGCTGTCACCGACCTCGACGTCTTCAAAATATCCGCTGGTCATTGGTCAAATCCTCTACGCACGGGCTGACGAAAGGACGGCATAAGCTGACTTTGGGGACTATAGCCCAGCGCCGGTCAAATCATCACGTCCCCCTCTGTTTTCGCCTTGTATTCGTGAGCAACTGGGTGAGCTTTTTTAGGCTGCCGTGGGTCGGCTTTTGTGGAAGCGATCGTCGTCGAGAAGACACGTAGTTAATGCAGAAAGGTCCGGTATCGCTACCGGGCCTTTCTTCTTTCGAGCGCTCAATGGTCGGGATTAGAAGTCCATACCACCCATGCCACCGCCCGGGGGCATCGCGGGGCCGGCAGCGGCCTTCTTCGGCAGCTCGGCGACCATGGCTTCGGTGGTGATCAAGAGCGCCGCCACGGAGGAGGCATTCTGGATCGCCACGCGCACGACCTTGGTCGGGTCGATGATGCCCTTGGAGACCAGGTTGCCGTATTCGCCGGTCTGCGCGTCGAAGCCGTAGCCGTACTGATCCTTCTCCAGCACCTTTCCGACGATGACGGAGCCGTCCTCCCCGGCATTGATTGCGATCTGACGGGCCGGCGCGGACAGTGCTTTGCGCACGATCTCGACGCCCGTCTTCTGGTCGTCGTTTTTGGTGCGGATGCCCTTGAGATGCTCGGAGGCACGGAGCAGGGCGACGCCGCCGCCCGGCAGAATGCCTTCCTCGACAGCGGCGCGGGTCGCATGCATCGCGTCATCAACGCGATCCTTGCGCTCCTTCACCTCGACCTCGGTCGCGCCGCCGACGCGGATCACCGCGACGCCGCCCGCGAGCTTGGCCTGACGCTCCTGCAGCTTCTCACGGTCGTAGTCCGAGGTGGTCTCCTCGATCTGCGCCTTGATCTGCGCGACGCGCGCCTCGATGTCGGCCTTCTTGCCGGCGCCGTTGACGATCGTGGTGTTCTCCTTGTCGATCATCACCTTCTTGGCGCGACCGAGCATGTTGAGCGTGACGTTCTCGAGCTTGATGCCGAGGTCTTCCGAGATCGCCTGACCGCCGGTCAGGATCGCGATGTCCTGCAGCATGGCCTTGCGGCGATCGCCGAAGCCCGGAGCCTTGACCGCCGCGACCTTCAGGCCGCCGCGGAGGCGGTTCACGACCAGGGTCGCGAGCGCCTCGCCTTCGACGTCCTCGGCGATGATCACCAGCGGCTTGCCGGTTTGCACGATGGCTTCCAGCAGCGGCAGCAGCTCGTTCAACGAGGAGAGCTTCTTCTCGTATATCAGGATGTAAGCGTCCTCCATCTCAGCGCGCATCTTGTCGGCGTTGGTGACGAAGTAGGGCGAGATGTAGCCGCGGTCGAACTGCATGCCCTCGACGACGTCGAGCTCGGTCTCCAGCGACTTGGCTTCCTCGACGGTGATGACACCCTCATTGCCGACCTTCTTCATGGCGTCGGCGAGGAACTTGCCGATCTCGGCGTCGCCGTTGGCCGAAATGGTGCCGACCTGGGCGATCTCGTCGTTCGAGGTGACCTTCTTGGAGTTCTTCTCGAGGTCCGCGACGACGGCCTCGACGGCGAGGTCGATGCCGCGCTTGAGGTCCATCGGGTTCATGCCGGCGGCAACCGCCTTGGCGCCCTCGCGCACGATCGCGGCTGCGAGCACGGTCGCGGTGGTGGTGCCGTCGCCGGCCGCGTCAGCGGACTTGGAGGCGACCTCGCGCACCATCTGCGCCCCCATGTTCTCGAACTTGTCCTCGAGCTCGATCTCCTTGGCGACGGCGACGCCGTCCTTGGTGATGCGGGGAGCGCCGAACGACTTGTCGAGGACGACGTTGCGGCCCTTCGGGCCGAGCGTGACCCTCACCGCATTGGCGAGGATGTCGACGCCGCGCAGCATGCGGTCGCGAGAGTCGACGCCGAATTTGACTTCTTTGGCTGACATTGTTGGTTTCCCTGAGTTCTTGTCTTACCCTCGTCTCACCCTTGGCGGGGCGCCCGGCAGGCGCTCCTCAGGGGGTGAGCGGTGCGAGCGATGGATCAGGCGGCCTTCTTCTTGGCCGACCCGTCGGTGAGAACGCCCATGATGTCGCTCTCCTTCATGATCAACAGCTCCTGGCCGTCGATCTTGACCTCAGTGCCCGACCACTTGCCGAACAGCACCCGGTCGCCGATCTGCACGTCGATCGGGATCAGCTTGCCGTTCTCATCGCGACCGCCAGGGCCAACGGCAATGACTTCGCCCTGGGAAGGCTTTTCCTTGGCGGTGTCGGGAATGATGATGCCGCCAGCGGACTTCTCCTCGGCTTCGATGCGCGTGACCACGACGCGGTCGTGAAGCGGACGGAACTTCATGCAATCCTCCTTGACTTTTGTGAATATTTTTGCGTTGGCAGTCGCAATGAGCGAGTGCTAACCGCCCTCACATATGCCAGTGACACAGGGGCGCAAGAGGTTTCGACCCCACGATTTTTGACTGCAACCTGGGTTCTCGAGAAGGGATGCTGGCGGCGATCACTAAGCGAGCGAAGTAACTCTGCTAGCTGTGAGTCCGAATGTGATGCTGTGGACGGCTCCTCCCCCGGCACGAGAGTGCCAAGTACTGGGCGTCGTTTGAGGCTCCCACGATTCGAAGGAGCAGCCTATGCAGTCAATTTCGATGATCGGTCTGGATATTGCGAAGTCGGTCTTCCAAGTACATGGCGTTGATGCAGCGGACCAAGTGGTCATACGCCGTCAGTTGAGGCGCCGCCATGTCCTGGCGTTTTTCCAGAAGCTGCAGCCATAGCCGAAACCCGGATTGAAGATCACCGCGTCAGCTCACCGGGGTAGACCGGACGCGGCTCAGAGCGGCGTCAAATGCTGCTTGTGACCCAAGGCGGAAATGTGCGGGACTACGGCTGAGGTCTTTAGACGTAAACCGGAGTGGCAGATGCTACGGGGTTGATCTCGGCTATTCAGGCGGCAACAATGGAGTAGGCCCCGAGGTTTCGCTCGATGACTGACTTCAAACTGCCCGAGACGAGATATGCCCAGAGCGGCGACGTTAGCATCGCCTATCAGGTGATGGGCGACGGGCCGATCGACCTGATTTTGGTTCCCGGCTTCATCTCACATATCGAATTCCAGCACGAACTCCCAGGATACACCGCTTTTCTGCGGCGGCTCGCGGGCTTCGCCCGGGTCGTGACCTTCGACAAGCGCGGACAAGGGATGTCGGACCGGATGTCGGGTGCGCCGTCGCTCGAGGTGCGCATGGACGATGTCCGTGCCGTCATGGATACCATCGGGTCCAAGCACGCGGCGCTGGTCGGTTTCTCCGAAGGTGGTTGCATGAGTGTGCTATTCGCCGCGACATACCCTGAGCGCGT
>NZ_KI421472.1:0-3166 GCF_000472865.1 Bradyrhizobium elkanii WSM2783 | reverse complement strand
GTGCACTATGTAACCGAAGGGCGCAGAAATTTGAGTTGGTTGCGGCACAAAGTGCACTGACCTCCGCGCTGAAGTTGTGCTTTTCTCTCCCTGCGACCTCTCGCTGATCGAACCCCAGCCACACCCAAGCCCCGGTGGGTGAGAGGGCGCGCGCCCCGGTGCCGATCCCTCATGGTCGCGCCGGGGCGGCTAATTTCGCGGAGGCTGCGTCATGCACGACCGTCTGTTTGCTGCCCTCGTTATTATGGCGAGCATCGTGTCGACGATCATAACTGCGGTTGCGGTTCTCTCAATCGACTGACTTGGCTGGCGGCGATCTGCCCTTTAGGAACGGGCCTGTTCTGGCGAGGTTCTATTGTCGCACGCAACGTTGGCTCACAACGTGCGTGCGGTGACAAACTCGGCAGCTCCGGTCCATGACGACGGCTGGGCTGCTTTTTTGTGGCGATGACGTGTGACGAGACCGAATTGCCCGGTGTGCCATGGGCTCGGCTGGGTGTGCGAAAATCACCCTGACCGTCCCTGGTCAGAGGACGCCCCGAGCGCGGCGGCAGCAGGTGCCTGCTTTCGCCGCTCCGCCTAAAAAAATCTATCGAGGCGGCTGGAGGCCGGGGGATGTTAGCCATTCCCGGATATGCGATCCAATTTCGGCTTGGCGCGCGCTGCGGATGAGTTGTTCGCGTTCGATTTCTGAGCGAGTGTCTTGGACCTGTCTGCGCAGGCGTGCAGCTTCTTCGGCTAGTCGCTGTTCGAGTATCTCAAAGGTTATGAAACGACGCCTGTGAAACATGGCGCTGCTCCCAGTGTGAGTGAGGCGGGAGCGCGTCTTTGCGTTCTCACCACCGATAGATACCAAGGACGGTGCGGTGGTGTAGAGGCAACAGAGGATATCAGGCTTCGTTCCTAATCGAAGGATTTGGGTGGTCCGTGGTGTTCTGTCGCATACGACGTAACATGGATTATTAAACCGGCGCGCCGCACGCGTCGTGCAGGGGTTTTTCGTAAGGCCGAGGTTGCCGAGATCGAGCTATTGCTCAGCGATGACAATAATGCCGACGAAGATCGCGCCGCGCTGCATGGTGCTCAGCAGGCGCTCCGCCAAGTGCTCGAACCCGAAACCTGGCACTCCGCCAGCCAAACGTCCTAACCCGTCGCCAGCCGGCCGCGCGACGCGGTGAGCAAACAGTGGCATGGAATGACCAGCGAGCTGACACCGCAGGAAGTAAGCTTACTGAAATGGCTCGGCGACGAAGATTTTAGGGCGTATACTCATCTGTGGACGCCCCGCGAGATGCAAGCGGTTTTTGAAGAAGTGCGGCACGTAGTCGGATGCTGCCATCTATCCGGCCTCTGATGGTGCAGCGATGGAGCTGCGGGCCTGTATGGGACTTCGCGGACCGGAACCAAATCATAAACGCGTGCTCTGGGCACGATGAGTACACCTGGTTCTTCCGGCCCCGTCTCGCCGACTGTTGCGCCATACCCTCCTTCGACCGACTACATCTCTGACGACCTCAGGTCCGCCAGGATCACGCCTTGGCTGCGACCGGAGCCCTGTAATTCTCCTGCTTGACAAGTAGCGCCCAGATGATCCGCGCCATCTTGTTGGCGAGCGCGACCGTTACCAGCATGCGCGGCTTGCGAGCCAGCATCTGTTCGAGCCACGAACCCTTTGGCGCCCCGCGTTTGCTCGCCTGCTGCACAACAGCGCTGCTGCCGATGATGAGGAGGCGCCTGAGCGTTCGCCCCCCCATCTTGGACGTCGCGCCGAGCTTTTGCTTGCCGCCTGTCGATCTTTGAAGAGGCGTGAGACCGAGCCAGGCCGCGAAGTCACGGCCTTTGGCAAAGGTCTCGGCCGGCGGTGCTAGGGCGGCGATCGCGGTGGCGGAGATCGGGCCGATGCCAGGTCATCAGCCGGCGCGAGACCTTGTCCTCGCGAGCGCGTCGCGCGATCTCCTGGTCGAGATCCGCGATCTTGCCATTGAGGTCGGCCAGTAGGTCCAACATCAATCGGAACATGGCGTGGGTCGCTTTGGGAAGCGAGCTGGCCATCGCTTCTTCCTCGATCAGGTCGGCAAGCATCGCCACGTGCGACGGGCCCTTGGGCGCGACCCAAACTATATTCGGTAAGGTGTCCCCGGATCGCGTTGATGAGCTGCGTTCGCTGCCGCACTAACAGATCACGGGTCCGAAACACCAGACCCGCCGCCTGTTGCTGCTCGCTCTTCACGGCCACGAACCGCATGCTCGGCCGCTGCGCTGCTTCGCAGATCGCCTCGGCATCGATCGCGTCGTTCTTTTGCCGCTTCACAAACGGCTTTACGTACGCGGGAGGGATCAGCCGAACTTCATGGCCAAGCCGGGCGAGCTGACGGGCCCAGTGATGGGCTCCGCCACATGCCTCCAGAGCTACCGTGCAACTCGGTTGGGTTGCGAAGAAATCCAGCAGCTTTCCTCGGCTGATCCGCTTGCTGAACATAGCTCGCCCTTTCACGTCCGCTCCATGAGCGTGGAAAACATGCTTGGCGATATCCAGACCGATTATGCTAACCTCCGACACGGACGTCTCCCTTAAGTGGTGCTAAACACCTCCACTTTGGCACATCGATGCCGTCGGCGGGGCGTCCACCCCATCATAAAAAAAGCGACGATGTCAGCTTCTGAGGGCCAAGCGGAAAATTTGTGATCAATCAGAGTATTACCGCACGTGACCCAAGGCGGAAATGTGCGGGACTACGGCTGAGGTCTTTAGACGTAAAACCGGAGTGGCAGATGCTACGGGGTTGATCTCGGCTATTCAGGCGGCAACAATGGAGTAGGCCCCAAGGTTTCGCTCGATGACTGACTTCAAACTGCCCGAGACGAGATATGCCCAGAACGGCGACGTTAGCATCGCCTATCAGGTGATGGGCGACGGGCCGATCGACCTGATTTTGGTTCCTGGCTTCATCTCACATATCGAATTCCAGCACGAACTCCCAGGATACACCGCTTTTCTGCGGCGGCTCGCGGGCTTCGCCCGGGTCGTGACCTTCGACAAGCGCGGACAAGGGATGTCGGACCGGATGTCCGGTGCGCCGTCGCTCGAGGTGCGCATGGACGATGTCCGTGCCGTCATGGATACCATCGGCTCCAAGCACGCGGCGCTGGTCGGTTTCTCCGAAGG
>NZ_AXAP01000135.1 GCF_000472865.1 Bradyrhizobium elkanii WSM2783 | reverse complement strand
CTTGGCGAGCGCATCATCGTGCATGGCCATGTGCTCGACGAAGATGGCCGCGGAGTGCCGAACACGCTGATCGAGATCTGGCAGGCCAATGCCTGCGGCCGCTATATCCATGTCCGCGACCAGCATCCGGCGCCACTTGATCCCAATTTTACCGGCGCCGGCCGCACGCAGTCGGACGCGTCCGGCTACTACAAATTCGTCACCATCAAACCCGGCGCTTACCCTTGGGGCAATCACTACAACGCCTGGCGCCCGGCCCACATCCACTTCTCGGTGTTCGGGCATTCATTCATCTCGCGCCTGGTGACGCAGATGTATTTCCCGGGCGATCCCTTGTTTGCGTTCGACCCGATCTTCAATTCGGTGCCGAACGAGGAAGCGCGTGCGCGGATTGTCTCGTCCTTTGATCTGGAGAACACTCAGCCGGAATGGGCGCTGTGCTACCGCTTCGATATCGTGCTGCGCGGCAGGAACGCCACACCCATGGAGAACGGTTAATTGCAAGACAAAGACAAAGGTATCACGCCCTCGCAGACGGTCGGCCCGTACTTCAAATATGGTCTGACGCCAAACGGCCAATACGACTGGAACGACGCCTTTACCGGCAATCTAGTGACGCCCGATGCCTCAGGCGAACGGATTCGCATCGAAGGTCGCGTGCTCGATGGAGATGGCCAGCCGGTGCCGGACTGCATGTTGGAACTCTGGCAGGCCGACAGCCAGGGTGGCTTCGCCGATCCGCAGGACAAGCGCGCGCTGCCGAACAGGAAATTCCGCGGTTTCGGCCGCGTCGGCACCGATGCCAATGGTGCTTACGCTTTCGACACCATCAAGCCGGGCTCGGTGCCTGATCCAGACGGCAAGCCACAGGCACCGCATCTTCTCCTTGCGGTGTTTGCCCGCGGCATGCTGCGGCACCTCTATACCCGCATCTATTTCGGCGGCGAGGCCGCAAATAGTAGCGATCCCGTGCTGGCCCTGGTGCCCTCCGATCGCCGCGCGACCTTGATCGCCCAGCGTGAAGGTGACAGCGGCAACGTCGTCTACAAGCTCCACGTGTGTCTGCAGGGCGCTGACGAGACGGTGTTCTTCGATGTATGACTGCCCTTTGGGTCGCTGCGACGACTGACGATGGCGGTCCGCCACTTGCTCTCATAGCGTGGCTATCGCCCGTAAAAAGATTATGCCGAGAGTTCGCCAAACGACGCGTCCGCGTCAGGCATTGCGCCGCACAGCCTTACACTGACGGTCTACGCCACCTCGACGCTCGCGGACTACGCCAAACAACATCAATTCTTGGCAACGTGAGCGCTGGCAGCACGATATTCGGTAACGGCACCGCGACACCCCTCGCAGGCGCCGCCGCCTTCATCAACAACGTGGTGCGAGCCAACTCCTCGACCGGCTCAATGCGATCCACGCGAGGATAATGAAGAGCAAGGACCGGAACAGATTCTGCGTGTCATAGCTCAGCGGAGTCGTGACGTTCTTGGTAAATGAGCCCTCGAACGACAGCCGAATCGAAAGTGCCGGACAGGCAATTCGGAGCAGTGCTCAGCAATGTGAAAACGGGTCCTCGGTAGGTACATGCCCGCGGCAATGATCGCCGTTAGCGGTGGAGGAGCCCGCGAGCGCCGCAACGCCCGTGACTTTGACCTCGCTCGCCGCGGTGGGCGTGATCTGGAGCGACAGGTTTGAACCCCCGTGGAAAGCGTGCGAAATGCGCGGGTACTTACGCGCGCAGAATATGCCTTCTACGCCGCGAGAGCTTCACGCCATTCTGACAAGCCTGCCGCTGTATCCCTTCATGAATTGAAGGTGACGCCGCTCTGCCGGCATCCGTCGTCGCTGCATGAGGACGATCGCTAAACGCTTCGAACGACGAACTCCACAACGCGGGCATAAAAGCAGGGAGAGATGCCATGAATACGAGCTTCGTGAAGACCCCGGAAGTCTAGGCCTTGCTCGACAAGGCCGCCGGTCTCAATCAACCGGACGGTACGCCCGCCTCAAGGCGATCATCCGCGACATCGTCGAGGCCAGTGCCGAGATCATCGTCCGCCAGGACATCAGCGAGCACGAATTCTGGGGTGCGGTCACCTTCCTGCAGAAAGGCGCGCCGGAGTACGGTCTGCCGGTTTCGGGATGCGGCCTTGCACTTTCTGGATCTCTTCATGGAGGGGAAGGACGCGGAGGCCGGTCTCACAGGCGGCACGCCCCGCACCATCGAGGGGCCGCTCTATGTCGCGGGCGCACCGCTCGAGGAAGGCGACGTCAATCTGACCAAGGACGCCGACGATACCGGCAGCCTCTACATGAGGGGCCGCATCACCGGTCCCGACGGAGAACCGTTCAAGGATGCTGTACTACACGTCTGGCACGCGAACTCGCATAGCTGGTACTCGCATTTCGGCCCAACGCGCGAGCAGACACCATTCAACAACGCCGCGCGCATCAAGCTCGGTGCGGACGGAAAGTACTCGTTCCATTCCAAGATGCCGAATGAATACTCCGTGCCCAGGGCGGCGCCACGGACACGCTGATGAAGTCCATCGGGCGTCATGGCCACCGCCCGGCACACGTCCATTTCTTCATTGAGGCGCCCGGCTACCGCAAGCTGACGACGCAGATCAACGTCGGCGTGCCGCATCCGAGTGGTGCCGTCGCCTGGAAGATGACGATGGCAGCCATCGGCGTGGTGGCGAGGCTGAAGGCGAAAGCATGTGCGTCTTTGAGGGACATTGATGCGGCTCCTGTTCTGAGCGGAGGACCATCCCCCCGCTGACAGGCGCCCGATGTGTCGGACTGAGCGCTGCAATCACCGCGCAGGCGCAGCCGGAGCGGCGGCATGTTCGCACAGCCGACCCTTTATGGGTTGATGGCGTTAAGCGATCAGTCGGACCAAGGATCCGCGCCAAGAAACGGGTGTGGTTCGTCGCGGCAGAAGCTTGCGAAAGAGCCTGGGCAGGCGGCATGACTTCAGGCGTCAAGGCCGATGTGCTTGCGCTGAACGTTCCCGAACAGTTCGTGCGCGGCAATCTAGGTTCGATCGTTCCGGGCTGCTAGGCCGATCTATGGCCGGCTCAGGCGGGGCCATCTTGTCGGGTTCTCGCTGGCGAGGCAGCCACTGGCCTGCTTCACCCCGCGCAATTTGTGCCTTTTTCGTCCATCTGTGCGTCACCTGTTGACATTATGGAGCAAGATCCACAACAGGAAAACTCTTTGTAGAAAACGGATCCGTAACGGCGAGGCTTGGAGATTGCATGGCACGACCGCGCGAGTTCGATGAAGCAGAGGTTCTCGACCCCGCCAGCGACATCTTCTGGGCGAAGGGCTACGAAGCAACGTCGACGCGTGACCTGACGGCGCGAACTGGCCTGACGCCGTCGAGCTTGTATGCCGCGTTCGGTGACAAACGCGGGCTGTTTCGACGCGCCTTAGAACACTACCTGGGCCGATTGCGCGAGAAGATGGCGCGTCTCGAGGCGACTTGCTCGCCGGGGCAGGCGATCACAGGGTTTTTCGAAGATACGATCGCACGCACACTCGACGACGCGCTGCAGCGCGGTTGCATGTTGGTGAACTCAGCGCTGGAAGCTTCGCCGGAAGACCTCGAATTTCGGGATGCTATCGCCCATGATCTAATGCTCATTGAGCGCTTCTTCCAACAGCGCTTCCTCGAAGGACAAGCGCGCGGTGAAATTTCGCGTGCCTATTCGGCTGACGATGCGGCGCGGCACTTGCTGACCGTGTTGTTAGGTCTGCGCGTCCTCGCAAGGGTTCGACCTGAGAGGCCGCTGCTGGTCGGCGCTGCGGGACAGACACTCGCACTGCTGGGTTTGCCGTCACTCACCGATGTCGCCGGTACAGGGGGGGGAAATCATCGTGTCGAGGATCGTAGCGGCGCGCCCCTTTCCATGGTTCGACAATTGAGGACCTAAGATGACAGGACGAACATTTCTTATTACAGGCGCGAGCAAGGGTATCGGGCGCGCTTTGTCGCAGAGGCTGACAGATTCCGGACATCACGTCGTGGGCGTCGCTCGCGGTCAGGATCCCGAGTTTCCCGGAACGCTCGTTTCGATCGACCTCAACGACAGCAAGGCGTCTGCAGAAGCATTTGCCGATCTCGCGCAACGCTATTCGTTCGACGGGGTGGTCAACAATGTCGGACTAGTCCGGCTGCATCGGGTCGGCGAGATCGAACTCAATGATGTCGAAGATATGATTCGCGTCAACGTGCATCCGACCATCCAGAGCGTGCAGGCGGTTCTGCCGACGTTGAAGGCGAAGGGTTGGGGCCGGATCGTGAATATCACAAGCCTCGTGACGATCGGGGTCGCACAGCGGAGCGGCTATGCAGCTGCAAAGGCAGCGGTCGCCAGCCTGACGCGAACCTGGGCGATTGAGCTGGCCGAGGCAGGTATTACGGTCAATGCGGTAGCGCCTGGACCAGTGGAGACGGAGCTATTTCGTCAAAACACGCCGGTGGGAAGTGAGGCCGAGGCTCGTTTCCTGTCGATGATTCCTATGCGGCGTCTCGGGAAGCCGGAGGAGATCTCGGCTGCCATCGCATTCCTGCTCTCAGAGGAAGCTGGCTTCATCACTGGACAAACGCTGTTCGTCGATGGGGGTGGCTCAATCGGTAGGACTGCCATTTGACCAATGCCATTGCGGTCTACGGATATAGCGAGTGAGGGCGGCGCTCACGCGCCGCCGAACTTCCAGACCGGAATGCCCAGCTTCTTGGCCTTATCGGCGAGGTTGTCGTTGATGCCGGTGCCAGGGAAGTGCATGACGCCCTTGGGCACGATCTCCAGCATCTGGTCGTTACGCTTGAAGGGCGCTGCCCGGCCGTGCTTCGCCCAGTCGGGCGCAAAGCCGATCTGCCGCACGTTGCGGTTCTTCGCCCAGAGCGAGGCGATCTTCTCGGCGCTCTTTGGTGACTTGCCGTGGATCAGCACCATGTCCGGGTGCTTTTCGGCACCTGATCGAGCTTGGCCCAGATCAACCTGATCGTTGAAGTCGAGGCCGCCGGTGACGGCGATTTTCGGACCAGGAGGCAAAAGGATTTCTTGGTCGGCCCGCTTCTTCGCCATGAGGAAGTCGCGGCCGTCGATCATCGCGGATGTGAGATTGCGATGGTTGTCCTCGCGAAGCACCTCCAGCCAGGAGCCGATATAGTCCGAGTGCCGGACGGTCGGCACGATGCCGAGCGAGGCGCAGCAGAAGGCTGCATTCACCTCGGCGACTAGCTCTTCGAACGCGTGCTTCTTTGGTGCCGAAGCTGCCAGTCAGGTCGCGGCCGAGACGGGACGGATGGCCGCTGGCCTGGCCGAGCTCATGGAGCGCCGTGCGGTGCCAGTTTGATGGTTCGAAATAGGCCTGGGCGGCGGGGACCTGCACATAGTCGAGGGCCGGGACATAGAAGGCCCGGTTGCCGCCGATGCGAAAGTCGATTCTCGTCGCGCGGATTAAGGCCTCCACCTGGGGCTCGATCAGGCCCGGTGCCGGAGGCGGTGCAACGATCGCGATGTCCTCCGGAAGCTTCTGGCACTGCGCCGCGTTGAATACGGTGAATCGCTTCAGGAACGGAATCGCCTGGGCTTCTTCGCCGCACTCACAGGCCCGCTGCTTCTCGTCGCCCGGCACGAAGCGATCGGCATAGACGACGGTGGTGCCGCGCTCGCCTTTGCGGACGTTGCCGCCGAGCGCGAGCGCCTGGCGAAAGGTAAGCCAGCTCTGGCCGGGAAAGCCGTGCTCGATCGCGGCGCCCCAGAGGATCAGCACATTGATCCTCCTTGCTCCACGTTAGGTTGCCTTGCGAAATCGCGCTATGGCCCCTTCATATCGTCGAGCTCAGACGGAAATTGGAGGGCTGGGCCAGCACTTAGGTGGACCACGACGAATTACGCGAAAAGACTGGGTGCGATCAGGCTGAGCGGTGTCGGGGCAATTTACCTCTCGCTAGTTGCTTGATGACAGCTTGTCGATGTGGGCCGTTGGCGGAACAGGCTTTTGTCGGTAGGCGAAACCCCATTTTCCGGCCGTAGCTCAAGACGGCATAGACGCTCGCATGAGCATCGACGCGGAGAGAATCCGGAAAAAACCGGCGAGTTGATCGTCGGCCGCAGCACCGAGGGTGGCACTATTGTCTGCTGGCGCGAACGCTCCGAGGCGTCTTTGTCAGGAAACGACGTGCGGCTGTCCTGATCCGCAGGATCGTGTTCGTTGTCCCAAGCGGGGTCCATTGCGACATATGGATAAGCCCGCCCGATAAGTCGCCCCGGAGAGTGATCCATGCGAATGCCGCTGGCACCCTTCGCCGAGGCGAGCACGATCGAGAAACCCGTTTCGCTGAACCCGCCTCGACAATCGTGATGCGATTGCGGGCGAGCGCCGCGCCGCCGACGCGGAGCATGACACTCGCGGTCCTGAAGTTGGCCGGGAAGGCAACTGGGACGTCGCCGGCAACAACGGTCCGCCAGCGGTCCACGGTAATTATGACGAACTGAGCGCAAGGAACATGAGATGACCCCCAGCAGCATCGTCCCTCAGTCTACTGAAGAGCGAACTCGCTCAACAATGATGGCCTGGCGCGTGCACGAGTTTGGGCCGCCAGAGATTATGAAGTTCGAGCGCGTCTCGCGGCCCGAGCCGGGCTCGGGCGAGGTCCTGGTCAAGGTTGAAGCCGCTGGAGTCGGCCCATGGGATGGCTGGATCAGGGCCGGGAAGAGCGCTTTGCCGCAACCGCTCCCCCTCACTCCGGGTTCGGATCTATCCGGTGAAATCGTCGCCGTAGGGCCCGGAGTCTCCGAACTGCGTGTGGGAGATCAAGTTTATGGTGTTACGAATCCGCGGTTTATCGGGGCCTATGCCGAGTATGCTGTGGCTTCCGCAGGGATGGTTTCGAACAAGCCAACCTCGCTAACCCACGTTGCGGCCGCCTCTGTTCCTGTCGTTGCCGTCACCGCATGGCAGGCATTGTTTGATCACGCCCAGCTCGAAGCAGGTCAAACGGTGGTCATTCACGGAGCGGCCGGCAACGTGGGATCCTATGCGGTTCAACTGGCCCGTCAGGCGAGTGTGCAAACCATCGCGACCGTATCGGCGGGCGATATTTCCGCCGTGAGCCATCTCGGCGCAAACATCGTGATTGATTACCGGACGCAGCGCTTTGAGGAAGAAGTATGGGACGCGGACGCTGTCATTGATCTGGTCGGCGGCGAAACACAAAGCCGCTCCTTCCAGGTCCTTCGTCGCGGCGGCAAGCTGATTTCGGCAGTGTCCCGCCCGGATCAGGATCTTGCAAAACGCCATGGTGTTGAAGCCACCTTCTTTCTGGTCGACGTCACGAGCCGATATCTCACGGAAATCACTCGCCTCGTCGACGGTGGGAAACTGCGAACAAACGTCGGGGCAGTCTTACCGCTCGCGGATGCGCGCGATGCTCATTTCATGCTAGAGCACGTGCGGCCTCAGCCGAAAGGGAAGATCGTGCTCACCGTCGCAGCGAGTTGATCGATCAAGGCTGCTGATACTTCAAGCTTAGATGCGCGCCGCCGAACCCCACAGTAACTCGTGAAAGGACGCAACAATGACCACGCCAAGTCTCTCCAATGCCCTCGTCATTCCCGACTCGTTGCTCGCGAAAGAGGCGACAGATATCCTGCGCGAACATTCCACCGATCTGCTCTTTAATCACTCGATCCGCGTCTACCTGTTCGCGGCTGAGCAGGGTCGTCAGAGGAAACTGCGCTTCGACTCCGAGCTCCTTTACGTTGCCGCCGCGTTTCACGATCTCGGGCTCGTCAAGAAGTTCTCGAGCCCGGACGAACGCTTCGAGGTCGACGGCGCAAATGCCGCCCGACAATTCCTCAAGGCCCACAACATTGCCGAAGGTCAGGTGCAGACCGTCTGGGAAGCAATCGCGCTGCACACCACCCCAGGCATCCCGAAGCACATGGGTCCCGAAGTGGCGCTCCTCAATTCAGGCGTTCTTCTCGATGTCATCGGGGTGGGGTTCGATCACTTTCCCGCGGAGCTGCGCGAAGAAATCGTCGCCAAGTACCCGCGCATCAATTTCAAGGACGGCTTTATTCAGGAGTATTTCGCCGGCTTTGCGCACAAGCCCGCAACAACGTACGGCACCGTCAACGCCGGCGTCTGCGAACGTTTCATCCCGGGGTTCAAGAGCCCCAACGCCTGCGACTTGATCGCCGCGTCTCCCTTCCCGGATTCCCCGTCACAAGGCTCAAGATCATGAAAAGGACGTATCCTGGGCTGCAGCAGCTGAATCCCGATTGCGGGCGAGCTGTTGGCCTCGACTCGCTGACCTCTCTCATCTGGCTGACGCTCGGCGCTTTTGCTATCGGCACTGAGGGGTTCATGATCGCCGGGCTGCTGCCCGCCCTGGCGCGAGACCTGAACGTCGATCTGCCCGCCGCCGGCCATCTGGTCACTGCCTTCTCCATCGCTTATGCCATTGGCGCGCCGGTCATGGCCGTATTCACGGCAGGGCTGGAGCGGCGTCGCCTGCTGGCTGTCGCCATAAGCGGCTTCGCCCTGGGCAATCTGCTCGCCGCGCTGGCCCCTGACTATGCCGGGCTGTTGGCCGCCCGGTTGCTGCTCGCACTGTCCGCTGCGAGCTTCATGCCGGCGGCCAGCGGATACGCCGCCGCATTGGCCGGGCCGGAGCGGCGTGGTCGCGCTCTGTCCACGATCACCACCGGGTTGACCTTGGCCATCATCGCCGGCGTGCCCTTGGGCGTGCTGGTGGGTCAGGCCTTCGGTTGGCGCGCCACCTTCTTCGGTGTCGCGGGGCTGGCAGCGTTCTCGCTGCTGGGGATTCTCGCCTGGCTGCCGCGCCAACCGCCTGGCGTCACGGCCGGCTTGGGTGAGCGTCTGGCGCTGGCCAAGCGCCGCGATATCCTCGCCGTGCTGGTGACGAGCGTGCTGACCGTGGCCGGCACCTTCACCGTATATACTTATCTTGGTGTCTTCATAGCCGCCGTCGCCGGCCTCGAGCCGCAGGCGCTGGCGCCGGTACTGCTGGGCTTTGGCCTTGCCAGTGCGGTCGGCACCCAGCTCAGCGGCAGCGCGGCGGACCGTTGGGGCGCGCGCAGCACCGTCATCGTTGCTGGGGGGCTTGCCTTGCTCGCATATCTTGCCTTCTCGCTCAGCGCGGCACTCAGGCCGGCGCGGGCAATGCCGGTCATGCTGCCGGCTATCCTGCTTTGGGGTTCGGCAAGCTGGGGGCTGATAACGGCGCAGCAAGCGCGGCTGGTGGCGTTGGCTCCGGCACTCGCGCCGGTCAGTCTCTCGATGAACTCCTCGGCGATCTATCTCGGCAGCGCAATGGGTGCCGCCGCGGGCGCTGTGGTCATTGCCAATGGCGCGACGGAGCGGCTCGGCTGGGTGGCTGCGGCATTCGGTCTGGCCGCGCTGCTCTCCGTGCTGCTCAGCGGCAGCAGCACATCAGGCCGAAGGTGATGGCGCGGCGATGGCTTCACACCGGAAGCTTCACCATGACCATCAGCTCGGCTCTGCGTGGTGGTTTTAAGTAGTTTGCGTGAGCTTGTTAGAAGAGGAGGTGCGATGATGTCGATCAGTGGATTTGCCTATCGGATTGGTGCGCTGTCAAACCCTGGAGGTATGACGGCAAAAGCAGTGAGGAGAGCAATGCGAACGGCCGCCGTCCCGCTGATGGCGGCAGTCATGGCTCTGGGAGCTTCGCCCGCGATCGCGCAGGACCGGGAGCAGGTGAGAGCAGCCTTCGAGCACGCACTGCCGAATGTCGAAGGAAAGAGAATCGTTGCTGTGACGGTGACTTATCCTCCCGGAGCCAAATCGCTCCCTCATCACCACGCACCCTCGGCATTTATCTACGCCTACGTGCTGTCCGGGACGGTCCGCAGCCAAGTCGGCAATGACCCCGCGAAGGTCTATCATGCAGGTGAAGGCTTTTACGAAATGCCGGGCTCACATCACAGCATCAGCGAGAACGCGAGCGAGACGGAGCCCGCCAGCTTACTGGCAGTCTTCGTTGTCGATTACAAGGACGAGCCTTTGACGACGCCGGACAAGGCGCCGGGATCACAATGATGGCGCGACGAATTTGCCTATCGCCGTGACGATCTTTTCCGACCTGCATGGGCCGCTTCGCTGCCGGCCGGGAGAGCAAGATCGACATAGAAGTCCATAGTCCCCGAAACGGAGATACACTTATTCGTTCTGTTGCGTCCCAGATCGCGCCAGGCCTTTGCAGTGGCCAGACTACCTGCATAATAAGGCAGCCAGACTGGAGAGGTCGTAAGGCGTGCCGGTACAAGCTGTCGCGATTGTCGTCTATGAGGGGGTCCAGGCCCTGGACGTGGCGGGGCCGATGGATGTGTTCAGCGAGGCGAACACATTTCTCGGCAGTGCCAACCGCTATGAAACAGTATTGGTTGCCGCTCACCGCAATCCGCTGCGCGCGTCGAACGGCATACGGCTGGTGGCCGACCTAACCTTCGAGGAGGCGGTGGGCGGGTTCGACATCATTCTGGTGGCCGGCGCTCCGACGCCACCAGAAGCGGAGCCCGAACCGCGCCTGCTTGAGTGGATCAAAGAGCTGCCGTGGCGCTCGAGCGTTTATGGATCGATCTGCACGGGGGCTTTTGTCCTTGGCTATGCCGGCCTCCTGGACGATCGGCGAGTCACAACCCATTGGCAGGATGCACAGGCGCTGGCGGCGAGATTTCCGAAGGCAAAAGTCGAGCCGGATTTGATCTATGTGCGCGATGGACGGCTGATTACCGCGGCTGGGGTGACTGCGGGAATAGATCTGGGGTTAGCGCTCGTCGGGCAGCGGCACGGCGGAGAAATCGCCCTCAAGGTCGCCAAGCGGCTGGTTGTCGTTGCCCAGCGCCAGGGGGGGCAGTCGCAATTCAGTCCCTATCTCACAGCACCCGCCGATCCGGAATCGCCAATTGCACGCATCCAGGATCATGTCATGGCCAACATCGGGGAGCGCCACACGCTGGAGTCGCTTGCCGCCATCGTCGGCATGAGCGCACGAAATCTGGCCCGGCATTTCGTGCAGGTGACCGGGACCACGCCGCATGAGTTCATCGAGCGCGCCCGCGTTGATGCCGCGCGCATGATGCTGGAAGGAAGCGATCGGCCGCTGAAGACCATCGCCTTCGATTGCGGCTTCGGGTCGGCGGACCGGATGAGGATCGTCTTCAGCACCCGTCTCGGCGTGACCCCCGTCCAATATCGCGCCAGCTTCCGGCGGCCGGACTCGGAATAGATCGCGAGCTATCCGACGACGAAACCGCTTCCTCCCGCTGCTGCGAAGGCTCCGACGGCCTTTTGTCAGCAAACGACGTACGGCTGTCCTGATCCGCAGCATCCTATTCGTTGTTCGGAGCAGGGCTCTATTGCCTAATAGCGACAAGCAGACAGCCCATTATCTACGAAGGAGATCGCTCGATGTCTGAGATCATCGCCGGCATCCGCGTGCCTGACAGCGCTATCGCGCGCGCCGCCACGCAGCTCGTGCGCGATACTGAAGACGACCTGCTCTACAACCATAGTCGCCGCGTCTTCCTCTGGGGCGCGCTGAGCGGCGAGCGCCGCGGGCTGAAGTACGATCCGGAGTTGCTTTACCTCGGCGCGATGTTCCACGACATGGGCCTCACCGAGAAATGTTCGAGCCCCGACCTGCGCTTCGAGGTTGACGGCGCCAATGCCGCACGCGACTTCATGAAAAGCTACGGCGTGCCCGAGCGTGACATCGAGGAAGTCTGGACTGCAATCGCGCTGCATACGACGCCAGGCATCCCCGAGCATATGCGCCCGACGATCGCGCTGGTCACCGCTGGGGTGGAGATGGACGTGCTCGGGATCGCCTACAATGATTTCACTCACGAGCAGCGGAGCCATATCTGCGCACATCATCCGCGCGAGCAGAATTTCAAGGAGAACATCATAGATCATTTCGCGAACGGGATCATCAAGAAGCCGCAGACGACGTTCGGGAACGTGAAGGCCGACGTCCTGGCGCTGAAGGACATGAATTATGTGCGCGGGAATTTTTGCTCCATCATCCTCGGCTCCGCCTGGTCGAGCTGAATGGTTGGAGTGAATGATCTTCGCGTAAATGGCCCCGGCGTAAATGGTCTTGAGGAAGTCGCGCCTGCGACGAGGAGCCCGTCGCTCCCTCGTCCGGGCGCTTGCGTCTGTGGCCGTGCCAAAAGCAAGGCTTGGTCGGATCCATCGGCCTTCCTGTTTGACGTCTGCCAGGTCAATGCTTGCTTCAACTGAAGCCATCGGCAGCTGCTTACCCGCGTTAGCTTGCTCTGCTCGAGCGGACGGGCTCCGACATTACGGCTGTAACTCGATTCCGCGGGTCGCAATTGTTCCGTAGCGATCCTGGCTCAGAACCGTCCAGCGTTGATTTCAAGAGAACTAACTGTGCGGAAGCGTGAATCATCACTCTTTGTGCCATCTTCGCCCCAGCGGCCACACGTAGTGGCGCTGTCATCAGCGTAAACCAGCAGCAAACGTAATCCTGCTCCGATCTATCCCACGCACCACTTATCCGGGAGTACCATGCAGAACATTATTGAATTGCTGGCGTTGATTGCCATTGCAGCGTTATTGGCCTGGTCTGGATTCCGCACTTGGCATGCTGAAACCCGTGCCATCAAATGGGGCGGTGCGGGTCTGTTAGGGGGGCTGTCCGCTGCGGCGCTGTCCGTCGCCACGCTCATGTCGCTCGGGATGATCGAGCAGCATAGCCGCTCGGCCCCGATCCCGGACGTCAAGGTTAGGTCGACGCCGGAACTGCTTGCACGTGGCAAAGGCATCGCAGACGGTCTCTGTGGGGCCTGCCATTCACAAACCGGGACGCTCACCGGCGGCTACGATCTAGCTGTTGAACTCCAGTTTCCAATTGGATCGTTCGTGGCTGCGAACTTGACTCCGGCCGGGCCATTGAAACACTGGTCCGATGGCGAGATCTTCCGCGCCATTCGTAACGGCATCGATGCGGATGGCCGGTGGCTGACCATGATGTCCTACATCAGGGCCGGGCGGTTGAGCGACGACGATATTAAAGCCGTGATCGCTTATATTCGCAATGTGCCTGCGGCAGGAAATCCGACGCCGGATCCGCCCGATCGCATGAATATGCTCGGCCTTTTCATGCTTGGTGCAGGCATGTTGCCACCTGCCAAGCCCGTCATCACTGGCCATGTCTCGGGGCCGTCGAAGGGGCCGACCTCCGAATTTGGCGAATACATCCTGTCGTATCAAGACTGCCGTGAGTGCCACGGCGAGAAGTTGACCGGCGGCGTGCCCGGGCAGTTGGCGCCGCTCGGACCCGACCTGAATCTGGTCAAGGACTGGACGCTCGCCGGCTTCACTGCGGCCATGCGCACCGGTATCGATCCCAACGGCCATCAAATCAGCGAACAAATGCCGTGGCGTTCGGTCGGGAAAATGGATGATGACGAGCTGGAAGCGATCTACCAGTATCTGACGCACATGCCCAACTCGTAGTGCAATCCTCGAGCGAC
>NZ_AXAP01000134.1 GCF_000472865.1 Bradyrhizobium elkanii WSM2783 | reverse complement strand
CGTTCACTCGCGTTACGGCCTGCACACTCGCGCTGTCACCAATTCGTGACACGCTAATCGAAGGCTTCAGCCACTTCGTTACCTCCATGACTGCTCCGATTGCTTCCGGCTGGAGCGTTTGCCGGGTGGGACTTGCACCCACTGGAAAGCGCCGCCTTGTCACGGCGCACACCCGTCAAGGACATTGGTCGAAGCAAGAACAGATGACCCAATGACCCAATTGCGATCCAGCAAGTCAGTTGCAACGGTGCTGAACGGGCGTTTAATGCACCGTTCAGTCAACATTCAAAACGGAGCTCGTAGTCTGCAGAAGCATTTGCCACAAAGGAGAAGGCACCAAAATGAAACGGCTTCTGATCATCGGACTTACCGGCTGTGCTTTTGCGCTTGCGCCAACGATGTCGGCGTCGGCTATGCCCGCAGCAACACCCTATACGCTGGGCGGAGCCGATGAGGCGGTCATTCAGGTCAGAGGCGGTCATGGGCATGGGCACGGGCATGGGTGGGGCCATCACGGCGGTCGCGGCCATCACTACGGTTGGCACCGGGGCCATCACTATGGTTGGCATAGGGGCCATCACCACGGTTGGTACCGCGGCCACCACCATGGCTGGCGGCATCATCACCATTGGCGGTGACTTTCACCTCAGGCCTAAGAAAGGGGCTGCAGGAGTTGGCGGCCTCTTTCTCTCGCCCAGTATCTTGGGCGCAATAAACCGAATGCGCAGTTCGAATTCGTCCTCGATCTTCGCCGCGGTGTGTCCTTGTCGGTCAATTGCATGTCCCGCAAATAGATATACGGGCACGCCATCGCGCTTCGAAGGTGTCAGAGTCTTTCAGTGGCACCGCTTGTGCGTCTATTGGATCTCCAGCCTTCGCTATGAGGACGCCGCCAGCTTCTGGAGAACGCGGTGCGGCAGATGCCTCCTTGGGCCATTCGAGCAGCGATTTCGAAAGCATGGGCTTGCCCGCATACCAGCACTTTCTTCCCTCGATGAGGCGATAGGACCACCACTGCCCCTGCGGATTTGACGGCATCGTGGCGCTGCATTGTTGCTTCGCCTGTGCATTTGACATCCCGATCAACGGGAGCACAGAAATGCAAGCGGTCAAAGCTAACGATTGTAGCGGCTGTCTCATAAGCGCACCCAATCGCTTCGTTGCCGCAATCGGCTTATGGCAACGATCAAGTCGGGGCGTTCGAGTATTCCAAGGATATGGACATCATCCTTGGGGTACGACCGAAAGTGTTCTTCCAAAATGAGTTGCGCTTCGCCAATTGCCTTCAATTGTTGATCAGTCATGGCTGGTTACTCATCAAACAAATAAATACCGGCACGAACTACCGAACGGATAAATCAAGCCATTTCTGGGAAATATCCTCGCTCTTCTTGGAGCATTCAATCAATTTTTGTTTCAAAATAGCGGGTTTTTACCGCACGGATCGACCTGACGCGAAGGCCCTCTTCATGAAGAGACGGTTGTCCGCACATGGCCTGGCCAACGGCGGCGCTCGGCGATTGGTGTGAGAAAGAATTAGCTTTAAGGTCGAACTGCTCATCACTGCGGCAAGGACACCAGCAGCCAAGCGCCCGCGGCCACACATGCAATGCCGGCAGCACGCGCGATCCATCGTCCGACCGGCGTAAGTTTCTCCAAAAGGACAAGCAGTGCCAGGAGCGCAATCCAAAGCACGTTCATCACCCCGCCTACGAACAAAAGCGCCATCAAGACCCAGCAGCAGCCGACACAATAACCTCCGTGCCGAAGCCCCAGCAGCAGGCAGCCTCGCGGGTCGTCGCGAAAGCCGCCGTGGCGCATCAGGAACAGAAACGGCGACTGGCATTGAGCAAGACAGACGTCCTTGAGCGGTGTCCATTGATAGACTCCCGCCGCGATCAGCACGATTGCGCCGAAAAGGTTGCTGGCGATCACCATCCGGGAATCCAGCAGGGCTATCCGCTCGATCACCCATTGGAGAAAGGTTGCTGCCAGCGAAAAGCCGCTCCAGGCAAGGAGATAGCCGGCCGCAAACCAACCGGTCGCGGCGAACGGCTTGCCCTGTGCTTTCCCCTGTCGGCCCACGCGGGCGTACATGAGGATCATGGGAGCTGCCGAGGGTGCCATCATTCCGACCATCATCACCGCCCACATCAGGAACACATACGCGAACTCGACCGCTCGCCATGGCTCGTTGGCCGGCAACATGATTCCGATTCCGGCCGGGATCATGCGGAAGCCGGTCATGTCCATGCCACCCATGTCCATGTCGTTCGCGAGCCAGAGCACGTAGCCCCATGCCAGCGCGGCAATGATCCCGATCGCGCCGCCGACGATCCAGCGATCGCGCCGCAGCACGGTTTCCAGGCGGCTGTCGATCATTTGCGAGGAGTGCGTCCGGTCTTGTCGAAGGGCCGTATCAGGCGCTGCATCACGGCTGGTTCGACCAGCTGATCGGCGCATAGAGGCCGTTCTTGCCGGAATTGTCCCAGCGCATGCCATGATCGGTGAACGTATTGCCGGAGGCGCCAACCGCCAACACCATTCTGTCGGGGCTGACCGGATGGCCGATGTTCGCCCACATTTCGCCGCTCGGATGCATAGTCGGCAGCGGATCGACGGACATGTGCAGAATAGCAGGGATTTCCGCGGACCGCGTCTTGCCGTCGATCCGGAATGTGATCGGGACTTTCTTCACCCCAAGGTTCTTGCTGATCAGCGGTGTGAACGCGGCCATAGGACCACCGGCGGCGCCGGTGAAGATCGCAGCCAGGGCCTCGGTCTGCTCATCGTCGGCGCGCTGATCGATATAGGCGGCCACCGACCAGTCTCCGTCTGCCATGACCCCAGGTGCGTGGAGGATAACCAGAACATTGAGTCCATCGAGCGCGATGTCGCCATAGCGGCCACTCTCGACGTGGAAGATCAGCGGTACGTTACAAAAGCCCTCGGTCGGTCGCGAGGTCAACGGGGCGGCCGCTGACACAAGGCACGGACACACGAGGCTACAACTGCAATTCTCGAAATAGTCACCGGAAAGGTGCCATGGGACGTCCGCCATCGCTCTCTCCCGATAGGCTGAGCTCGACAGATTTCTTTCGAATGCGGTAGGTCTACCGGGAAAGTTACGCCGCGCGGCAAACAACCGCAAGTCGATTCCATTGTGGAGGATCCCTTAGACCTGCTCCCGTCTCGACGAGCAGAATGAGATTGCCGCATGTACTGCGAAAAAATGGGGCCGGCTCTCTAGCTTGCGGCCAGCGGTTTCCTGCCGCGTCCGAGCGCGAATTGGCCGACCGGGCTCTCGACATGAAATTCGAGCTCCGTCATTTTTGCAAACAGATCGATGTTGATCGTACCGATGGCGCAGCCGCCAAGTCCCATATCGGTCGCCGCCAGGTAGAACGTCTGGATCAGGGTGCCAACGTCCTTCAGGATCAGCGAATATGCGATCGAGCTGTATTTCCAGGAAATCCGCCCAAAGCGCGCGGCGATCGTGATCAAGACCTGCGGCGCACCGGCCGCGTCCATGGCAAACTCGGCCGCCGTCGAGAGCGCATGGAGTTGCTGGGCGGAGGCGCCGGTCGCGACCAGCACGTGGGCGCCGGCGTCGTAGTGGTAAAGTCCGCGTGCGAGCCCCTCGCAGTTCGAGACAGCCAGGTACAATTCCAGCTCATAGGCGCTGCCCGCGGACGGATAGGGCCTTGTGCTGTAGGTCACTTCAGGAACGCCAGAATTCGCATCGCTTTTCCATTCCGACAGCACGCGGGCTGTAGCGTCGAGAAACTGCGCGAGTTCGGCGAGCGTGATCGGATGCTCGTCGTCGAAATCCCGTGTCGAATGGCGTTCGCGCAACAACTTTGCGAAGGGTGAGATCGGCTCCGGGGTGGAGAGTTTGCGCAGGTCGATTGTCTTGCCGGGCCAGGGTGGACGCACCGCTGGCAGCGGTGGGACGGCGCCCGCATAGGCGAAGGTGCCGCCAACTGGATTGGCATGCCGGCCTTCCGTGCTCCGCGTGTGAAACAGGAGATCGTGAAAATCCCAGAGAACGAGATTGCCGTCGCCTTCATTCACGCGAAGGCCATCGCCACTCTTCGCATCGAGCTTGAGCAGGATCTGGCTGTCGAGCAGCAGTCCGAGCAGATCGAGGTTGAAGAAGGCCGCCTCGCGCCGAAGCTTGCCGATCTTTTGCGGCCGTGACAGGGCAGCGATCATCGCGGCGATGGCGGGATCGCCAATCCGAAACAGCGCGCCGGCGCGCGGCGATTCCAGCACCATCTCATTGCCGCGCCGGCGCAGATAGGCAAAGCGCGACAACACGACGATGTCAGCATTGCCCAGCTTTGCGCATTGCGGCCAGTACTCAGCGACCTGCGGCTCGATGACCACGAGATCCTGCTCGTCACGAGGAGAGTACAGGCGGTATTCGACAAGCCCGTGCCGCGCCAGTCGATGCACCAGGACGTCGACTTCCCTGGCGACGGCGCTCTTGCCGGCAAAGGAAGCGAGCGGCAGGCCGGCAGCCAGATGTCCCGCGCGATCCATCGCGGCCGCGCTGAATGGTCCCAGACCGACCGAGTAGTCGCCCAGGGCGGCGGCGATGCTTCCGTCCGCCTGCATCTGAAGGGAAAAACGACCGTTCAATCTGATAGCAATGACTGGCGCGATCTTCCTGGCTGGCTTTTTCCGGGGAGCGCGCACGAAAGACCGAGCCTCAGGTGTGTGGTAGGAACGGCGTGAGTTCGCTTTCCTGTCGCTGGCGATCCAATAGTCCAAGCTTCACCGGAACATCGTAAAGCCGGCCCGGTGCGAAGCGGCGATAGAAATGTCGCAAGCCTGGAACGAGCACTCTGACGACGGGGACCTCGACATCGGGCCGCGTCTGGTCGAGCACGAGAAAATCGTATCCGGCGCCGGTGGCGATCTCGACGCAGGCATTGACCTGGTCGCGCGTATTGTCGTGAACCTTAAGGCTGGGCGCCGGCGGGACGATCGGATCGTCGCTGGGGATCAGGAACGGATAATCCTCCAGGCGCAGCGGCGTGACACCATCAAGCGTCGGCTTCTCGCCGCTTCCGCCGCCCATCATGCCGATTGACATGAACTGGGTCAGCTCGGTGAGCGAACGCAGCAAAGCTATGCGGCGATCGAAATGCGCGCCGGAGCCGAACTCGATATTTTCATGTCCGTTCTGCATCCAGTGCGTGATCGCCACGTAAGCGGGAATGCCGAGATCGCTGGTGATGTCGAGCACCCAGAGCCTGCGCCCGGCATCGGCAAACTGTGCTTGCAGATCCTGCACGTAGGAATCGTCGAATTGTTTGAGGTTGACCTCGGCACGCTGCAGCCGGTTGTACCACCAGATGGCATAGGCATCGCGCTCGACCAGTTCGAGGAAGCCCTGAACAATGGCTTCCTCGCGAGTGTTGCCGGCCGCGCATCCGTTGGAGTCGGTATGGAAGCCGCCATAGAAGAAGTACAAGAGGCCGGTCGGAAGATATTTGAAGCGCTTGTCGCGCAACGACCAGACCGGCGACCACTCGGTCTTGGTCGAGGGATCGAGCGGCTCAGGCACCGGATGTGAATCGTCGGGTGACGGGGCATGTCTGTTTTGAAACTGTGTTTCGCTGAAAAGCTGGACGTCGTTGGGAAGAACGGCGTCGCCGGGAGCGAAATCGATAAAGCGGCGCTCCGTCGTGATCTCGTCACCTTGGAAAATGCCCGAGTAGCGCTCGATCGCTTCCATCAACGCGCTGGCCTCGCCCTGCTCGGCTGTGGAGCCCTTGCCGAAGCTGCCGCCGCTCAGTCCCGACCTGAGCTGATCGAGGCTTTGGGCCGGCGCAGAGAAATTGTGATAGGCGTAGAAATTGGTGTTCATCGGCAGATCAGCCTCGATCCGCTCGAGCCGCGTCACCACGCCGGTCAGCGGGCTTACATGCTTGCGGAACCGCGCCACGGTGGCTCGCGACGTCACGGTGCGGTATCCGCCGCTGGTCATGATGAGCTTTGTGCCCTCGGCAAGCTCGATCGGCGTCGCAGCCCGGCGCGGATTCTGCAGCTTCTTGTTGCCGCAGGTGGGACATTGCGGGCGCCGCGCGACATAGTGCTTGGCGACGACCGCACCAGTGAGATCGAAGCTTGCAATGTGATCGCGCAGATCTGTGCGAAAGCCGGAGGCAATCGCCTTCGCAATTTCGACAGCAGCAAAGTGGATGGCGGTCTGCCCGATGGTGTCGTTGACCAGAGGCGATACGGCGACCGCACGCGCCTGTCCGCGGTCGAGAAACCCCTTGATCTCCCGATTTCGTATCATGCGATCAAACAGACAAGTCCAGCAGGCGCTCGCGCCCGGTTTGAACACGGGTCCCACCAGTGGAAACACGCCCGACGGCTGCACCAGCAGCCAGGGCGTCTTGTCAGACACGCGCTCGCGGTTCATCTCAGCCAATCGCCGGTCAAGATAGTCGCTTACGAGCGTGATCACGAGCTTAGGCGAACGCTTGGCGAAGCGAACGCCGAGTTTGCTCAAGGCAGCGGTAAGTTCGCTCGCGCCTTTGACATCGATCGATTCCACCTGCACCGGGCAATTGCGGAGATTCTGTTCCGCGAGTTCGAGAGGCAGGCCAAGGCTCGCCCAATATCCAGCGACGGCGCCTGCGAATCCGTGCGATGCTGCCGTCACGACATATCGGCGCTCGATCAGCCGCTTGATCGCCTCCTCGATCTTATCGGGCGGGAAACTCTTCGAAAGCTGGTGGATGAGCTCTGGCGCAGCCTTTCCATTTTTTCCGACCGCCGTGGCCAGCGCACAATAGAGTTCGCCGTGCAGGAAGAACTTGCGATCCTCGGAATAGAGGCAAACCGCATCGGGAGGCAGGACATAGGCGGTGAAGTTTGGCGCGAACTGCAGGATGTCTTTGCGGGTCTGCTTCGTAACACGGGTCTTGCGATTGGCTGTCATCGGGTCAGCACGCGGATCTTGTTATTTGCCATTTCAGATCGCCCGCAAGTGTTGCAACGAAAACAGAAATGGCCGGGTCGATCGCGAGCCCGGCCAATGAATTCCTGGCTTGTCGGTACACAATCAGTACGTGCCGCAGCCTAGCACCAGCGGCACCGGCCCCAGGATGCGCAGCAACCTGCGCATGCGACCCACGGCACTCCTATTCCGATCCAACCAATGCCACAGCCACCACACCCGACGCCGCATCGGCAGGCTCTGCATCCACAGCCCCCGCAGCCGCGGCAACCGCCGCATCCACGGAAGCCACCGCATCCCCGGAAGCCACCACATCCACGGCAGCCACCGCATCCGCGCTGGGCTAGCTGCACGCCGCTGCCGAGGTTTTCGTTGTCGAAGAGATGGAAGGTGGCGAGGCTGACGTCGGCCAGCTCCTCTTCACCGAGCGTGATCACCATACCAGGTGAGAAATTCGGCCTCTGTTGAACGTCGCCCGTCGGTACGGCTGCTGCCGATGCGCTCCCGGCTAGCGAAAAAGTTAGTCCAGCGACTCCCAACGCCGGTACGGCGGTTTTGGTTACTCGCCTCTTTTTCGAAGCTTGCTTCACCCGCGCCATGGTCGCATCCTCCGATGTTGCAAGAAGGATCTTCGTTGGAGTGATCCTACGCCGAGCAAATAAGGCAGGCAAGATTGATGCACACACGAAAATGTAACGACACTCGTTCAGATAGCATTCATCTTCATGAACGAAGTCGGTGCATTTTCGTCCATCGCAACGAGGTCCGCGCCGTAACGCGGATTGCAAAGAGCGCGACTTGATGCAGTGCGCAATCGTCGCCAGGCATGAGCGGAGGAATTGGCTTGATCAATCAACTCGGATGCTTCGCCTGGTACGAACTCCTGACCACGGACCTCGCGGCAGCAGGTGCCTTTTATGGCGAGGTCGTCGGCTGGGGTGTGAAGGATGCGTCGCTTCCGGAACTGGCCTACACGGTGCTCAACGCCGGCGACGTTCCGGTTGGCGGGCTTATGGAGCTGCCGGAGGAAGGGCGGCGATTGGGGGCAACGCCGAGATGGGTCGGCTACGTCGCAGTCGATGACATCGATGCGACAACCACACAGATCGGGCGTCTTGGAGGCGCAGTCTTGCTACCGCCAACGGGCAGCAATATCGGCCGAATTTCAGTGGTCGCCGATCCGCAAAAGGCGACTTTTGCGCTGGTCACTGGGCTGACATATGGCCAACGGCAACCCGTCGGGTTGGACGAGCTCGGGCGCGTGGGCTGGCACGAGTTGCTGGCCGAAGACCGGAACAAGATCTTTGATTTTTACGGCGCGCTCTTTGGCTGGCGGAAGGCCAACGCTGAAACCGACCCCGCAGATTTGTATCAATTGTTTTCGGCGGCCGGGCAGACGATCGGTGGCATGCTCACCAAGCTTCCGAGCGTGTCGCAACCGTTTTGGCTCTATTACTTCAATGTCGACGACATCGGCGCGGCTGCCAAGCGCGTGAATGCTGGCGGAGGCCGGGTTCTCCAGGGGCCGATCGAATTGCCCGATGGCTGCTGGATCGCGCGATGTGTCGATCCCCAGGGCGCGCTGTTTGCGCTGCAGGGTGCTCGGGGGCACGTCGCCGAGCGACCCTCCGCCTCGGAAGTCGCTTGGTCCGCCACGTGGGGTGGCGTTGTTTCCCAGGGCAGGATGGTGCTTCCCAAGCCGAAGCGTTAGATTCTTTTTTTGACGCGTTTTCTTCGCGCGAACCGGTGTCCACCCTCGGATCAAGTCCGAGGGCATGCTTCACTCGAAAACGCTCTAATTCATCAGAAATTTGTAGGCGACGATCAAAGCCACCATGGCTGCGAAAATCAGCAGGGCCGGCACGGATTTTCGGACGGCTGGCCTGTCGGGGGCCGACGCGGCCAGCCGAGCGGGCTGCGGCTTACGCTGTCCCTGCGACCGCGCGGCGCCGTTATCCACTGACGTCACGAGGGCTTCCAGTTCTGGCGCCGGGCCAAGGCCGCCCATCTCGCTATAGTAGCTGGCGTAGACTTCGCGAACCGCCACCACCTTTGACTCGGCCTCGCTCATCCGCTCAAGCCTGGCTCGATAGTCAAGCAGGAACGCTTGCGCATTTGGAGGTAAGTCATCGAAGCTACCGAGCTTGGCCATCATGAGCCAAGTGGCAAAATCCGCCTCAGCCTTGTGGCGGGCTTTTCGGGCGATGCGGGTGCTCGGGCGTGGGGCCATAATTTTCTGACCGATTTGCAGCGCAAAATCGCGGACATTGATGGCGTCCGTTGGACGGTTCGCTCGGATGTGCGAGTTGTCCGGGCCCGCGTCAAGCACCTGGCTTTGGGTTCTTTATCTGCAGGCCACACCGGCCGGCAAAACCCGGTTAGCCAGCCAACCCGGTCGCAGCCACCGGGCTCATCGCGCGGACAAAGGGACGAAATCTTCCTGGCGCCGCGGCTGGTCGATGCGGCCCCGGAAGACAAATAGTCCTTTGTTGGTTGAGACGATGTCGCCGGTCTGCAGGCTTTCGTCGTTGAGCACGCGCTCGGTGGCGATGAGGTCGGGATCTTCAGGAATCGGCATGTAGAGCTCGGGGTGCTCCCGCCTCTCGCGCGCGACTTCCCGCGCCCTTCTTTTCGCGTCCTCGATCCTCTGCCGCCACGCGTTGCGGGATATTTCAGGCGGCGGACCATCATCCGTGACGCTGGCCGCGATATCTTCCTGAGCCCGGGAGAGGCTTGCGCCATCAAGGATGCTGAGCGCAAGAACGATGGTGGCCGCCGTCTTCAATCCGCTCATTTTGCTGCCACCGCGCGCAACCGGAGATAGAGCGCTTAATACCGGCTGCCGCTTCCCCGAGCGCCGGTTCGAGCGGGAAGCGCACGCCGTACCCCAAGCGGGGGCGAGGGTATGTACGTCGGCACGTTGGGCGTCGCGGTCGGACGCGCGGGCTGCTGGGGCGGATTTACGACGATGACCGAGTTCGCATTCGGGGTCGACGGGTCTCGCACCCCCTGCGCCGCAGCGGCGCACGGGACGATCAGTACAGCCGCGAACAACAATACGCCCTTCATCGCCGTGCCTCCTGAGCGACGAGAAACGCTTAAGCCCGCCTGCGGTTCCCGAATCTAATATCGCGGGAGTGCGACAAGTTTGCCGTCCCGATACACGCGCTGCACGGCCATGCCCGCGGGCAGGCTGCCGGTTGCAACGTTGCGAATCGTCGTAGGCCGTGACGCGCTCTGACTTGTCTGCGCCTTCTGCGCGCGCTGCGAAGCCGACATTGGGTAGTTCGGTGGATCCTTGATGCCCTGCGCCAGCGCCGGTTGCATCAAAACGACTGAAAGACCCAGAATTGGCAGGACGCCGCGCATATCAAGTACCAACTAAAGAATGACTACCCGGAATGTTGCAGGTTTTCCGGCAAAAGCAAGCGCCTTATGGCCATCTGCTCTCGGGCGAGCGGTGGCGGCATCCACAGATCATGCATCGGACTTTGAGGTCCGCGCTCTTGCTGCTAGGCAGGGGAAGAATGTTTGATCAATTGCAATGACTGCTTCCGGCGACCCGTCTGACACTGCACAAAATTCGGCGATGAGGGCGGAGTTCATTCGCATTCTCTCCGCGCGGGTGCAGTCCGTCGCCAATGATCCGACGCAAATGCGCGAGCTGGTCTATGAACTGGCCCGCATCCGGCTGCTCGAGCAATTCGGACATGGCGACGCCAGGCATTCGCGGCAGACCATGGAGATGCTCGAAAGCGCAATCGGCGAGGTCGAACGCATCTTCGCCGAGCGAAGCCAGGACATCGTGCCGCCTGCATCGGCCGCGCCACAACTCCCGCAAACCGCGCCCTCAAGCGCGCCCGCTCCACCGTCCTTGGCGGCCGAAGCGGCGCCCCCGGCTAGACTGCCGCACCCGAAGTTGGCGCTCTCTCCTTTCAAGCAATCAAAGCGATCGGGTGTATTCGGTACAGCCATCCGGCTGGCAGCGGTATTCCTCGTTCTCGCAATCGCTGGCGCAGCCGTCTTCTACTGGCAATCGGCGCGATCACTTGTCACTGCGTTCCAGAACTCGCCACCCGCGCCGCGCGAAGCCGCGCCAATCGAGCGTCCGCAGGCGGTGGCCGAGGCACCGGCCGCTCCCCCTGCCCCCGCGGCGGAGCCCAGGTTTCCGCTTCCCAGCACGTTCGGCGTTTTTGTCCTGAGCGATGGGCAACTGCAGGAGTTGAAGCTGCTGCCGGGCAAGGTCCCGGACCGCCGGGTTGCCATTTCGGCCGCGATCCCGATCCCACCCCAAACAAGCGTTCCGAGCGGAGACGTCAAATTCATTACGTTCAGGCCGGAATTAGGTCCGGATTCCGCCGGCCCGGTCGAAGTCCGCGTCGTCGCCAAAGTCTCGCGCACGATGGGTGTCGACAGCACCGGCACGGCGAAAATGACGCCAGGCGGCGACTCCTGGGTTATTCGCAGCGCGTCTTTTCCGTTCAAGATCGGCCCCGTCGAGGACCAGCCCAAGATGCTGCTGATACAACCGGAGAACGAGGGCCTGGTGCTTTCACCGGGCCGATACGTCCTGGTCGTCAAAGGCATCGGATATGACTTTTCGGTGTCGGGACAGGTGACCGATCCCAATCAATGCGTCGAGCGCGTCAACGCCGCGAACGGCGCCTTCTACTCGCCCTGCCCGACGCGCGAGCAAAAGCCCTCCAAGCGCTGAAATGGATTGGTTATTTCGCGTCCTTCGCAGGCTCGGCGTCCATTTTGCCGCCGTTCGCGACGCACTTGTTGAAGAATTCCCGCTGATCCTTGCCCGTCCCCTTGGCGCTGCCGGCGGCCGGATTGCCGATCTGGCGCGGAGGAAACGTCTTGGCCACCAGGGCATCGCAGGCCCGCGCCACCTCGACGGAAATCGCATGCGCCTTCGTATTGCATGCGCACAAGACAACGAAAACGGTGATCAAGCCGACGAGATTAGCCCTGGCCATCATAGCGCAACCCACGTGTCTTACCGGGTCCGGGACCCGGTTGAAATCTGGTCAACGGTCAGCGCGTTCTCGGTCCAGCGCCACGTCCCCAATGAGTGGCATATCAACTCCGAAATCACCACGCAACGCGGCCAGGTTGGCACGGCGGGAAGCCGCGCTCGATGATCGCCCGTATTATAATACCTCATGATTAATCGAGGCAGTAAATATTAATATTATATCCAGCTTTATTTTTATAATGAGATCGGATTATTTATAACCCGCTTTATTAAATCGGGATTGATCATGAAGGGCATTATCCTCGCCGGCGGGACGGGATCGCGCCTCTACCCGGCAACAACGGTGGTCTCAAAGCAGCTCTTGCCCGTCTTCGACAAGCCGATGATCTATTATCCGCTGTCGACGCTGATGCTGGGCGGCATCCGCGACATCCTGATCATCTCCACTCCGCAGGACAAGCCGCTGTTTCATCGGCTGCTCGGCGACGGCAGCGAGATCGGCGTCCGTTTTTCCTACGCCACGCAGGAGACGCCGCGGGGACTTGCAGACGCCTTCATCGTCGGCCGGGAGTTCATCGGCACCGACCCCGTCGCATTGATCCTGGGCGACAACATCTTCTACGGCCACGGTCTGCCGGAGATGCTGTCCGCGGCCTCGCAGCGCAAGAAGGGCGCCACCGTGTTCGGCTATGTCGTGAAGACGCCCGAGCAATACGGCGTGATCGAGCTCGACAATAGAGGCCGCGCACTCTCGATCGAGGAGAAACCAAAGCAGCCGAAATCCAACGTCGCCGTCACCGGGCTGTACTTCTACGACAACGACGTTGTCGACATCGCCGCCAAGGTCAGGCCATCGGCGCGCGGCGAGATCGAGATCACCGACGTCAACAACGCCTATCTCGATCGCGGCGATCTCTACGTCGAGGTGCTCGGCCGCGGCTTTGCCTGGCTCGACACCGGCACGCACGCATCCCTCGTCGATGCCAGTTATTTCGTCCAGATCCTCGAACAGCGCCAGGGCCTGCGCATCGCCTGCCCCGAGGAGATCGCGCTGCGCCAGGGTTACATCTCGCTCCAGGCCTTCGCCAGGGTGGCGCAGAAGACCGCCAAGAGCAGCTATGGCGAATATTTAATGTCGGTTTATCGTTCGTTTGAGCATTAGAGGCAGCTCATCATGCGTTTCAAGGGCTCGACCATTTTTGTCACCGGCGGCGCAGGATTTATTGGCTCCGCCGTCGTGCGTCATCTCTTGCGTGACACCCATGCCCGCGTCGTCAATATCGACAAGCTCACTTACGCGGCGAACCCCAATTCGCTGCCCGGCGCCGCTCAGAACCTGAACTATAGCTTCGAGAAGCAATGCATTTGCGATGGCGCGGGGCTCCGCCGCCTGTTCGAAAAATACCAGCCCGACGCGGTGATGAACCTCGCCGCCGAGAGCCATGTCGACCGCTCGATCGATGGCCCCGGCGAATTCATCCAGACCAACATCGTCGGCACCTTCACCATCCTGCAGGAAGCGCTGCGCCATTGGCGCACGCTCTCGCCCGAGAAGCGTGAGCAATTCCGCTTCCTCCACATCTCGACCGACGAGGTGTTCGGCTCGCTCGGCGACGANGGCTTCTTCACGGAAACCACGGCNTATTCGCCAAACTCGCCCTACTCCGCGAGCAAAGCCTCCTCCGACCATCTGGTGCGCGCCTGGCGCGAGACCTACGATTTGCCGACGCTGGTCACCAACTGCTCGAACAATTA
>NZ_AXAP01000133.1 GCF_000472865.1 Bradyrhizobium elkanii WSM2783 | reverse complement strand
AGGCGCACACCAGGTTTTCGGGCGGGTCACCACACCAGGCCTTCTCGAAGCGAAGTCCCTTCGCCGGGACGATGGATCAGGTCAGGCCGTTGCCCACCAGGTGGCTCGTAACCACGCTCCTGTAGATTGGCCGACCGATCCTCTCCAACCCCATCAGGTGGCGGTCTTGCACCGACCCCGTACAGAAGCGAGACCCCGGCGAGTGGATGACGCAAAAGGGATTGACTGAGCAAGGCCCGTTACAGAAGGGTGGGCAAAGCGCAGCGTGCCCACCTTCTCTTGCACCGAACGTGGATGGTGGGCACGGCGCGAAGAGCGCCTTGGCCCACCCTACGCCATGCGGCTCAGATTGCCCGTCCCGCTATGGTGGCCTGATAGCTATGGATCTGCTTGGCAGTCGTAATCGCCGCAAAAATCGCTGCCAAAGCGAATGCTATGGAAAAGGCGAAGAAAACAAAACGTGGCGTCATTGAGTGGGCTCCCTTTCAGGACCCCCCGCGCCATATCTAACGTGAATTCCGAGGCCTTCAAGGCGCGCACGGGCGGTCCACTTAGAATCCCGGAGACTGAAGGGCCACGCCTGTCGCGAAAGGCACAGCATCGGCTTCTCTCAAACGGCGTGGGATGGTCACGCCATGTGCTCGGCCATTTGCCCTCAGGTGAGGGAGTTGTCAGTGCGATTTGTGACGACGCCTTACGAGACGATAGACGCCATACCCGACTGCAATAAGAGCAAGAGGAAGCCCAGCGCCAGCGACAGGTCCAGGAGCGCCATGGACGCTACCAGGAGCGCCATGGACGCCACCATCGGTCCAACCGGCAGGGCTACCATCTCCGTTGAGAACATAACCGGCGGTCGCGATCCCTAACACAGCTAGTCCGCCAAGAGCGCCTTTGAGAGACAAAAGGCGTGTGAATTTCGTCCAAGACATCCAAAACATGATATTTAATCTCCTCGCCCCCGCGATTTGATTAAATATTAACAATTCGTGATAATAATAGCAATATTAAATAAGCAATGCAGTCGCGATGCTGCAAAGCAACATAGCCTCTAATCGATCAGTGACTGAACGCTCGCCCCCCGCCCAACGGTCGGGCGACGCCCAGGCGTAAGTCTCCGATTTTGCGCCGGAGCTCGCCGATATCACTTGATGCGCCGCTTCGTTGCCGCATCTACGCTCTGGCGAAATGTTGCGAGGAAATCGGTCGCGGTCGCGAGGTCGCGTTCGTCCGCTCTCGGACGGCGGGAAATCGCTTCTGGCCGAGACAATCGGTCCAGTTCTGCCCTGAGACGAACGACCTGCCCGTGACGAGTTGCCAAGTCATGGCTTATGCGGAGCAGCGCAATGAGAAGATCGCATTCTTCCATAGCGTCGAATTGAACCCTGGCTATCAGTCGTTAAGCGGCCGCTGCCGCAATCTCTGGTCCATTGTCAGCGTTCAAGAACAGGATGTCCTCGAGTCCCTCACGGGTGTTCAGCCGCTCGGAGACGTCGACGATATGCTGCACGGCGATTGACATCGCACTCGCTCAAGAAATTCGATTGGACCTTGAAAATGACGGGAAACCCTGTCGGTCCTGTAATTAAATAGCGGTGGCGCCGGGCGCACTTGCCTCGACCCACTGCCCTGATAATCGGACTTCGGACGGTAGGCAAGGAGTGTGGCCCGGCAACGATCATCGTGGTTCGCCGGAAAATGCCTGCTGCAGTGCTGTCAGTCTGTCGAGCGCAGCTTGCGGCAGCGGGCCTTTTTCGACCGCGGCGAGCGCGTCCTCGAACTGCTGCGGCGTCGCCATGCCGACCAGGATCGTGCCCATCGCGGGGTGGGATATTGCAAATCGCGTGGCGGCTTCGGTCAGGCTCGCCGCGAACCCCTCCGTGACCAGCGCGATGAGACGGCGTGCGCGATCGATATCGGCATCGTAGCTGATCGCCGAACCGATCGGCTCGGGCGCGGGACCCGCAATCGGATGACGCTCGGCTGAGCCCGACAGCGCACCGCCGGCCAGTACGCGGATGCCCACGACGCCAACGCCGGCGGCCTTGGTGTGATCGAACAATCGTCCGTAATCCTGCGCCGGATAGCTCGGCGGCAAATCGTCGGCGGCAGATGGATTGAGCATGTTGTAGACGATTTGAGCGCTGTCGAAGACGCCAGCATCGATCACTTGCTGCAGCGCCGCCGTGTCGCCGACGGCCGTCATCCCGAGGAAACGGATCTTCCCCTGCTGACGCAGCCGCTCGAACGCCGGCACCACGTCGTCGAGCACCTGCCGGACGCTCAGCGCCGATCCGCCTCCGTTCCCGGTAATCGCATTGTGCAGATGAAAGACGTCGACCCGGTCAAGACGCAGTCGCGCCAGGCTGCCTTCGAGCGATATCCTGACGGCGTCGGCAATCCGGCCAAACGCGCCGGGCGGCAACCGGACCTTGGTGCCGACGGCCACATTGGCCGGTTTCAGCCTTTGCAGGACGCGGCCAAGGTTCTTTTCCGATTCACCATCGCCGTACTGCACGGCTGTGTCGAAGTAGTTGACGCCGGCGGCGATCGCCCGCGCGACGGTGCGCTCCTGGTCGACCGGATCGCCGCGCACCATGAATCCGCCCACCGCGCCGCAGCCGAAACCCAGCACCGAGATCTGCATTCCCGTGCGCCCAAAGACCCGCAATTGCATCGCTGTTCCTCCGGCCGGTTGAAGATTATGCAATGTCGAACGCCGGCTACTCTACCGCAACATTTGCCGCGTGGTGATTGGCCCTCACTTTTCGATTGCAGGCTCTCTGACTGCGGCCAGCACGTAGCGCCATTAAAGGCTGGTTGTTCTCGCAAGTGAAGAAAGCTGCGGTCTCGTTGGCCGCCGCAATCTGCGCGGGGCGCGCGCCAACTCATCCCGTGCAGCGAGCAGCGCGTCGCGCTCGGTCATGTCGCGCAGCCTACCTCCCCTTTGTAATCCATTTCACACATGCAGCGAGCGCGGTCCGATATGATTTCTTGAGGGGGCCCCGAAACGAGAGGCCGAGATGCCAACCTCATCTCACCTTTTGCGATGGTCGACCGAGATGCTGCCGGAGCGCGCGCGGCTCTCCACGTTCCGTGAGGAGTTTGCGCGGCAGAACCTCGCCTTGGACGTGATAGATCACAGCGGCGGGCGCCCGCGTATCGACGTCACCTACTTGCCGCTCGGCGCGGTCGGCCTTTGTGGCGTGGCCGCAACGCCGGTGGAGTTTGTCCGTCACAAACACCACCTCAAGGATAGCCGTGACCAATTCGGACTGAACATCGTCGAGACCGGACCGGTCCAATTCGCAAATGCAGGCCAGGAGCATGTCTATGATGGCGGCTCCGCTTGCTTGATTGACCGGGGAAGGCCGCTGCGCGTATTTGGGCCGCGTGGCGCCAGAGTCAGATTCGTGGTCGTGCAGGCTGCCGCTCTTAGGTCTCTGGTTGCGCAGCCGGAAGATCTATCGGGTCGGCCGGTGCCTCCCGGACCTGCGCTTAGACTCCTCGACCGCTATCTGCGCTCGCTCGCATACCTCAAAGAATCTCCGTCATCCGAGCTCGCCTCCACCATCGGCATACATCTGCTCGATCTCGTGGCCGCGACGCTCGGGCCGACCGCCGAAGCTGCAAACATCGTGACGGAGCGTGGTGTGAAGGCAGCCAGGCTGCAGGCGATCCTGGCTGAGATCGCGCAACGCTTCAGCGATCCCAATTTCGACCTGGACAAAGTCGCCGGGGCGCTCGGCATGTCGCGGCGATACGTGCAAAAATTGCTCGAGGGGACCGGAAAGTCGTTCACCGAGCATCTTGCGGGATGCCGCCTTGAGCGTGCCTTCGCGATGTTGACTGACCCGCACCATCTGCATTTGGCCATCATCGATATCGCGTTTGCAGTCGGCTTTGGTGATGTTTCTCATTTCAATCGCATGTTCCGCCGGCACTTCGGCGAGACGCCATCAGGAGTGCGGGCAGCTTCGACCCATGCGGGAGCAGAAGTGATCCTGCACCCCTTCACAGCGCGCCGGCGAGGCCGCCGAGAACGCGGACTTGACGTGTAAGCCTGTCGGCACCGCCTTCTGGCCGATTCCAATTGCGATGACGGTGCATTTTAAACGGGGCGTCATGACCCCAGCCGATCAGCACCATCTGTGCTGCAGGATCGGTGTCGGCTGGCGCTGTCAACACGTGGCCTTGTCTTGAAGCGAGACCACAAATGACCGACCAGCGATAGGGCTAGCGCGCCCACAATAATAGGGAGCCAAATCGACGTGGTTATGATGAAGAAGGAAATGACGACCACACGTCCAAAGACCGATTCGCTCACCGGGTACTTAAGACGTGCGAAATATGCGTAGATAACAAAGGGGACGGCCAGCACCATCCACGCAGCGACTAGCACTAGTAATACGTCAATAAGTTCGCCGAGATAATGGTGCATGGGCGCACCTCCTGACAGCGTCAGCGCGAATTGCTGTCATCCACTGTGAGCGGCCGTCGCGGTGATCGTCGAGGAGAATTTGGTCTTTTTGGCGTTCTCGGGCATCTGGCGCCGCGGTCCCCGCTAGTGCCCAGCTCATGCGGAGGCACAGCGTTCGATTCGGCCGAGCCAGGCCTGTCAACGCGCGCTCGTCGAGATGGCTCGGGCAAGGGCTCGTCCAATGCAGTCGTAACCGTCGGCGGTGTTGTGCAATCCGTCAAACGTCACGAGTTCGCTCTGCGCAACCCCGGCGGTGATCGAGTTTCGCATCAGCGCAAAACGAGAGAATAGCCCGACCTTTTCCTGTTTTGCGACATCGACGATGATGCCCTCCATCGTTGAGTAGCTGGCGGAAGCGAGCACCTGTGGCGCATATTGCATGTCCATCAACACGACGTCCGAGGACCCTGCCTTAAGTGCCCTAACCCCTTCAAGAACGCTTCTCTTGAGCCCTTCGCCCGGGCGGCCACCCCAGGCGACGTCATTAGTACCTAACTGCCAGATAACGAGATCGGGCGTGTACGCGAAAACGTCCCGCTGGAAGCGTGCGATGTTGTTTGGAATCGTATCGCCGACTCGACCGCTGTTGATAACCTCGATCGTGGCGTTGGATCTAAGTCTCGAGAGCTCTCGACGCATCACCTCCGGATATGTGGCGGCGGACCTAAGCACCCAGAGTCCCACTGTTGACGATGATCCAATCGCCACAATCTTCAGCGGCTCACCGGATTTCAAACGCGCCGCCGTGCGGGGCAATTGTGCACCCAGCGAGACGTTGAAATTTGCCGAAAGGCATCTCTCCGCAGATGATAACTTGTCCTGTGCCTGAGAGGGCGCACTGCCGGACAATCCGATAAGCAAGGCCGCGACGATCGACGCTATTGTTCGAGCGGTTCCGGTACGGAGGGCAAAACAGGTCAACATCTTCCCCCAATAATTGGTCGATTCTCTCTTGACAACCCTTGGTATCAGACGCTTCGCTATGCGGCGCAATTACAATTGACGCGTGGACGGCGAGCAACACGATGAATCCGCGGATAGTGGAAACCGCGGATAATCGCAGGCGAGACGATGATCGGAAAGCCTGTAGCGAAGCGGCTGGTATTTCATATTGGCGGCTATGATCCAATCACGTCGCATCTCAGCGCGCAACGACGCTTTGTGCGCGAAATTGCCAGGTTCCAACGTACCTGGTCAGTGAAAGCGACCGTCGACGGTTTGCGCGATACCGCCGATCAGATTGGATGGAATGTGACGACAACCGGCCCCGATTGGCTGGTCGAAACCGATTACCGTCTGGTCCGGTGGGACGACGTCATCGAGGCCTACGGGCGTCGAAGCATTGGCTCACGCATTTCCATCGGCATTCTCACGTTTCTGGATTTCGTTTTTTCCGGCACTCTTTGGCGTTACTCGGTGACCAACTGGCGATACGCAGGTTTCTTTCTCTATCCATTCGTCATGTTCGGACTGCTCGTCGCGGCCGCCTTCTTGATTGGCGCGTTTGCATTCAAAATCACCGGATCGATTGCCATTGCTGCTGGTGGCGGTCTTTTCGGGTTCGCTGCCGCCTTGGCGGGTCCGTGGCGCTGGCTGCACCTGGGCGACCTGTTCGATGATTGGATTTTTTCTCGCGAGTACATTCGATACGGCAATCTAGAAATCGAGCAAAGACTGGACAGGTTGGCCGGCGAGCTCGTGGCTGCGGCGAGCAACGTTGCCGCAGACGAAATTTTGGTCTTGGGGCACAGCCTTGGCGCCGTGCTTGCCGTTGGTCTGCTTGATCGCGCTTTGAAGCTGGAGCCGGCGCTCGGTGGGAACAAAACGCCGATCACGTTCTTGAGCGTTGGATCCTCCATACTCAAGGTCGGCCTGCACCCGAAGGCAATACGCTTTCGCGCGGCCATGGAACGCGTCGCCAAGTCGCGCGCGATCTTCTGGGGCGACTATCAGGCCCTCATCGATCCCCTGAACTTCTACAAAAGCCGGCCGATGACCGAAATGGGCTTGTCGACGGAAAACGAAACGACCGTCAGGATCGTGAAACTCAGTCGAATGCTTAACCACGACATGTATCGACGCATCCGCTTCCATTTCTTCCGTTTGCACAACCAGTTCGTCAGTGGAAATGACAGGCGAACATCGTACGATTACTTTATGCTGACATGCGGGCCTGTTTCAGCTAAATCCCAGACGCTCGCCCCGGATGGCGCCCTGTCCATGATCGCTAGCGACGGAGGACTTATTGCGAGCGCGCCGCTGCCGGAAAGCGAACTGCTGGGAAGTCCGGGCGCGGCAGCCTGATTCAAATGACGCCCACCATCTCTAAAGCCATTTTCGTCGCCTTGGCGATCGGCTGGTACCTCATACGTTATAAGTACGCGCGGCGCTCTCGCCGCGAAAAGATTGTATGGAGCGCCCGCGGCCCGGCGGAAACTGCGCTGCTGCTCATATCTCTTACAGGACTTGGACTTGTGCCGCTCCTCTACGTAGCGACAGCGATACCTCGTTTCGCTGCCTACAGCTTTCATCCCTTGTTCGCCTGGCTCGGGCTTTTCTTTGCGATTGCGGCTTTGGGTATGTTTCACCTGACGCATCGTGCGCTGGGACGGAACTGGTCGATCAGTCTCGATGTGCGGGAGAAGCATGAACTGGTGACGGAAGGGATTTATCGGAGAGTTCGACACCCGATGTATTCGGCATTTTGGCTGTGGGCTTTCGCCCAGGCACTGCTGCTGCCTAATTGGATTGCCGGCTTTGCGGGCCTGGCCGGCTTCGGGATCTTGTACTTTGGCCGCGTCGCCCGAGAAGAACGAATGATGTTGGAGACCTTTGGCGACAGCTATCGCGCGTATATGGCGCGGACGGGTCGGGTGTTCCCGCCAGTACTCAGAAGCAGGTCCTGACAGGTATCGGATCTGGGGAACCACAAGCGACCGGGTTCCAGACGCCTCAAATTCCGTGCCATTTCCGCAACATCTGACAACAAACGGCTGCTGCGACCGCTAATTGCCCAGTCTAATTGTTGCTGCCATGGCGAGCGTCGGGCTATCTGTTGACGGGTGAATTTCACGGTATCCTGATTCAGTGGGAGACTAAGATGTTGAAGTTCGTGATCCTCGGTGTCGCCTCTCTAGCTTTCGTGGGAACAGCAGCCGCTGCTGACCTCCCGCGGCCTCAGCCTCAGCCGGTAGCTGCGCCGGTCGGCAAATATCCCTTGGGCAAATATCCCGTCGGCAAGAGCCCGGTAGGCAAGTATCCGGTTGCAGCCCCGGTCGTGACCAAAGGTTGATCTAGTACCTGGTCGTGCGCCGACGGCGCACGTTTGAGGTAAATCGACTAGCTGTGGCATCCGATCTTTGATTCGCGAGGATTCGAAGATGCTGGGAATGACTCGGAAATATCCAGGTCTTCAACGTCTTGCTGGGGTCGCGGTGCTCGCGGCCTCCGTGAGCTTGGGGGCCGGGAGCGGGAGCGCACAACAGCTCGCGGCGCGCTCCGACCAGCAGCAACGGGACGCTTCCCCTAAACCGGCAGCCAAGCATGCTGAGAGCATGGCTGCGGTTACGCCCAGTGCCCCGCCTGCCAGGTCAGACGCTAAGCCGATCCAAAGAGCTACGGCCAGAGGCCCCTACTACGTCGATTTTCGTGCCCGCACGGCAGCATCCTACGGTCATGCCTTCGTCTGGTACGGAAAGACGAGCGAAAAGGAGGTCGAGGTCGCGGGTTTGGCTCCGGCTGGCGACACGCTGCCCTACATGTTGGGACACCTCGTATTTGTTCCCTCTGAAACAGGGGCGAGCTATGGCGATCTTGACGAGCAATATTTGACGGCGAGCTATCGTGTCTATTTGAACGAGGCTGACGCCAAGAAGGTCTTTGCTTACATCAAGCATCTCCAGGAGACCTCGCCGCTATGGAATGCGGCAACGACGAACTGCACCTTCTTTATCGGCCGCATAGCGACCTTTATGGGCCTGAAGGCTCCGTTTCATCTGTTAAAGCCTGAGGAATACGTAAACGAGCTCAGAGAGCTGAACGGTGGACGGAAAACGGTGCAGCTTGAATCCGATCGGAGCTAAACTCCTCCGTATTGAGTTCATCCAGCTTTCCTGACCGTTTGGATAGCTGCGCGCTCTTCAACGAGTTCAAGCGAGTGGTTTCCTTGGAGGAAACGAGACACTCGTGTGCGCCTCGTTTGATTGAACGCGCCCATCGGTACACCTCGCGACAAACGCGAAGCGTTTGCGCGGAGATCATGCTCAAGCAAAAGACAGAGCGGGATGATGATTCGAAGAAAAATCATCACACTCTAGTTAGCGTCGCCCGCATTTGGAGGCGATGGATCAGACCCTTGTTTTGAGCTAAGCCGTTCGAGCCGCCTCGAACGGCGCGGGCGGCGGCTCCACTGCGGCAAATCAAGTGCGCGTAAGCTATTGCGCCGGTTCGGGGACGTTAATGCGGGTCTATATCATTGTTGCCGGCCTGGTCCTTTCGGTCATCGGAGGGGCAAGCGCCACGGTTGTCGATAAAGGAACCGACGCGCAGAGATCTTGCGAGCTGCTTGTTCAGAACTCGTTTCGCAATCAGGACGACGCTCGGTCCGCCGGCGCATGTGAGGGAATGATCGAGACTGCAGTGCTGTTTTCACCGAATCTGCCGGCTGACATACGTGCATGTCCGCCCGCGCAAGGCAGCATATTGCAGGGCGCCAAGGTCCTTCTGCGATATCTTGATAACAATCCGGATCGAGCGAAGGAACCGGGGATCACCGTCGCTATCGAAGCATTCAGAGATACTTGGCCTTGCCAGGGGGACGACGCCGATTCGTCTCCCAAGGCTGGATCAAAAAAGCGCGCGCCGAAAAAACCAAAACAATAGAAAGCGCCCTTTTGGCTCGCTGACGTCCTAGCGCACTGACCATGGCCATACCGATGACGGTTGCGGATTTTTGGCTTGCGGCCGCGCAGGGGTGGGCGCCGGCTTGTGCGTCTGGGCGACATTGGTCGATGGCCGTGGACGCGGCACTGGTATTTCCGGCGTCACCCTTGGCTCTTCGGGGCTGATCTTTGGCTCTGAAGTGTTGGCGATGACGCGGGCCAATTGTTCCTGGCTTGCGTTGAGCCGCTCGGTGACCGTCGCGCTTTCGCGCGCCATCTGTATCTGGGCCGCCTTGATCTGATCGATGATATTGTTGTTGCGTGCCATTTCTGCCTGGATCGCCTTGAGTTGGCTCGCGACATTTTCGTTGTCGCGGACCAATTGCCCTTGCGCCGCCTCGAGCTGTTCGACCGCTTGCCTCAAGGCAGCGAGATCGCGCGCCATCGGTTGGAGCTGCTGCGCCAAGTCGGACGACGGGACGACCGGAGTCGGCGCGACATTGGTCGGTGCAGCGTCTTTCGGTGCGGTCTGTGTCAGAGGTGCTGGGTCTGAGGAGGCCATCGTCTCCGTATGAACGGAGGACGACCGCCACCAGGTAGCGACACCAATGGATGCTGCCAACAGAGAACCGACGAAAACCACATGGCGCCAATCCGCCGCTCGATGAATCCTTGCCAGGGGGGCGCGAGGCGGCTTCATGCTGGTCGGCGAGGGCGAAGGCCCAATGCTGGTCGGCGGGTCCGAACGATTGACTCCCGCTTCGCGCGCCAACAGGTTCGAAATCTGCTCCTGCAGGTTCGCGACCTGCCCTTCCGCGAGTTTGCCGTCCAGCGTGGAATCCATTTGGTGCTCCGTATCAAACGCAACGTCACCCGCCTGAGAGCGATCCGCGCACTGCGCTGCGGCGAGCTAACATTCAACAAGAGACAGATGCTTTTCGCAGAAAGTTCACCCCCAAACTGTCCCTGCGTTTTAACACTGCCGACGAGGCGGAACTATGTTTACGGCCGGCGAACAGCTTTGGGCCAGAAAAATGGGACGCCGATCCGTCCAACTGCCGAAAATGCATAGTCCGCCGCTGGGGAGCAGCGCTAACGTTTAGGTTCACTCAGGTTGTTGGTGCAGCATCGCTCGGGCCAGGTCGGTGCTCTAAATTTTCCAGACACTTATTCGTCCGAGGCCCGAGCCAAATCAAAGGAGGACGCAATGAGTAAGCTCTTTTCGGCAGCACTGATCGCTGTGGCCATGTTCGCCAGTCCGGCGATGGCGGCATGGTACGACAGAAACGGCGCAGCCGTCGCTTCTTCCCGCATCGTTCACTGCATCCGGGCTCCAGACGTTGGCCAGTTTGCCGGAGGTGCCTGGAATAATCCTCCCTGCGAACTGGCAACCTGGCGCTCAGGCGGCAGGGCGGCGTGGTATGACAGAAACGGCGCAGTCATCGCCCCCTCCCGCGTCGTTCATTGCATCCGGGCTCCAGACGTTGGCCAGTTTGCCGGAGGTGCCTGGAACAATCCTCCCTGCGAACCGGCAACCTGGCGCTGAAGCGCCAGGTCATACTACGGTACGGCCAGTGACATCCCTGCCACTGGACCCGCGACTATGACCGGGCCGCAATCAAGCTTTCCCCGGCGCGCTTGTCGTTTGTCAGGCATCTCGTGCCGGTGCGCCCTATTCGTGCTCGCCGTTAAGGATCAGAGCGCCGAGTCCGAAGAACGTGACGCCGCCGACCCAGAGTAGTTCAAGCGCGGCCTCGGTCGCCGAGGTCTCGATCGGCACGTCGCGCGTGAAGGACACGGCGACGAACACCAGGTTCACAAGCAAGCCGATCCAGCCACACGCGAAGAACAGCCATTTGAACAGGGATTTCATGATCCTCGCTCTTGTCTTTCGCCTTGCCCAACCGGCGGAAATCGTCGAGGGCGCAGCGGAGGCCGTACAGCGGCACGCGCAGTTCACAGTGAATATAGGGGTGGAGCGAATTTAACGCACCGGCGGGCCGCGCCGCGCGACGGCGCGCCGTCATTTGTTGCTTGAGATAAATCAAACGGGAACCAATAGGCTTGCATCACCATTCTGCGTAGGCGTCCTGTTTCTGAGCCAGCCATCTCCCGTAAAAAGCGCACCCGTGCAGCAGCGCGCCCTGGATGTTGGAGAAGCAGAGCCGAGATGGGAATAAGAAGCTTTATCCGACTGATATTTGGGGCCGTTCCCGCTCCGCCCGATGCCACGAGGCTCGACGGAACAAGCGAGGGCGCGCTTGCTCGCTCCTTGTCGAAATTCTCACCGGGCAAGCGGGGCTGGATCACGTCTGCCGAGGCGAGCATCTTGTTCTCGAACAAGGACGCACAATACGCGTTCGGAGAAACGGACCGGGACGGCAGAAGAAACATCGAGACGTTCGCGGCGCAGCACGGCTCTGTGGTCACCTTCATGCCGGTCGAAAGCCGGGTCTATTTTCAGCGCGATCCGACCTGAGCGGCTTCGTCGTTACCAGAGACGGGCGCGCACTCGTCACGAGTCGGGCCAGCATCCGCCTCAGGGCGCGATGCCCAAATGATCCGACACCGATTCTATTCCTGGCGTTGCCTCGGCCGCAACGCGAACGGCGGTCTTCTCATCCACGCTGTAGACAAATCCCCAGAGATCGGCGCAGCGGTCACTGACAATGATGTTGAAGGGTCTGCCCGCCCACGGCTGATCCTTGATGCTGTCGACGAAGCGTTGATGTAGCACGCGGTCGCTTTCAACCCAATCCGTATCGTCGTTGGCGCGTGCCAAGACTTGCAACAGGTTCGCACGGCTGACGATACCGACCACGAGTTCGTCCTGAACGATCGGCACCCGCTTGATGCTGTGCTTCTCCATCAAGTTCGCGATTTCCCGTAACGGTGTTTCCGGCTGCGCCGTGATCACCTCACGCGTCATCACATCGCTGACCCGTTTGGCGTGCGACTTGACGAACTCCTTCGCCAGCGCGTCGCTGGACATGAGTGTTTCGCTCCCTCCGGAACGGCGCTGTTCGGTGCCGATCTCGACGCGCCGGATCAGATCGCCTTCCGAAACGATGCCGACCAGCTTCGCGCGGATATCGATGACCGGGAGCGCGCTGACGCAGTTACTGACCATCGCATTGGCCGCGATTTGAACGGGGATATCGGGGCCAACCGAGATAACCCCACGAACCATCACGTCCCGCGCCTGCATGTCCGGCTCCCTTGTTCGGGGCAAAAAATCTACCACGCGCGCCGACCTATTGCAGCCCCGCAGGAAGCATGTCCGGTCGGGTTTCAAGATGCGAAAGAACTCAGAATGAAGCGCGGTAGGGACGGTCATTGCTGACCGCCCCCCGCCCAAATCCGTGCAGGCGGAATTCCCGCACACGGCTCCTGCCTTGGGTGCATGACGGCAAAGCGCTTGTCCGGATACGGGTGAAGGATACGCGGTTGCGGGAGCCAGTCGGCGGCTAGCCTTTGCATTCGTTGCCATGAGAAGCGGTCCTTCTGGCCGCGCCGCCGCAGCGTGCGCAGCCAGATGCGCGTCACATAGTAGTAGAATGCTTTCAGTGCAGGACCGTTGGTCGGCACCGCATGATAGGCGAAGAAGCCTCTGACCACTTGCCTGAGCCAAGCCCCTTGCTCGGGGATAGCGTCGTGCATGCGCCGTCGCAATTCCTCCTTGACCCTCTTGAGCGTTGCCCGCATGCGATCGCGCCGTGTTGTTCTTTTGACAAGGAACTGGCCACGGCGGTTGCGTTCACAGATGAAGGTAAAGCCAAGAAAGTTGAAGGTCTCCGGTTTTCCGAGTCCGCGATGAGCGCGTCGTTCCGCCGCAAAGCGGCCGAACTCGATCAAGCGGGTCTTGTCCGGATTGAGCGACAGCGAGAACTCCTCGAACCGCTTGCGCATATCGTCCCAGAAGCGCCGGGCGTCCGCCTCGTGCTCGAAGCCGACGACAATGTCATCAGCATACCGCATGAGGATCATGTCGCCCGTGGCCTCGTGCCGTCGCCAGCGCGCGGCCCAGAGGTCGAACACGTAATGCAGGTAGACGTTGGCGAGCAGCGGTGAGATGACCGATCCCTGCCCTGTCCCCTTTTCACTGACCGTGACAACCCCGTTCTCTAGGACACCAGCCTTCAACCACTTCTGGATCAGGCGGGTAATGCGCAGATCGCCGATGCGGTGCCCCACAAATCGCATCAGCCAGTCTTTGCTGACTGAGTCAAAAAAGGAGGCCACATCTGCGTCAAAAATGAAGTTCACTCGCCTGCTCGTGATCCCGACGACCAGCGCATCCAGCGCATTGTGCTGACCTCGCTTGGGTCGGAACCCGTAGCTGAACCCGAGGAAGTCTTCCTCGTAGATGGCGTTCAG
>NZ_AXAP01000132.1 GCF_000472865.1 Bradyrhizobium elkanii WSM2783 | reverse complement strand
CGGCGGCAAGCCAGCTTGGTAACGGAGGCCTTCCGGAGCGGCTTGACCACGAAAGAGAGCGCGTGTCCCCCCACGAGAGCGGGAAGGTGAGGGGTGCTTCCGGCCCAGGGAGATGCGAGGATCCCGCGACCAGCTTCGGCTGCGTCAATTCACAGGCGCCGAGCGCTTTCACAGCGTGCTCAGTGGCTGCGCTATAACGCGCAGCAGCCGGATTATGGATCGAGGTTTTGCGAAAGCCTCGTTCACGAACTTCGGAGTTGAACTGCACAGCACGAGATTATAGGTCGCATAGGTGAACCGGCTTTCCTGAACGCAAGACCGTTCTCGACCAGATTGCTCGGGCGGCCTCGTCGGGCGGAGAAATAGCTCAAAGGGCGCCCGTTGCGTCACCTGGCTGTAAGCTGTCCGCTCGCGCCAAAGCTTGGCCTCGCCCGGTCTTCGGCTTAAACGGCGCTGCAGCTCCTTGGCCGGCGCGGTGAAGTTCGCGGCGACCGCCGCGTCGACCTCCGCCGCTCCTGCATTTCCGACCACAAACAGGGTCAGAACTGAATTGATGAGGATCAATCGGCAAGCCTCATCGGGAAATCCGGACGCCACTGGGAACGCGTTAGCCGCGGCGGCTCTTGCTTCTCATCCCAGCAATTGGCGTGCGGTTCGAGAAACATGGCGCGGGCCTTTGCTTGACACGCACATAGTTGCCAGCGTGCCCCGTCCAATGGCTCGGCCGCCTCGTCCGGCTTGCGATATCGGCCTCTTCAACTCCGCCTGCGTGGCACAATGAAATGTAGCCTCAAGATGATGCCGCTCGCCTCTCGAGCGAGCTTGCTCGTTTCACGCCGCGGCGCTTGCCTGCCCAGGATCTGCTGCTGGCCTGGAGGTCGTCACGATTTGCAATGGCGGTTCAGAGGCCGAGAGCAGCGAGACGTGCTTGAGCTGCGCGAATACGTCCATCCCATCCTTTAGCCCAAGGGAATCAAAGGAGAAACGCGTGATGCGGGCCAAAATCTCCGTGCCCGAGCCTCCGGTGCCGAGCGCAAGAACCAGCGTGATCTCAGCCGCGCCGAGCGGCAAACAGGCTCTGATGCGCGCCGGAAAGACATTAATCATGGAGCCTGCGCGTGGCGCCTCGCGCGCCACGCTGACGTCGCTCGCTCCAATGCGCAGCCGTTGGTGCACGCCGGGTGCAAACGGCGGCGCCGGCACCAACAGCCGCGCCCCTTTGAGGCGGAGAATGAGTAGCCCATAGCGCCCATCATAGCCGCTGACAACGGCATCAAGGCTGACGGCGGCTTCGCGGCTTGCCGCTAGCGGCAGTGCGGGATCTCTCTGTAAGACTTGCAGCGGTCCGGCCGCGGTCACTACGCCGCGCTCCATCATGACGAGATAATCGGCAAAATGTTCGATCTCCGCCATGTCATGGCCGATGTAGATCATCGGCAGCGCGAGCTTCTCGGGCAGGCGCTCGATGAACGGCAGAATCTCACGTCTGGCGCAGCGGTCGAGCGCGCCAAGCGGCTCGTCCATCACAAGCAGTCTGGGCTGAGACAACAGCGCGCGACCCATGGCGACGCGCTGCCGCTCGCCGCCGGACAGATGTGAGGGAGAGCGGTCGAGCAACGGAGCTATCTCGAGCAGTTCGACCACCTCATCAAACGCGATCGGCGTTGGCTTCGGTTTGGGCGCACCGTAAAGCAAGTTGCGCCTGACCGACAAATGAGGAAAAAGACTCGGCTCCTGAAACACATAGCCGATGGGACGCAGATGGGGTGGGCGAAAGGTCGTCCTATCCTGCCACACCTCGCCGTCGATGGCGCAAAAACCATTTGGCAAAGGCTCTAGGCCGGCGATGCAGCGCGCCAGCGTGGTCTTGCCGCAGCCTGGTGGGCCGAAAATCGCCGTCACGCCTTTGGCGGGTACGCTGAATTGCGTATCGCGCGAGAAGCCGGCGATACTGCCGCTGAAGGCAACGTCAATCCGGCCTGGCGTGGCTATCCTCACCTGCTCCTCCTTCCGCTGTATTTGTCGATCAAGGTTAAGGTGAGGATTACCGCAAAGGCGAACATCACCATGGCCCCGGCAAGCCAGCTTGCTTCGCGCCAGCGCGATGCTTGGACATAGTCGAAGAGATAGGCCGACAGCACCTTGGTGCGCCCAGGAATGTTGCCGCCGATCATAAGCACGATGCCGAACGTGCCTATCGCATGCGCAAAGCCAAGCATGGCGCCTGTCAGAACACCCGTTCGCGCCACAGGCAAGGCGACCGTGAAGAAGGCATATAACGGTGAGGCGCGCAGAGTGGCAGCGACTTCCAGCGGGCGGTCACCCATCGCAGCGAAGGCGTTGCGGATGGGCTGCACCATCAAAGGCAGCGCTGACAAAACCGATCCGACCACGAGCCCCGTAAAGGTGAAGGCGAGCGTGGCCCCGCCCCAGAGAGAGGCGAGAAGGCCACCCGGGCCGTTCGGGCCGAGCAGGGCCAGCAGATAGAAACCGATTACTGTTGGCGGCAGCACCAGCGGCAGCGCGATGATCGTGGCGACCGCCTCAGCCCAAAGGCTCTTCGAGCGCGCTATCCACCACGCGAGCGGCGTGCCAAGGACCAGCAGGATCACGGTCGTCAGGCTCGCGAGCTCGACCGTGAGCTCGAGCGATTCCCAGATCTCTGGCGAAAAGCCATCCATGCGTCAACTCTAGCTTTGCACGTAGCCACCCCGCGCGATAATCGCGTGGAGTTTTTGCCCTTTAAGAAAATCGACGAAAGCGCGTGTCGCTTTATTATTGGCGCCGCTCTCCAACAGCACGGCATTTGGCCCCATCGGGCCATAAGACTCCCGCGCCACCAGCCAGGGCAAACGGGTTTTGCTGTTTGTGAGCTCGGGCGGCGCGACAAATCCGAGCTCGGCATTACCGGTCTCGGATCGATCGGCGTGTGTGATGCTGGCGGTATCGGCCCTCGGCTGAATCGCCGCACTGACGCCTGGCGCTTTCATGACCTGCACCGCCGTTGCGCCATCATAAGGTGCGGCGGCCGGATTGCAGATCGATGATTTTGCCACAGACATCATCTGAAGGCTATCCGCGCGATTGGCGAACTTCACATTCGAACGCCACAGCACGAACTTGCCGCTCTTAGAGGTGAAGCTGTTTCCCGATACCGGGAGACGCTTCTCGCTCTGTTTACTTGGGCGGAACTGGTCGGCCGACAGAAGGATGCAAAGCGCGGGTTGGATGATCCAGCTGCAAAAATGTCCGTGCGCGCGTGAGCTCAACCCGGCCTCGAGCCGCGTCGTCTGAGTGAGCGGTGATGCAATCTCGTTGCTCGGCAGACGGACGTTTGCGGCAAGGGTGGGACTGATGTTCACCGCTGCTGCTTTTTCGAGCAGGATCAGAATCAGAGTTGCATTGATCAGGATCAATCGGGCAAGCCTCATTGGGAAGTCTCTCGGAGCGGGGCGGCCTGCGACCAGTTTGGCCGCGACGGCTTCTGCTCCTGATCCCAGCAAACGGCGTGCCGCTCGCGAAATATGATGCGCGCCTTGCGCCACAGCAGCCAAACACGCTTAAGCGCCAGCCTGGCTGTTGAATTGCGGCGGAATGGCCCCAGCGCCGTGTCAGCTTTCCGACTTCGGCGTGTTCAACCGAACATCTCTAGCCTCTTGAACGAAAAACTTCTTGGGATACTCCGCCCCAACCTTGGCTCCGCCGCGCCGTGATGTCCGACCTTGGATCTTTGAACGGCTCGAACTCCGATCTCCGGCTCATCGGCCGGCCCAACGTAGCCCCCTGGCCTGGGGGTGTCGGAATACGATAAGTTCTGCCTTCACGTCGCCGCTATGAAGCGTCCGTTCGAGAAAAACTCTGTGGCAAGCGACTCGTCCAGGCGCGGCAGGAGCTCAGCGTGTATCGTCCGGTGAAGGAGTATCGAGGCTGTCGTTTGTAGCTGTGCGAAACAATATGACCGAGGCCGGATAACGCCCGGGGACAGGCTGTATCAAGGCCTTTGAAGGCCTGTCTCCACATGTCGATGGCGTGGATGCGTGCCATCCAAAAAATCAATTTTACCAATGTTACGGAACGTTGCATTGACAGCACCTGACGCCCGACGAATCACGTCGCTGCTTCTGTCGCGCGTCGCGACGTGGCTCGGCTGGGGGATGGCGCCGCGTTCGCGTCGAAGCGCGTCATGGAAGCAGCAGCATGGCAGTTCAACTCGCGAAGGAAATTGTCGCACGATGAAGGAAAACGCCGTCGGCGGCGGCGAGACAACGACCGGCCAGGCAACTGACCTGGTGTGGCATCCAGTCGCTGGAGTTGAGGGACATCATCTGCGACCTGGAGCAGTCCTACGCGATCGAGATTGAAATGAACACGGATGACGCCTGATCGAATCTCAAGAATGTCGGCGACGCGACTGTCCGCGGCGTGGTCGCTGAGAAGGCCTGAATGGGGAGGCGCGTCGTCATTACCGGAATGGGCGGGTTGGGGACCGACGGCGCCTCCATCTATAAGGAGATACGCGAAGGCCGCTCCGCCATTGGCCCGATCGCAACTCCGAGCTCAGGATAGGGGCCAAGCTCAAAACCCTTCCCGAGCATGACATTGCCGCAAGCGGCTGGTCGATCTCGAGGTCGCGCCCACTCTGCCGCGCGAGCGCAAGGTGCGCGTCGCGCCGAGCAATGCCTTTGCCCTCGGCGGCACGAACGTGATTCTGGGATTCAGCCAAGTGTCGTCAGGAGACAGTCGGTCCACAGTCTCGTCGGTTGAACGGCCGCATGGCTTTGGCGCTTGGCGCGCGACTTGCTTAACAAAAGAAAACACAGGTAACTGCCGACCTACCCTCGGAATTCACGCTGCGATCTGTCGGATTTCCGACATCGCCGTCTTCAATGGGACACGGCTGGCATAAAAGCTCGTCTGATGCCGTCACCGCTCAACGCGCGGCGGCTCGGTGTTCGAGTTCGTATAGGGAAGGAGCGTCATGACCACCATCGCAACTGCGGCGCCCGCGCGGCCGTCGCAAACTTGGTACAAAATTCTCTACGTTCAGGTGCTGATCGCGATCTTGATTGGCGTCGTCGTCGGTTGGCTGTGGCCGTCGCTCGCAACCAACGACTGGATCAAGGCGCTCGGTGATGGATTCATCAAGCTGATCAAGATGGTCATCGCGCCGATTATCTTCTGCACCGTGGTCTCGGGCATCGCGCACATCCAGGATGCGAAAAAGGTCGGCCGGGTCGGCCTCAAGGCGCTGGTCTATTTCGAGATCGTCTCCACTTTTGCCTTGTTGCTCGGCCTTCTGATGGGCAATCTTTTCCAGATTGGCCACGGCCTTGCGGCCAAGCCCGATGCCGCAGCCGTCGCCAATTACGTGAAGCAGGCGGAAGCCTCGAAAAGCGTCGATTTCATCCTCAATATCATTCCCGACAGCGTGGTCGGCGCGCTGGCGCGCGGCGATATCCTGCAGGTACTCTTGTTTGCCATCCTGTTCGGCTTCTCGCTGATGGCGCTGGGTGAGCGCGGCGAGAAGTTGCGCGGCATGATCGACGACACGGCGCACGCCGTGTTCGGCGTCATTGCCATTGTCATGAAGGCAGCGCCGATTGGCGCGTTCGGCGCCATGGCTTTCACGATCGGTAAGTTCGGACCCTCGGCGCTCGGGAATCTGATCGGGCTCATCGCGCTGTTCTATGCCACGGCCGCGCTATTCGTGGTAGTCGTGCTTGGTCTGATCGCGCGTTTCGTTGGCTTTTCGATCTTCAAGTTTATCGCCTATGTCAAAGACGAGCTCTTGCTCGTGCTCGGCACCTCGTCCTCGGAAAGCGCGCTGCCGCAGTTGATGAAGAAGCTCGAGCGGCTAGGCTGCTCCAAGCCCGTGGTCGGGCTCGTGGTGCCGACCGGCTACTCCTTCAACCTCGATGGCACCAACATCTACATGACCTTGGGAACGCTGTTTATCGCGCAGGCGCTCGGGGTCGATCTCACCTTCGGCCAGCAGCTCACGATCCTGATCGTGGCGATGCTGACGTCGAAAGGCGCAAGCGGTATCACCGGGGCCGGCTTCATCACGCTCGCGGCGACGCTATCAGCGGTTAATCCGGCGCTGGTGCCGGGCATGGCAATCGTGTTCTCGATCGATAAATTCATGAGCGAGGTGCGTGCACTTACCAATATCATGGGCAACGGTATTGCCGCGGTGTTCGTGTCCTGGTGGGAAGGCGAACTCGACGAGGCCACGCTTCATGCGCGGCTCAACCAGGAAATTGGTGCGGCCGACGGCGAGACCACAAACACGACGGGGTAGGGGCTGCATTTCTGTTCGTCATTCCAGGACGCGTTGACGCAGGTGTACGCGAACTCGCGAGTCTTGCTTGTCCAAGTCGGCAGCAGCCGACTTGGATTACGAAGGCGGAATCTCTCGCCGCGACCTCTGGATTGCCGGTTCGCTCGCTTTCGTGAGCGCGCCGGAATAACGTCCTAAAGAGGCTGCTCCGTGAGACGAGGAGACGAAACCCTCGGTTTCGCCGGGCGGTTTCTCATGAGCGCCGAGTCTGAACAACTGCTTGAAAGTGATAGTCCTCTATCCAATCGCATGACGGCGAAGCGTTAGCGAAGTGCAATGCCCCATCGCAAGCGGGTCTGAAGGTTAGCTTGAATCGAATTTGGATTCCCAAATCAGGAGACTTCGGATTTACCATGCTGGCTGGGCCTGGAGGCCAGCACGGATCGGCAAGCCTTACTCTGAGGATCTTCGGAAGCGGGGCGTTGCAGGGTTGTTTCCGGTGGATTGTCCTGCAACGAGGCGGCTAAACATTCGGTGTTGCGGTCAGCACGGCCGTTGGATGGGCGCGACGGCATTGCGAGACCGGCAGCGTGGTGCCCGGCAGGGATGCGCGGCAACAGGTCGAAGGCCATTTCCGGCAAACACCGCGTCCGGGTTTTAGGGCGAATCAAGGGGACTTCACCCTGCGCGGCTTGGTCGCCGAGCTCACTGATCGCGGACCTAAGGCTGATTACCGTTCAATATGGGAGTTCTCCACGCCGAGAAGCTCAGCTTGAAAAAACTGTGGCTGGCGAACGCGAGATCTGCGCCAGGACCGATATGGGGCCTTGCGGGGGTGCGCCGCGTGGCCAGAGGATTCACAGCAAGAGTCCCAACGGCCGCTGGACGACCATAACCTTCCTGGCCGCGTTGCGCCATGACCGGATTGAGGCGCCATGGTTTCTCGAGGGCCGAACGATGGCGAGAGTTTCCGCCTCTACGTCGAGAGAGTCCTCCTTCCGACGCTTTGTCCCGGCGACATCCTAACCATGGACGATCTCGGCAGCCACAGACGCAAAATCGTGCGTCAGCTTACCCGCCTCGTGAATTTCGCATAAGTGCCGCTCTCGTGAACCCAGAGCCGATTCTTGGCATCGTGCGACCGTCTTTACAGCTCCGTCTTCGTGCCACAGACTTTTACAGATATAGCCCGCTCGAGCTCGGACGCCAAACCACTCAAGTGATCCGCAAGCTTTGCGAACAGCTCTCGCTTTTCCTGGTCAGTTGCCAGATCGCTGATCAATTTGCACTCGGCTGCATCGGTGCGGAGCTCTTTCAGTTGCTTCTGCAGGTCTTTCATCGGTATGCCCGTGGAGCGGCTATTCAGACCAATTAATCGGAGTGTACTTCAGCTCTCGCCGCTCCATTTCCGAACGAAGCAATTCAGCATAGCTGCGCAGATTGTTACCAACAAAGCGGCAACGTCCGCCGTCCGCGCGACCAGCCAACACTTGCCGCCGCACACTTTCCCAAAGAAACAATAAGCTCTCATCTTTCGAGTTTGAAAACCTCATCCGGACACCCCAATCCTTGCGCGCAAATGCTACCGCCATCTCAACGGCCTGAAGTGTTCGTTTCGGACACTCCCGCGCAGAAACCAAGTACCCGTTGCACATTTGCCACATGAGCCTTTCGGTCACCGCCCTACGCCTATCAGGCGGTTGGAGCAGAGCAGCTGGGTCTTACAGCTTCTCTCTTTGACGGTTCCACATGCTGCCAGCTAGTCGCTGTGGCTCGGACTCATCACTTGGCTGCGAACGCATTTCGCGCTCAGGAAAAAATTGACTGTGTAAGCGGTCGCGCAGTTCAAAAGGAAGTGAGCGATGGAGGTGGCGTATGTATTCGGCTCTTGTCGGGACTCTTATTCTTTTGAGCATTGGCATCCTATTGGCCCACGCGCCGGACGCTTTTCGCTCGGGTCGTGATAGCAATTCCCGACACTAACTATACTCTCATGCAAACAGCGCCGCGCCCGCCTCAGTGCTGAGGACGGATCGCGCCCGGGTAAGCGATCGAGTGCTTCTCTTAGAGCGCCGTCGTGCGTGCAGAGGCCCTCTCCCGTGAGCATAACCATATCAGCGGCCTCGCCCTTGGCCGCTCGGGAGATCCGGCCATCGGCGACTTCGGCGATCCCAAGGTGATCCGGAAATACTGCGAACTGATCGCGGATCCGGTCCGCACGCGGGGATCGTATCCTTCTCGCAAGTCGGCGCGAGGCTCAGATCAGACCCGATCAGGAGGTCGCCTATATAGGTGCCGTCTAGCTCTAACAGCCTGTTGAAGAAGTCGGTAGCGAAGCGTTTCGTATCGTGATTCTCTAGGACCAGGATTTAACTGGGGGCGCGATGCGGGGGAGTGACGAACAGTCCGGCTCGCTTTTTAGTTATGTGGACCTGGAGGCTCGGGTTCGGGTCGACCACCCGCTACGGGTGATCCGAGACTTGGCGAATGCGGCGCTGGGCGACCTTTCTGGGGAGTTCGGCAAGCTCTATACGAACGTCGGTCGCCCCTCGATGGCACCGGAGAAGTTGCTTCGGGCGATGCTCCTCCAGGCATTTTATGGGGTTCGCTCGGAACGGCATCTGATGGAATGGATGGAGTTCGATCTTCTGTTCCGCTGGTTCGTTGGGCTCGGGGTGGATGATGCGGTTTTGGGACCATTCGACCTTCTCGAAGAACCGCGACCGGCTGCTCGAAGGCGAGATTGCGGCCAAGTTCCTGAACGCGCTTTTGGCGCAACCAAAGGTCAAGCGTCTACTATCGAGCGATCACTTCTCGGTGGATGGTACGCTGATTGAAAGCCCGGGCTTCGATCAAGAGCTTCCGGAAGAAGGATGGCAGCGACAAAGACGAGGACGGTCCGGGACGCAATGCTGAGCGCAGCTTCCACAAGGAGAAGCGATCGAACGAGACATGCGAGCACGACCGATCCCGAGGCGCGGCTCTACAAGAAGGGTGACGGCCAGCCGGCTAAGCTGAGCTATATGGGCCATGCGCTGATGGAGAACCGCAATGGTTTAGCGGTCTTGGGTGGGGTGAGCCAAGCGACGGGCACCGCCGAACGGGAGATTGCGCTTGCCATATCGACAGGCGCGGGTGCGCGAAACGGATCACTCTGGGGGCGGATAAGGCCTATGATGTCACGCAGTTCGTCCACGAGCTGAGAGATAGATCGGTTACTCCGCATATTGCGATTGATGGACATCTGAGTAAGACCGGCAAGCGGCGCAAGACGGCGATCGACGCGCGGACCACACGTCACAGCGGCTACGACATCAGCCAACGCTGCCGCAAACGCATCGAAGAAGTCTTCGGCTGGATCAAGAGTTCCGCTGGCTTGGCCAAGATCAAGCTGCGAGGCCGCGACCGGGTGGATGCCGTGTTCGTCCTGGCGCTTGCGGTCTATAATTTGATCCGGCTTCCCAAGCTTCTGGCGGCACCGGCTTGAGCATTCGGGGCAGATGGCAGGTCGTCGAGACACCGAGCTACGGCATGGCCTTGGCGAGCGCCTACATCCTGTTCGACGAGGCCGGCGGCGAATTCGCCTTCGATTGCCGCACAGGCTCCATTCATGGAACCTGCCACGGCGATGCCGCCGAGTTCGGCTGGCAGGGAAACGACGAAATGGAGCCAGCCGTGACGGCTAGGCCGAACTGCAGGATGACGGCTCACTCGAAGGGGAGATCTGCCTTCTCAACGGTGACAACATCCCATTCATCGCGCGCCGTTCAAAGACTTCTTCAACAGCCTGCTAGCTAGGGGCGGCTAGGTTGGTTCTTTGGCTCGGGCGAATCCGCTCGGAGATCAGAGTCCCGCTGCAGGTCGCGTAAACGAAGTCTCCGCGACATCGAAATCCAGAGATCGTCGGGCCAGCTATTTAGATCAATGTCGATCACAAGCGCAACGCAACCCACGCCCTGAGGAGGCGGCCCATACTTGGCACGCGAACAAGTGAACATCCGTGCGGCCCTTGCACCGGGGGGTGGGGCCGGATCATCGGCGCCTTTTCGTGTGGCATATCATTTGCAAGGGGTCATGCGGGCTGGACACGGCCAGGTGCCGCGCCATGCCCCAACAGCCCGACGCACCTCATACCCGGCAGTGTGCGTCGGGCTTCGCGCTGTTTCAGCGTCCACGCTCGGCCGCATTCACCGGTGCTAAGTCGGATGTAGAGTGGTTCGATAGGCCGAGACCTCGCTGCCGTTTCACTTCGAGAAAGTGGGACACTATGTACTGGCGCCGGTGCAACAACAAAGACTCTTGGTGGTCCTGGCGTGGGCAATCACTTCCCGGCGTATGTGGAGAACACGTTTGTCAACTTGCATACGCTAGATCGCGCGACCGGATTTGCCGAATTGAATAACGTGCGCGAATTTCCGGAACAGCTCGGTCATCCGTTGGTTGCTTGTCTTTCCTGCTACAGGATGGGCGACATCTCCTATGTTCGGTGTCGAAACGGCCGCGCCCCATGCGCGCGCTGAACGAAATCGGCGAAGACGTTTCCCAGCACCAAACCGACGTGCCTAAGTTGCCTCTAAGATCCTGAAGGCCGCGATCCGCAAAGAGAGGTCAATCGACGACCTCAAGCGTATAGGCCAGAAGGCGCTTGCCAATGCGGCCATCTTGTGTCGCCAGCTTGGCAGCTTTGGCATGTCATTTCGCTCATGAGAACGCATAGACGACCCAGCAGATACCGGCCCAGAGGAGAGCGCTGACAAGCATCGCCGCAAGCGGCCAGGAATTCAATCTGATCCGCGACTGCGAAGCATCAGGACGCAATGCGCGATCGGCTTTACCGCCTTCAAGCACGCGCGGTTTTGGTTTGCACCAGCGCGTCATCCGTGCACCATCCTTGCGCTGTGCAAGTTGATTAGGGTCACAGCAATTCGAAGATCACCAAGCGAAGTGAACTGCGTCTCGATGCCGATAGGATTGGCGTCGTGAGGCTGGCGAGCCTGATTGTCAGCCTGGCCGACTACCAGAGTCGCGCATCGTTCAGCTGAGGTTGAAATGCCGTGCCTTGTTTGATGTGACTGTAACATTGTCCATTCGCGCCGCATCTCAAAGTGGCCCCATGACCGGCCTCCGCTTGATGGTGTCGCTATCTCCTTGGTAGGTTGAAGGTGACTGCCACATGAGGTCTGCCTATTGTACAGCTACAACCGGCCTTCAGCACCGCATTGATCAGGCTCAATCGAGCAAGTCTCATTGTGAATCCCTATTTCAGTGACCAGCGGCCGACCTTTAACTGCGGCATCTTTCACTCAGCAATCGTATCCGTCCGGTGAAGCCGGTGAAGGCCGCCTTGCCGAGTGAGGCGTGTTGTTGAGAACTGTCCTTATGGACAGTGATAGGCGCAGTGCCCAAGTCGAGCGGCTCGAAGTAGTGGACACAGGCCGACGGCGGCGCTGGTCCGAGGATGAGAAGCTCAAGATCGTCCTGGAGAGCTTGCAGGCGCCGCGCCAGGTCGCGGCGACGGCGCGGCGATATGGCGTTTCGCGCTCATTGCTGCTCCGGTGGCGACGGTCGTTTCGTCCCGAGCCGAAGGATGCCGCCCATCAAACGGGCTTCGTACCGGCGATGGTGGTCGCGGAATCGGGGCCGACGCTTGGTCCGGTCGGGCCGGCCGGCGGCGGCGCGATCGAGATCGAGTTTGCGGCCGGGGCTCGGATGCGGATCACGGGCACGGTCGACGCGGCGACGCTGAAGGCCGCGGTCGCGGCACTGGCAGATGGATGGCCGCGGTGATCCCCATTCCGCCCGCCGTACGGGTGTGGATTGCGACCGGCCACACCGACATGCGCCGCGGCATGAACTCGCTGGCGTTACTGGTGCAAGAGGCCTTCAGACGCGACCCGCACGGCGGCGACCTCTACGTGTTCCGAGGCAAGAGCGGCAAGCTGATCAAGATCCTTTGGCATGATGGGCTCGGCATGTCGCTCTACGCCAAGCGGCTGGAGCGCGGCCGCTTCCTCTGGCCGTCGTCGGCCGATGGCATTGTGACCATCACCCGAGCCCAACTTGGCTACCTGCTCGAGGGCATCGACTGGCGGATGCCGCAACACACTTGGCGGCCGCAGGCGGCGGGTTGATCGCTGGGATTTGAATCGACCACACGTCGGCAGTTCAGACACAGACAGCTTATTGTGATTCTCTGACCGGGATGGCGCCGATGATTCTCTCCCCGACGATGTGACCACGCTGAAGGCGATGCTGCGTGCCGAGCGGGTAGCGCGGTTGGCCGCGGAAGCGGACGCCCAGGCGCGGACCTTGCTGATCGAGAAGCTCAAACTCACGATCAAGAAGCGGCGGCATGAGAAGTTCGGACAGTCCTCGGAACGTGGCGCACTGTTGGATCAGCTCGAACTGCAACTCGCCGATCTGGAGGAGAACGCTGCGCAAGCCGAGACCGCGGCGCAGATGGCCGCAGGCGACAAGATTACGGTGCCATCGTTCGAGCGCCGCAAGCCGGTGCGCCGGCCGCTGCCGGAGCATTTGCCACGGGAACGCCTTGTCTATCCGATACCTGCGGCCTGCCCATGCTGCGGCGACCGCCGGTTACGCAAAATCGGCGAGGACGTGAGCGAGACGCTGGAGCTCATTCTGCGGCAGTGGAAAGTCATCCAGCGCGTGCGCGAGAAGCTCGTCTGCCGGGCCTGCGAAGCCATCACCCAGCCTCCGGCTCCCTCGCACCCGATCGCGCGCGGACGTGCAGGACCCAAGCTGCTGGCCCATGTCCTGTTCGCCAAATACGGCTTGCACCTGCCGCTCCATCGTCAGAGCGACGTCTACCGGCGCGAAGGCATCGACCTCGACGTCTCGACGCTGGCGGACTGGGTGGGCGCCTCCACGGCAACCCTGATGCCGCTGGTCGATGCGATCCGCGGCCATGTCTTTGCGGCCGAGCGCATCCACGCCGACGACAGTGTGCTGCAGAAGCACACAGAAAGGATGATCGTGATGATCTGATAATCTGTGAGCACAAGCTGTGACAGCGATGAGGGAGGGCCCCTCGGGATCGGCTTTCAGGAGCAGGTCCCAAATCACTTCAAGCGGCTTCGCTTAAGAGGCGCGGTCGTGAGCGTTGAAGCTAACGATCGGGAAATACCCGAGCGGATAAGCATCCGAGAGACGAATGAAAATGAACCCGCCGATGAAGCGTCGTAACGTGGAAATCGTCGTCAAAACCAGAGGTGTGTCGTCCCTCTGGGATCAGTCCGCTGGAAGCCTGATGATTGGGCGGGCGGCGACCGGCGTTGAGGGGGCGTGAATCGGATGCAGGCGTTGTCACGGAACTGCAGGAACCAGTCGCTCCGATGCAAAGGGAGAAGCACAAGCGGAGAAAACCGNGAGGCAAGAGTACCGATGCGGAGCACTGGGGCGGACCGATCCGTACAAGTGACGAAGGCTCGTAATGGGGCTGGAGCGAAGGGATCGGATCAGGTGGGCTGGCCATCGTTGCAACTGGCAACAGGAGGACGGCGGTAAACCAGCCAAGCAAACCGTTCAACATCGA
>NZ_AXAP01000131.1 GCF_000472865.1 Bradyrhizobium elkanii WSM2783 | reverse complement strand
AGACCGCCAACCAGAACGCGACCGTCGGCTCGGCCTTCTCGCTGGTGCTGCCCGCCAACACCTTTACCGACGTCGATACCGGCGATACCCTGACCTATGCAGCCACGTCGGCCGACGGCACCGCCCTGCCGACCTGGCTCTCGTTCAACGCGTCCACACGCACCTTCAGCGGCACGCCGGCGGCCGCCAATGTCGGCACCGCCAGCATCAGGGTGACAGCCACCGACCTTGCGGGCGCTGCCACCAGCGAGACCTTCAATATCGCGGTGTCCACCACGCCCCCGCCTGCGCCGGTCAGCCTGTTCAGCGCATCCAGCACGCCGGCCGGCAGTTTCAATGACGGCCAGCAGGTTGAACTTGGCGTGAAGTTCACCTCTTCGGTCGCCGGCCAGATCACCGCGCTCAAATTCTACCGGAGCGCCAGCGACACCGGCCCTGATGTCGTCGACCTCTGGAGCGCCACCGGCACCAGGCTCGCGACCGCCACTTTCACCAACACGACGGCGAGCGGCTGGCAGACGGTTCAGCTTCCGACGCCCGTCTCGATCAACGCCAACACCACTTACATAGCATCCTATCACACTACCGGCGCCTATGTGGCGAGCGGCGGCGGCTTCAGTTCTCCCGTCACCAGCGGGCCGCTGACGGCGCCCTCGAGTGCGAGCGCGGGCGGCAACGGCGTCTATGGCTATGGCGGCAACAGCACGACCGGGCTGTTCCCGACCAGTACGTTCAACTCTGCCAATTACTGGGCCGATGTTGTGTTCCAGCCCCAACTGGTCGGTTAGGGTTGCATGGGAAGGAACGGGAAAGATCTGCTGCCTGTGACCGTGCTGAGCGGATTTCTTGGCGCAGGCAAGACAACGCTGCTTGATCACCTCTTGATGAACCGCGACGGCCTTCGGGTCGCGGTCATCGTCAACGACATGAGTCAACTCAACATCGACGCAAGTTTGATCCGCAATGGCGGCGCCGACCTGTCGCACACGACGGAGAGCCTCGTGGAGCTCAGCAATGGCTGCATCTGCTGCACGCTCCGCGACGACCTACTGCAGGAGGTCAGGCGACTGGCCGAACAACGGCGCTTCGATTATCTGCTGATCGAAGGAACCGGAATCGCCGAGCCGCTTCCGATCGCGGCAACGTTCTGTTTTCGCGACGAGCGCGGCGTCTCGCTTTCCGATGTCGCCCGGCTCGACACGATGGTTACGGTCGTGGATGCGACGAGCATGCTCGCCGACTATGGCAGCCGCCAACTGCTGCGCGAGCGCGGCGAGATGCGCGACAGAAACGACCAGCGCACGCTTATCGACCTCCTGGTTGAGCAGATCGAGTTTTCCGATGTCGTGGTGATCAACAAGATCTCGGAAGTGGCGGAGACGACACGCGCCTCGCTTCGGAAGATCATCGCGGCACTTAATCCGGATGCGCGCCAGATCGAAGCCGATTTCGGCAAGATTCCTCCCAAGGCACTGCTCGGCACCGGTCTCTTCAATGAAGCGAAAGCTGCGACGCATCCGCTCTGGCACAAGGAGCTCTACAACGCTGACTCGCACGTGCCGGAGACCGAGGAGTATGGAATATCAAGCTTCGTGTACCGAGCTAGGCGCCCGTTCGATCCCGTCAGCTTCCGATCTTTTCTCGACCAACCCTGGCCGGGCGTTATTCGCGCCAAAGGCCATTTCTGGCTTGCCACACGTCCGGATTGGGTAGGTGTTCTATCCGTCGCCGGGATCCAGCGTCGGTGCGAGCCGATGGGTTTCTGGTGGGCAACCGTTCCGAAGCCGGCATGGCCCAGCCATCAGCAATTTCAGGAGCAGATCAATAGCCATTGGGATGACGACTGGGGCGATCGCCGCCAGGAACTCGTCTTCATCGGCTCAGGCATGGACGAGGCACAGATCCGCGCCTCGCTCGATGCCTGCCTGACCCCTTGCGAAAATGGGTTCGATCCGGACGACTGGCGCAGCCTCGACGACCCCTTTCCACCCTGGAATGCTCCTCAACATGAGACACACGCGGGTCCTTGACGGGAGGCGTACAGCCGATCCGCAGGCATCGCTGTCGCGGCGAAGGACGCGAAACAAGTCAATCATGAAATTGTGCGCCACCCACTCGACTTTCCATTTGCGAGCACACAAGTTCTGATTGGGAACGGACGGTTCTCGCAAAGTCAAGAGCATAGGGTGTTGTTGTGATGCGCCGCATCGTTGTTACGGGAATGGGGTTGGTGTCGCCGCTCGGTTGCGGCGTCGAGCTCGCATGGTCGCGGCTGTCAGCCGGGCGATCGGGGCTTCGCGCCTTGCCGGCATGGGCGGCCGCGCTGCCGGCGCGCGTCGCCGGGATCGTGCCGACCAAGGCCGATGATCCCGAAGGCGGCTTCGATCCCGATCTCGGGGCGTCCCCCAAGGACCAGCGCAAGATGGACCGTTTCATTCTGTTCGCGCTGGTCGCGGCGGCCGAGGCGATTGCGCAGGCCGCGTGGACGCCCGCGGATGCCCATGCGATGGAGCGGACAGCGACCGTCATCGCATCGGGCATCGGCGGATTTCCGGCGATCGTCGAAGCCGTGCGCACCACCGATCAGCGCGGCGTTCGCCGTTTGTCGCCGTTCACCGTGCCGTCGTTCCTCGCCAATCTTGCGGCCGGCCACGTCTCGATCCGCCATGGCTTCAAGGGCCCGATCGGAGCGCCCGTCACCGCCTGCGCCGCGAGCGTGCAGGCGATCGGCGATGCCGCACGCCTGATCCGGTCGGGAGAAGCCGATGTCGCCCTGTGCGGCGGCTCGGAAGCCTGCATCGACCTGGTGAGCCTTGGCGGCTTTGCCGCCGCGCGGGCGCTGTCGACCGATTTCAACGAAACGCCCGAGCGCGCATCCCGTCCGTTCGACCGCGACCGCGACGGCTTCGTGATGGGCGAAGGCGCAGGCATGCTCGTCATCGAGGAACTCGATCATGCGCTGCAGCGCGGCGCCAGGCCCATTGCCGAAATCATCGGCTATGGCACGACCGCGGATGCCCATCACATCACCGCAGGCCCCGAGGACGGCAACGGCGCTCGCCGCGCGATGGAACTTGCGCTGCGTCAGGCGCGACTTGAGCCCGGCCAGGTGCAGCATCTCAACGCGCACTCGACCTCTACTCCGGCCGGCGATCACTCCGAGATCGAAGCCATCAAGTCGGTATTCGGTCGCGAGGGCAAGATCGCGGTGAGCGCAACCAAATCCGCGACGGGGCATCTGCTCGGCGCGGCCGGCGGCTTAGAGGCGATCTTCACCGTTCTCGCATTGCGCGATCAGGTAGCGCCGCCAACCCTCAATCTGGAAAACCCTGATGATGCTGCAGCGGGCATTGACCTCGTCGCCAGAGAAGCCAGGCCGATGGCCATGGAGCACGCGATCTCGAACGGGTTCGGCTTCGGCGGCGTCAACGCCAGCATCATCCTGCGACGCTGGACGTGATCATGTTGCGGAGCGAGGCACCCGCCATTGCTCCGCTCACCCGTCCTAGATCTTGTTTGAGCATGATCTCCGCGCAAACGCTTCGCGTTTGTCGCGAGGGAAAACCGGTTTCCACTTTTCCGGATCATGCCCTAGACCGCCGGCGGATTGCGATCGATGAAGGTCGAGCGTTGGTGCCAATAGGGATAAGGCAGCGTCACCTTGCTGGCTTCGTCGAGCTTGGCGACCTGCTCCTTGGTCAACGACCATCCGATCGCGCCGAGATTCTCGCGCAGTTGCGTCTCATTGCGCGCACCGATGATCAGCGTGGCGACGGTCGGTCGCTGCAACAGCCAGTTCAGCGCGATCTGCGATACGCTCTTGCCGGTTTCCTTGGCGATCTCGTCGATCGCATCCACGACGCGATAGAGGTGCTCATCCGGCACCGGCGGTCCGAAGGAAGACGTCTGCGGCAATCGGCTGACATCAGGACGCGGCTGGTTGCGCCGGATCTTGCCGGTGAGCCGGCCCCAACCGAGCGGCGACCACACCACCGCGCCGAGGCCCTGGTCGAGGCAGAGCGGCATCAACTCCCACTCATAGTCACGCCCGATCAACGAATAGTAGGTCTGGTTGGCGACGTAGCGCGGGAAGCCGTATTTGTCAGCGACCGCAAGCGCCTTCATGAGGTGCCAGCCGGAGAAGTTCGAGACCCCGACATAGCGGATCTTGCCGGCACGCACGAGCACATCGAGCGTTGCGAGCACTTCTTCGGGCGGCGTGAACGCATCGAAGCCGTGCAACTGGAACAGGTCGATATAATCGGTGCCCAGCCGGCTCAGCGAGCTATCGACCGCCGCAAGCAGATGCTGACGGGAGGAACCGATATCGTTCGGTCCTTCGCCGAAGCGGAAGCTGGCCTTGGTCGAGATCAGCAGCTTGTCGCGCCAACCCTTGATCGCCTGGCCGAGCACGCGTTCGGATTCGCCCATCGAATAGACATCTGCGGTGTCGAACATCGACACGCCGGCATCGAGGCAGATGTCGACCAGCCGCCGCGCTTCGGTCGCGTCGGTATTCCCCCACGCTGCCAGCCGACCGACGCCGCCGAAGGTGCCGGTCCCGAAGCTGAGCGCGGGCACGCTGAACCCTGACTTTCCCAGGCGTCGGTATTCCATCTGTGTTCTCCGCATCGTGCATGCCCAGCCAAGGGCGTCGCAGGATCGTATTCAAATCCGGAACCGCTGCAAGCGCACATCCGGAATGACGTGGCGGAGTGAAAGTGACTTGACACTCTATTGCACCGCGATCCGCACCATAATATTATGATCGAAATATAACTGGAGGGCACGGCCATGCCGGAGGATCGAACCGAGGTTGAAACCGGCACCGCCGAATTGCTGTGCCATATCGACGGGCGCGTCGCCATCCTGACGCTGAACCGCCCTGAGGCGCGCAACGCGCTGTCGGACAATCTCACCCCGGCCTTGCGCCGCATGATCAAGAGCCTGGGCGACGATCCGAAGATTGGCGCCCTCCTGATCACGGGCGCGGGCACTGCCTTTTGCGCCGGCGGCGACGTCAAGGGCATGGGCAGCGGCATCGCCCGGCCAGAACGGACGCTGGAGGAGCGTGTCGCCATTCTCCAGGAAAGGCAGCGCACGCTCACCGGCGTGCTGGTGGCGGTCCGCAAACCAACCGTCGCTGCCCTTCCCGGCCCGGCTGCGGGTGCAGGCCTTGCGATCGCACTCGCCTGCGACATCCGGATCGCGGCCGAGTCCGCCATCATGGCGACTGGCTATGCCCGCATCGGCCTGTCCGGCGACTACGGTGTCGCCTGGCTGCTGACGCGGCTGGCGGGAACAGCCCGCGCGCGCGAATTGATGTTCCTCTCGGAGCGTCTTGACGCCAGGCGCTGCGAAGCATTCGGACTGGTCAACCGCGTCGTGCCTGACGATCAGCTCCGATCGGCCGCGCTGGAACTGGCGAAGCAGCTCGCCGATGGCCCGCCGATCGCGCTTGGTTACATCAAGGACAATCTCGATCATGCCCTCACGTCGGACCTTTTGACCTCGATGGATTTGGAAGCCGAGCATATGGTCCGCGCGGCACGCACGAACGACCACAGCGAAGCGGTGCGCGCGTTCGTCGAGAAGCGCAAGCCAGTGTTTCACGGGGAGTAAGATACGCGTCGAGGCCTCCGGCCCACCTCGCCCCGCTCTTCGCGGGGAGAGGTCGAAATCAAGCGCAGCTTGATTTCGGGTGAGGGGGAGCTTCCGCGAGTCGAGCTCTCACCGTGTTCGCGGACAGAGCCCCTCACCCCAACCCTCTCCCCGTAAGAACGGGCAGAGGGAGGAAGAGATCACTCCGAATTCGCGTCCAGGATCGCGCCGAACGGCTCCCAATGGGTGCCGCTCCAGCGCTGCATCTGCAGTTGCGTCCAGACCATATTGTTGCTCTCTGACGTATTGGCCTTGATGCCAGGAGATGCCGTCGGAACCACGAAGTCTTTCAGCGATTTCGCCTGCTTGATGATGTTCTTGCGCGACAGGTCATTGCCGCACTGCTTCAGGATCTGCTCCAGGATCATGCCCTGCATGTAGCCGGTGAGGTAGCTGGTGTTCTGGATGTCGGCGCCGGGCAGATATTTTTCGAAGAACGCGCGATAGGCCTTCATGCCCTCGTCATTGTCCCACCTTGCATCCGTCGGGTCCTTGTTGATGGTGCCGACGATGACGCCCTTCGAGGCCTCAAGTCCGGCGGGTTTCAACGTGCCTCCGATCGAGCTCGACGGGAAATTGAGGATCACGGTCGCCTTCCAGCCGATCTCGGACGCCTTGCGGATCGCTTGCGCTGCGAATTTCGGCGTGCCCGCGACGAAGAAGCCTTCCGCACCGGAGCTCTTGAGATTGACCACCTGGGAATCGATGGTCGGTTCCGTCACTTCATAGGCTGCGGTGACGACGCGCTTGTCGAAATCGCCCTTCAGGATCGACTTGAACGCGGCGACATAGTCTTTGCCGAGGTCATCGTTCTGGAACAGGATCGCGTATTTCTTGCCCGGCAGCGTCTGCTCGAGGAATTTCGCGTAGATGCGGCCCTCGGTCTGGTAGCTGACGAGCCCCGTCGTCGTCAGCGGGAACTCGGCGACATCGGTGAACTTGCTCGAGCCGCTGACGATCGCAATCGAAGGAACACCCTTCGCCTTCAAATATTTCGCCGTCGCTGAATTGCCGGGGGTGCCGAGTTGGCTGAAGATAAACGCGACTTCGTCGCTCTCGACGAGCTTGCGGGCATGCTCGACCGCCTTCGGCGGACTATAGGCATCGTCCATCGCGATATAGTTGAGCTTGCGCCCGTTGATGCCGCCGCGATCGTTGATCATCTGGACATAGCCGAGTACGCCGCGCCCGACGAGACCGATCGACGACGCCGGACCGCTGAACGGAAAGATCCCGCCGATCTTGATCTCGCTTGCGCTGACGCCCGGCTCATCGGCCGCATTCGCCGGCATTGCGAGCAGCGATACCGCAACGCACGCCGCCGCCATACTCAATTTCACCTTCATGGTTACCCTCCCTCCAAAGCCGTCACGCGCAAGCCAATCATTTAAAAAAAAGCAGGCAGCCGCCCGCAGCCTGGTTCGCCTGCTCCGGGCGAACCAGCCAACATCTCGGAACCTCAAAGAGCTCTCAGGCGACCGCGCGCGCAGGCACCTTCGCCACAACACCGTCAAGGAAGCCGGTGAGCCGTTGCCGGATGATCTGCTCGGCTTCGGTCATGACGCGGTCGATCAGTTCCTGCACGGTCGGAATGTCATTGATCAATCCGACCACCATGCCGCAGCTCCAGGCGCCGGCATCCATTTCGCCGTCGACCATCACCTTGGGATAGACGCCCGCGACCTGATCGAGAATGTCCTCGATCTTCAGCCCCCTGCCCTTCTCGCGCTCGATCTCGACCAGGCGGTCGACGCCCTTGTTCTTCAACACGCGCTCGGTGTTGCGCAGCGCGCGCATCACCAGACGGGTGTCGAGCTCGGTGGCTTCCACCAGCGCCCGCTTCACATTCTCATGCACCGGCGCTTCCTTGGTCGCGACGAAGCGCGTACCCATGTTGATGCCATCGGCGCCCATCGCGAGCGATGCGACGAGGCTGCGGCCGTCAGCCATGCCGCCGGAAGCCACGAACGGAATCTTCAATTCATCCGCCGCGCGCGGCAGCAGGATCATGTTCGGGATATCGTCCTCACCGGGGTGACCGCCGCACTCGAAGCCGTCGACGCTGACCGCATCGCAGCCGATCTTCTCGGCTTTCAGCGAATGGCGGACGGACGTGCATTTGTGGATCACCTTGATGCCGGCGGCCTTCAGCGCCGGCATGTACTGCTCGGGGCTGCGGCCCGCAGTCTCGACGATCTTGACCCCGCCCTCGCGGATCGCGGCAATATATTCCGGATAAGGCGGCGCGGTGAAGCTCGGCAGGAAGGTCAGATTGACGCCGAACGGCTTGTTGGTCAGGTCGCGGCAACGCGCGATTTCCTTGGCGAGCAATTCCGGCGTCTTCTGCGTCAACCCGGTGATGATGCCAAGACCGCCGGCGTTCGACACCGCCGCGGCAAGCTCGGCAAAGCCGACATAGTGCATGCCGCCCTGGATGATCGGATGCTGGATGCCGAACAATTCAGTGATCGCTGTCTTCAAGACGTTTCTCCGCTTTCCCGATCAGTTGACGATTTCAAACAGGCCCGCGGCGCCCATGCCGCCACCGATGCACATGGTCACCACGCCGTATCTCGCCTTGCGCCGCCGCCCCTCGATCAGGATATGGCCGGTCAGCCGCGCGCCGGTCATGCCATAGGGGTGGCCGATCGCGATCGAGCCGCCATTGACGTTGAGTTTTTCAGGGTCGATGCCGAGCTTGTCGCGGCAGTAGATCACCTGCACCGCATAGGCCTCATTGAGCTCCCAGAGATCGATGTCGTCGACCTTCAAATTGTGCCGCTTGAGCAGCCGCGGGATCGCGGCGACCGGACCGACGCCCATCTCATCCGGCTCGACCCCGGCGGCAACGAAGCCGCGAAAGATGCCGAGCGGCTTCAGTCCCTTCTGCGCGGCGACCTTGTCGCTCATGATCACGCAGGCGGAGGCGCCATCGGAGAGCTGGCTGGCATTGCCGGCGCTGATCGTCTTGCCCTCGAACACCGGCTTGATCTTTGCGAGCCCTTCGGCCGTCGTGTCCGGCCGCGGCCCCTCGTCCTTCGTCAGCGTCACCTCCTTATAGGTGATCTCCTTGGTATCCTTGTCGACAACCGCCATCCTGGTCGTGATCGGCACGATCTCGTCGTTGAAGCGGCCGCCCTGCAAGGCGGCGCCAACGCGGCGCTGGCACTCGAGCGAATATTCATCCTGCTGCTCGCGCCCTATCCCGTAGCGCTCGGCGACGACCTCGGCCGTCTCCAGCATCGACATGTACATGTCGGGCTTCATCGCCATCAGCTCATCGTCGACAGCGTGGAACCTGTTCATGTGCTCGTTCTGCACCAGGCTGATCGACTCGATGCCGCCGCCGATCGCAACCTCGACGCCGTCCAGCATCACCGAGCGCGCCGCGACTGCAATCGCCTGCAGGCCGGAGGCGCATTGCCGGTCGATCGTGGTACCGGCGACGGTGACGGGCAAGCCAGCGCGGATCGCGCCCTTGCGCGCAACGTTCATCACCATGGTGCCCTGCTGCATCGCGCAGCCCATCACCACGTCCTCGACCTCACCGGGCTCGATGCCGGCGCGCCGGACCGCTTCGGCCATCACATGGCCGGCCATGGTCGGCCCTTCCGTGTTGTTGAGCGCGCCGCGATAGGCCTTGCCGACGCCTGTACGCGCGGTCGATACGATCACTGCATCTCGCATGTGCTTTCCTCTTCTCAGGCGGCCTTGTCGAGCTGCGCATAGCGCAGGACATGAAAGGCGGGGTCGCCGAACTGGATGTTGATGGATGAGATCCGCTTGAAGTAATGGCCGACATTGAGCTCGTCAGTCATGCCCATGCCGCCGTGAAGCTGCACCGCCTGGTCGGCGACGAATTTCGCCGCGTAGCCGATCTTCGACTTGGCGCCGGACGCAAGCCGCGAGCGTCCGGCGTCCTTTGATGCAAGGCCGAGATTGAGATGCTGCATCAGGGAGAGCGCCTCCTGATGCGCAATGAACATATCGACCATCCGGTGCTGTAGCACCTGGAACGAGCCGAGCGTCGCGCCAAACTGCTTTCGCGTCTTGCTGTACTCGAGCGTCGCCGCATTCAGTTCTCCCATCGCGCCGACGGTCTCCGCGCAGAGCGCGCCGATGGCCCTGTCACGGCAGGTCTCGAGCGCAGCAACACCCTCGCCTTCTCGCCCGAGCATCTGGCTCGCCGGCACCGAGACGTTCATCAGTGCAACCTCGGCCGCACGCCGGCCATCGATAGTCCTAAAGCCCTGCAGATGAAGGTTCGGGGAATGGCGATCGACAACGAACAGACTGACGCCGTTGCGATCACCCCGCTCGCCCGACGTGCGGGCGGAGACGATCAGACTGTCAGCCCAGGGCGCAGCCACGACCGCCGTCTTGGTACCGCTGAGCACGTAGCTGCCGCCCTCACGGCGCGCGGTGGTGGAAACATGGGCGAGATCGTAACGCGAGCGGCCTTCCGACCAGGCCAGTGCCCAGACACTCTCTCCGGACATGATGTCAGGGAGATACGTGGCCTGCTGAGCCGCTGAGCCAAAATCTTCGATCAGGCCGCCGGCAAGAACGACGGTCTCGAAGAACGGCTCGACCAGAAGGTGTCGGCCAAATTCCTGCATGATGATCATGGTGGCCAGCGGCCCGCCGCCGAGTCCGCCAACCTCCTCGGAGAACGGCGCGGCAAGCAAGCCGAGTTCGGCGAAGGACGACCAATGCTTGCGGCTCCAGCCCTCCTCGCTCGCGACGATCTTGCGGCGCGCGTCGAAATCGTACTGATCGCGCAACAGACGCTGCACGCTCGATCGCAACAGCTCCTGCTCTTCCGTGAACTGGATGTCCATTCCGATGCCTCCCGTCGCCCTATAGTCCGAGCACCGCTTTGGCGATGATGTTGCGCTGGATCTCGTTCGAGCCGCCGTAGATCGAGAGCTTGCGCGAGTTGAGATATTTTTCCGATACGGTGTGTCCGTAGTCCGGCCCCGGCATGAAATGATTGGCGCTCACCGGATGCTCGCGGATCGCGAGTCCGTAATTGCCGATCGCGCGGTGCGTCAGTTCGGTGATGGCCTGGAAAATCTCGGTGCCCCTGATCTTGAACAGCGACGCCGCCGGGCCGGGATCGATGCCGCGGGCCATTTGCGCGACGATACGAAGCTCGGTCGCCTCCAGCGCCAGCACATCGAGCTCGATGCGGGCGATGTCCCTGACGAATTCGAGATGGGCCGGATCGTCTTCGGGAATTTCCGTTTTGACGATCTTCTTGAGTCGCTCGATGTACCGCGTCGAGCGGCCGATGCCGGCCATGCTGGTGCGCTCATTGCCGAGCAGGAATTTGGCGTAGGTCCAGCCCTTGTTCTCTTCCCCGATCAGATTGGCGACGGGCACGCGGACGTTTTCTAGAAAAACGTCGTTCACCTCATGGCTGCCGTCGATCGTGATGATCGGGCGCACGGTGACGCCCGGCGACTTCATGTCGATCAAAAGGAACGAGATGCCGGATTGCGGCTTCGCGTTCTGGTCGGTACGCACCAGGCAGAAGATCCAATCGGCATGCTGAGCGAGCGTGGTCCAGGTCTTATGGCCGTTGACGATATAGTGGTCGCCGTCGCGCACCGCCTTGGTGCGCACAGAGGCAAGATCGGAGCCCGAGCCCGGCTCCGAATAGCCCTGGCACCACCAATCCTCACCGGACAGGATGCGCGGCAGGAACCGCTTCCTCTGCGCCTCATTGCCGAAGGTGTAGATCACAGGACCGACCATGGTGACGCTGAACGCGAGCGGCGGCAGCGTGCCGGCGCGCGTGGTCTCCTGCTCGAAGATGAAGCGCTTGGTGATCGACCAGCCGGGGCCGCCATATTCTTTGGGCCAAAGCGGCGCGATCCAGCCCTTCTTGTAGAGGATGCGGTGCCAGAGCAGCATCTGGTCCTTGGTGAGGTCGGTGTCCGGATTGGGGACGCGCATCTCCGCCGGATAGTTTTCCGCAATGAAGGTTCGTACCTCGTCGCGAAATGCGGCTTCTTCAGGAGAAAGCACCAGCTCCATCGGACAGCGCTCCTACCAAATTCCGCCGAGGTAGACGGATCTGCGTTTCATGGCGCGCGACGCGGAGCCTGCGACTTCGCCGATGCCAAGTGTCCCTGCCAAATTCGTCACCTCAGACCTCCCGACAGATATCGAGCCGCTCGCGAGGCGACTTCATCACTCCTCACATCTAACGTTCTTTTTTAGAACTAGTCAATTGCAATTCTTTGCGAGCTGTGGCTCGCGGACAGGCTACACGACGACGGCTGCTCAAATATCGGTGCGATATCGAATATTTCCATTTACTTCGCACGCGACGCTTTCTAATAATTCGGTACCAAATAAGAACTATATGGGAGAACAGGATGACGGAACGCCGCGGGGTCGCGATATTGGTTGGTGCGGGCGACGCGATCGGGGCGGCTGTCGCGCGGCGTTTCGCAAACGGCGGCTACACCGTCTGCATCTGTCGCCGCGACGCCGCCAAATCGCAGGAGCTGGTCGACGAATTGAAGGCCGCCGGCCACGAGGTCCATGCGCTCAGTGTTGACGCAAGGCAGGAAGCGGAAGTCCAGGATCTGTTCGCCCGCGTCGAGAAAGAGATCGGCCCGATCGAGATCTGCCTCTTCAACGCCGGCTCGAACGTCAACAAGCCGTTGCTCGAGACCACCGAAAAGCTGTTCTTCAAGGCCTGGGAGCTGGCCTGCTATGCCGGATTCCTGGTCGGCCGCGAGGCGGCGCGCTATATGGTGCCACGCGGCCGTGGAACCATCTTTTTCACCGGAGCGACCGCGAGCATCCGCGGCGGCACCGGCTTTGCCGCGTTCTCATCGGCGAAATTCGCACTACGCGGGGTCGCGCAGGCGATGGCGCGCGAACTCGGTCCGAAGAACGTCCATGTCGTGCACCTCATCATCGATGCCGGCGTCGACAGCCCGGCCATCCATGAGCGCATGAAGGCCCGCGGCATCGAGGCAAGCGCCATCGCACAGGACAGCCTGACCAAGACGTCGTCGATCGCGGACGCCTATTGGTTCGCGCATCAGCAGACGCGGGACGGCTGGACCCACGAACTCGATCTGCGCCCCTCGGTGGAGAAATGGTGAGATGGCCGCGCCGGAGCTGACCCTCTGGGGCGTGGGCACGAGCCGGACGATCAGGCCGCACTGGGCCATGCATGAGCTTGGCCTCTCCTATAAGACGCGGCCGATCGGTCCCCGCACCGGCGAGACCAAGACGACGGAATATACTTCGCTCAATCCGCGGCAGAAGATTCCGCTGCTGCAGGACGGCGATTTCTGTATCGGCGAGAGTGCAGCGATTGTCGCCTATCTGTCGCGAACCTATTCGACGCCCGAGCGTGCGCTGATTCCGGAGAGCCAGCGCGATTATGCCGCCTGGCTCGAATGGTGCTTCTTCATCGTTGCCGAGCTCGATGCGACCAGTCTGTACGTCATGCGCCGCCACAGCGGCAATGCGCTGGGCCACATCTATGGGGTCGCGCCCGATGTCGTGGCGCAGGCGGCGGAGTATTTCCGCCAGCAATCGCGCCACGTCGAGGTCGCGCTCGCCGACGGCCGCCAATTCCTGATGGGCGATCGTTTCACCAGCGCCGATATCCTGCTCACCACTTGCCTGGATTGGGCAATCGCTTACGGCGTCGGCATCTGCGACCACGCCCATCCCTATCTCGAGCGCATCCATCAGCGGGACGCGTATCAGCGCGGCCAGGCCGCAAACAAGCCGCTTGCCCCGGTCACACCGCCCGCGCCGAGGGCGTGAGCAGCCAAGAATTGTAGGGTGGAATTGTAGGGTGGGCAAAGCGCAGCGTGCCCACCATCCACGTTCGGTGCAAGCAAGGTGGGCACGCTTCGCTTTGCCCACCCTTCTGTAACGGGCCTTGCTCAGTCAATCCCTTTTGCGTCATCCACTCGCCGGGGTCTCGCTTCTGTACGGGGTCGGTGCAAGACCGCCACCTGATGGGGTTGGAGAGGATCGGTCGGCCAATCTACAGGAGCGTGGTTACGAGCCACCTGGTGGGCAACGGCCTGACCTGATCCATCGTCCCGGCGAAGGGACGTCGCTTCGAGAAGGCCTGGTGTGGTGACCCGCCCGAAAACCTGGTGTGCGCCTCCCTGTCAGGCTGCCGCCG
>NZ_AXAP01000014.1 GCF_000472865.1 Bradyrhizobium elkanii WSM2783 | reverse complement strand
GGCGCGCCGGCGCCAAGTTGGGCGGCGGCGTCAAGCGCATCGAGGCGCAGCATGCCCGCGGCAAGCTGACGGCGCGGGAGCGCATCGAGCTGCTGCTCGACAAGGGATCGTTCGAGGAATTCGACATGTTCGTCGAGCACCGCTCGACCGAATTCGGCATGGAGAAGACCAGGGTTCCCGGCGACGGTGTCGTCACCGGTTGGGGCACCGTCAACGGCCGCAAGACCTTCGTCTTCGCCAAGGATTTCACGGTGTTCGGCGGCTCGCTGTCCGAGACCCATGCGCTGAAGATCACGAAACTCCAGGACATGGCGATGAAGGCGCGGGCGCCGATCATCGGCCTCTATGACGCCGGCGGCGCCCGCATCCAGGAGGGCGTCGCCGCGCTCGCCGGCTATTCCTACGTGTTCCGCCGCAACGTCATCGCCTCCGGCGTGATCCCGCAGATCTCCGTCATCATGGGCCCCTGCGCCGGCGGCGACGTCTACTCGCCGGCGATGACCGATTTCATCTTCATGGTGAAGAACACCAGCTACATGTTCGTGACCGGTCCTGACGTGGTGAAGACCGTGACCAACGAGGTGGTCACCGCCGAGGAGCTCGGCGGCGCCTCGGTGCACGCGACGCGCTCCTCGATCGCCGACGGCGCGTTCGAGAACGACGTCGACGCGCTGTTGCAGATGCGCCGGCTGATCGACTTCCTGCCCTCGAACAACACCGACGGCGTGCCGGAGTGGCCGAGCTTCGACGACATCGGCCGGGTCGACATGTCCCTGGACACCCTGATCCCCGACAATCCGAACAAGCCCTACGACATGAAGGAATTGATCCTGAAGGTCGTGGACGAGGGCGACTTCTTCGAGATCTCCGAGACCTTCGCCAAGAACATCGTCACCGGTTTCGGCCGCATCGCCGGCCGCACCGTGGGCTTTGTCGCCAACCAGCCGATGGTGCTCGCCGGTGTGCTCGACAGCGATGCGTCACGCAAGGCCGCGCGTTTTGTCCGCTTCTGCGATGCCTTCAACATCCCGATCGTCACCTTCGTCGACGTGCCCGGCTTCCTGCCCGGCACCGCGCAGGAATATGGCGGCCTGATCAAGCACGGCGCAAAACTGCTGTTCGCCTATTCGCAATGCACGGTGCCGCTCGTCACCATCATCACCCGCAAGGCCTATGGCGGCGCCTTCGACGTCATGGCCTCCAAGGAGATCGGCGCCGACATGAACTATGCCTGGCCGACCGCGCAAATCGCGGTGATGGGCGCCAAGGGCGCGGTCGAGATCATCTTCCGCTCCGACATCGGCGACCCCGACAAGATCGCCGCGCGCACCAAGGAATACGAGGACCGCTTCCTCTCCCCCTTCATCGCCGCCGAGCGCGGCTACATCGACGACGTCATCATGCCGCATTCGACAAGGCGACGCATCGCGCGGGCGCTCGCGATGCTGAAGGACAAGAAGGTCGAGATCCCCGTGAAGAAGCACGACAATCTGCCGTTGTAGGGATGCCGTAGGGCGTTCCAAAATCACGTGGCATCGATAGGCCGATTCGGCTATATTCCGACTATGATCGAAAATCTCAAAAAGCTTCTTGAAGCGGCCAAGACGGCCAATCCGACTCCCGCGCATCGGGAGGAGCAGCGGCGTAGCTTTGTTTACGGCAATACTCATTTTGAGAATGAGCTGATTACGCGCGAGATGGTTGATCGCGAAGCTGAGAAGTTGGCCTGACGGGTGAAGAGCGCGATCGGCGGGATAGTCGCGCGCTCGAGCCCGAACTAATCAGCGATCCCCTGGAAAAGGCGACTGCGGAAGCGAGAAATGGCTTCCGCCAGTATGACGCGGCGATTGCCGCAATACAGACTGCCCTCGAACGCGGGTCGTTCAGGCTGCGGCCTTCGCTCATTCTGGGTTTGCACCGTGAGGCGCTAACAGGAATTAGCTCCTATGCAGGCAACTATCGTCCCGGCGGAGTAGCAATAGAAGGCAGCAAGCACGAACCCGTCGGTGCACATCTAGTCCCCGAACTGGTCGAGGACATGTGCGATTATGTCAATGATCACTGGAACGAGAAGTCGCCCATTCACTTGGCGTCCTATGTCATGTGGCGGCTGAATTGGATCCATCCTTTGCGGACGGCAACGGGCGAACGTCGCGCATCGTGTCGTATGCCGTGCTTTCCGTTCGCGCTGGTTCGATCCTGCCTGGCACCCCCACGATTCCCGACCAGATTGTGGACAATCGTAAGCCGTATTTTGATGCCCTCGATGCGGCAGATGTGGCTTTTCGTGAGGGGAGAATCGATGTCTCTAAGATGGAAGATCTGCTAGCTGCGTTGCTCGCATACCAGCTAACCCAGTTTTATAAAGCGATGGGTGGAAAGCTTCCCGGCTAGCTCGCTCACAACGAACTGCAGGAGAGGATCATATGCCCACTGCGCTTTTCATCGTCCGTGCCACCGTCTCCGACCCCGCGAAACGCGCCGCGTTCGATGCCTGGTATTCGCGCGCGCATTTGCCGGATGCGCTGAAATCGTTCCGTGCGAAGGCGTGGCGGCACTGGAGCGCGACCAATCCGTCGCAACATCTGGCGACTTATCAGTTTGCCGACCAGGACTCGCTCGAGCGTGCGGTTGGTGGCGAGGAGATGAAGCGGTTGATTGCCGACTTCAACCGCGATTGGCCTGACGTCACGCGGACGCGTGAGGTGCTGGTGTTGGCGGAGGAGATTGCGGCCTGATCGCCGCGTCGCGCCTACGCCGCCTTGCCCTGGTTCTTGAACATCTCCGCCGCGCGCTTCTTCAGTTCGTCGGGTGCGACGTCCTCGATGTGCGTGCCGAAGAACCAGCTATTGCCGGCGACATCCTTCACCCCGCCGGTGCGGTCACCGTAGAATTGGTCCGCCGGCTCCATGATCGAGGTCGCGCCGGCCTCGATGGCGCAGCGGTAGGCGGTGTCGACGTCGGGCACGTAGAGATAGAGCATGGCGGGCATGGCCTTGGCGTGCTCGGAGGCATCGGCAATCATCACCATGGAATCGCCGATCCTGAGTGTCGCATGCATGATCGTGCCGTCGGGCCGCAGCGTCGGCTCGTGATGTTTCCGCGCGCCCAGCGCCTGCTCCAGGAAGCTGATGATCTTCTCGGCACCCTCCACGATAAGATAAGGCGTCACGGTGTGAAACCCGTCTGGAGTCGGTCGTGCCTTTGCCGCCATGGCATTCTCCTTCGGAATTGGAGCTAACCCCGTTAACGCCGAGCGTCCATTTTGGTCGCATCGTGTCGGCAAAAAAACATCGTGGGCGAGTCCGCGGATGCAGAGGCGCGCGCGTTTGCCGCGGCGCTTTTTGTCGCGCCCAGCGCACGCGCAAAGTTCAGCGGACATTCATCTCACGGCGGCAACACTGTTCGGGCATCACATGCTGAGCAAGAAAAGGACAATGTTCATGGAACGCCGCCACTTTTTGAAGATTGCATTGGGCGCTGCCGCAGGTGTGGCAACCTTTGCTGCAACCGCGCAAGCCGCGCCGATGATGCCACTAAGCGAAGACGCGCGGCGGCCTTCCAGCCCGGATGCCCATCCTGCGGTTTCCACCGGCGATGAAGTTGAAAAGCTCAAGCCCGAACAGGTGCAATGGCATGGCGGTCACGGGCATCGCGGTCATGGGCATGGAGGTCATGGACATCGTCGCCACTGGCATCCTCACCGGGGCTGGCGCCATCGCCATCGCCGCTGGCACCGGCGGCACTGGCGTCGCTGGTGAGGCCAATCTAGTCTAGCAGGCCCACTAATCGGAAAAGGGCAGGGACCGCGTCCCTGCCCATTATTGTTTTGGCCACTAAAGTTTAGCGCGCTCTGCTCGGCCATCTGATTGGCCGAGCTTTGTTCGACTAGAGCTTCGGTTCTGATGGAATCAGATCCGAAGCTCTAGATTCTAGTTTTGACGCGTTTTCTGCGCAGATAAGTCTACGCAATCTGCGTAAACTTGATTGCTATGCGAACCGGAGTCCACTTCGCTCGAAAACGCTCTACGCTTTAACGAAAAGTTTAGAAAGGCCGGCAGCGGCCATGGCGCCAAATGAAGCCGCGGGGGCAGACGCGAGGCGCCACCACCATTCTCGGTGCAGGCCGCACGTAGACGGCGCGGTTGGGTCGGCAACCGCCATACGGACCACGGTGAAAGCCGGGGCCGCAACCGCCCGCCGCGTTTGCGGAGCTGAAGCTCGCGACCATGCCAGCCGCAACGACAGCCGCCGCCAGAACATACTTCATTCTTGTTCTCCCATTGAGTTCTCGCCGCACGCGAATGCGACACAGTGATTCGCCGCGCTGGAGTGTCGCAGACGCCGCATCACTTGTCGCGGAGCATAGTTTCCAGGGCTGAACGCGATGTGAACGGAGCGGTTACTTCTTACCGTGGAGCAAAGAAACCTGCTACCAAGTTAGCGTTCTGCAGCATTGGCCGGTGCAAATGACGAAGCAATGACGACGCCTGTTCTTCGCTGCGCTCGCGTGCCGCTATTCGCCAGTCCCGAATAGCGCAGCAAATCGCTTTTCGCCGTTCCGCGAAAAATTCACCACGCGGCTGCCCGGCGTCGTGTCGCGCGCCGCCCATTTCAACTCGGTGAAGCGCTCCATGATCGCAGCGCCCAGCGTGCCTGCCAGATGATGCCGCCGCTCGCTCCAGTCGAGGCACGCCTTGCACACGGGGCGGCGAGGATGGAGTAGCGCGTCGGCGTCGATCTGCAGCGCCTTCGCGATGAAGCGCTTGCCTTCGCCGGTCAGCTCCATCGCGTCCTTGCTCTGCCGGATCAGCCGCTGCTTCTTCATGCTGTCGAGCATCTGAACGCCGAGGTCGCCCGCGAGGTGATCGTAGCAGATCCGCGCGCGGCGGAGCGCGGGGTCCTTCGGCCCGGTGCGCACGCGCATGTGGCCGGCGCGCGCGGCAAGCCCCGCAAGCCCCTCCAGCACGCCTGCGACGTCGGTGCCGGTGAGGCGGTAATAGCGGTGGCGGCCCTGCTTTTCCGGCTCGATCAGCCCGCCGGTTTCGAGCTTTGAGAGATGCGAGCTCGCGGTCTGCGGCGTAATGCCAGCTTCCTGCGCAAGCTCGCTCGCGGTAAGTGCTCGGCCGCTCAACAGCGCGGTGAGCATGTTGGCGCGCGCGGGGTCGCCGACCAGCGACGCGACCATGGCGATGTCAGGACCAGCTTTCATACTTCGATCTTAGCCGAAGCATTAGCGTCGAGCAAGGCGTTATCATTCGCGCAACCTGATCGAAGTGTCGCACCGGTGGCGACGAGGCGGTCCATCATTCCGCGTGCGCGGACGGATGCTTCCGCCGTCGCCCGCAACGACGCAAGCTGTGGGAGCAACCCATGACCATCACCGTGTTCATCCGCTACCAGCTCAATCCCTTCAAACGCGCGCAGTTCGAGGAATATTCCAGGCGCTGGCTCACCATCATTCCCAAATGCGGGGGCGATCTGATCGGCTACTTCATGCCGCACGAGGGCACCAACAACATCGCCTTTGCGCTGATCTCGTTCGAAAGCCTTGCCGCCTACGAGGCCTATCGCGCACGGCTGCGCGCGGACGCCGAAGGCATGGCCAATTTCAACTTCGCCGAGGAAGAGAAATTCATCCTGGCCGAAGAGCGGACTTTTTTGCGCCCGGTTACGTTGTAGACTGTCGCCTTCCGGAACGAGGGAGGTGCCGATGATTGCCGTGATCTTCGAGGTCTGGCCGAAGCCCGAACTTCGGCAGCAATATTTCGATCTTGCCGCCGAGTTGCGGCCGATCCTGGAGAGCATTGACGGCTTCATTTCCGTGGAGCGCTTCGAGAGCCTGACCGAGAAGGGAAAGTTCCTGTCGATATCGTTCTTCCGCAATGAAGCCGCCGTCGAGGCCTGGCGCAATGTGGTGGAACATCGCAGGTCTCAGGCGAAGGGCCGCGCGGTCATATTTGAGGACTACCGGATCCGGATCGCCAGTGTGATCCGCGACTACGGCATGAACGATCGCGCGCAGGCGCCCAGGGACAGCCGTGCCGTTCATGAGCCGTACTAGCTCGCAATACCAATCATCGAAAGGAGAGCAAACATGCCGGTCACGATTGCCGAGAAGCGCGCTGCGTTCAGGAAGCTACATGAGAGCGGCTGCTTCATCCTGCCCAACCCCTTTGACGTCGGCAGCGCCCGCGCACTGCAGCAACTCGGCTTCAAGGCGCTCGCCTCTACCAGCGCCGGCTTTGCCTGGACCATCGGCAAGGCCGACAACCGCGTCACGGTCGATGATGTCGTGGGCCATCTGACGGCGCTCTGCGCCGCCGTCGATCTGCCCGTCAACGCCGATTTCGAAGGCGGCTTTGCCGTCGAGCCGGATAACGTTGCAACCAACGTTGCCCGCGGCGTCAGGACAGGGGTTGCGGGACTCTCGATCGAGGACTCGACCGGCGATGCGGCAAAGCCGCTGTACGATTCCAGCCTGGCGGTCGAACGCATCAAGGCCGCGCGCAAGGCGATCGACGCCGAGGATAGCGGCGTCCTGCTCACCGGCCGTTGCGAAGCCTTCCTGTGGGGACGGAACGATCTCAATCTTGTCATTGAGCGGCTGCAAGCCTATTCCGCCGCCGGCGCCGATTGTCTCTATGCGCCCGGCATCAAGACGCGGGAAGAGATCGCTGCAGTCGTAAAGGCGGTGCATCCCAAACCCGTCAATCTCCTGATCGGCGCCTCCGGCCTGTCGCTGGCGGAAGCCACCGATCTCGGCGTGCGCCGCATCAGCGTCGGCGGCTCGCTGGCACGCAACGCCTGGGCCGGCTTCATGAAAGCCGCACGCGAGATGGCGGAGCAGGGGACCTTCACCGAACTCGCCCACGGCTATCCCGGCGGCGAGCTCAACAAGATGTTCAAGTAGCGGTTCTCACAAGAAACACGGCGGGCAGATTGAGCCCGCCGTGCCTGCGAGAGTGTCGATACCTCTTACTTATTGCTGTCCGGCTTGGCCGAACGGTCGATCTCCTGGCCGGTCGGATTCGACTGCGGTGGTGTCGGGCGGTTGGTCGCCGCGCCCGTCGTCGTGCCGGGTTCGGTGTTGGCCTTCGGCGTGGTCGATGGAGATGCGGGGTTGGCCGGCTGGTTCTGCGCGCTCTGCGATGGCGGCGTCGTGCCGGCATTGTTAACGGACGTGTTGTTCAGGCCATAGAACACTGCGCCAAGCACCACCGCGATCGCAATCGCGAACATCGCGATCTTCGCACCACTGGCCGGGCCCTCGGCAAGCTCCGGATCGGGCTGCAACTCATTGTCCAGATTGTTGAGACGCGCCTGATGGCGGATCTCCTCCTCGGTCATATTGCTGCGGTCAGGGTCATTCGGTTGGTATGCCATTGGGGTTCCTCCGTTAGCCTAAGTTACAACTCGCGAGCGCTCCCTGACGTTCCCGGTCCCTGCGTGCTGCACGTCTTCGTCGAAGAAGAATGCACTGCACAAAAACACGCGAGCGAGAATCGCGCCGGCCGTTTGACGCCATGCCTGCATCCGCCCACCTGCTGTCGGCCTTCCGGGCACCTTACGGCATTTCGCGCAACACCCCTCCGGCGCACGAAGCGAAAACAAACCCGGTCATTCCAGGCACGAAATTGCGAACTTCGAAAGCGAGGTGCTTCAGCACAGAATTGTGCTGCGCGGCCTTTGAAAACCGACATAGACTGGTTCTAAGGCGCTTGGATGACTAGCTAAAATCAGTCGCTGCGACCAAGGATTACGAGGGCTTAGATGGGAATCAACCAAGGTCCGATCAGTCTCGACCAGAAATATACTCAGGGCACCGGCCATATCTTTCTGACCGGCATCCAGGCCCTCGTCCGTCTGCCGATGGCGCAGATCCGCCGCGACCGTGCAGCCGGCCTCAACACCGCGGGCTTCATCTCCGGCTATCGCGGCTCGCCGCTTGGCGGTTACGACCAGCAGCTCTTTGCGGCGAAGCACCATCTTGAGCAGTACAACATCAAGTTCCAGCCTGGCGTGAACGAGGACTTGGCTGCCACGGCGGTCTGGGGCTCGCAGCAGCTCCACCTTTCGCCCGGCGCCAACTACGACGGCGTGGTCGGCATCTGGTACGGCAAGGGCCCCGGCGTCGACCGCTGCGGCGACGTGTTCCGCCACGGCAATGCGGCGGGCTCCGCCAAGCATGGCGGCGTGCTGTGTCTGGCCGGCGACGACCATGGCGCCAAATCCTCCACCGTGCCACATCAGTCCGACCATGCCTTCATCTCGGCGCTGATGCCCTATCTCTATCCGTCCAGCATCCACGAGATGATCGAGATGGGTCTGCTCGGCATCGCGATGTCGCGCTACTCCGGCTGCTGGGTCGGCATGAAGGTGATCACGGAGACAGTCGAGACCACGGCCGAGATCGACCTCAGCGACGAGATGACGCCGTTCGTGATCCCGACCGATTTCGAACTGCCGCCTGATGGCCTTAACATCCGCTGGCCCGACGACCGCTTCGAGCAGGACCGGCGCCTGCAGGACTACAAGGGCTATGCGGCGATCGCTTTTGCCCGCGCCAACAAGGTCAACCGCATCACCATGGATTCGCCGAACGCGCGCTACGGCATCATGGCCTCAGGCAAGAGCTACGAGGACATCCGTCAGGCGCTGCGCGAACTCGGCATCACGGAGGAGATCGCCGCCAAGATCGGCATCCGGCTCTACAAGATCGGCATGCCCTGGCCGCTGGAGCCGGAAGGCGTGCGCAACTTTGCCGTCGGCCTGGAGGAGATCTTCATCGTCGAGGAACGGCGCGAGATCGTCGAGAACCAGGTCAAGCAGGAACTCTTCAACTGGCGCGACGACGTCCGCCCGCGCATCGTCGGCAAGATGGACGAACACGAGAAGCGCTTCCTTACTTTCGCTGCCGAGCTCAGCGTCGCCTCGCTCGCGAGCTCGCTGACCGAGCGCCTGCTTCGACTCAATCTCAACCCTGAGATCGCCGAGATGCTGCGCGCCAAGGCCGATTGGTTCAACGGCCGCCAGGCGACGCAAATGCAGGCGACATCCCCGATCGCCCGCGTCCCGTATTTCTGCTCGGGCTGCCCGCACAACACCTCGACCAAAGTGCCGGAAGGCAGCCGCGCGATGGCCGGCATCGGCTGCCACTTCATGGCGCTGTGGATGAACCGCAACACCGAGACCTTCACCCATATGGGCGGGGAGGGCGTGCCGTGGGTCGGCATCGCGCCGTTCACCAACGAGAACCACATCTTCGCCAATCTCGGCGACGGCACCTATTTCCATTCCGGCATTCTGGCGATCCGGCAGGCGGTCGCTTCCAAGGCCAACATCACCTACAAGATCCTCTACAACGACGCGGTTGCGATGACCGGCGGCCAGCGTCACGACGGCGATCTGTCGCCGCAGCAGATCACCTTCCAGCTCCACGCCGAAGGCATCCGCGAGATCTACCTCGTCTCTGAAAATCCCGACGCCTATCCGGCCAGCACCATCGCGCCCGGCGTGAAGCTCGCCCATCGCGACGAGCTTGAGAACGTCATGAAGGCGTGCCGCGAGTTCAAGGGCACGTCCGCGATCGTGTTCGTGCAGACCTGCGCCGCCGAGAAGCGCCGCCGCCGCAAGCGCGGCCTGATGGAGGATCCGCAGCGCCGCGTGCTGATCAACCCCGCGGTCTGCGAGGGCTGCGGCGACTGCTCGGTGCAGTCGAACTGCATCTCGGTCGAGCCGCTGGAGACCGAGTTCGGCCGCAAGCGCACCATCAACCAGTCGACCTGCAACAAGGACTATTCGTGCGTGAAGGGCTTTTGCCCGTCCTTCGTCACCGTCGATGGCGGCAAGCTGCGCCGCCGCGCGCCGCCGGATCTCGGCGCCATCGGTGAGCTGCCGGAGCCGGCGACGCGGCCGTCGCTGGAGCGTCCCTACAACATCGCGGTTGGCGGTGTCGGAGGCACCGGCGTGCTGACGATCGGCGCGCTGCTCGGCATGGCCGCGCACATCGAAGGCAAGGCCAGCATGATCCTGGACATGTCCGGCCTCGCGCAGAAGGGCGGGGCGGTGCTGAGCCACGTCCGCTTGTCCGATCACCCGGCCGACGTCACCTGCTCGCGCATCGTCACCGGCACCGCCGATCTCGTGCTGGCCGCGGACGAGGTGGTCGCGGCGTCCAAGGAGACGATCACGCTGTGCGAATCCGGCCGCACCGCCGGCATCATCAACAGCCATGTGATCCCGACCGCGGACTTCATCCTCAACCGCGACTTCAACTTCCAGGTTCGCAAGGTCAACTCGGTGCTGGAGAACGCACTGCGCCAGGACTCTGCGTTCTTCGATTTCACCAGGCCGGCCGAAGCCCTGCTTGGCGACAGCATCGCCACCAACATCATGATGATGGGCTACGCCTATCAGAAGGGCCTGTTGCCGCTGTCGGCGGCGTCGATCGAGCAGGCGATCGAGGTCAACGGCGTCTCGATCAAGATGAACAAGGAGGCCTTCCAGCTCGGCCGTCTTGCCGCCGCCGATCCGGTGCGGCTGGCCGCGATGATGAAGGACCAGGACGAGCCGGTCGCGCCGAAGACGCTGGATGCCATGACGCTGGACGAGATCATCGCCCACCGCAGTGCCCATCTCACGGCGTATCAGAGTAGCAGGTTGGCAAAACGCTATCGCAAGCTGGTCGACCAGGTGCGCGATGCCGCCACCAAGGGCGGCCACGGCGAAGCGCTGCCGCGCGCGGTTGCGATCAACTATGCCAAGCTGCTCGCCTACAAGGACGAGTACGAGGTCGCGCGGCTCTTCACCGACGGCAAGTTCGAACATCAGCTCCGCGAGCAGTTCGAAGGCGATTTCAAGTTCAACTTCAACCTCGCGCCGCCGATCCTGGCGCGCGGCGTTGACGCCCAGGGCCGCCCGAAGAAGCGCGCCTTCGGTCCGTGGATGCTGAATGCCTTCCGCGTGCTGGCCAGGCTGCGTTTCCTGCGCGGCACGCCGCTCGACCTCTTCGGCTATAGCGCCGATCGCAAGCTCGAGCGCGATTTGATCGCAGGCTACGAGAAGGACGTCGCGACCGTGCTCGGCCTGTTGTCGCCGGTCACGGTCGACACCGCTGTCGAGTTGCTCTCGCTGCCCGATCGCATCCGCGGCTACGGCCCGGTGAAGGAAAAGGCGGTGCAGGACGCAAAAGCTCGCTACGCCCAACTCGCCGCCGACCTCGCCAACCCGCCGCCGGCCCCGAGGCAAATGGCAGCGGAGTAGACGGTCGTCACCATCATCGTCGTCCCGGCCTTGGGCCGGGACCCATAACCACAGGCGTTTGTAGGCTGCTCCGCTACAACCGCTTGTCCCTGCCCACAACGCCATCCTGTGGTTATGGGTCCCCGCTTTCGCGGGGACGACGGAGAGATATCTGCCTCTCGCCGCACGGAATATTTCCGCGCTTGCCAAGGCCTGCCTGACGGTCCAGAAAAACGCTCGCACCAGAAACGCCAGCGGAGAACGAGTTGACCATCAAAGGCAAGGCTTACATTGCCGGCATCTATGAGCATCCCACCCGGCATGCTCCCGACAAATCCACCGCGCAGCTCCATGCCGAGGTTGCCAAGGGCGCGATCGAGGATGCGGGGCTCACCAAGGACGATATCGACGGCTATTTCCTCGCCGGCGATGCGCCCGGCGGGCTCTGGCCGATGGTCGATTATCTCGGCTTCAACACCAAGAAGTTGCGGCACGTCGATTCCACCGAGACCGGCGGCTGTTCCTACCTGATCCACCTGGGTCACGCAGCCGAAGCGATTGCTGCCGGCAAATGCTCGATCGCGCTGGTGACGCTCGCCGGCAAGCCGCGCACCGGCGTGATGCCGCCGCGCGCCGCCGGCGCCGAGGCCGATTTCGAATCCGCCTACGGGGCTACCACGCATAACGCCTACGGCATGTGTGCCATGCGCCATATGCACGATTACGGCACCACCAGCGAGCAGCTCGCCTGGATCAAGGTCGCCGCATCCCATCACGCGCAATACAACCCGCACGCGATGCTGAAGGAGGTCGTCACAGTCGAGGACGTCCTGAACTCACCGATGATTTCAGATCCGCTGCACCGCATGGATTGCTGCGTCGTCACCGACGGCGGCGGCGCGATGATCGTCACCACGGAGGAAATCGCGAAGAGCCTGAAGAAGCCGCTGGTGCGCCTGATCGGCCATGGCGAAGCGATGAAGGGCCCGCGCGGCGGCAAGGATCTCGATCTGACGTATTCCGCCGGCGTGTGGTCCGGTCCGCGCGCCTTCGAGGAAGCGGGCGTGACGCCGAAGGATATCAAATACGCCTCGATCTACGACAGCTTCACCATCACCGTGCTGATGCAACTCGAAGACCTCGGCTTCTGCAAGAAAGGCGAGGGCGGCAAGTTCGTCGCCGACGGCAACCTGATTTCCGGCGTCGGCAGATTGCCGTTCAACACCGATGGCGGCGGGCTCTGCAGCAACCATCCCGTCAACCGCGGCGGCATGACCAAGATCCTCGAGGCCGTCCGGCAACTCCGCGGCGAAGCGCATCCGAAGGTGCAGGTGCCCAATTGCGATCTCGCGATCGCGCATGGCACCGGCGGCCTGCTCGGCGTCCGCCACGCCGCCTCGACCTGCATTCTGGAGCGCGTGTGATGACTGAAGCGAAGAAATACAATGCGCCGGTGACCAACCCGGAAACCGCGCCGTTCTGGGAAGCGGCCAAGCAGGGCAAGTTCCTGATCAAGCGCTGCACCGCCTGCGGCGAGCCGCATTACTTTCCGCGGTCGATCTGCCCGTTCTGCTTCTCCGACAAGACGGTGTGGGAAGAGAGCTCCGGCGAGGCCACCGTCTATACCTACAGCCTGATGCGGAAGTCGCCGACCGGCCCGTATGCGATCGCCTATGTCACGCTGAAGGAAGGCCCGTCACTGCAGACAAATATCGTCGACTGCGACCTGGACAAGATCAGGATCGGCCAGAAGGTGAAGGTGGTGTGGAAGCCGACCGATGGCGCGCCACTGCCGTTCTTCACGGCGGCCTAGCCTTAACCTTCTCCCCTTGTGGGAGAAGGTGGCGCGCATGCAATGCGCGCCGGATGAGGGGTTCTCTCCGCGAGTTCGGTGCTTGTGGAGGCGACCCCTCACCCGAACGAGTTTGAGGCCGGCCGCGGAGTTGCCCTCTCCCACAAGGGGAGAGGGCGCTGCAACGGGTGCCGGTGAAGAATCCGGGAGGAGTGAAAAAATGCCGATCAACTACGAGCAACTGATGGCCCTGAAAAATCTCGGCCAGAAGTACAGCTACGGCGATCGCGAGGTGATGCTCTACGCCTATGGCATCGGCATGGGCGCCGATCCCATGGACGAGCGCGAACTCGCTTTCGTCAATGAAGCGACGCTGACGCCGCGTCCGCTGAAGGTGGTGCCGACCTTCGCGTCCGTTGCGGCCTGGGGTGCCGGCCCCGGCGAAATGAACCTCAATCGCGTGCTGGTGGTCGATGGCGAGCGCGACATCAGCTTCCACAAGCCGCTCGCAACGGCCGCAAACATCACCGCTGATTCCAGCGTGCTCGACGTGTTCGACAAGGGCAAGGACAAGGGCGCGGTGATCCGCCACCAGACCATCCTGAGGGATGAGAAGGGCGAGAAGCTCGTCACGCTGGTCGCCTCGCGCTTCGCCCGCGGCGACGGCGGCTTTGGCGGACCGTCCGAGGGCCAGCCGGAGCCGCACAAGGTGCCGGAGCGCGTGCCGGATAAGACCGTCGACATCGCGACGCGCCCGGACCAGGCGCTGATCTACCGCCTCTGCGGCGACCGCAACCCGCTGCATTCCGATCCGGAGTTCGCCAAGAAAGCGGGCTTCCCCAGGCCGATCCTGCACGGCATGTGCACCTATGGCATCACCTGCCGCGGCGTGCTGCAGACCTACGGCGATTACGATCCGTCCGCCTTCAAGCAGCACGTCGCTCGCTTCTCCTCGCCGGTCTATCCCGGCGAGACCGTGACGATCGATCTCTGGAAGGACGGCAACGTGATCTCGTTCGAGGCCAAGGTGAAATCGCGCGGCGTCACCGTGATCCGCAACGGCAAGACGGTGCTGGGCTAGTCGGCCGTGGTTGAGGCGCTCTGAGTTTATTTCGTCATGCCTGGGTAAAAGCGCGAAGCGCGTCTTCGCGCTAGATGACCCGGGCATCCACGTTCTTTGTTGCAAATGGCGCCTAAGGCGTGGATGGCCGGGACGAGCCCGGCCATGACGGAGAGGAAGAAAAAACAAAACGGGAGAAGCAACCATGGGATTACTCGACGGCAAGGTGGCGCTGATCACCGGCGCGGGCGGCGGGCTCGGTGAGGCCTACGCAAGACTATTCGCACGCGAGGGCGCGGCGGTGGTGGTCAACGATCTCGGCGGCCCGCGCGATGGCTCGGGCGCTGACAAGTCGATGGCGCAGCAGGTGGTGGATGCGATCAAGGCCGAGGGCGGCCGCGCGGTCGCCAATGGGGCCGACATCTCGACGCTGGAAGGCGGCCAGTCGGTGTTCGACGATGCCATCAAGAATTTCGGCCGCGCCGACATCCTCGTCAACAATGCCGGTATCCTGCGCGACCAGACCTTCGCCAAATCGAGCGAGGCCGACTGGGACAGGGTGATCAAGGTGCATCTCAAAGGCACCTTCTGCTGCACGCTGCCGGTTTTCCGCTGGATGCGCGAGAACGGCGGCGGCGTTATCGTCAACACCTCCTCGACCTCGGGGCTGATCGGCAATTTCGGCCAGAGCAACTATGGCGCGGCCAAGGGCGGCATCTGGGGTTTTTCCAACGTGCTGGCAATCGAGGGCCGCAAATACAACATCCGGGTCTGGACGCTGGCGCCGGGCGCCTTGACGCGCATGACAGCAGACCTGCCCCGCTATAAAGAAAACCCCGGTGCCGCGCTCGGCCCGGACGGCATCGCGCCGGCCGTGCTATACATGGTCAGCGATTTGTCGGGTGACCAGACCGGCAAGGTGCTCGGTGTCTCCGGCCCGCGCGGGGTGCGGGAGATGCGTATGATGGAAATGGAAGGCTGGAAGCCGCCGTTCACAGGCTGGAAAGCCGAGGATATCGTCGCCCATGCCAACGAGATCTTCTTCTCCGAGGAGCAGATCAAGATGGGTGCGCGGCGGTTTTGATGGTTAACACGTCGTTCCGGGGCGCTCGAAGCACGAGCCCGGAATGACGAAAAGAGGATAGACGCACGAATGACAAAGCTCACCGCCCAGGCCGCCGGCACCTTTGCGATCGCGCCGACGCCGTTCCATGATGACGGCCGCATCGACGAGCGTTCGATCGACCGGCTCAGCGACTTCTACACCGAGGTCGGCTGCGACGGCGTCACCGTGCTCGGCATCCTGGGCGAGGCGCCGAAGCTGGATGCAGCCGAGGCCGAGCAGGTCGCACTTCGCTTCGTCAAGCGCGCCAAGGATCTGCAGGTGATCGTCGGCGTCTCCGCGCCGGGCTTCGCCTCGATGCGCTCGCTGGCCAAGGCATCGATGGATGCCGGCGCCGCCGGCGTCATGATCGCGCCGCCGCCGCACCTGCGCACCGACGACCAGATCATCGGCTACTTCAAGCAGGCACAGGAAGCGATCGGCGACGACATTCCCTGGGTGCTGCAGGATTACCCGCTGACGCTCACGGTGGTGTTCACGCCCGCGGTGATCCGCAAGATCGTGACGGACTGCCCATCGTGCGTGATGCTCAAGCACGAGGATTGGCCGGGCCTGGAGAAGATCACGACGCTGCGCAATTTCCAGAAGGACGGCTCGCTGCGGCCGCTGTCGATCCTGGTCGGCAATGGCGGCCTGTTCCTCGATTTCGAGATGGAGCGCGGCGCCGACGGCGCGATGACCGGCTACGCATTCCCCGAGCTCCTGATCGACGTGGTCAAGCTCTCAAAGGCCGGCAAACGCGACGCCGCGCATGATCTGTTCGACGCCCATTTGCCGCTGATCCGCTACGAGCAGCAGCCGGGCGTCGGGCTCACCGTGCGCAAATATGTGCTGCAGAAGCGCGGCATCATCGCCTCGAGCGCCCAGCGCAAGCCGGGCGCCGTCATCACGCCGCAGGCGATGGCGGAGGTCGATTACCTGCTGTCGCGCGTGGCCCGCGTCGACCGCCGCGCCAACCTGCAGCCGCAGTCCAGCGCCGCAGGCTGAATTCTTACATCTCATGGTGAGGAGGCGCACAGCGCCGTCTCGAACCATGAGGCCCGGATGTTTCCGCATCATCCTTCGAGACGCGGCCGATGGCCGCTCCTCAGGATGAGGTCCTGAGGAGTGAGCCGCCATGGCCGAGATCGTCACGCCGCGCCCTGCCTCCACCATCCTGCTGCTGCGGGATGCCGCCGCGCGGCGCGAAATCGAAGTCTTCATGATGGTGCGCCATTACGAGATCGATTTCTCCTCCGGCGCGCTGGTGTTTCCCGGCGGCAGTGTCGACAAGGGCGACAAGGAGATCATCGCCAACCACGCGCTCTATTCCGCAGGCGAGGGGCTCGACGAGAGCGCGCTCAGCTTCCGCATCGGCGCGATCCGCGAGACGTTCGAGGAGAGCGGCATCCTGCTGGCGCGGCCGAAGGGATCGAGCGAGCTGGTGGATGCCGGACGGGCCCACGAGATCGAGCTCGCGCATCGGAGCCGGCTCTGCGAAGGCAAGACCAGCTTCCTGAACGTGCTGGCCGAGACCGGCATGGTGCTGGCGCTGGACGAACTCGTGCCTTACGCGCACTGGATCACGCCGGAAGGCATGTCCAAGCGGTTCGACACCTGGTTCTTCCTTGCCGCAGCGCCCCCGGAGCAGCTCGGCGCCCATGACGGCAGGGAATCCACAGATTCGATCTGGGTTTCCCCTCGGGAGGCGCTGGAGGGCGGGGAGAGTGGCCGCTTCAAGCTGCCGTTCCCGACCACCCGCAACCTGATCAGGCTCGGCAAGCAGGCCAGCGTCGGAGAGGCGCTGCAGGACAGCCGCGGCAAATCCATCGTCACGGTGATGCCTATCATGACCAAGACCGCCACCGGCCGCCAGCTCCGTATCCCGCTCGAGGCCGGCTATGACGGCGAGGTCTTCGAGGTCGGCGCCGCCGGCTGAGGTCTCAGATGGGGCCTCATGGTTCGAGACGGCGCTTCGCGCCTCCTCACCATGAGGGGCTAGCACTGATCCGAACTCGGCCAAGAACTCGGACCTCATCCTGAGGAGACCGCGCAGCGGTCGTCTCGAAGGACGGGACCTAGGCGCGAAGCCCGCTTTTGGGCCCGGCCCCGGTTCCCCCGGAGCCGGATTACGTCGTATATTGAGGCAGTTTTCACCCCGGCCCCTCGCATGACCTCCGAATTGCCGCCGAATCCGCCCCAGAAGCGACCGTTCGCGCTGTCGATCGGTCAGCTTACTTTCGGCAGCTTCCTCCTGGTGCTGGCGGTGATCATCATCACCTCGACCGCCAGCGTGATCGCGATCCGTCACATCGACGCCACGTTCGGCGAGCTGCAGCGGCTGCAGAGCGTCGGCGACCTGGCGGAGGATATCGATCGCAGGATGAACGAGCTGCGGCTTGCGGCACGCGACTTCGTCACTGATCCCGGCACGCAGACGATCCAGGTCGGCGAGGCCGCCAGCGCGCTCGGCGAGGCGCTGAAGAAGACCAGGATCGAGCTTGCCCCCGAGCAGCAGGACATGATCGACGGCGTGACCGAGCGCCTCGCCACCTACCGCGGCGGTATCGAGCGCATCTCGGCGCTGATCAACCGCCGCGCCGAGCTGATCATCGGTCTGCCGCCATTGCGCGAGGCCTTCGAAAAGGCGGTAGCCGAAACGTCCGATTCCGCGACTGCGTCCACCCTGCTGCAGGCCCAGGGCCGCATCGCCACCGCGCTGCTTGCCCACAACCCGTCCGCGGCCGAGCAGGCGGCGCAGAGCATGCGGTCGATGACCATCACTGAGCCGGCGCTGCGCACGGCCGTGAACAATTACGCCGACGCGGTCGTCGCAATATCGATCCGGGAACGCCAGATCGCCGATATCGACCGTGAGGTGCTGGGCACCGAGGGACGGCTGATCCAGCGCGTGACCGAGCTGTTGCGCGAACTCAGCTCCCGCCGCGGTCACATCCTGTCGCGGGATTTCGCGCGCACGCTTACCGAGGCGAAATGGCAGAGCATCGTGCTTGGCTCGGCCGGCGTGCTGATCGGGATCTTCGCCGCGCTGCTCGTGGTCCGCCGCACCGTGCGGCCGCTCGCCTCAATCACCAAGTCGATCCGCGCGGTCGCAGCCGGCGAGAAGAGCGCGTCGATCCCGGCGACCGACGTCGACAACGAGATCGGCGAGATCGCCCGCGCCGCCGAGGTATTCCGGAAGACGCTGGTCGATGCGGATACCGCGCGCGAAGCAGCGGTGCGCGCGCTCGCCGAGCAGCGGCTTGCAGAAGAGAGCTATCGCAAGCTGTTCGAATCTTCCATCGACGGAATTTATGTGACGACGCCGGGCGGAGCGCTGCTCAATGCCAATCCGGCGCTGGCGTGGATGATGGGCTATGCCACGCCGCAGGACCTGATCAACGGCATCGACGACGTCGCCTCCAATGTCTATGTCGATCCGGCCGCGCGCACCGAATACCAGCGGCTGATGGACCGCGACGGCATGGTGCGCGACTACGAATATCAGGTCCGTTCCCGCAGCGGCGCGGTGCTGTGGCTGTCCGACAGCGCGAGCGCGGTGCGCGACGAGAAAGGCGAGGTGATCCGCTACGAAGGCACGGTGCGCGACATCACCGACCAGAAGCGGGCCGAAGACGCGATCGCCGAAGGCCGGCAGTTGCTGCAGATGGTGATCGACACCGTTCCGGCCGTGATCAACGTCAAGGATCGCAATCTGCGCTACGTCCTGATGAACCGCTACATGGCCGGCATTTTCGGCATCGAGGCGCACGAGGCGCTCGGCCATACCACCGGTGAGCTGATGGCACGCTATGGTGCTGCCAAGACCGACGAGAACGATAAACGGGTGTTGTCGGGGCGAACGGAGCTCGGCTTCTACGAGGAGGAGTACAAGGACGTCGCCGGCAACATGCGGCAATGGCTGGTCAACAAATTGCCGATCCTCGACGTCAACGGCGAGATCGAGAACATCGTTACGGTGGCGCTCGACATCGGCGAGCGCAAGCGCAGCGAGCATGAGATGCGGAAAGCGCGCGACGCTGCGGAAGCGGCGCTACGCAATTTGCGCGAGACGCAGAACTCGCTGATCGAGGCGGAAAAGCTCGCGGCCCTCGGGCGGCTGGTCGCGGGCGTCGCGCATGAGGTCAACAATCCCGTCGGTATCAGCCTCACCGTCGCCTCCGCGCTCGAGCGCAAGGCGGCGACCTTTGCCGCGCAGGTCGAGCGCGGCGAGTTGCGGCGTTCGAGCCTGAACGATTTCCTTGCCACGACGAGCGATGCGTCCTCGCAGCTCGTCGCCAATCTCAACCGTGCCGCGGAACTGATCCAGTCGTTCAAGCAGGTCGCCGCCGACCGCAATTATTCCGATCAGCGCAACTTCGACCTCGGCGACCTCACCGAGCAGGTGGTGATGAGTCTGAGGCCGGGTCTGCGCAAGCACAATCTGACGCTGAATGTCGATTGCCAGCCGAACCTGATCATGAATTCCTATCCCGGCCCTTATGGCCAGGTGCTAACCAATCTCTTCCTCAATTCGGTCGCGCACGCCTTTCCCGACGGCAAGCCGGGTATCGTCGACATCCAGGTTCGCGCTTCCGGCAGGGACAATGTCGAGGTCATCTTCTCCGACAATGGCTGCGGCATGTCGCTCGACGTGCGCCGCCGCGCCTTCGATCCGTTCTTCACGACGCGCCGCGACCAGGGCGGCACCGGCCTCGGGCTTCACATCGTCTACAGCATCGTCACCACGCGCTTAGGGGGCCGTCTCGATCTCGACTCCGAGCCCGGCGGCGGCACCCGCATCCAGATCATCCTGCCGCGCGTCGCGCCCGTGGAGCAGGCCGCGGAGTAGTTATCGTTGCGGCCGGCGCTGGGTCCGCAAACTCGGATCGCCTCGCCCCGCTTGCGGGGAGAGGCCGGAATTCAAGCACAGCTTGAATTCCGGGTGAGGGGCTCTCTCCACGAACTCATCTCTTACTGTGCTCGTGGAGACAGCCCGTCACCCCAACCCTCTCCCCGTAGGAACGGGAAGAGGGCTAAGCTCTGCAGCTAATCGATATCCACGAGCTTGCGCAGCGTGGCGCCGAAGATCTGGCTGGCTTTGCCGACCAGCGCGGTTCCGCTCATCGTCGCCTGCGTGGCGGTGAAAGTTCCGGTGACGCCGATGCCGACCGGCGCAGGTCCGCCGAATAGCGGGTTGTCGCTGTCGCGCGGCGTGGTGTGTCGCTGCACCAGCACTTCGCCTTTGAAGGTGTTGCCTTTCACGGTGTAGGTGCCGGTGTAATAGAGATAGGCATCGCCGCCGACAATCTGGCCGTCGCGGAACACGATCACCCCGCTGCCCTTGCCGACGCGTCCGTCGAGCAGGGTGACGTGAATAGAATACAGGCCGTTTCTCATAGTGCCCCGCGGCCGGCCCCCTTCGCCCAAGGGCTGCCAGTTCAGAATTTATGCCAAAGCGGCATGGCCGGCGCAACGTGGCAGGTTGCCCATGCGTCGCTCGATGCCGTGCGAACCCGAAATGATTCCATTGGTGAACGACGTCTCGATGACGACGTTGTCGCTGGCAGCGCTTGGCGAATCAACTTGGCCCGCGAAATGCATAACATTTGTTGGCACCGGCCGGTGGGTGCAGGAGCAAGAGACAGGTGACGAACTGGATCGATTCCGGCCGCATTTTCGCGCGCCTACGCGCAGAGCTCACAGGTTCCATCCGTGAAATTACGGACCATCGTCGAAGGGTCCGCCTCAGAGTCCCACTCACATTGAGTCTTGTCGCGTTGTTGTCGGTCGCCGCCGCAAGTCTTGTGCATGCGCGCGATCCCGATGGCCGTTACGCCAATTCGCCGCTCAAGCAATGGTTCGACAGTTTGAGGAGCGGGAAGGGGCCGTGCTGCTCCGACGCTGACGGCACCGCGGTGAGCGACGTCGATTGGGAATCCAAGGACGGACATTATCGCGTGCGTATCGACGGCGAATGGATCGACGTGCCCGATGATGCCGTGATCACCGAGCCGAACCGCTACGGCCGCACGATGGTGTGGCCGATCCGCGGCTATCTCGGACTGCAGATCCGCTGCTTCATGCCCGGCAGCATGACCTGACCGCTAGAGCGTTTTCGAGCGAGGCATGCCCTCGGACTTGATCCGAGGGTGGACACCGGTTCGCGTGAAGAAAACGCGTCAAAACAAGAATCTGGAGCTTCGGTTCTGATTCAATCAGAACCGAAAAAGCTCCACTCGCACGTCGCACGGTCAGGCATATTTCTTGTCACGCTCCAGGAGCTCGATCGAGATGCCCTGCGGGCCGCGGATGAAGCAGATGCGCACGCCGGGACGGATCGTGGTCGGCTCCGTCGTGAACTCGACGCCCTTTGCCTTGATCTCGGCGGCGACCGCGTCGATGTCCTTCACCGCCAGTCCGAAATGGTCGAGGCCCTGATAGGGCGTCACCGGCGGCGCATTGACGCCGTCGCCCGGTGTGACCGGCGCGATGAACACCTTGGCGCCGCCGAGCTGCACGTCGATGCGTCCGGGATTGCGGATGATCTCGCCGCCCAGCACGTCTCGGAGCCATGCTGCGGTCGCTTCGGGATCGGGGGTGCGCAGGTGGATATGGTCCCAGGTAACCTCTATCGGCATTTCATCTCCCATCTTGCTCGATGATTTGTTTGAGCATGATCTTCCCACGCAAATGCTGCGCGTTTGTCGCGAGGAAAACCGGTTTCCACATTCGGATCATGCTCTAACCGCGCGATCCGCTGGTGCGGCAATCTACCGGCTCGGAATCCACAAGGCCATCCTGTCGCAGGTACTGCCGCAATTTTGCCGGGAGAGCTTGGAACCGTAGTTTCGGCGGATGGTTAATTGACTGGCGGTGGTTTCCGTACAGCAGCGCGTCCCTTTCAAGCCGTGCGGTGATCCGCCGGAGCGGCTTTGCGTGCAGGCAGGAAGCGCTGTCACGCGGGTGAGGACATGGCCATGGGCATCGGCAGGTGGTCGTTTCGAGGCTTTGGCGCCAAGCTGGTTCTGCTCGCCGTCCTCGCCATCGTCGGATCTGCCGGATGGCTGATGCTCCCCGATCCCAGCGATGCCAATAACAAATCAGTTGCCGTGGCGTCGCCGCCCTCGACTTCTCAGCAGGAGGTCGTTTGGCTCGATAAGGCGACTGCGCCGACCGAGCAGGCGGCTGCGCCAGTCGAGCAAGCGATCGCGCCGGCGGAGGATGTCGTCGACGATGAGGCGCCGGCTGCCAGCACCAACGAGCCCTTCACGGTCGAGCGGGCGCCGATCGATGGGCTGAAGATCTCTCGCCAGTTCTGGCGCCGCGGCGGCCTCGGCTCGAAAGCGCTGGTCTGGCTGACGCTGCGCAATGCCAACCACTATCCGGTCAAGGATATCGAGATCGCCTGCGCCTTTGTCCGCGCCGACGGCACGCATCTCACCGACCGCCGGCGCGTGATCAGCGACACCATCAACATGAAGAGCCGCAAGACTTACGCCGGCATTCTGGTCGGGTTCGTGAACGTCAATGCAAATAAGGCAAAGTGTTCCCTGGTCACGGCAAGCCGAGCCTAGAGCTTCGGTTCTGATTGGATCAGAACCGAAGCGCTAGATTCTCGTTTTGACAGGTTTTCTTGACGCGAACCGGAGTTCACCCTCGGATCAAGTCCGAGGGCATGCCTCGCTCGAAATCGCTCTAGCTCAAGCGTCCCGAAAAAGTGAACGTTTCGGTTGAACCCGTAGCGTGTGGCCAGGAACTAACTCCCTATATCGCCATTAGGCGATTAAACCGCGTCATCGCGCGGGGGAGCTGTTTGTGATGTTGGTGACGCGTTATTTCCTTTATGTCGGCGGAGCCTTGCTCGCGGCCTTATACGCAGTCGACGCCCTGGTGCCGCAGGACGCGGCCACGGCAAGCCACAGCGCGCCTGGCATCGACAAGTCCACCGTCCGCATCCAGTCTGCCCAGAAGCTGCCGGAACGGGTGGTTTTCGACACCAGCCTCCCGACCATCGTGCCGCCGGCTCCAGCCACCCAGATGGCTGCCGCGCCGCTTCCGCCAGCGCCCGGTGCCGAGTCCTCGGTTGCCCAGGCTCGCGAGCGCGAGACCTTCGCCCAATACGTCCCGGCCGACGCCAAGAAGCACGAGCCGCAGGCGCCGAAGAGGCATAAGGTCGCCAGGGCGCGGGCCTACCAGCCGATGTACGCGGGTCAGCCGATGTATATGGGTCAGCAGCCGATGTTCATGGGCCAGCGGCCGATGCGGGTGGCGCAGCAGTCGCGCTTCGGCTTCTTCGGCGGCTGGGGCACCTGGTAACCGGATTACTGCGGCAGTTTCGGGATCTTGTCGGCAAAGCCGTTGTAGCAGGTCAGCCGCTCGTCCTCTTCCTTCACGAACCGGCACTCGCTGACGGCCTTGGCCGCGGCCGGCTTCGGTTTGGGTTGCGGCGCGAAGACCTCGTCATAGCAGGTCAGCCGCTCCTTGGTGCCGTCATCGATCTCCTGGCATGCCTGGAGCTTCTGCGCGACGGATGGCTGCTTGCCCTTCTCGCCTTTCTTCGCCGCCGTCTTCTTGGCGCCGACTTGCATCAGGGGCTTGTCGCCGACCATGGGCGGACTGGCGGGGGCGGCCGGCGGGGTCGTACCTTGGGCGAGCGCGGCGGCCGGATACAGAAGCGCCAGCGCCAGGATGATCTTTCTCATATCGAATTGTCCGAAATGGCGGGACCGGAGAGGGCGCCCGAACGGATCGAACCGGACCGCTGGAATCGCCCCAAAACCCAACGTTGTTTACTCGCGCTTGTGCGCCCGTCCAAGCGGGCGCAACGCCGCTCCGACAGGCCATGTTTCTTTACGGATTTTCCGGTTCCTGTCCAGCGGGACGGAGCCTCCGGCCGGCCGCCCGGCCCCCAGCCCCCCAAAAGGAGGGCCTAGAGCATTTCGGTTCTGATGGAATCAGAACCGAAGCTCTAGATTCTAGTTTTGACGCGTTTTCTTCACGCGAACCGGTGTCCACCCTCGGATCAAGTCCGAGGGCATGCCTCGCTCGAAAACGCTCTAAGCCGCCTTTCGGCGCTCCAGCACCTTGTCGAGGGTGATCGGCAGGTCACGCACCCGCACGCCGGTCGCGTGGTAGACGGCATTGGCGACGGCTGCCGCGACGCCGACGATGCCGATCTCGCCGAGCCCTTTGATCCCGAGCGGGTTGATCAGGCTGTCCGGCTCGTCGACGAAGATTACCTCGATGTCGTGGATATCGGCGTTAACGGGCACATGGTACTCGGCGATGTCATGGTTGACGATACGGCCGAGGCCGTGGTCGTAGACCGTCTCCTCATGCAGCGCCATGCCGATGCCGCCGACGACGGCGCCCATCACCTGGCTGCGTCCGGTCTTCAGGTTCAATATGCGGCCAGCCGCGACTGCGCTGACGACGCGGGTGACCCTGATGACGCCGAGCTGTTCATCGACCTTGACCTCGGCGAATACGGCCGAATGCGTGTTCCTGGCGTGCGCCTTGTCGTCGGCGACCTGGTTGGTCTTTTCCTTCTCGATCCGCTCCAGCGCGCCATGCCGCATGATGTCGGAGATCGAAACCCCGCGGTCGGTCTGCGTCCGGCTGACGAGCTTGCCGTCGGAAAGGGCGACGTCTTCCTCGACCGTGTCGGCGAGGGGTGAGCCCTTCATCAGCTTAGCCAGCCGCAACAGCTCGCTCCGAACCTCGCTCGCGGTCGCGATCACGGCGTGGCAGGCGGAGGCCGCTATCCATGACCCGCCCTCGACCGGTGCCTTGGGCAGCGTGGAATCGGCGAGCTTGACGCTGATATTTTCAATCGGAAGACCGAGGCTGTCGGCCGCGACCTGGGCCATGATCGTATAGGTGCCGGTACCGATATCGGAGGCCGCGCAGGAGACTTCAGCGTGGCCGTTGGCGGTCATTACGATACGCACCGCGGTCGGCATCTGCAGCGCCTCCCAAACGCCGGAGGCCATCCCCCAGCCCACGAGAGTCTTGCCATCGCGCATCGAGCGCGGTTCCGCCTTGCGCTTGTCCCAGCCAAAGGCCGCGGCGCCCTCGCGATAGCATTCGCGCAGGCGTTTGCTGGTGTAGGGCAGGTCCTCGTTCTGGTCGCGGTCCGAATAGCAGCGCAGCCGCAACTCCACCGGATCCATCTTCAGCGCGACCGCGAGTTCGTCCATCGCGCTCTCCAGCGCGTAGACACCGGTCGCAGCACCAGGGGCGCGCATGTCGCAGGACGTCGGCACGTCCAGCGGCGCCACGCGATGTTCATATCGCGCGTTCGGCGAGGTGTAGAGCAGGGCCGACCAGCCGGTGTCGTTGCGCGAGAATTCCTCGAACTGCGAGGTCGTGCCAACAGCCTCATGCGTGATCGTATCGAGCGTGCCATCGCGCCGCGCGCCGAGCGCAAGCCGCTCGATGGTGGCCGGACGATAGCCCAGCCCATACATCTGCTGGCGCGTCAGCACCAGCCGCACCGAGCGCTGAAGCTTCAGCGCCGCCATCACCACCAGCACCACCTGATATTGCGGCCGCAAGCCCGAACCGAAGGCACCACCGACATAGGGCGAGACCACGCGGATCTCTTCCGACTTCTTCTCAAACACGCTGCAGAGATACTGCTGCACGTTCTGCACGCCCTGGGTCTTGTCGTAGACCGTCAGCGGGCCGCCGGCTTCCCACATCGCCGTGGTCGCAAACAATTCCATCGGGTTGTGATGCTCGGTCGGGATGAAATAATCCGCTTCGTGGCGGACATCGGCCGCCGCAAATGCCTTCGCAGCGTCGCCGCGCGGCTTGTCGGGCTTCTCGACGACGATGGCATCGTCGCGCTTGCGATAGACGTCAGTGACGAACGCCTGCTTCTCATAGTCGACGCGGACGAGCGATGCCGCATACCGTGCGATTTCCCATTCTTCCGCCACGACCAGCGCGATCGGCTGCTGGTTGAACTTGATCGCGTCGTCATAGAGCGGGCGGAACGGCGAACCTTCCTCCGGGGCGACGTCGTCCTTCCAGGCTTTATCGCTGTCGGCGACCCGCGGCCTGTTCTCGTGGGTGATGACGTCGATCACACCGGGTACGCTCCGCGCCTCGCTGGCGTCGATCCGCGTGATCCGGCCCCTGGCGATGGTCGCCTCCACGACCGCGCCATAGGCTAGGCCGCCTTCGTTGAAATCGCCGGCATATTTGGCGGCGCCGGTGACCTTGGCGCGGCCGTCGACGCGCGAAGTGGCGGTGCCGGTGTAGGTTTTCGCGGTGTTGTTGGCCATGCTCATTGGATTGTCTTGTTCGATTGCGATTGCGGCGTACCGTGCGCAGCCTGCGTCAGCGTGCGGATGATCGCCCGCCGGGCGAGATCGACCTTGAAGCCGTTATGCGTCTGCGGCCTGGCGTCACGAAGCAGCAGATCAGCGGCGCGGGCAAAGCTCGCTTCCTCAGCGGCTTGTCCGCGTAGCGCCGCCTCGGCCGCCGGATCGCGCCACGGCTTGTGGGCGACACCGCCAAGCGCGAGCCGCGCCTCCTGGATCGTGCCGTCCTTGAGCTCGAGCGCGGCCGCGACCGAGACCAGCGCGAAGGCGTAGGACATCCGGTCACGGATCTTCAGGTAGGAGTAGTTGGTCGCAAAGCCCTTTGCCGGCACCTCGACCGCGGTGATGATCTCGTCCGGCCCGAGATTGGTGTCGATATGCGGGGTATCGCCGGGCAAGCGGTGGAAGTCCGCGAACGGAATGGCGCGCGCGCCGTTGGAGCCCGTCACGTGCACGGTGGCATCGAGTGCGGCGAGCGCTACACACATGTCGGACGGATGCGTCGCGATGCAGGAGGTGCTCGCTCCGAGGATGGCGTGCCCGCGATTGATACCATTGACGGCCGAGCAGCCCGAACCCGGCTGCCGCTTGTTGCAGGCCGTGGCCGTGTCATAGAAATAGGCGCATCGCGTCCGCTGCACCAGGTTGCCGCCGGTGGAAGCCATGTTGCGCAATTGCTGCGAGGCGCCGGCAAGAATTGCGCTTGCCACCAGCGGATAGCGCTTTTCGATCAGCGGATGCCAGGCAAGGTCGGAGTTCGGCACCAGCGCGCCGATCCGCAAGCCTCCCGATGCTGTCTCTTCGACCGAGCCGAGCGGCAGGCGGGAGATGTCGATCAGCGTCGTCGGCCGCTCGACATTGTCTTTCATGAGATCGAGCAGATTGGTGCCGCCGGCGATGAACTTTGCGCCGCTAGTGGCCGCGATCAGCCGCACGGCGTCGGCGACGTTATTTGCTTTCGTATATTGGAATGGGATCATGGCCTGGTCCCCATCGCCTGCTGGATCGCGGCGACGATGTTGGGATAGGCGCCGCAGCGGCAGATGTTGCCGCTCATGAATTCCCTGATCTCGTCAGGGGTCTTGGCCCGTCCCTCAGCGATCAACCCGACGCCGGAGCAGATCTGCCCGGGCGTGCAATAGCCGCACTGGAAAGCGTCATGGTCGATGAAAGCCTGCTGCAAGGGGTCCAGCGCGCCATTGGCTGCCAGTCCCTCGATGGTGGTGACGTGTGCGCCGTCCCGCATCACTGCAAGAGTCAGGCACGAGTTGATGCGGCGACCGTCGACAAGCACGGTGCATGCGCCGCATTGGCCGTGGTCGCACCCCTTCTTGGTGCCGGTAAGATCGAGGTGATCCCTGAGCGCATCCAGAAGCGAGACCCAGGGCAGGACCGAAAAGCGCCTCTCTGTTCCCTTGACGGTCAATGTCACCGACACTTTTTCCGGCAGCGGTTGAGGCTCGGCGTCCGATTGCACGGCTCGATCTTGCATCGTCGGCAACTCCGTCTTGCGGGTGACTGCCATCCGCCATTACAGCGGAGAATACTGGCCGTTTAGATTGGTTCCAACGCGAGCGGCAGCATGTCGAAGCGGCTGTTCCGGTTCTTTCCAAATTGCACGCCGGATTCCATGAGTGCATTTGCCACGATGCCGCAGGACATCCCGCTGCAAATTCGTAAAGCCTCGCGCTTGCTGTGAATGTATTCCGTGAAGTCGCGGGTCTTTGTCGTGACAGCCTGTTCGGGAGTGTTCCGGCTCACATTGAGGCAACGCTGGTCAATCGTTGCTTCTGTGCGACCCCATATCAGCGTCGAGCCCGGCAACAATCAGGACGCCAGCGCTGGCGGCCGCCGCCATTAGAATCAGGATGATGCTGAGTGCATAGATCATGATCGGTGACCGTGAGGACTGTTATTCGATATAATCAGCAAGAGCAGCCATCGTTCCGCGCCGCGACATCATGAGTTGGGGCAGGGTGAGCATGAATGCTCTCGGATTGGAAAATCTCTGACGGCTTTGCCCCAGAAGCGGGCAGCGTTGTTTCGTGCGGTCTGGGAAGGTGACCGGTCACGGTCCGGTGAAGCTTGGCGCTGGCGATACATTGCTGCTCCCGCACGGTGACGCTCATGTGGTCCGCTCGGTTTCGACCGTTGGCACCAACCGCAGCATCGTGACTGAACTCCGCAATGCCATTCGCACGAAGTCGACCCCTGGGGTCGCCTACGACACCGAGCTCGTGTGCGGCGTATTGCGGGGCGAAGCTGCATCCGAGCAAGCGCTTATGGCCGCGCTTCCGAACTTTGTCGTGCTGGCCGAGCGATTGCACATGCTCGCGATCTGCATCAGCGACGAACTGGATTCGAACGAGACCGGCTCCACGGTCATCGCGACCAATCTCGCAACCGCGCTCTTCGTGATGATGCTGCGCGAACATCTCAAGGAGGCGCCGCCGGCTAGCGGTCTTCTCGCGCTTCTGACCCATCGCTCGACGTCGCATGCGGTGCTTGCGATGCTGCGGGAGCCCGCCCGCGACTGGACGCTTGATCTTCTGGCGAACGCGTCCGCGGCATCCCGGGCAACGCTCGTCAGGTCGTTCCGCAAGTTGGCCGGACTGGCGCCGCTCGCCTTCCTCACCGAACTGCGTCTCGGCTTCGCGCGACAGCGGCTCATGACCACGAACGACCCCATTTGCGTGATGGCCGCCGATCTCGGCTACCAGTCGGAGGGAGCGCTGAGCAGAGCCTCGCTCCGGCGCTATGGCGTCAGGCCCAGCAAACTGCGGCTCGGCAGATCCGGTTGAACGCCGCATTCCGGTCGCGCCGAGGCGCTGAAACGAAAGGGCCGCTGATTTCTCAGCGGCCCTTGCCGGTTAATAAATCTGTTCGGGATGAAATTGGCCCCGGCAAAAGAACCTTAGCGGTATTGTGATCTGATTTGGATTCCGTGAAATCACGGTGGCCCCACTGTGAACACCTTCCGTCAGGGTGCTCCCCGCCGTGAGCACCCCCGGAACTCGATCGAGCGCGACCGCGCAGGACTGGCCACCAGCTCGCATTGAGGATCGCAGCACGTGCGGGTTTGCGCTCGCGAGCGGGAGGCTTAGGGCGCTTCGGCAAAACGGCACGGAACATACTTTGGCCGGGTATTGAGTCGAAATGGACTATCGACCGCCTAAGCTACTCTCATCGCCGATGGGCACCGAGACGAGCCGCTCGATTAAGGCGGCAACTCCATTGACTTCCGGCGCTCAGCGGCGCAGTGCGAAAACCATCTGACGCTCATTTCCTATGGAGTAGGCGGACACATGGCGAAGAGCATGGGGACGGTATCCACCACCGAGTCAGGGCAAACCATTACATTCTCGCTGGCGGTCGGGCCGGTCAGGCAAGCATGCCGACTTCGGACGACTTTTCGGACCCAGAACCAAGCTCTCAGCTACTTGCACAGGCATCGAACCGAGTTCGAGCATATCGCTCGCGCGAGACTTGCTCGCGGCGAGCTCGAAGATGGTGTGGTCCAGCTCGTGATGCTTTAGGCAGATTGCTCTCATTAATAAGCAGGACGACGGGCGCCTTCGTCGAAGGCTCGCTGCGTGAGGCGGTCGAAGGCTTCACTGGAATGGCCACAAGGGAACTTTGCTTCGCCGGGTTCCGACCGGTTCCGCACCGCAATCGACACATCTACGCCGTTCGGCGGTCTTGCGCGACGTCCCGGCCTGAAGCTGCCGCCCTTTTCTCGCCGCCATCATCATTCAGGAAATTCGTGAGGGGCGGGTCTTACGGAGGCGGCTTCTGAAGTCCCGCGTGATCGTCCGACATTTACTGCAAAACGAAGTCATGATGTCCCGCCGTGCTCTGCTGGGCGGGCTCGCATCCTCCGCGGGCGCACTCGCGCTCGGCGGCTGCGCCAGCCTGGGCGCGACCGGCGCGCGCTACGATGCATCGTCGCTGTCGGTGGACCCCACGCTGCTTGTCGCAACCACGCGCAAGCCCGTAAAAGGCGGGCGCGCGAAGCCTTGGTTCGGGCCGGATCGGGCCTCCGCGATGACCGTCGCACGGGCGAAGCTGGTGCCACCGGACGAAAGTCGTTTCTCCTTGGCGGCAGCAGGGCTCGGCGATTGGCGTATTGATCAGGTCGAGCCGGTTTCGGGCGACGTCAGCGATCTTCTCGGGCAGGCCGGCGGCGGCGGATCAGACGTCCTGATCTATGTGCACGGCTTCAAGCAGACGTTCGAGACGGCGGCGCTCGATGCCGCCCATCTTTCCGATGGCATCCGGTTCCGTGGCCAGACGATGGTGTTCTCCTGGCCGTCAAAGGCGGGGTTGTTCGACTACGCCTACGATCGCGACAGCGCAATGTGGTCCCGCGATGATTTCGAGCGCGTGCTTCAGGCCATCGTAACGCCTCCGGGCGTCGGCCGCGTCCACATCGTCGCGCACAGCATGGGAACGATGCTGGCGCTCGAAAGCCTGCGCCAGCTCCATGATCGATATGGTGACACCGTTGACGGCAGGATCGGGGCGGTGGTGTTCGCTTCGCCCGACATCGACATGGACGTGTTCTCCTCGGCGATCAACCGCATCGGGCCGCTCGCCCGCAAGATCACGGTGATCACCGCAACGAACGACCGCGCGCTCGCCCTCTCGGGGTCGCTCGCCGGCGGCATGACACGCGTCGGCGCCGCCGAGAAGGCCGTCATCGAGAAGCTCGGCGTGCGCGTGGTCGATGCGTCCGATTCGGGTTGGGGCATCATCAACCACGATCTGTTCCTGTCGAATGCAGAGGTGCGGCGAGTGATCCGCCGCCAGATCGACACCTCGGCGGCGTGAGCTCGGCTGTCACGTAGCTGCGGCGCCAGCCACGCTGCTCTTTGGCGGCCACCCACGCCGCCACAGGTCGCGGTTCCGCCACAGGTCTCGCCATATTTTTGTACGAGCGAGCCCTGATGTTTCAGCCATTGCGCGCAGTGCTACGCCGCACAGCAGCAGCCCTCGAGCTAATCTGCTTGCGAGCGAGGGCAAGTGCTGGCGGTAGAGGCTCACCTTGCCGCGCAGGATGGCGACCCATCGCTGCGAGTCGCCTGCCGAACTCGCGCCGCCTTGGTGGACATAATGCGCAAAGCCAGTGAATAGCGTGGCGCTCGACAGTCTTTTCGACCGAATGCACAGGTCAACATCTTCGCCATAGAGGAAGTACTGCTCATCGAACCCGCCCAAGCGGTCCCACAATGCGCGGTTGATCAGGAGCGTCGCTCCGGTGAGCACGGGGACTGTTCGAATACCGGTGCGGCACCAGCCGCCGAGCGCATCCGGATCGAGCCACCCGCAACAGGGCCAGCGCCGCAGGCCCAATGCGAACGCGATCGATTGCCGGAGCGACGGTTCGGCAAGGCAGTTGGTCGGGTCGACGCTGCCGTCGTACCGCATCATCCGTCCGCCGACAATCGCCTCCGTCTCGCTCGCCAGCGAGGTCGCGATCAACTGATCGATCGCGTCGGCTGCCAGTTCGACGTCCGGATTGACGAGCAGAAGATGGTCGACTTCCTCACCGAAATCGGCGGCTAGTCGGTTGACCGAAGCGGCGAAACCGCGATTGACGAGGTTCGCTGTGATCTTTGTGCGGCATCCGGTTCGTCGAACCAGATCGACCGTGCCGTCGACCGACGCGTTGTCCTCGATTCGAATCGAAAGATCGGACCAGCGGGATTTCAGCGAAGCGAGGCAGGCTTCGATCTCGTTAGCGTTGTTATGCGTGACGATGCATATGCCGATGTGCGGCCGGCGTGGTGCGATTGGTGCAATCGGCCGCGGCTTTGGCCCGATCCACGCGGCGGCACCATCGCTCTCGCCTCGTGTGAGCCGTGCCGAGAGCGCAAGCAGTACGAAGCAGGCGAGGCCAGGGCCTTCTCGCCAGAGCCGCCCGACATCGCCCAATCGGGACCGGAACGACCTCTTGGGCAGGTTACCTGGTTGAACATCGTGCAGTCCTGCAAGGGCGCGATTGCCGTGGTCCCATCGGCGCTTGGCGCGGAGCAGATCCGATCCTTGTGGGATGTTGAACAGGAAGCCGCCCGCCGCAAGCAGTTTTCGTTCGCCTCTCGCGAAGCGCGAGCGCACGAACAGATCGTCCGCCGCGATCAGGGGAAACTCGCGCCACCTGCGGCGGCCCGCCGCGTTGGTGGCATAGAGGCCGGCCCCGACGACGTCGTTTTCCATCCCGGAGAGACGCGGCCACACCGAGGCGAACCCGCGCTCCAGTCGGCCCTCCGGCCGAACCAGCACCATGGGGGGCGCGACGAGAAGCGGCTCATCGGTGGCCAGGCCCGCGACAATCGCGGCCAAGGTGCCAGGGAGAATGATGGTGTCAGCGTCAAGGTAAAGGACCGCCCCGCCGCGACGTTCGCGATCGCCCCGATTGAGCGCTGCGGTCTTGCCCGGACAGGTGTTCGCTACGACGATCAATGTTTGGCGTTCATTCTCGAACGCCGTCAGCAATGACCGGGCGGTCGCCTGGTTTTGGCTTAACGCCGGCCCGTTTGCCACCACGATCACCCGAAGGTCGATCTCGTTGCCGTCGCACCGAAGCGCAACCAGGCATCGCAAAAGCAGCCCAGGATCGCCACCTGCGGGGATGACGACATCAAGGGCGCGGTTCACGATGGTCTCATCGTTCGCGCCCCGACGCTTTCCGCCAGCCAGGTCGCCCCATAGGCCGCGACGAAGACCGCGAAGTCGAACCAGGCCGACGGTCGCAACAGCGGCCTGAGCACGCCCCTGTAACGTGGAACCGGATCTGGAGGAGCAAGGTGGGTCGCGCGCGCCAGTTCGCGATTACCACGCAGGTAGCGGCGCCGGGCTCGGATCAGCTCGCGCCAGCCTTGCGGCGCCACCACATGATAGCTCTCCGACGTCAGCAGCAGCCGCTCCTTCGGCGCGAACAGCATCCGGACAAACTTGTCGTCCGAAGCGAGCTGCGGGAGCGCGCCCCAACGTCGCCGGCCCTCGGCTGACACCGCATAGGCGCCCATGGTGACGGGCGAAGCATCGCAATAGGGTAAAGCGCTCCAGTAACGGCAGAACGCGCGCACCACCAGGGAAGGGGAGGGATCGAACCGCGCGCGAGGCGCGGCGAATTGAATGCCTGTGCTCGTGAGCGCTGCAAATATGGCGGAAAGCGCGTGCGGAGATAATCTGGCGTCCTGGTCCAGATAGAGGCGATGGCTGCCGGCAGCCGCCACCGCCTCGGCCGCGGCTATGGCGGCGCGGCGGGTCGGCGGGGTCCGTAGCAATCGCACGTGGAAGTTCCGTGCACGCAGGCTCGCGACATGCGCCTCCGCCGCCGCCTCGCTGTCTGGTCGGCCGTCGTTCAGTGCCAGCAGCACCTCGACATCGCTCGCTTGCAGTCCGTCATCGTCATCGAATTGCTGATCGGCAAGTGCAGCCAGGCTCCGCCCCACGGCGTCGGCTCCGTGATACACCGGAATGATCACGGAAAAGCGCGGCACCGCGCCCCGCGGGGTGCGCAGAGCAGAGCGTAAAGGCATGGGTTCGAATCCCGGAAGGAGGCGCCTCAGCCGGCTGTTCGACTGGGTGACGTTGCGCGGCCGGATCATGTTCGGGCTGAACGAGGCCCGCGAGACCCGCTGGATCTCAGACACCGAGTTCATCTCCTGGCGCATCATGCTGATGATCTCGTACGGCGTCATCGCGGATGAGCCTGAAATGTGCACGAGTCCATGATGGCGCTGCGCTGCCAGCTCTATTGTTGCCAAAGCAGCGTCGGCCAGGCTGATTGCCGATCGCCATTCGTTGTCTATCGCGGCGACCGGTTCGTTGCGCTTCAGGCGTGCGGCGATCGTGGTCCATGATGTCTGGCGCTGATTGACCGGGAAACCGAACAGCAGCGAGTAGCGGGCGACCAATCCACAGCCGTGCTCTGCGACGACACGCTCGCCGGCAAGCTTGCTTCGGCCATAGACGTTCGCCGGAAGCGGCACATCGCCTTCATCGTGGAACCCGCCGTTTCCGTCCCACACGAAATCGGACGAGGCATACAGCATCCAGCCGTTCGTGGAGGCGGCGTAAGCCGCCATCCTCATCGCGGCGCCAACGTGGAGCGCATGGCAGGAGGCGGGATTGGACTCGGCGACCACCGGCGGCACTGCAGCAAGGTGCAGGACGCGCGTGGGCGCCGCGCGTTGCAGCAACTCCATCAAAGCCGCGCCGCTTCTGAGATCCACCCATTCGGTGACATGGGCACCCGGCAGCGGGGCACGGCCAAGCGCATGCACATAGTCGCCAGGACGACGATGCGAGAGCGCACGGAGGATATGACCGCCTAACTGCCCCGATGCGCCTGAAATCAGCCAGCGCTGCATCGCACTCTCGGAGATTGCAATATCTATCAACAGCAAACGTATCGAGCAATAGTTGTAATTTTATCGGATGCGCTCTGAAGCTTCAAGGAGAATTCGGCAGATTGCGGCGCCGCTTGCAAATTGCCTCGGGAGGATTTCGCCACCGACGATGTCGGGAAGGCGGCTCGTCAGGCCGCCGGCACATATTGATATCCCGTGCCCTTCCGCTCGGCAAAGCCCAGGCCGGGATAGGGCCAGTGGAAGCCCAGCATCTTCATCCTGTCGGTTGCGGGGCGGTCGAGCAGCTTCTTCCGGTTGGCGACGGCCACCCCGTTGTCCATGTCGTAGGCGAACTGCCATTCCGGATGAGGAAAATAGACCGCGGGTTCCGTGATCGCGTTGGCGGGAGGAGCCGAAGCCTACGCTTCAAGCCGGCCAGCTTGTTGTCGTTAGAATGACGGCAATACAACAGCGTGCAAGATCGAAAATCGTAGATGGCGTCTTGCAAACGGTGTTGTCAGCGCTTGCGTCGCTCCTCCGTACATCCGCTAGGGAGAGCAAGCGTTTTGCGCATTAGCAGCCCGTCTGCTTTGAACCTTCAGTTGGCCATTCCGACACACGGCTAGGGGGCATCCGTCTTCGATTGAAATTGCAAAATCGGAGGAAACGCCATGAGATCTCGTTCCAAACTCGCAATGGTATTGCTAGCGGGCGTCGCAATTGGAGCTATCGCGGTCCAAGGCCTCCACGCTCAAGGAGCTAAGCCGAAAGCTTACTCTGTCGGCGAAATTGAGATCCTCGATGCTTCAGCCCAAGCCGCGTACTTGCCTGCCGCCCGGAAGGCGATAGAAGCAGCCCATGGTCACGCTTTGCGCACCGCGGCCGGACGGATTGTTGAGATAGACGGTGGGCCAGCCCCCAAGGGGGTGGGGATCGTCGAATGGAATAGCTTGGATGACGCCGTAGCGTTCTACAAGTCGAAAGCCTGGGCGGACCTTGCACCGCAGCGTGACAAGGCGGTCAAAGTCGTACGGAGGTACGTCGTCGAAGTCGAAAAGTAGTCGCGGTCCATCCCAGGCCGCGCTGCTGCGGCAGGCGTGCGCAGATATTGGCTTACCCCGCTTGAGACTGGCGCGCTCGGAGAGATTCGAACTTCCGCCCCTCGGAATCGAAATCCGATGCTCTATCCTGCCTGGCTATGAGCGCGGACCGTCCTGGCGGCGGTCGTTTTCGGACCCGATCTTCCGGAGTGGCTCGCCACCTGCGGCGATGGTCATTATAGCAATCGCATGCTCGACTTCGCCGCACAGTATGAAGCATTTCGGCGCCGCGATCCGGCGTGGGACGGGCTGGTGTTTGTGGCGGTGAAGACGACGGGGGTGTATTGCCGGCCCGTCTGCCCGGTGCGAACGCCGCTCTCGCGGAATGTGAGGTTTTATCGCAGCGCCGCTGCCGCAGAACACGCGGGTTTTCGACCTTGCCTCCGCTGCCGTCCGGAGGCCGCTCCATTCTGCCCGGCCTGGAAGGGGACCAGGACGACTGTCGAGCGCGCACTGGCCCTCATCGAAAACGGTGCGCTTGATCGGAGCAATATCGAAGCATTGGCCGAGCGTCTCGGAGTAGGGGCCCGGCACCTCGCGCGCCTGTTTGCCGAGCACCTCGATGCATCGCCCCTGCAAGTCGCGCTTTCGCTTCGTGTTCAACGTGCAAAGCGTCTCCTCGATGAAAGCGATCTTCCAATTCCTCTCATCGCCAAGCGTGCCGGGTTTTCGAGCGCAAGGCGCATGAGCGCATCTTTCAGCCGGATCTATGGCCGGTCACCATCGGCGTTTCGCAAGAACACGTCGCCAAGAACGAAAACGAGTTGAGCGAGACGGAGCGATATGATGCTGACCAAGACCTTCGGGACGGTGGATGCCGAGACACAGAAAGCGATGAGTGGATTGGAGTTCGTGCAGGGCCTTGCGAGTGGCACGATTCCTCTCAACACCTTGGCGCAAACCTTGGGATACGATGTCACCGAAGCTACACGCGGTCGCGTTGTCGTGACGCTCATCCCAACTGGCGCCCACTTGAATCCAGCCGGCACGGTCCATGGTGGTCTCACGGCGACGCTGCTTGATAGCTGTATGGGGCTCGCCGTCCAATCGATGCTGGACATGGGCGTGGCCCAGACAACGCTCGAGTTCAAGATTTCTCTTGTGCGTCCCATCACGCCGGAAACAGGCCAGATCAGGGCCGAAGGAACGGTCTTGAATTGTGGACGCCGCATCGGCACGGCCGAAGGGCGTGTCACTGACGTCAAGGGCCGATTGCTCGCCCATGGCACAACCACGTGCCTCATCTTGCCGAGTTGAACCCGACGATGGCGCGCTACGGCCGATAAAGATTGGCACTATTGCTTCGCCGCAGCCCTATTGCTTCGCCGCAGCCCTATGATCTCGCGGCCTGTTTGCTCCCTCCAGTCACCAGGACCGCGACTTGACGCTTCACCTTGATGCAAGAGACAATAGCGGGTTACTGGAGCGGAGCGACAGCGATGCTGTTTCGTCTCGCATTTGCCCTTGTGTCGATGACGGCGCTGCTGGTTGATCCCATTGACGCCGTGTCGCAGGACATGCTGCGCAGCGTCGACCTCAACAGTCCCGAAATGTCGACATCGGAGATGACGCGCGCCGACGTCGAGACGCTTCTCAAGATGGCGCCTGAGGACGGCGCGGGCCAACGCGCTGCGGATTTGCAAGGAAAGCGGCTGTCGCATCTCGATCTCTCGGGGCTCGACTTCTCCGGCGGCAATCTCCGCCTCGTCAAGCTCAACCGGACTCGCCTGAAACGCGCGCGCTTCGATCGAGCCACCCTGAACCAGGCCTGGCTGGTCGACGCGGATTTGACGGAAGCGTCTCTCGTAGGGGCATCGCTGCTCGGCACGCAGATGCAACGCGCCAAGCTTGGCGGCGCCGATCTGAACGGCGCTCGCATCACCGCAGATCTTTCCGGTGCCAACTTGATTGGGGCCACGCTTGCGGGCGCCGATTTGAGCGCTGACATGCGCAACCAATCGATGGGCCTGATGCGTGGCGTGCTCAAATCTGCCGATCTCAGGAATGCGGATCTGAGCGGTGCCAATCTCTCGCGCGCCGATCTGGGATTCGCGCAGCTGCAGAACGCCAATCTGGCGAATTGTAACCTGAACCACGCTGACCTTGCGGGAGCCGACTTGTCCAACGCCAATCTCGCCGGCGCCGATTTCACCGAAGCAGACCTCGCCTCGGCCCTTATGCCCAGTGCAGCCGCGCTGGAAAAGGCGCGCAATCTGGACAAGGCCCGGAACTTCAACCTGGCGCGGCGCCCACCTTAGCGATCGCACTGAGCCACAACCTGGCATTTCGGCCTGAAGCGATCCGCATATCGCCGCCAACACGATCGTGGAAGGTGCGACCTGCCGCGATTTCAGATTTCGCAAAACGCCTTGAGTGTCGCGAGCAGCAGCTCATCGTTGGAATTCGTGCCGTCGGAGGGCCAATGGTTCCGTTGCGATGCGCAACCCACACCGTCTCCGGCATAATATGGTCTAGCGCTCTCCGAGCATTATCACCCGTTCGAATGCCGCGTCGACCCCATCCATGAACGCCAACGCGCGGGGCAGTGATGGCGCCTCGTAGATAATGGCACCGCCAGGGCCGCCCCACATGATCTCGACGCGCCAATGATCGTCGACCCGGGCGATCGACCCGGCCAATGTGTTCGGGGCGCGCTTGATGTTCACCCTGTCGTCGTCAACTTGATCGGTTCGGAACGTTGTCATGGTTCGGCCCTTCTTTGTCTCGGGCCTCCCGCCTGGACTACGGCCGTATGTAAACTCGCCCCAACCTTTGGTGTTCCAAGGCTGACCACGTCTGATCGCCAGGGACAGTACCGGTGATGGAGACGCCAGTGGATATTCCACAACGTGCGTTACCAGGCGCCGCGACGTTGCAGGGCGGGCCGACCGCGCCGCAGCCGCAGCCGTGCTCATGCTCCTATCCGGCCCTGTCGTCGGTCAGGTGCTTCAGCATCGCCTCACACGCATTCTCGGCTTCAGCGAAGGTTTTGAACGGCGAACCGCCCACTCTGATCGCAGGCCTGTTCAGATCGATGGGACGCCACGAGGCAACAAAGCCGGGCTCTCCGTGAAGGCCGGGGCCGGTTCGGCTCTCATTACTGATCACGAACGAGAACCCGCAGCTTATCGCGCTCCAAACTTGGAAGTCCTCCGTCGGACCGATGATGCGGCTGAATTGCATGATGCACCGAAAGCCCACATGAGAGGATATCGCTTCGCCGATCGGGAAAAATGCAGCGCTATTGACGTAACGACCGTTTTCCCCAAGCCGGGGGTGAACCGTCGGCTGGGCGGGGCGCGAGAAAAAATTCTTAATAATTAAACTATTTAAATTTTAAATAAGGAATTTATTACCATTATTTGGGCCTGGTCAAAATGCAGGAGAAATCGAGTGAAGATTTTATCTGGCATTTCCGCCGCGTTTTTTGTCCTCGCTCTGACGATGATTGTCCCGCCTGCAAATGCCTCAGGCGGTCGCCATAGAGGAGACCACCCCCACCACATCAACGGAGCCCCCGGGCCGATTGCTGGCGCTGGTCTTCCGGTGCTCGCCATCGGCTATGGCGTCTATTGGCTGATTAAGCGCCGCCGCAAGCACGACTGAGGTTCTGAAAGAACGCGGCATATATCGGCGAGGCGTACATGCGGCATGCACGCGACGTGGAGAGGATGCTGTCCCGGTATCGAACCCTTTAGGGACCTCGATAGTGGACAGTCGTGCAACAGCCGCCTGTCACGTCCGGAGAGGAACGGTCCCAGCTTGGCCCCGATGCTGGGACCTTTCTTTCCGCAGAGCTTCCTGCCAGATCAGCGATTTCAAATAAGCATCTCGGCAGCTTCAGGCGTGATCTTCACGCAGGTGCCGCTCTCGTGCATCCACAAGCCTGCGCTCGATCGCGAGCTTAAACCCGGCGCCGTATCCGGGCGGCTTGGCCTTGTCCTGAAAAAGAAACGAGTAGTTGATTTTCTCGATGTGAATGCGGTCGGTCTGTTTCGCTCGACTACACGCACGCGCTTCACGAGCCGGCGAGCGGCTTTCTCCGGACCGGCATAGCGGGATCTAACGCTGGCTTGGAGAAGGCATCGTACTGCTCGTTGGAGCCCACATGCCCGGTTTGGCTTTTCACGACCTGCTCCAGCTCAAGTGCCTCGATGGCGAGCTCGTCCGCCAAACGCTTAAGCAACTCGCGTTTGTTCGGATCCGTCGCCGACATGGCCATGACGGCACAATTGTTGGCGTCCACCCGAAGCTGGTGCAATCTTCCGCTGAGGTCCTTCATGGCTCACGTCCTCGCTGGCCTGTACGCTACGCGGACGTGGGACTCTAGCCAATCGACGCTAAGTCTCTGTTCGGTTGAGCACAGTTCGCTACTATTTTTGCTCGGGGGAGCTGCAGAGGGGTGTGCGCCCGCCGACCCTGCGGCGCATTCGAATGCATCCAAGCTGAACCCTGGCCAGCACTTTGCGGGGGGAGCCGAGTTGCGCGTTTCTCGCAGTCGATTGCACGGGGGTGCCAAAACGGGCAAAAACGAAAAAACACAAATAAACCAGTGCATTACGTCGTGCGGAAGTGGCGTGCCGCGGCCGATGAAGATAGGCACTATTGCTTCGCAGTTCCTTTATGACGCCGTTGCCTGCCGCGCGCCACAACCGGCAGTGATCCGAGACCGTGCGATTTCGTGTGTTGCAGCCCGTGGGGCGCTCTGGCCGGATAACCTGCGATGGACTGCGATCTTGCGGTAGCTGTGAACTTTCAGCCCGGACGCGAGGCGACGCGGAACAATCTCCTTGCCCAGCCGGCTATTGACTGCAGGGCGGGCATAGCTCGGATGAGCGACTCCGGAGTCCCGATGTCTCGAAGCATCTCAACTTGACCATCGGCGCGGCGCTCGATGAATTGAGCATCACGAAAATAGTCTGCGAAGTCGAGGTGTCGTCTGTGCCCTACAGGTCGAACGACCGAATATTGGAGTATGGCAAGGTCTACTTCCGAACCGATGCATGCGGACGCTGGTCACCGCGTACGAGGCGAAGGAGACCGGCCGATCCGCCACGATGGTGCGGAAGACGGTCAAGAAGGTCGGCAACAGCCGGAAGCGGGCGGAGAAGCGGCTGGGCCGCTAGGTGCTGACGCTATCGGCTCAGTGTGCCTGGTCCGTAAAACGCGCCCTGACCTCACGAGCCGAAGGGGCGCACGCCGTGAGATATCTTAAAAAATTAAAATAGTTAATGTTTAAATGGGGTGTTTAATTATATATGAACAAAGTTGGCGCGCAGGAGAAAGATCTGATGAAGATTGTATCTGGCATTTCCGCCGCCGTTTTTGCTCTTGCTCTGACAATTGTTGCCCTCCCCGCGAATGCCTGCAACGGCGGGGGGAATTGCGAGAACGCCCCTGGTCGAGACCCGCCGGGTCACCGTGTTAGCGGAGCCCCCGGGCCCGTTGCTGGCGCTGGGCTTCCGGTCCTGGCCATCGGCTATGGCGTCTATTGGCTGGCTAAGCGCCGCCGCAAGCACGACTGAGGCTCTGAAGAAGGCGCTATAATGTCGGCCGAACGTGCGTGCCGCGGCGTTCACGCGACGCATGCCATATTGGTGTAGCTCGTCAGCGAGTTCGATATCGCATGCTGGTGTGACAGCCGTCTCACGTCCCGAGAGGAACGGTCCCAGCTTTGCCCCCATGCTGGGGCCGTTTCTTCGCGCATGGAGGCGCACCGCGGGCCTTGATTCTCTTCGAAAGGAGGGCGGTGGACATGGCCGATTCAAAACGCACTGCCAAAACAGTTCGCGAGCAACTGCTGTCAGATGACAAGGTGCTCGCGCTGATGATGTCGGACTTGCGTTCGCTTCGAAAGCTTGTTGCCGACGCTGAACTTGCCACGCTTTCGCATAGCGGCAGACCGATCGCATCGCTGATGGAGCCGACGGCGCTTGACTTCGGGCCGCAACGGCTCTTTGGGCGCCAGAGCCTACATCAGCCAAATGGCTGTCGCCAAGACTAAAAATCCGACCAGCGCGCAAGCGAGGAAACCACGCTCAACGGCATCCATGGCGTCATTTCCTTTCGTCATCGACAAATACCTCCGGGGGCACATTATCTAACTTTAAAGCCGTGGTGAGCGGCATCGTTCCCCCGCAAGTTGCCGCGTTTTCCCGGTGGTCTGGCTGAGGAACGCACGCACGAGCGCCGGAGTTTTTCGCTGGTAAGACGATCTAGTCAATCTCGCCGGCTCGATTTGCGAGCATTCAAGCGGAGATCAGCGCAGGTAGGTTCATTCTGATCTGTCGGGAATCCGACTCGTCGGATTCGCTCAGATAGGCTGTCTATGTTCAAGAGCAGAATAAATCTCGCTTCGGCTTAACACAGGTAAGTGGACCGCCGCTCGGGTGAGGCGATGCTACTTTTTCCCGAGTGGAGGCGTAAATGGATTTTCCAATCGAAGGTGGTTCTAAAGAGGACTTTCAAATCGTGATTATCGTTATGGATAGGCTGGAACAGGAAAGGGCTCAGCTGCTTGCCCTTCGAAAGAAGGTGTCGGATGCGGCCGCTAGGCGAAAGCTCTGCAGTGCGCGTCGCACTCGACCGCCAAGAACGACGCCAAACCGAGGACATGCGCCATGAAGGACCTCACCGGGAAGTGGCACCAACTTCGAGCTGATGCGAAGCACTTTGCCGACCTCGGCACGTCGGCGACGGATCCACGTCAACGCGAGCTGTTTAAGCGTTTAGGTGATGAGCTTGCTATCGCGGCGCTTGAACTGGAACAGGTCGTGAAAAGGCAAAACCCGCATTTGGACTTCGACGAGCAGTGCGATGTTCTGTCCAAAGCCATCGCCGGGAAATGAATCATCGGCGCTTGGCTTGCCCGCTCGGTGTATTTCATGCGGCGAGCTTATTTTCCTTGTCGGGGCCGCGCATGACGATCTTCAGGACGTCATCGGGTAGCGGCCGCTGAAGTGCCTTCGCTTCGTCCCAGGGTGCGCGCCGCCAGACGTCGCGCTCCTCGTCCGTCATCAGGATGACTGGCATCGCTTTGGGATGGATCGGCGCGACGGCCACGTTCGGCTTGGTGGTGAGGAAGCCATACACGAGATGAGGGCCGGGGACTGGTTTTGACTTGGTGCCGCGGCCGCCCTTGAACTCGGTTCAGATCCCGGCGAACGCGGCGAGTGGTCGCTCGTCATTGGATCCATTCCGGCCGGTCAGGCATCCTCGTCCCACGCGTTGGGATGCAGGGAATGTACTTCGGTTAAGCATGCACCGGAGATAGGCATCAGGGAGAGAGATTGCGAATGCCTCGCGGGATCAACCCTCACCGATATTGAAGCTTACGATCCGGATAGGGTTGCGGTACTGGCCCTTCATGAGGTGGCACCGACCGCCGCAACCAGAGTCCCTCATGTGCGTTGATAGCGATGCTCAATCGACGCCCGATAGTGCCGTTGAAGCACTTCTTTCGCACCTTCATTGCGAAGGGCGGCCCGTTGGAGCGCTTTCTGCTAGAACATGGCCCCGCCTACAACGATCGACGCCTAATAATAGTGCCATTGAAGCACTTCTTTCGCAGCTGCGTTGCGAAGGGCGGCCAGTTGGAGCGCTTTCTGCTAGAACATGGCCCCGCCTACAACGATCGACGCCCAATAATAGTGCCGCTGGAGCACTTCCTCCAAACCGGCGCCGCGAACGGCGGCCGGTTCGAGCGCTTCCTGCTCGAACACGGCACCGCCTATAGAGGGCGTGCGCTGCCGAAGAAGTACAGTGCGGCGCGCGGTGCGCTCGGCTGGTGCTTCCGAAATGCGGCCGGCCTCGCGCTCATCGACGACAACCTGACCTACGTCGAGGGTTACGCGGTAGACCACGAGAGCGGCGGCAGCCCTATTCATCACGCGTGGTGCATCGATCGTCATGGCCGCGTGATCGAGACGACATGGCAAAACGTCACCAAAGCCGAATACTTTGGGGTGCCGATCGAGGCCGAGCTGCTGGCCGTCGAGCTGTCGAGGGTCAGCTATTGGGGCGTGCTGTTCGCGGACGGCCAACTCAACGAGCGGCTTATCAAACGACTGACCGGCTGACAGACTCGTCCGGACAGCTCCTTCGCAGCAGCCGGACGCGCTCAATGCGCCCGCATGGATCCCAGCGATATTGAAATGATGTCCTTGTGGTCGCCATCCGGGTGACTTCCCTCAGGCCGCATCGTTTTTTTGCGTATGATGGAGGAGATCAGGGTCAGCAGCGGGCTGCGATCGTCGTTCATCCCCCCTCGAACACACAACGCCTAGCACCGTTCCAGCACGATCTATCGCCAGAACGCAGCGAGTGCGACCATCAGGGCCGTCGCCCAACAGGCGAGCCCGACGATGTAAGGCATATCGCGCTTTTCGCGTGGCGTCATCGATCGTTCAGGAGCTGTTGGATTGCAAATGGTGGGCGGGAACGCTGCCCCGACGCGACCGGCGTAGGGGAGCACGCCGGGGCTGCGCTTCCTCTCGGCGAACCGTCGGGCCGAGGAGTCGACACGGATCCACCGGGAGGTTACGTGGCCAATCCAAGCCCCCTTGGGTAGGGAAGTCTGTGCACTTTTGCACCGAACAGCGGGGGCGCAGCCAAAAAAAGCCCCCGGCAGCGCAGTGCGGGGGCTAAAGGAGTCGTCACAATTAAGGCCGCTGAAGTAGAAACGCCGCGAAAGGCATCTTCATCAGTCCGCCACGGCAGTTGCGGTCTCATAGCCGGTCTTAACGCTTAGGCGAACAGTTCAGCCCCAGCCGGCGTGATCTTCACGGAGGTGCCGCTCTCGTGCATGCACCGCCGGCCGCGCACGATCGCGCGCTTGAAGAAGCGACCGCTTCAATCGTCGCCAGATGCCCGTTGGCCTACCTACGGCGGCGCCTGATCAGCCAATAGACGCCGTAGCCAACCGCAAGGATCGGAAGGCCTGCGCCAGCGATCGGCCCGGGCGCTCCGCCGACGTGTTTGTTCTGACCGGGAGCGTTCTCGTGGGCCTCCGTGCAATTTCCCCCGCCATTGCAGGCCTGCGCGGGCGGGGTGACCGTCGTCAGAGCGAAGACCAAAATCGCAGCTTGACGAACGCGTGCCATGCCTTGCGCGCGACTTCCGTCATCTTGGCTTGGTTGCGCCGATGGACGGCGCGATCATGCGTCCGGGCTGGACAGTGGAATTGGCGCGCTCGGAGAGATTCGAACTCCCGACCCTCGGAATCGAAATCCGATGCTCTATCCAGCTGAGCTACGAGCGCGTGCCGTTTGCGTCGATTATCAGAGTTGGGCCGGAACGGCCAGCGGGGGAGAGCGGGAAGGGTACTCTGCGCACGCCGTCCCGCCCGGTGACGCTTTTAGAAACAGGGATGCCGGCGGCCGTCCTGGCCGATATAGGCGGAGGCGCTCTGGCGGCATTTTACCGTCGCCGGGCCGTCGTAATAGGCGAACGTACCGGGCGTCGGCCCCGGGCCGTAATTGTGGAGGTAGCTGATCTGATAAGGCAGATGCCGGGCGTAGTGCCGGTGATGGTGATGATGGCGGTAATGGCGGGCGTCGGCCACGCTTGGGGCGGCAGCCATGGCGGCGAGAACCGCTGCGGCGGCGAAAAACTTCAGTCTGGGCATTGTGCGTCTCCAGGGCCAGCCGGGGCGATTCTGGCCGATCCGGCCTTTCATTTAGCGCGGTTTGGAGGGAAAAACTGCGGGAAATCGGCCACATCACGTCAATTTTTGGCCCATTCTGGATGCTTAACGGTTTCCCAACACAGTCCGGCCAGAGTTTTGGGGTCTGGTCCGGGGCCCGCAGCCGGCTTTGTTTGAGGCGACCAAGGCGACTGTCACATTGTTCATGCGCATCACGCTTCTCGCCCTGTTGTTCCTTGCTCTCGCGATGGCGCCGGCGCGTGCCGTCCTGCACATCACGCGCGACCATGGCGGCTACGTCGATGAGTACAAGGCCAAGTACAAGCGCATCCGCGATCGCGGCGATCGCGTCATCATCGACGGCATCTGCAATTCCGCCTGCACGCTGGTGTTCGGCATCGTGCCGATGAACAAGATCTGCGTCACGCCCAGGGCGAGCGTCGGTTTCCACCAGGCCTATTACGACAAGGCCTTCACCTTCGGCATCAAGGTCACGAGCCTCGACGGCACCTCCGACCTGATGTCCTATTACCCGCAGACGGTGAAGGACTGGATCCGCCGCAACGGTGGGCTGACCACCGAAATGAAGAAGATCAAGAACGGCGTTGAGCTCTGGAAGATCGTCGATCCCTGCCCGGAAGAGTGGTAGGGCGGGCCGGTTTCAGTCATTCGCCTCACCGCAATTTCCCTCGTCATTCCGGGAGCCCAATTCCCACGCCCTCCGTCATTCCGGGGCGATGCGAAGCATCGAGCCCGGAATCCATCTGTCCGCTTGCGCCTGTGGCGCAATGGATTCTCTGATGTGCAATTGCACATCATAGCTCGCGCCAAGAGGCGCGCCCCGGAATGACAGCGGAGGAAAATTCGCAAGCGATTTCAACCTGATTTGCCCTGTCCAGCCGTCGCGTGAAAAACATTCCGCTTCCGCCGTCGGGCAAATCAGTGATTTAAATCCGCGCGTCTCACGGCGGATGAGGGGCGGCTCGCGATCGTCACGAACGTTGCGGTGAGATGCGGTGGACGTGAAGCGCGTGACTGACGAGCACACGCATCACGGACGGCGAAGTCGTGTGGTCCTGGCGCCCCGACGCTGGCGCTAAGTCCTTAAGGGATGGAAACATCCCTAAGGGCGACGGTGGCAAGAAAGCCCGGTCACCGAGGAGAGCACGAAGGAAACCGTAACACCATCGCGCAGGGAAAGCCGGAATGCTTCGGTTGAACCTGTGGTCCTACCCCCGTGCTTTTTGTTGCACGGGACCCACGGGTGCAACCAGCACCTGGCTTTCCCTGCGCCCTCTGATGATTGAGAGGGTGAAACGAGACGCAAAGCTCGGGCACTTCATGCCGCGAGAGCGCGAACGCACATCCTCACGCTGTTTGAAATTTGAATCAGAACCTCGCCCCTCGTCGTCCCGGCGTTCGCCGGGCGAGGGCCGCGGCTTTGCTCAGCGCTTCGACTTCTTGGCCTTCTCTTTCTTGGAGGTTTTCTTGGTGGCTTTCTTGGACGTTTTCTTCGGCGCCTTTTTGGCTTTCTTTGCCGACTTCTTGGCGGCCTTCTTGCCGGCCTTCTTGGTCTTCGTCGGTCTCTTCTTCTTGGCTGCGGCTACCTTTTTCGCCACTTTCTTGGCAGCCCCTCGCACCTTCTTCGCGGCTGTCGTGGCGGCTTCGATGGTGGCCGTTGCGGCGGCGCCGAGCGTGTTGGTGACCTCTTCGATTACGGGCTTGTCGTCGTCCATGTCATCCCCCAACAGTTGAACGAGAGCACAACGATAGCCGGATTCTTGAAAGCGTCAAATCGATGTCGTCATTTGCGCACTGCGCAGTTCGGCGCAGTCGGCAAGCGCGATTGCTCTCAGGGACAGATGCCAGCGACCGGCGCTTCGATTGTCGTCCCGTCTTCGCTACTGCGCGGGCGTGGCGCGCTTGCGGTCGAGCGCTGCCAGTGCATCGCTCAGGATCGCCTTGATCCGGTCGATGCCCTGCGGATCGAGCACGGATGGATCAAGGTAGAAATCCAGCCCGGCCGTCCGCTCGACGATGACGTCGCCTTTGGCGGCGTCGTCCAGCACGTTGTCGATGGAATAGGGGATCACCTCGCGGCTGATGCCCTTCATGGTGATCGCGGGCAGCGGGTGGGCCTGGATGATGTCCCTCGCCAACGCGAAGGTCTCATAGCTGACCACGACGCCTCCGGGCTCGGCGATCGATTGCAGCCGCGCCGCCAGATTGGCTTCGGCGCCGATGATCGTATAGTCCATCCGGTCCACGCTGCCGAAATTGCCGACATTGCAGTAGCCGGAATTGATGCCCATGCGCGACTTGAAGGGCTGTTCGATGCCGGCGGCGCGCCACTTGGCGTTCAGCTCCAAAAGGCGGCGCTGCATCTTCCAGGCCATCTGGAGGCAGGCCTCGGCGTCCGCCCGGTCGCCCTTGGTTTCGGGGTCGCCAAAGAAGATCAGCATGGCGTCGCCGATGAACTTGTCGATCGTGCCGCCATGCTGGTGGGCGATCTCGGACATCTCGGTGAAATACTCGTTGAGCAGTTGGGTGATCTGCTCCGGCTGCAGCCGCTCGGTGGTGGCGGTGAAATTCTGGATGTCCGAGAAGAAGATCGTCAGTTTCTTCCGTTCGGTGTGGATGGTGACGTCCTTCTGGCCGCTGAAGATGCTCTTGTAGATCTGCGGCGGGATGTAGCGGGATATTTTCAGCGACAGCGTGGCGAGGAAATCGTTGTTGGATTCGAGCTCGCGGTTCATGGCCCGGATCTGCCGGGCCTGGCGGCGCTGCATCGTCAGGAAGGAGAGGCCGCTGATGCTGGCGAGCGCCAGGTAGGCGAGCAGATATTTGAAGGAGAACAGGTTCGCCGCGATCGGCTGCGTGATCGCGACCTCCTGGATGCCGCGGACGTCGCCGACCTTCCAGTCGGTCTTGGGGCTTTCGGGATGCGAGTTGTGGCAACTGACGCAGGCCGGCCCCATGATGACCGGGGCGACCAGCCGGACGCGGTCGCTGAACAGCGATGTCGTCGTGTCGACGATCTTCTGGTCCGGGTTGGTGCGCAGGCTCTGCAGCGAAGCTCTCTCGAACTCGTCGAGCTGGTGCGGTGCCCGGTTCTTGAACGGGAAGTCCGAGACGAAGCGGTAGGTGATGTTCTGCTGCTGCTCGCTGATGACCTTGCCGAGCTCGAGCGACAGCGTCGCCGGGATCGGGATCGCGCCCGGGATGGTCTCGTAGTTGTGGACCACCTGGGTCTGGCCGGGATGGGACAATATCCGCCCGACGACGTTCGAGGCGTAATAGGAGCGGACGCTAGAGACGAGCGAATTGAGATCATTGGCCTGCCGCCGGAGCGCGACTTCCGCAAGATTGGTCAGATCGAGCCACACCGCGACCGGAAGGGCAGCGAGCAGCAGTGCAATCAGGAACCCCGTCAGTGCCGCGGAGCGTATTTGTCTGGGATTGCTGTCCATCGCGATGATCCGATTCCTGCCCGTTCGCAGGCTAAACTTCCATCGCAACCATCGCCTGTAAAGCGCGGCAACGGAGCAGCTTTCTTCAAATTGATGCGTAACTGGAGCAACTTGCCGCGGCGGATGAGGGGCGGGGTGCCGGCAGTTGGTGGCGGCCCTGGCTTAGGCGGAGAGGGCAGTCCGGAGGGACAAAATGCAGTTCGGAACGGCTCCATCATGCCCGGCACAAGGCCGAGCATGATGGTCGGATATCGATGGCGCGAGGCGTTACTTCGGCTGCTCGACGATGCGGATATAAGGCTTCGGCGCCTTCCAGCCCTTCGGATAGATCGTCTTGGCTTCGTCGTCGCTGACGGAGCCGGCGATGATGACGTCCTCGCCCTGCTTCCAGTCGGCCGGCGTCGCGACGCGATGCTTGGCGGTGAGCTGCAGGGAGTCGATGACGCGCAGGATCTCCTGGAAGTTCCGGCCGGTGGTCATCGGATAGACCAGCACCAGCTTGATCTTCTTGTCGGGGCCGATGATGAACACGTTGCGGACGGTCTGGTTGTCCGCCGGCGTCCGGACGAGGGGATCGCCCGAGGTCGAGGCGGGCAGCATCTCGTAGAGCTTGGAGACGTTGAAGTCGGTGTCGGCGATCATCGGGTAGTTCGGCGCGGCACCCTGGGTCTCCTTGATGTCTTCAGACCATTTGGCATGGCGGTCGACCGGGTCGACGGAAAGGCCCATCAGCTTGACACCGCGCTTGTCGAATTCCGGTTTCAGCTTGGCGAGCGCGCCGAGCTCGGTGGTGCAGACCGGGGTGAAGTCCTTGGGATGCGAAAACAGGAGCGCCCAGCTATTGCCGATCCAGTCGTGGAATTTAATTTTGCCCTCGGTGGTTTCGGCTTCGAAATCGGGGGCAGTCGCGCCAATGGGAAGTGTCATGGTGTTGCCTCATGCTATTGAAGTGGCTAAAGAATTTTCTGTGCCGGTGTGCACGCGAGTATAGGCGCTGCAAGGGCTTAAGTGAACCACTGTAGCTAAAAGGTGAAATCATTCTCTTTTGTGACGGAACTTCGAGCAACTTCTTTTGATCGGCCTGCCTGCGGCGAAAAAACCCATAATGCCCGCAAGAGCACGGATTGCCGTGGAATTGCCTTTTATGGTCCCCATCTGCGGGGTCCGATCTGCTAATAGGCTCGAACCGTGACCGCGGTCACAGCGACCAATTGGCAACTATGTACAAATGTCGAAACCCCGGTTTCGAATCGGTAACCACTCGTTTACGCCGGCATGGAAATGCTGGACTGAAATAAGGAACTGAGAAGTCTCGCTATGTCTGCCCCTAGTATCGAGGCGACCGATGTGGTCGCCCTGCAACCGTCCTGCCGTAAGACCGCCGCCCATGCGTTGACCATCGTACGCGATGGCGTGATCACCGGCGAAGGCCCCACCACCAAGGGCCGTATCCATTTTTCCCGAGCGCTCGATGCCGATGACGCCGCCTGGTGCGCGCGCATCCTCACCGCCTCCGCCGTGGCGCACCAGCCGGTGAGCCGGGAGGAGGTCGCGGCGCTGTTCGAGATCAACGAAGCCGCGGCCGAGCGCAGCGATGATGGTCGTTTCGACGACCTCTTGGCCAAGGCGGTCGCCCATCACGCCGCTTCGATGTCCGGCCTGCCGGTGCCGCCCCGCACGGTGGCGCTGTCGCCGGACACCGACATCGAGAGCTGGGCGCCCACGCACGCCGGCAATATCGACATCAAGGTGCTGGAGTGGATCGCGAGCCAGATGCGTGGCAAGCGCCGCACCAGCCACGCGCTCGCCGCGATGGTCGCCACGCTGGTCGGCGCCGCGGCGCTGCCGCTGGTGCAGCTCCCGAATGTGCTCGATATCGGGTTGATGTAAATCGCCCGACAGCGAGAAGAGGATCAACGGCGGGGCTATTTCCCCGCCGTTTTCTGTTTGCCGCTCTCGGCCTCGAGGCCCAGCGTCCGCCCCGGAAAACCGGCGACGTCGAAATAGCGGGTCGACAGCACGCGCTGGAACTTGATGACGGTGCGTAGCCCGTTGGTGTCCGGCTTCGAGGTGACGGTGCCGTCGGCCATCTTCGGGACGATGCCGTTCGGGATCGCTTCCGACATCACCCGGCCCAGCAGCCCGCCATTGGCGCTGCCGCGGAGGTCTAGGAGCTTGGCGATGGTCATGCCGACATCGGCGTTGCTGACGGGAAGGGGATCGACATAGCCGGATTTGAAGTCGGGTCCGATCGCCGCCATGAAGTTCAGCGTGTCGCCCCGGCTGAAGCTGCCGTGCATGCCCTGGCCCTGGCGCAGGATCGTGTCGGCGACCTGGACCGAGCAATTGGTCGGCTCCTCGCAGTCCGACGACCAGGAGCGGAAATTGACCACGACCGAAGGCGTCGGCGTCGCCGCCTTGCCCCGCAGGTTGAGCTGGGACATCGGCAGCGTGCCGGGGAAGCGCCCGAGCCGGTCATCGACGAATAGGCCGCTGACATAGTCCTGCTCCAGCAGCGCCTTGATGACGCGCCCAGTGAGCTTCTTGTCCCGGTTCGGCAGATAGATCAGGTCCGATCCGCCATTGGTGGCCACGACGACGTCGGGCTTGGCGGGGTCCTGGCCGAGCACGCCGTTGCCGGCCTTGGGATGGGCGTTGTCTGCGACGCGGGCGTTCTTGTCGTTGGGGTCGAACAGCGGCAGGTCCAGCGCCTTGGCTAGATCGATCGCCAGGAAGCCCATCGGCAGGAAATCCTTCGGTGTGTCGTCGTAGGAGATTTTGGCCGCGGGGCTGGTCTTGCTCTCCTTCGAGATCGTTGAGAAGCCATGGTCGGCGGAGACGATGATGTTGGTGGAGGCGGCGAGCCCGAGCTCGTCGAGCGCCTTGCGCAACTGCGCGAGGTTGTCGTCGGCGTTCTTGATCGCGGCCATCGAGGTCGGTCCGTTGATCCCGGGCGTGATCGTGTTGAGGCTGTCGCCGGTGTTGTGCTGGCTGCCATCCGGGTCGCGCGACCAGAACACCAGGACAAACGGCTTGTTGCGCGCCTTGAACATCGGCAGCACCACCTTGGTGGCGACGTCCGCGAAATAGGCCTGCTGGGCGACATTGGCGACCGTGGTGCCGGGTGTCTTAGCGTCGCCGGCCTTGCCATTGTCGCCGCGGCTTGGCGTCGTCAGGGGCAGGTTGGCTTTGGTGAGCGCATCCTTCACCTCCTCGGATACGGGAACGCCATTCTTGCCGCCGGTGGAATCGTCGAAGATGATGGTGTGCTTGCCGCGATCGGTGTGGTCGAACAGCAGCGTCGGGCCGACCTTGCCGATGGCGGCGGTGCTGAAACCCTTCTCGCGCGCCATCTTCAGGATGGTCTCTTCGTTCAGATAGTCGCCGTTGAAGTGATCGTCGATGTCGGCCAGCACCGCGTCATTCTCGATGAAGGGCACAACGGTGTCGCCTGCGGGGGCCGAAGAATAGCCGGTGTAGATGGTGTTGCTGAAGGTACCGGTGTCGCCGAGATAGTGGCCGGTCGACATCGCCGAGCTGTTGGCCATGGTGAAGGTCGGAAACAGCGAATGCGAGTTCTTGAAGTTGACGCCCTTGTCGCGGATATCGGCCATCGCCGGCGCCGTCTGCGGAGTGACGATGCGCGAGCGCAGGCCGTCGGGGATGAACAGGATCACGTTACGTGGCGTGCTGTTCTGGGCCGATGCGGCCCCGGCCGCGAGTGTGATCAAGCCTGCCGATAGCAATGTTATTGTGCGGCGCATCTTCATTTCCCCCATCAGAAGCGACGATCCTGCGATCGATCGTCGCACCCGTTTAGTTTTGCTATATGACAGAATTGTTACAGGCGGGCTCCTGTGCGTGCTCTGCGACAGGTTTGTCAACGCGCCGTCCGAACCGTGCGTAGAGCGCCGGGAGGACGGCCAGCGTCAGCAGTGTTGCGCTAATCAGGCCGCCGATGACGACGGTCGCCAGCGGCTTTTGCACCTCCGCGCCCGTGCCGGTGGCGAAGGCCATCGGCACGAAGCCGAGCGCCGCCACGAGTGCGGTCATCACCACTGGGCGAAGCCGGGTGAGAGCGCCATTCTCGATGGCCTGCCGCAGCGGCATGCCGTCCTCATGGAGCTTGCGGACCAGGCTCAGCATCACAAGGCCGTTCAGCACGGCGACGCCGGACAGCGCGATGAAGCCGACCGCCGCTGAGATCGAGAACGGCATGCCGCGAAGCCAGAGCGCGGCGATGCCGCCGGTGAGTGCGAGCGGCACGGCGCTGAACACCACCAGCGCATCGCGCGCCGATCCCGTGGCCGCCAGCAGCAAGAGGAAGATCAATGCAAAGCACGCCGGCACGACGATGCCGAGCCTCTGCCGGGCCGCGGCCAGATTCTCGAACTGTCCGCCCCAGCTCGTCCAGTAGCCTGGCGGAAGCTTGACCTGCTGGCCGACCTTGGCCTGGGCTTCCGCGACCACCGAGCCGAGGTCACGGCCGCGCACGTTGGCGGTGATGACGATGCGGCGCTTGCCGTTCTCGCGGCTGATCTGGTTCGGCCCCTCGGTGAAGGAGAAGCGCGCCAATCGATTGAGTGGCAGGCTCTGGACCGGGGCATTGGGCGTTGCCTTCGGCAGCGCCACGGGAAGGTTGCCGAGCGCCTCGAGATCGGATCGCAATGCTTCCGGCAGCCTTACGACGATGTCGAACCGGCGGTCGCCCTCGAACACGACGCCTGCGTCCTGGCCGCCGACCGCGGCGCCGATCACATCCTGCACCGCCGCCGCGCTCAGGCCGCGACGGGCGATCGCGGCGCGGTCGACCTTGATGTCGAGGACAGGAAGGCCGCCGGCCTGCTCCACCTTCACGTCGGTCGCTCCATGCACCGAGCGCAGGACCGAGGCCACTTCGTTGGCCGCTTTCAGCATCGGCTCGAACTCGTCGCCGAACACCTTGACGGCGATGTCGCCGCGAACGCCGGCCAGAAGCTCGTTGAAGCGCATCTGGATAGGCTGGGTGAATTCATAGACGTTTCCGGGCACGCGATTGACGGAGCTTGCGATCTGCTCGACCAGTTCCTCCTTCGTCATCGACGGATCCGGCCATTGATCGCGCGGCTTGAGCATGATGAAGGTGTCGGACGCGTTCGGCGGCATCGGGTCGCTCGCGACCTCGGCCGTTCCGGTCTTGGAGAAGACGAAGGCGACCTGCGGCAAACGGCTGACGGCGTTCTCGACCGCAAGCTGCATCGCCTGCGATTGCGATAGCGCGGTGCTGGGAATCCGCAGCGCATGCATGGCGATGTTCTTCTCGTCCAGCGACGGGATGAACTCCTGCCCGAGGCGCGCGAAGCCAGGGAGTGCGACCGCAAACAGCACCGCAGCCGTTGCAATGACGGGCAGCGGGGCGGCAATCGCATAGCGCAACAGCGGCCGGTACAGGTGCTTCAAGGCGCTGACGAGCCTGCTTTCACGCTCCTGTACGCGTCCCGTGACGGCAATGGCAATCGCGGCGGGAACGAGCGTCAGCGACAGAACGAATGCCGATGCCAATGCCAGGATCACGGTCACGGCCATCGGCGTGAACATCTTGCCTTCGATGCCGGTGAAGGTGAGGAGCGGCACGTAAACCAGGAGGATGATGGCCTGCCCGTAGAGGCTCGGGCGGATCATCTCGACCGCGGAGGCGCGCACGGTGGCCAGCCGCTCGTCGCGGGAGAGGGGACGCCCAAGGTCGCGCTGCGGCTCCGCCAGATGGCGCAGGCTGTTCTCGGTGATGATGACGGCGCCATCGACGATCAGGCCGAAATCGAGTGCGCCCAAGCTCATCAGATTGGCGCTGATGCGGCCCTGCCACATGCCGATGGCAGTCATCAGCATCGCCACCGGGATCACCAGCGCGGTGATCAGCGCTGCGCGAAAATTGCCCAACAGGACAAACAGCACAGCAACGACCAGCAGTGCGCCCTCGCTCAGATTGGTCGCAACCGTTCTGACGGTGGCATCGACCAGCTGGGTGCGGTCGAGCACGGTCTTGACCTCGACACCCGGCGGCAGTGTCGGCGCGATCTCGCGCAGTCGCGCATCGACCGCCGACGACACGGTGCGGCTGTTGGCGCCGATCAGCATCAGCGCCGTGCCGACCACCACCTCGTGGCCGTTCTCGCTGGCACTGCCGGTCCGGCTTTCGCCGCCGATCGTGACGGTGGCGATATCGCGGATCCGCACCGGAACGCCGCCGCGCGTAGTGACGACGATGGTGCCGAGTTCCTCCATGTTCTCGATGCGACCGCCGGAGCGCACGACGAAACCCTCGCCGTTCTTTTCGATATAGCGCGCGCCGCGGCTGACATTGTTGGCCTCGATCGCGTTCGCAACATCGGCAAAGGTCAAGCCGAGGGCGATCAGCTTCGCCGCATCCGGATGGACCTGGTACTGCTTGAGATAGCCGCCGATCGTATCGACGCCGGCGACGCCCGGAACAGTCTTGATCTGCGGCCGGATGATCCAGTCCTGTACCGTGCGCAAATAGGCGTTCTTCTCGATGTCGCTCTTGAGCCGTGCCCCGTCGCTGGTGACGAAGCTGCCGTCGCGCTGCAGGCCCGGCGCGCCGTCGGCTCCGACCGGTTTGTCGGCGAAGCGGACGGTCCACATGTAGATCTCGCCGAGCCCGGTCGAGATCGGACCGATCCGCGGCTCGATGCCTTGCGGCAGGCGCGCGCGAACCTCGGCGAGGCGTTCGGTGACCTGCTGGCGCGCGAAGTAGATATCGGTCGATTCGCTGAAGACCGCGGTCACCTGTGAAAAGCCGTTGCGCGACAGCGAGCGTGTGCTCTCGAGGCCGGGCGCGCCGGCGAGCGCCGTCTCGACGGGAAAGGTGACCTGCTTCTCGATCTCGAGCGGCGACAGCGCGTGGGCCGCGGTGTTGATCTGCACCTGCTTGTTGGTGATGTCGGGCACCGCGTCGATCGATACCCTCGTCAACGCAAAGCCGCCTAGCGCCATGACGACGCCGCAGAGCGCAACGACCACCCAGCGGCGGTGAACGGAGAAGCCGATGATCGCCTCAATCATGGCCATGCTCCGCTTCGGCCTTTTCCAGTTCAGCTTTGAGCGTGAACGTGTTGGCGACGGCGATCGTCTCTCCCGAAGCAAGGCCGCTCACGATCTCGACGTCGTCATCATCCTCGCGACCTGTACGCACCTGTCGCGCCTCAAACCCTTCGGCGTCGCGCACGAATATCGTGGCGTTGCCCTTGACGGTCTGAAGCGCTTTCTTCGAGACGATGACCTTGGAGGGCTCGCCGCCGAGCGGCACTTCGGCGGTGACGAAAGTGCCGGGCCTCCACCGGTGATCCCGGTTCGGCAGCGTCGCGATCACGCGAGCATTGCGGGTCTCGCGATCGAGCAGGGGGCTGACAAAGATTACCCGCGCGACCGCTTCGTCGTCGCTACCGATGGCGCGGATCGTGACCAGACCGCCCTCGCGCACGGCGGCGATGTCTTCCGGGGAGACCGCGAGATCGACCCAGATATCGTCGAGATTGACGATGACGAACAGTTCGCTTTCCTGGCCCTCGCGGCCGATCAGCCCGCCGAGGTCGACGCGCCGCTCCGAGACCCGGCCCGAGATCGGCGCACGTAAATATTGTTGGCGCAGGCTTTCCGGCGGCTGGTTCGGGAGATCGGCGATCTCCTGTTCGGACAGACCCAGCGCGAACAGCTTTTGCCTGGCGCCGTCGAGCTTGATCCTAGCGTCGTTGGCGGCGAGCTGGGTCCGCAGGAATTCGTTTTCCGACATGGCCCGGCTTTCGGCCAAGCTCTTTTGTCTGTTGTAGAGGGTCTGCTGCAGATCGTTGGTCAGCCGCGCGGCGAGGTATTCGCTCTTGGCGTCCGCCACTTCGCGGCTTTCGATGACGGCGACGATCTCACCTTTTTCGACACTATCGCCGAGGCGCTTGCGCAGTTCGCCGACCGTTGCCAGCACGCGTACGGAGACGCGGCCGACGTGGTCGGCGTCGGGAATAAGCGAGCCTGGCGCCAGGAAATGGCGTCTGAGCGTACCGCCCGCAACCGGTGCCAGCCTGATGCCGGCATCGCTGATCTGCTCCTCGCTCAGCACGATGCGCTCGGTGCCGTGATCCTCGCTTTCGGCTTTTGCTGTCCCGGTCGTCGCCGCTTCCTGTTGCGCTGGCGTTCCCGACAGCGGCCAATGCGACCAAACCGTGATGCCCAGGCCGCTGCCGACGATGATGCCGGCAACGAAAAGAAGAATCCGTCTCATATATGCCTTCCCGCCGCGCGCGGGTCCGAGCCCGGCGCTGCTGCCATAACCATGCGTGCAAGTTGGGCGCGCTGCCGGGAGGCAGCGCGGCCGGATCGGTCATGCCGATCGGATCAGGCGCGGGGTGGCTTGAAGGGAGAGATCGGTTCTGCCGCTTCGGGGGCACGCATGGCAAGGAAGCGATAGGCGTGCGCGGTATGCTCGATCGTGATCGACGTGTCCTGTGTCGCCACGGTCGATACGTGGGTCAAGCAATGATCGCCATGGGGCAATGCTGGATGGACGGGAGCCTTGTCGGTGGTATCACCGGCGAGTTGCGCGATCGACTGTGCCGGCACTGTATCGTCGCTGTCGAAGCCGAGACCGTGAAAGAAGGACAGCACGAGCGCTAGCGAGATCAGTCCCGCAAGCAGGCTGCGCCACCGGCGCGACGGGGCCTTGCGGGTCGAAGAATCCGGTGCGGCGAAGCGAGAGTCCATGCCGTTAGTTAGCGCCGCCCCGGTGCCGATTCAAGTCAGCAGAGGGCTGAATGCTATAACGTTGCGCTTTCGCCGGCGGCCGCTTGTTCCTTGTGACGCCGAACATGACGGCGCGACGACGGAGTCGCGCAGTTAGGGGCATTGTAAAAGCCGAGCCTCCGATCGCTGCGGCGGATCGCCTCGCTTATGGTCGGGCAGGCTGAGATGAAGTAGAACTTCGTAGTCAGCCGGCTTGGCGGAGGTGGGGAAATGCTCGCACGAATCGTGGTCGCAACTCTTCTCATGATCTCCAGCGCGTTCGCGCAGGAGCGCTCAATCACGGTGGCATCGACGACATCGACCGAGCAATCCGGGCTGTTCGGTTTCCTCTTGCCGCGCTTTACGGCGGCAACCGGGATCGGTGTCAAGGTCGTCGCGGTCGGCACCGGCCAGGCGCTCGACATCGGACGGCGAGGCGATGCCGACGTGGTGTTCGTGCATGATCGCCCCGCGGAGGAGAAGTTCCTGGCCGAAGGATTTGGCGTCAAGCGCCAGGACGTGATGTACAATGATTTCGTGGTGATCGGGCCAAAGGCCGATCCGGCGCATATTGCCGGCGGTAAGGACGTCACGGAAGCGCTGAAAAAGATCGCCGCCGCGAAGGCGACCTTCGTCTCGCGTGGCGACCGCTCCGGCACGCACCAGGCCGAATTGCGGCTATGGAAGGAGGCGGGCATCGACATCGCGACGGCGAAGGGATCCTGGTATCGCGAGATCGGGCAGGGCATGGGGCCCGCACTCAACATGGCCGCATCCGACAATGCCTATGTGCTCTCCGATCGCGGCACTTGGCTGTCGTTCAAGAATCGCGGCGATCTCGCGATCCTGACCGAGGGCGACCGGCGCCTGTTCAACCAATATGGCGTGATGCTGGTCAATCCGGCCAAGCACCCGACCGTGAAAGCCAAGGATGGCCAGGCCTTCGTCGACTGGCTGATCTCCGCCGAGGGACAGAAGGTGATCGCCGACTACAAGGTCGGGGGCGAGCAGCTATTTTTCCCCAACGCGTCCGACTAGCAGGAACGCGACCGTGCTGACGGTCACGCTGAGGCCGAGCAGGATCAGGCCGAGCCCGAGCGCGAGTGGCAACTCGCCCTTGCTGGTTTCCAGCGCGATCGCAGTCGTCATGGTCCGGGTGTAGCTGCGGATATTGCCTCCGACGATGATGATGGCGCCGACTTCGGCGATGGCGCGGCCGAACGCGGCGAGGAACGCGGTCAACAGCGAGGCGCGGCCAAGCGACGACAACAGCGCCATGCTGCGCAGGCGCGACATGCCATCGGTGCGCATGAGGTCGGCATATTCCGCCCACAATAGCGAGACCGGACGGTGCACGAGTGCGACCACGATCGGCGTGGCGAGGATCGTCTGCGCGACAATCATGGCGCTCGGCGTGAACAGCAGTCCGGCAAAGCCGAGCGGACCGGAACGCGACAGCAGGAGGTAAAGCGCCAGTCCGACCACCACGGGCGGCAGGCCCAGCATGGCGTTCACCAGCACGATCGTGGCCTGCCTGCCCTGAAACCGGCTGATCGCGAGCAGGACGCCGAGGGGGGCGCCGATCAGCAGCGCCAGCAGGCTCGCCGTCAGGCTGACGCGCAACGATAGCAGGACGATGCCGATCAGCTCAGCGTCAAGGCTGGCGATCAGCGAGAGCGCCGTCGCCACCGATTGCGTGAAATCATTCATCCTGCTGCGCGCTTGGCCGCCCCGGTGAGATCGCCCGAATGAAGATTGCCGGCTGCCACCATCCAGCAAACACCTAAATCTCTCATAAACTGCGTAACGTCCAATACCGCACAAGCGATGTTGCGCGGTCGAAATCTGGTAACACTCAGAAACAAAGTTCCATGTTAACCGGCTGATAACTCATTTTCCTAACGCTCTCTTGGGTTGTGTCTCCTACAACAAGCGCTTGTAGGGGCAGGGAAATGTCAGACAGCTCGGCCAAGAGCGATATCTTGCAGAGCCGGTGGTGGCCGAAATGGGCCGCCGCGGCGCCACCGCGATTGAGCGCAATTCAGTGGCTCGTGCTCTGCGCGGCGGCGCTTGTGGCCGCGATCGGGCTCGGCACCGGGTACCTGGCGCTGCAATTCCGGGAGCGCGCGCTCGATCTTGCCGAACGCGAACTCTCCAACACGGCGCTGCTGCTGTCCCGCCATTTCGATCAGCAGCTCTCCGATCTCCAGCACGTGCACGATGATGTCGTCGCCAACATGCGGGCGGACGGGGTCGATACGGCCGATCAGTTCGAAAAGAGAATGTCACTGCTGAGCGCGCACGAAATGCTGCGCACCAGGCTGGCGGCGCTGCCGCATGTTGGTGGTCTCAATCTGTTCAATGCCGAGGGATGGCTGATCAATTCCTCCGAGATGTGGCCGGTGCCCGACCTCAACGTCAGGGATCGGCGATATTTCAGGGAGTTCACCTCCGGCAAGCCGACGCCGGATGTCATCGTCGAGCCCGCGGTGAGCCGCGTCACGGGCAAGTGGACGACGCTGTTCGCCCGCAAGATTGTCGACGGTAATGGCGCCATCATCGGTTTTTCCAGCCGGGGCGTCGAGCCCAGCCAGTTCGAGGATTTCGTCGCCTCTCTGGCGCTGAGTGGCGACACAATCATCTCAATGATCCATCGCGACGGCACGGTGATCGCCCGCTACCCCAAGGATGACGGGGCGATCGGCAAGAGCGTAGCCGGTCTCCGGCCATTCCAGAAGGCGCTGACGCTTGACGGGAATATCTCGGGGCGCTTCAGCACTGAAGATGCCGAAGACAAGATCGGGGCGGTTCGACCGCTCACTCATTTTCCGATCTTGATCGTTGCCACGACCAAGACCTCGACCGCGCTCGCCGACTGGCGCGCGCAGACGAAACTACAGTTCAGCGCCGCGATCCTGGCGATCGTCGTCGTCATCGTCACGATCTTCCCGATCGTGAGACAACTGCAGCGACAGCATGAAGCCGCGCGCCAGAAGCTGTCGGAGAAGAGCTTTCATCTCGACACCGCCATCAACAACATGACCCAGGGGCTGTTGCTGTTCGATGCGTCGGGTCGGCTCGTGGTCTGCAACCAGCGCTATCTCGATATGCTCGGCGTATCGCCTGACGTCGCCAAGCCCGGATGCCACCTGCGCGATCTCGTGCTGCACCGTAAGGCGATCGGATCCTTTATCGGCGATGTCGACGAATATTGCGCGCACTTCATCGGACCTAACAGCAGCGAGATCGGCGAACGCCACTTCTCGACGCAGGACGGACGAATTATCCGAATGATCTTCAAACATTCGCCGGACGGGGGGTGGGCCACGACATTCGAGGACGTGACCGAGCGGCGCCGCGTCGAGGCGAAGATCGAACATCTCGCCCATTACGATCCGCTGACGAATCTGCCGAACCGGACGCTGTTCCAGCGCCACGCCGAAGGCTTGCTGCTCGAAACAGCCGATGTGCAGTTCGCGATCTTCTATATCGATATTGACGAGTTCAAGCGCATCAACGATTCGCTCGGCCATTTGATCGGTGATGAGTTCCTCAGAAGTGTCGCCGAACGGTTGCGGCAGTCGATCGGACCGGAGGATTTCATCGCTCGTCTCGGCGGCGACGAGTTCGCCATCGTTCAGCGCGGCATCGCGGCCGATGTCGATGTCAGCGCGCTGGTTGAACGGATCTATCAGGCGCTGCGGACGCCGTTCGATTGCCATGGCCATCACTTGTCCGGCGACGCCAGCATCGGCATCGCGGTCGCGCCGCGGGATGGTACCGATCTGCTCGCCCTGTTGAAGCGCGCGGATCTTGCGATGTACGCCGCCAAGGCTGCCGGTCGCCGCACCCACCGTTTCTTCGAGCCGGAGATGGAGAAGGAGGCCAGGCTCCGCCGCGAGCTCGAAGCCGATATGCGCACTGCGCTGGTCGAGGGCGGGTTTGAAATCCACTACCAGCCGCTGGTCGACCTGCGCAGCGACGAGGTGACCGGCTGCGAGGCGCTGGTGCGCTGGCGGCATCCGGTGCGCGGCATGGTATCGCCGGCCGAGTTCATTCCGGTCGCGGAGGAGACGGGCCTCATCGAGGAGATCGGGCAATGGGTGCTGCGGACCGCCTGCACTGAGGCTGCCACCTGGCCCGCCCATGTGCGGGTAGCGGTCAACGTGTCGCCAGTCCAGTTCAAGTCGGAGGCGCTGTCACTGAAGGTCGCGAGGGCATTGGCCGAGAGCGGGCTTGATCCGCGCCGCCTCGAGCTCGAAATCACCGAGGCCGTGCTGATCGCGGACGATGATGCCGCGCTGATCGCACTCAACCAGCTCCGCGCGCTCGGTGTTCACATCGCGCTGGATGATTTCGGAACCGGCTATTCCTCGCTGCAATATCTGCAGCGCTTCCCGTTCGACAAGATCAAGATCGACCGCAGCTTCGTCAAGGAAGTCACCCGCAACAGCTCGTCGGCGTCGATCATCCGCGCGGTGGTGAGCATCGCGGCCGACCGCGATATGATCACGACGGCAGAGGGCGTCGAGACCGAGCAGCAGCGCGACACCGTGCACATGCTGGGATGTACCCAGATGCAGGGCTATCTGTTCAGTGCGGCGCGCACTGCACAGGATATCCGCAGGATGCTGGCGGCCGAAGCCGAGGAAGACGCTGCCTGATCGGCGATATTTCAGCGTTCGCGCGAATCCTTGCCGTAGCCTGTGATGGGACGCAACAGCCGTTCGGTCAGCGCGCCGATCGCGAGGCCGGCAACTACATCGCTCAGCCAATGCGCAAGCAGGACGACGCGTGTCAACACCAGGCCTCCACCGATCGCCCATACCACGTCGCGCTTTGCCGGCGGAAGCACGGTTGCGGCCGAGGCAATTGCGCCGACGTGAATCGCATGGCCGGACGGAAAGGCGTCCTCGGGCTTGCCGGAGTAGGGTACGCCATGAAGGTGACCGCGAGCGGTTTGTCGATCGGGGCGCTCCTGGTCGAATACCGTCTTCAGCACATGGGGCAGGATAGCCGCGACGATCGTGGTCAGGAGGATGTGGTTGCTGCTGCGGCGCTGCTTCGCGTCCTTGTCGCGAGAATAAAGCCACCAGCCCAGCGCAAGCGCGCTGAGCACGTGCTCATCCGCGCCCCAGGTCAGGACCTCGGCGACCCGCTCGGCTGTCGGCGTTGTGTATTCCGATACGGTGTCGGCGATTGCCTTATCAGCACGGGTTGGCTGCACCCGGAAAAGCGCCATCGGATTCTCCCTTCGAGACTACAAACCTTTGACGGCCGCGATGGTTTCGCGGGCGCACCCGCGCATAGGAACGAAAATTTCGGCCACGAGTTTGCCGCTCACGATCCCGAGGAGAGGCAAGCACCATGAAGAGATCGATCGTGGTAACGGCGGTTGCGGTTGCCGTCGCCCTTATTTCCACCTCGGCAGCTGCGCAATCGGTCGGCGAGAAGACCGGCGTCAATTCGGTACTGGGGGTCGCTCCCTCAACGGCGGATTTCGTCAAGGAAGCGGCGATCAGCGACATGCTGGAGATCGAGGCGGGCAAGGTCGCCGAGCAGAAGGGCAATGCGGAGGAGAAGAAGTTCGCGTCCCAGATGATCGCCGACCACACCAAGACCAGCAGCGAGCTGAAGGGCCTGGTCACGAGCAGCGAGGGCGTGCAGATTCCATCGGGCCTGGATTCATCTTCGCAAGGCAAGCTCGACAAGCTGCGCGACACCAAACCGGAGAACTTTGCAAGCCAATATAACCCGATGCAGGTGAGCGCGCACAAGGATGCGGTGTCGCTGTTCGAACGTTACGCCAAGAGCGGCGACAATCCGAAGCTGAAGGATTGGGCCGGCAAGACGCTGCCGACGCTGCGGCACCATCTCGAGATGGCGCAGGCGCTGGACAAGAATCGCAAGTGACGCCGCGGCGTCACGCCTTGCGCTGGTGGCGCGTCCATCGCACGATCAGCGGCAGAGCGTACCAGAATCCGACCAGGACGAGAAAACTCGCCGTCGCGCAAGTTGCGGCGAGTTCGCGGTTGGTGATCCTGCCGAGAACGACGTAGCTCTCTGCGGCTATGCCCGCGGCCAGAAACAGCGGCGCCGCTGTCACCAGCGCGGAGGCTGTGCGCAGAAATCTCGGAGAATCTGCGCCGCCATAGGAGAGCCGGTGCAGGGCGGCTGGCGTCATCAGGAGGATGACGTTCACGGCGACGAGGCCGAGCGCGACGGCATGCACGATCTTTGCCGTCTGCGGCATCTCATCAAATCCAGCGGTAAGCATGGCGATGAATTGAAAGCCGAACAGGGCCTGTGCGCCGGGGATGATGACCCGCGCTTCGGTCAGCAGTTGCTCGACTTTTGTCGCGAGCGGGGTTGTTCCTCCTGAATCGGGCATTGGTGTTCTCTCCCGGTGAAACAGCTCCAATCCGAACCACGCAAAGCTTGATGCGAGTATCAGCGCGAGTCCGCTGGTGGTACCCGCGAACCAGCCGAAATGTCGTTCGATCACGACATAGGCGGCAACGCCAATGCTCAAGGAGAAGGGAACCAGGCCGGCGGTCGCGTACAAAGAGGTCGCGCGCACGAGGCGCTTCGACGATGAACCTCCCTCGACCATCCGGTGTTCCATCGAGGGGATGATCAGGAGCCCCAGCGAAAGCGTCAGCAGCGCAAGCCCAACGGCGCAGAGCATTTTCGACGCGGAGGAGAGCGATGGAAAGCCGGTCTGGAAGAAGGCCTGGAATTGAAATCCGAGCAGGACCTGGATGCCGAGGACAAGCAGACGAGTTTCGTCAAGCGCCGTCTTGACCATGCGGTCCAGCTTCTCGGACATCCTGGCCGCACTCCTTTCTCGCCGCGCCGGAACCGTCGCCGATGTCGTGTTGTTAACGCGACATGTCATCTAACGTTCATCTACGGCGGGGTGCGACATGACGGCGCCGGACGTCCGCAAGGGGATGCCATCAGTCAAATTGCCGCGCGAGGAGTTTGCGGAGCGCTACCGCAGCCGTTTCGTCGATCCCGCCTTCAGGCCGCTGCAGCGGGAGATCGATGCCATCATCGACGCGGCGTGGGATGCCTACAGTCATTCGCGCAAGTCGCCGCTGACGCGCAAAGCGGGGCCGGGCTTCGTCGATCCGGAATACGAACTGGCGGTGGATTGGCTCGCGGCGCGCGAGGCGATCCTGGCGGCGCAGCGGCGCCACGACGATGCGGCGGAGAGACCGCGCATCCTGATCATCAACGGCTCCTCACGCAGCGAGCATACCTGCCCCGGTGAAATGTCCAAGAGCTGGCGATTGGTCAAGCTCGCCGAGCCTGTGTTCGTCGAGATGGGCCTTGCCGTCGACATCCTCGATCTCTCGCGACTGGCATCCGAGTTCGGCAAGCAAATCCATCCCTGCAAGTCCTGCGTCTCGACATCGCCTGCGCTGTGTCACTGGCCCTGCAGTTGCTATCCGAATTACGCGCTCGGCCAGACCGACGACTGGATGAACGATATCTATCCGCTATGGGTGGCGGCCCACGGCATCCTCATCGTATCGCCGGTGAATTGGTATCACGCGCCGACGGGGCTGAAAGCCATGATCGATCGGATGGTTTGTGCCGATGGCTGCAATCCCGACCCGACCTCCACCCACGGCAAACACGCGGATGAGGCCAAGGCGCTCGAGTTGAAGGGCTGGCCTTATCCGCGGCATCTCGCCGGCCGCAACTTTGGTCTCGTCGTGCACGGAGATTCCGTTGGCGCGGAAACGATGCGACGTTCGCTATCGGATTGGCTGACGGATATGGGGCTGATCCCGGCCGGCCGAACGGGTGAGCTCGACGGCTATATCGGCTACATGGAGCCTTACGCGACCTCACATCAGGCACTCGATGAGGACAAAGCGTTCCAGGAACAGACCTTGAATGTCGCGCGAGCGCTCGGCAACGCGGTGAAGCTTGCGCGTGAGGGCAAGTTGCAGGATCCGGCAGCGGGGCTCGTCCAGCCGAATCCGAAATAGCGTCAGCCTCGGTTCCGGGCGAAGCGGGGATCAATTCACCGTTGCGCAGGAACGATGTTCGGCATTGCCGATTGGTCGGCATCTCCCATCCACTGCGACGGAGTTTCCCATGGACTTGAAAGGCAAGAAGATCGCAATCCTCGCAACCCACGGCTTCGAACAGTCGGAACTGGAGGTGCCGCGCGACCGGCTCAAGAAGGCCGGCGCAACCGTCGACGTGATTTCGCTGGCCGCAGGCGAGATCAAGGGCTGGGACATCAAGGATTGGGGCCGGCCGGTGAAGGTCGACAAGACGCTCGACCAGGTCTCCGCGTCCGACTACGACGCGATCGTGCTGCCGGGCGGACAGATCAATCCGGACCTGCTGCGGGCCGAGCCGAAGGCGCTGAAATTCATCAAGGAGATATTCGACGCCAAGAAGGTCGTCGCGGCGGTCTGCCACGCGCCGTGGCTTCTGATCGAAACCGGCATTGCCAAGGGGCGGCGGATGACTTCGTACAAGTCGATCAAGACCGACGTGATGAATGCTGGTGCCAAGTGGGAAGACTCCCAGGTGGTAACCGACCAGGGCGTGATCACTTCCCGCAATCCCGGCGATCTCGAAGCCTTCAGTGCCAAGATCATCGAGGAGGTGAAGGAAGGCCGCCACACCCAGCGCAGCGCAGCCTGATGAAGCGAGCCAGCCGATGCAAAGCAAATTGATCTCCGACGAGCCGGGCGCGCAGGTCCATGTCGTCATCCTCGACACGGGCGAGGAAGCATTCGCGGCGCTGACGAAGTTCGCCAACGAGGCCAGGATCTCGGCGGCGACGCTGACCGCGATCGGCGCGTTCGAGAAGGCGACCGTCGGCTGGTTCGATTTCGGCTCGAAATCCTACCGGAAGATCGAGGTCAACGAGCAATGCGAGGTGCTGAGCGCGATCGGCGACGTCGCGATCGGCGATGACGGCAAGGCCAGTCTGCACGTTCACATCGTGCTCGGGCTGTCGGATGGCTCCACGCGCGGCGGCCACCTGCTCGCGGGCGTGGTGCGGCCGACGCTTGAGGTTGTGCTGACGGAAGCGCCGGCAAAGCTTCGGCGGAAGAAGAGGGCGGACCTCGGCATCGCCCTCATCGATATCGCGGCCCAATAGTGCCAATAGCAAGAGGAGACGCGCTTAGCGCACGCCGAGCGCGTTCTCCAACTGCCGCTTCGTCATTTTCGAGCGGCCTTCGATTCCGCGTCGCTGAGCCCTCGCGTAAAGCTCTCGCCGCGTATGTCCGTCGCGCTTGCGGGCGCGCGAGCGTGCCGCCTTGCGTCCGCGGGCGGTGAGCTTGCGGGCATTGCGGCCGCCCATCGCGCGGCTGCTTTCCCGCTTGCCGGAAGCCCCGACATGCGACTTGCCCTCGCGTTCCTGCTGGGCGGTACGGCCCTGCGCTTCCTTTTGTTCGGTACGGCGCAGGTCACGACGGTTGCTGCGCTCGCTCTGGTATTTGGAGGCGCCCGCTTCCTGCAGCGCAATGGCGATCGCCTGCCGACGATTCTTGACCTTGCCGGCGCGGCCGCCACGGCCGCTCTTCAGTTCGCCATGCTTGAATTCGTGCATCACCCTGCCGGTGACGCGTCGTTGACGCGATGAGGGTGCCATCGTCTTAATCCTCCGTTTATCGGCAAGAACGGCCGACGGCGGATGTCGTTCCAACGGAGGGCAGAGGTTAAGGCCGCAGACGTTAAGGCTCAGACGGTCGAACTGATCGACCCCCGATCGACGATCGCTTTCCGTAGGATGCGCGACAGCGACTCGACCGAATAGGGTTTCTGGATCAGCTCGAATCCGCGATGCGCATTTTCGGCGAGCACGTTGCTGTATCCGCTCGTCAGGACGACCGGCAGCCCGGGATAGCGGTCGCGGATCACGCTGGCGAGCTCCACGCCGTTCATGCCGGGCATGATGACGTCGGAGAATACGAGGTCGGCGGAAAACTCGTCTTCGGACAACAGGGCAAGCGCTGCATTGGCATTCGCCACGCGTTTGACCGAGTATCCGAGATCTTCGAGCAGCTCGGTGGAGAACTGCCCGACCTCGTCATTGTCCTCCACGACCAGGACGCGGTAGCCGCGGCCCGTGGTTGCCGGCTCGCTGGCGATGGCTGCAGCGGACGCCGCATCGGCCGGTCGTGCTGCCTGCGGCAGATAGATCGTGAAGGCCGCGCCTCGTCCGAGCGTACTGACCACATCGATGTCGCCGTCGGACTGCTTGGCAAAGCCAAATGCCTGGCTCAGGCCAAGCCCGGTTCCCTTGCCGACTTCCTTGGTGGTGAAGAACGGTTCGAAGATCGATTGCAGATGATCGGGCGCGATGCCGCTGCCGCTATCGGCCATGGTGATCGCGACAAAGTCGCCGCGGCGCGCCGGCTGGGCGCGCAGGGCAGGGATGCCCCGCACCTTCCGCACCGCAATGGAGAGGCGGCCTTCACCGTCCATGGCGTCGCGGCCGTTCACCGCGAGATTGATCAGTGCGGTCTCGAATTGGGCGATGTCGGCGATCGCAAAGCAATCGGGGTCGTCGATCTCGACGTCGATCTGGATGCGCGCACCGACCAGCGGCCGGATAAGCTGGGTCACGCCCTCGACCTGCGCGCCGACATTGAAGACCTGCGGCTTCAGCGGCTGGCGGCGGGCGAACGCCAATAGCTGCGCGGTCAGCTTCGAGGCGCGCTCCACCGTCTCGGAGATCGCGTCGATGTAGCGATGACGGCGCTCTTCGGGCAGGTCGCGGCGGCGCATGAAGTCGGTCGCGGAGCGGATGATGGTCAGCAGATTGTTGAAGTCGTGAGCCACGCCGCCGGTGAGCTGGCCGACGGCTTCCATCTTCTGCGATTGCCGTAGCACCTCTTCGCCCTGGCGGCGTTCGGTGATGTCGACGGCTTCGGCCACGGCGCCAATCACAGTGCCGTGCTGGTCGCGAAGCGGCCGCATCGCGAAATCGAAATAGCGCTCGCCGACCGGAAGCCGCAGCATCATCTCGGTCTTGACGTCGTCGCCCTTCATGACCGCCATGAAGGCGTTGCGAACCAGCTTGGGCAAGTCGTCGGTCGCGGCGAACCAGGGCGTTTCCCAGAACGGCTTGCCGATGGCATCACGGGCCTCGGCGCGGATGCCGGCCAGTGCCGTCCGGTTGGCATGGAGCACGTCGCCGTGCTGATCGAGCAGCACCTGATACTGGTGGCTGGTCTCGAAGATCGCGCGCATTTGCGCTTCGCTGGCTTCGAGCTGCGCGGTGCGCTCGGAGATACGCAGTTCGAGCGTTTCGTTCAGCCGGCGCAGCTCGATCTCGGCCTGCTTGGCCGCGGTGATGTCGTGGGCGACCCCGATGAAGCCGATGTGGTTGCCGGTCGGATCCCAGCGCGGTTGCGACTCCGACCTGAGCCAGCGCCATTCGCCGTCGGCGCGCAGATAGCGCGCCTCCAGCACGAAAGGCTTGAGCGAAGCTTCGCCCGCGATCGATTCCTGCACGATGCGCGACATGTCGTCAGGGTGCAGCCGCTTGCGCCAGTCGAACTTGATGGCTTCTTCGAAGGGAAGGCCGAGGAAATCGATATAGGCCCGGTTGGCGAAGGAGCGGGTGCGGTCGAGTTTGGTCACCCAGATCGGAACCGGCGCGCTGTCGGCGATGAGGCGGAAGCGCTCCTCGCTTTCGCGCAGCTTTTCCTGGGCGAGCATGCGTTCGGTGATGTCGATATGGGCGCCGACCAGACGGAGTGCGCGGCCGTCGCGGTCGCGCTCGATTTCCCCGATGACGGCGATCCACCTGACCTCACCGTCGCTCGGACGGAGGATCCGGTATTCCGCCATATAGTCTCCGCTCGTCCCGGCCAGGGCATCGAAGAAATGCCCGATCGCGCGGTCACGATCGTCGGGGTGGATGCGGTCGACCCAATCCTCGTGGGTTTCGTTCACCGCATCCGACCCCAGTCCATGGATGATCAGGTATTCCGGCGAGCGGCGGTTGCGGAAGCCCTCGCGGAAATCGACCTCGACACCGCCGACGCGGCCGATACGCTGGATCCGGGCAAGCTCCGCCTCGCGCTCCTGCAATTCGCGATGCGCGCGGTCACGTTCGCGGGCAATTTCTTCCAGATGCTGGCGCAGCCGTTCAGCGGCGACCGTCTCGGGAAGGACGTTCATAGGGTCTGGCGGCATCGGGGCGGGCGACCTCTTTCCGCAGTCTCACACAACGGAAGAGGGCTTGCCAGCATCATTTGGCCTTGGTGCCGGGCCTGCAGTTATAGGCCCTGCGGAACCCCGCCGCTTGTGCGTCATCTTCAGAGCAGAACCAGCGGTCTGGCCTGGTTAATCCAGGGTAACTGCGGCACGCCTGCAAGTGGTAGATGCCGATATCGCCGGTGACGCGGGCGCGCACGGCGAACTTGCCCTTGATGTTGCAGCTTGCCGGCATGGGAAGATCTTCAGGGAAGAGCACGTCGCGGATCGCGCGATCGCGGTCGGCGGGACATGATGCGCCCAGCAGCGCGCCATCCTGCTTGCCGCGGCGGAACTCCTGCGGGGCAACAAAGCAGCCTTTCCACATGCCCTGGCGGTCTTCCCTGGCGCGCGCCTCGTCAGGCTTGAAGCGGCCGGTGGCAGAAGCCTCGACGTTCAGGGCAAAGCCCCGCTGGACCATCACCTCGCTAAGGCTGGTCGGGTCGCCTTCGATCTTGCACACGCCGAGATGTCGTTTCTTGTAGGCCGGGTCGGGACCGAGATCGTCGCAGCGGACCTGACGATCGCCGATTAGCTTCGCCAACTGGTCGCGGGCCTCGATGCCGCAGGTCCAGCTCTCGGCATGCTCGTCGATGCACAATTGGTCGATCGGAGGCACGTCGATGCCATCGAGCCGATAGGTCACGTTGCCGAGCTGCAGCGTGCTGCCGTCCCTGACGGTAGCGTTGGCGGCGAAGCCTTGGCTCGCCGGAAGGGCTATCAAGATCAGCCCTGCGATCAATGTGCGTAATGGCATGGTCTGCATCGATGGGGTGGCGTGCGGGGGCAAAGGTTCAAGATCATGAGCCGATTGGACGGAATCGGATCATGATCTCATCTTTCTTGTTTGAGCATGATCTCCGCGCAAACGCTTCGCGTTTGTCGCGAGGGAAAACCGGTTTCCACCGGATCATGCTCTAGCACGAAGCTCCCGCGAAGCTATTCCGCATTGGGAAAAAGCCGCCGGAACTGGTCGACAGTGACGGATCCATGGTTGACTTGTTGAGAACAAAAATAGAACATAAGTGCTCGCCCCGCATCCCGGAAACCGCCAGATGTCCTCTCTTCCCAGTGCCAGCAGCGAGGATATCGACGGCTTAGAAGCTGCCGTGGATGAGGCGATCGCGGCCTGCGGCGGGGATATGCGGGCCACCGTCCGCGCGCTGATCGTGGCCAATGACTATCTGGAAAACGAGGTCAGCGAGCTGATGAAGGCCGTCTCTCGCGCCCATGTCCGTGGTAGATTTAATACCTATTCGGGTTGATGGCTTCGGGCGCCGGGTGCAAGCCGGCCGCCTCCTTATATAGACCGTTGCCTCTCCTGAGTTTTCCTGTACCACGTTAATTGAGACGCCCACCGCCCGTACCACATTGCGGGCGAAGATCCTGCCCAAACGCTCAAGCAAGAAGCACATGTTCAAACGAATCCTGATCGCCAATCGCGGCGAGATCGCCTGCCGGATCATCAAGACTGCGCGCCGTATGGGGATTGAGACGGTCGCGGTCTACTCCGAGGCTGACCGCGATGCGCTGCATGTCGAGATGGCCGATGAGGCTGTGCTGATCGGCCCGCCGGCGGCGGCGGAGAGCTATCTGTTGATCGAGAAGATCGTCGAGGCCTGCCGCAAGACCGGCGCCGAGGCCATCCATCCCGGCTACGGCTTCCTGTCCGAACGCGAGGCGTTTCCGCGCGCGCTGAAGGAGGCCGGCATCGTCTTTATCGGCCCCAATCCTGGTGCCATCGCCGCGATGGGCGACAAGATCGAGTCCAAGAAGGCGGCCGCGAAGGCCAAGGTCTCCACCGTGCCTGGCCATCTCGGCGTCATCGAGGACGGCAAGCATGCGGTGAGGATCGCCGACGAGATCGGCTATCCCGTGATGATCAAGGCCTCCGCCGGCGGCGGCGGCAAGGGCATGCGCATCGCGCATTCGAAGGCCGAGGTCGAGGAGGGCTTCAATCTCGCCAAGGCCGAAGCGAAATCCTCTTTCGGTGACGACCGCGTCTTCGTCGAAAAATTCATCGTCGATCCCCGCCACATCGAGATCCAGGTGCTCGGCGACAAGCACGGCAACGTGATCTATCTCGGCGAACGCGAGTGCTCGATCCAGCGCCGCAACCAGAAGGTCATCGAGGAGGCGCCGTCCCCGCTGCTCGACGAGACCACGCGCCGCAAGATGGGCGAGCAGGCGGTCGCGCTGGCGAAGGCGGTGAACTACGACTCGGCCGGCACGGTCGAGTTCGTCGCCGGCCAGGACAAGAGCTTCTACTTCCTGGAGATGAACACGCGCCTGCAGGTCGAGCATCCCGTCACCGAGCTCGTCACCGGCATTGATCTGGTCGAGCAGATGATCCGTGTCGCCGCCGGCGAACAGCTCAGCCTTACGCAGAAGGACGTGACGCTGACGGGATGGGCGGTGGAATCGCGCGTCTATGCCGAAGACCCGTTCCGTAACTTCCTGCCGTCGATCGGGCGCCTGGTGAAATATCGTCCGCCGGCCGAGAAGAGCCAGGATGGCGTCACCGTCCGCAATGACACCGGCGTGCAGGAAGGCGGCGAGATCTCGATCCATTACGATCCGATGATCGCCAAGCTGATCACGCATGCGCCGTCGCGGGCGGCGGCGATCGAGGCGCAGTCGACCGCGCTGGACGCGTTCTATGTCGATGGCATCCGCCACAACATTCCGTTCCTGTCGGCGCTGATGAACCATCCGCGCTGGCGCGAGGGAAAGCTCTCCACCGGCTTCATCGCGGAGGAATATCCGAAGGGATTCTCGGCGCGACCGCCGGAGGGCGAGATCGCGCGACGGCTGGCGGCGGTGGCCGCGGCGATCGACCACGTGCTCGGTGAGCGCAAGAGGCAGATCTCGGGCCAGATGAATGGCCGACTGGTGCAGCGGGAGCGGCGCCGCGCGGTGTGGCTCGAGCGTGATGAGATCGCGCTCGACGTCGCGCGCGAGGCCGACGGCATCGCGGTCCGCTTCATCGGCAGCGATGGGCTGCCGGGCAATCCGCACAATTTGGTCTCGAGCTGGGTGCCGGGCGAGCAGGTGTGGCAGGGCACGATCGATGGCCAGTTCGTGGCGGTGCAGGTGCGCCCGATCAACAACGGCTTCCGCCTCGCGCATCAGGGCTTTGAGGTTCCGATCTATGTCTTCACCGAAGCCGAAGCAACGTCGGCGCGTCTGATGCCGGTGGTGTCGGCCGCCGATACCGGCAAGAAGCTGTTGTGCCCTATGCCGGGACTCGTGGTGTCGATCGCAGTCAGCGAGGGACAGGAGGTCAAGGCGGGCGAGACGCTTGCGGTCGTCGAGGCCATGAAGATGCAGAACGTGCTGCGCGCCGAACGCGACGGTACGGTGAAGAAGATCCACGCCGCTCCCGGCGCAACGCTGGCGGTCGACGCGCTGATCCTCGAATTCGCCTAGAGCATGATCCGGAACGTGGATACCGGTTCCGCGAAAGGATCGTGCCCAAGCTGACATAGAGAGAGCTCCCATGACCTTCCGTGCGCGACGCGAAGCACTGCGTTCGATCCTTGCCGGCACCGGCTGCGTTCGGCCAGGTTCGGTCTACGATGCGACGTCGATCCGGATTGCCGAGGATCTCGGCTTCGAGGTCGGCATGTTCGGCGGATCCGTCGCCTCACTCGCGGTGCTCGGCGATCCCGACATCGCACTGATTACGTTGACCGAGCTTGCCGAGCAGATGCGGCGGATGTCACGGGCCTCTGCTCTCCCTGTGCTTGTCGATGCCGACCACGGCTATGGCAATGCACTGAACGTCCGCCGCACGGTGCAGGAGCTTGAGGCCGCCGGCGCCGCTGGCCTCACCATCGAGGACACCTTGCTGCCGCAGGCGTTTGGCGAGGCCAAGACGCAACTGATTCCGCTCGATGAAGGCATCGGCAAGATGAAGGCGGCGCTCGACGGCCGCGGCGATCCATCGCTCGTCATCATTGGCCGCACCGGCGCGGTGTCGATCACCGGCCTTGACGATGCAATCGCGCGAGCAAAGGCCTATGAGGCCACCGGTGTCGATGCGTTGTTCTTCACCGGCATTAAGGTCAAGGCGGAGCTGGAAGCGATCTCCGCGGTAACGACACTGCCGATCGTGCTCGGCGGTGCGCCGGAGGAGATGGCTGCGCCGGATTATCTCGCGGGCCTGCGCGTGCGGATTGCGCTGCAAGGCCATGCGCCGTTCGCAGCGGCGACGCAGGCGGTCTATGAGACGCTGAAGGCGCTGCGCGAGGGCGCGTCGCCGAAAAGCCTGAAAGGGCTGCCATCCCCGGAACTGACCGGCCGTGCGATGCGCGAGGCTGAGACGAAAGCGCGCGGCAGCGAATTTCTCGGACTGAAGAAGTGAGCGACACGATCCGTCATGTCATGATCCGCGGTCGCGTCCAGGGCGTCGGCTACCGCGCCTGGGTCGAACACCAGGCGCACCTGCGCCGGCTCAATGGCTGGGTACGCAACCGCCGGGACGGCAGCGTCGAAGCGGTGTTTGCCGGGCCCGAGGCGGTCGTGTCGGGAATGATCGCCGCGTGCCGGCGCGGGCCGACTGCGGCACGCGTCGATGCCGTGCAAGACGACGCCGGCGGTCCCGATCTGCTCAACCTGCGCGAGGCAGGGGAGGCTTTCTCGGTGCTGGCGACGGTGTAGGTGCGATCATGTGAGGCCGTGCGCGGCCCCGTGCTGAATCGTCTCCAGCGGTCGCGCTTCGGTTTCGCCGAACACCTCGGCAAAGGCCTGCCGGAGCGCCACGTCGACATCGGTGAGCGTCACCGGCAGGCCGAGATCGACCAGTGACGTGACGCCGTAGCGTGGGTCAACCACGCCGCAGGGCACGATCGCGGAGAAGTGCGCCAGATTCGGCTCGATGTTGATCGCGATGCCGTGAAAGGACACCCAGCGCTTCAGCCGGACCCCGATCGCTGCGATCTTGTCCTCGAATCCCGATCCCTTGTCCGGCCGCTTGACCCAAACGCCGACGCGGTCCTCGCGGCGCTCGCCGCGGACATTGAAGGCGGCAAGGGTGCGGATGATCCATTCCTCCAGCGAGGCGACATAGGCGCGCACATCCGGCCGGCGCCGCTTCAGGTCCAGCATCACATAGGCCACTCGCTGGCCCGGGCCGTGATAAGTGATCTGACCGCCGCGCCCGGTCTGGAATATCGGGAAGCGCGCCTCCAGGAGGTCGCCGGCCTTGCCGCTGGTGCCGGAGGTGTAGAGTGGAGGATGCTCCAGGAGCCAGACCAGTTCGGGCGCTTTCCCGGCGGCGATATCGGCGACGCGTGATTCCATCGCGGCGACAGCGTCAGGGTAGGGCACCGGGGCATCCGAAATCTGCCATTCCACGGCTTCGCCGCCGTCTGGGTGCCCGAAAATCGTCAAATCAAGGTCTTGGCGGACATTAACCATTGGCTAACCATCACGTGGTCAGGTGGAACCACAATCTAATCTCGGTTTGGCGGTTCAAAAGTGCCTACCCTCGATAAAGTCAGTGTCGATCTCATGGTGGTGCTCGGCACCACTACCATGCCCATCCACCAGGTCATGCGGCTTTCCCGCGGTGCCATCATAGAACTGGATGCCACCGAGGCCGACGAGGTGAAGATCCTCGCCAACAACCTGCCGATCGCCAGCGGCGTGGTGCTGGTCGACCGCAACCGGATCGCGGTCGAGGTCAAGCAAATGCTGCCGAAATCCCCGGATGTTAGGTAGTTGATAGGCCACTTATCGGCTTGTCCCCCACCTTCCGATTTGTTACATCCCGCGCCGTCGATCCGGCGGCGCGCCCTTTAGGTTCCCTCCGGCATCCCAAGCGCTCGTGGCGGAATTGGTAGACGCGCTGCCTTGAGGTGGCAGTGAGTAAAATCGTGGGGGTTCGAGTCCCTCCGAGCGCACCAATGGTCTAACCCATTGATAAAAGGCGTTTTTGCTATTCCTTGTTCCCGCATTGTTACTCGCAGCGAATGTTAGTGCCAGCGAGTGTTCAGCGTCTCACGCGCTTTCGTGTGGCTCCTTATGAGTTGGTCACCTCCCGAGACACTCGCGTGCAGCCTGTTGTCCAAGCCTTGCACCCAGTGTCTCTCGAAGAGAGTCCGGCGTTTGCTCCCGTGGTTCTCGCATCTCTATTTGAAGAAGATCCGGCGAGACAAAAGCACTGTTTCGTTGCGAGAGAGCTGCGCGTAGCTCAGCGTGGAAATCGGCCGGCTCTTCCCGCATTTGTAATCGCCACGAGCCCCGAGCAGCGTTCGATCAAGGACAATCGGGCAGGGTGCGGTTGGGCATATTGTGCGACCCTGTTCTTCAGCGCGCGCACCGCCGGACGTCGATGCTGGCCTTTGCCGCCAGTATAGACTAGAGGCCAGAATGTTTGCCTCTTGGGTTCGAGTCATCCCCGCTACCATCGAGATCTGTAAGAATAGCTTAGTCCCACACTTCCTAGACGTGCGGGTCTCGGAATTTGTTCCGATACCGAGCGTACCTACCGTCGCGGAAAGGGACGCGATCGATCTGCGGCCCCTGCTGCGCGCTGGCCGCCATTTCGACCAGCAAGGCCGGCAGCTTCGTTGGCCTGCGCCGCAATTCAGCAGGTTGCGGTGCCCGGCCTTGCCGCATCGGGGCGGTCAGGGGCGATCCGGCGGAACGATGGCTGTGCGGGGACGCTCGTGCCGTCATAAAAATGTAATGGTGCCGACCTAGCTACCGTGCCGCAGATCGCTGCGTTTGTAAGGGGGCAGGGCGTTTGATGCGAGATGCGCTCGCAACCGCGCGCGTCCGCAGGGCATGTACCTGCCGGCCGCTCAGTCAAGGATTGGCGTTGATGCTCGCGCTGTCCCCGATCGGCGGGGCGATGGCGCGCGAGCGGCACATCAACTTTGATCTGGCCGCGCAGCCGCTCGGCAGCGCCTTGGTTGAATTCGCCAATCGGACAGGCATGACGGCGCTGATCGACGGCGAGTTGGCGAATGGGTTGCACTCGCCGCCTGTCAAAGGTCGTTTTTCTCCAACCGACGCCCTGCAGGTGCTTCTTGCCGGAACAGGCCTTGCGATCCGCTACGTCGGTGCCAACGCTTTCACCGTGGGCCCGCCGCCGCCGAATCCAACAGTCGGCATCCCGGGATCGCAATCGACGCATCGCTCTGACGAGAGTGCCTATTTTGCCGAGCTTCAGAATTCCGTCGAGCGCGCTTTGTGCCGTAATGACGACACGCGGCTTGGCACTTACCGCGCTGCATTTCAAGTGTGGATCGAAGAGAGCGGGCGGATACGGGCCCTGCATCTCCTTGGTTCGACCGGCAATGAAAGCCTCGACGCGGCGATCACTACGCGAATTACGAGTGACACCGTCGTGCCCCCGCCACGGGATTTGCCGCAACCGATCACGATAATCCTGCGCGCCGCATCGTCGAATGGTGGTTGCTCTCGCTCCGCGGGGGCACGACTATGACCGGCGCGCGAGCACGAATGATGAAGGTTTTCGAAGCAAGCTACCAACGGTTTCGCGAACGTCTTCGCTGGAGGCTTGGCTCGGACGCGTTGGCGACCGAGGTGCTGCATGAAACCTGGCTGCGAATAGCGCGCATAGACGATGTCGGCTTGGTGCAGCAGCCCGAGGCCTATCTGTTCCGGATGGCTCTCAATGTCGCCGCGGATCAAAGGGAGAAGGACAATCGGAAACTCACCGCTTCTGAGATCGAAGCGATTCGTCACACGATGGATGGCGCGCTTGATCCAGAGCGCATAGCTGAGGCGCGAGCGGAGCTTGCGATGCTCCGGGCTGCACTGGAAGAGCTGACGCCGCGCCGCAAAGCCATTCTGCTTCTCGCGCGGCTGGATAATGTGAAGCACGAGGAGATCGCAGAGCGGTTTGGCATTTCTCCCCGGATGGTCGAGAAGGAGCTCTTGAATGCGCTGCGGCATTGCTCCAATCGGCTTGAAAGAAAGCTGAATCGCAGGTTCAGTTCTGGTCCCCGAAAAGGGTCTTAGAAGTGCCATGCGCGAAGACGATCCGATCACACCGCCCGACATGCGGGCGACCATTAAACAAGAAGCACAGCAATGGCTGGTGCTCCTGACCTCCGGACGCGCCACCGTGGCCGATGCCGCGGCGTTGAAACGCTGGTGCGAGCGCAGCGAACTGCACGCTGAAGCCTTCGCGGAAGCGAACCTGCTCTGGGACAACATCGCATCGGCATCGCGACGTCCCCGGCGCGCCGTCCTCAACCGACGCACGATTTTGGCTGCCGCGGGGGCATCTGCGGCGGCTGCGGCACTCGGCTACTTTGTTGTGGAGCCGCCGCTTGACCTTTGGCCGTCGGCCTCCGAGTTGCGGGCGGACCTGCGGACCGCAATAGGCGAGCGACGTCGGATTGCGCTGCAATCGGGCGCCTCGATCGATCTCAACACGCGTACGAGCCTCAACATGCCACACGAGGCCAGCGAAGGGTCGCTGGAACTGGTGTCGGGTGAGGTGGCCATCGTCACAAGCAAGTCGCTCGATGCGCCGCTGACGATCATGGCAGCAGGCGGCCGCATCCGCGCTGTCGACGCGCATTTCAATGTACGCTGCGAAGGTGTGCGGGCGACCGTGACCTGCGAACGCGGCTCGGTGGCGATCGACTACTCCGGAAACTCAGTCACGCTGTATGAAGGCCGGCAGATCGCCTATGCCCAAGGCGCTTTGGAGCCCGTTGTCGCGGCCGATGTTGGAGCCGTCCTGGCTTGGCGCGAAGGCCAGTTGGTGTTTCGTCAAACCCCACTTTCAGAAGTGATCGGCGAGGTCAACCGCTATCGGCCAGGGCACATCATGCTCATGAACGAAGCGCTTGGCCGGCGCCGCGTGGAAGTTCGGCTTACGCTCGACCGTATCGACGATCTCATTGCGCTTATCCAGGACGTTTATGGCGCGCGCATTACACAACTGCCCGGCGGTGTCGTCGTTGTGTCATAGAATACGCCGAATGCGTGTGCGACGAGAACATTCCCTCTCATTCGAATTTTTTTCTCCGGCGCGGTTCAGTAACGCGCTGCTCGGCCGGTCTTACCGGGTGACATTGAGGGGATAGGCTCAAGACGTGTTTGCAGCGTGCATCCGACAGTTGGATGTCCGGGCGGCGTCGTCTGAACGGCATGTTCCCGACCGATTAAGAACCGTCGAGGAATGATCATGGCGTCGAGCAGTCGCAAGTCGCAGTTCACAACACGTCGTGCCAAGTTGTTTGCGACGGTCAGCGCTTTGGCTCTCATTGCGACTGTGCCGGGCGCAATGGCGCGGCCTCTTGGCGGACAACCATCGTCTCCCACGGCCGCTGCGGTCGCGGCCGCTCAGGCGGCCCAGCTCGAGGCTTCGAAGGCGGCGCGTGACGCGCAGAGTGCCTTGCAGCGCGCGACACTCGCGGTGCAGGCCATGCAGGCAAGCCAGCAGGCTGCTCGCGATGCGGCGCGCGTTCAGCTCGACGCCACGCCGAATATCGTGCCCAACGGCTTGCGGCCGGGCGGTCTTCAGGTGGCTCCGGGCGTGGCCACAAGGGCGAACCTGTGGCAGGGAGCGGAGCTCCCGACCGAGGCCGTCGGTGGCGGCAACGCCAACGTCACGATCAAGCAATCGCAGCAGAAGGCCATCCTCGAGTGGAAGACCTTCAACGTCGGCGGCCGCACCCAGCTCTATTTCGACCAGCGTGCAGGCGGTTCAAATGCGTCGGATTGGATCGCGCTCAACCGCGTTCTCGATCCTTCGGAGGCACCGAGCAGAATCCTCGGCTCCATCAAGGCCGAAGGCCAAGTCTACATTATCAATCGGAACGGCATCGTCTTCGGCGGCGCGAGCCAGGTGAATGTGGGGGCGCTCGTTGCTTCTTCGCTGGCCTTGTCCAATGAGCAGTTCCTGGCCGGTATCAACAAGCAGCTTTACGGTACCGACGCGAGCGGCGGCAACACGTACGTCTACAAGCCCCAGTTCGGTTATCTGGGGCAACAACAGCCGAACCAATTGGTCTCCGTCAACGACCCCAGTCAGGTTCCGGGCGCGGTGATCGGCGCGGCGCCGGGCAACGTGAGTGTTGAGGCCGGCGCTCGGATTGAGACCGCGAGCGCCGGCAAGGTCATGCTGTTCGCGCCGAAAGTGATCAATTCCGGCCAAATCTCGGCCCCGGATGGTCAAGTGATCATGGCTGCCGGTGAGCAGATCTATCTCTTGAGCAGTCAAACGGGCGTACGCGGTCTGGACGTCGCCGTATCGTCCCCGATGCGCTGGCTGTTCGACTATTATGCGATGCAGGCCGCGACCGATCCGCTGGCTCCGGCCAACGTCTTCGCGCGGGATTTGCGCGACATCGTCTTCCCCGAAATGGCGGCGAGGGCGGCTTCGGTCGGCTACCGCGTCGCCAATGACGGTGTGGTCCAAAGCGACCGTGGGAATATTACGATCATGGGTCGCGAGATCGTACAGGATGGCGGGCTTTTCGCGACCACAAAGCTGAACAACCGTGATGGCTCGATCCGGCTGCTCGCCTGGGATCAAGGCATGATGGCGAACGGCAGCTCGTTCAGCGGTTCGCCCCTGCAATACTGGTCGACCGGAAGTCTGACCCTGGGCAAGAACAGCGTCACCATGGCGACACCCGACCTGAGCGACGTCGAAGAGATCGAGCAGACATCACTCAAGACACGTTATCAGCCCGGCCGCGTCGAGTTGCGCGGAAATCTGATAGATGTGAAGGCAGGCGCAAGCGTGATCGTTCCGGCGGGCAAGATCAGCATCGTGGCAAGCACCTCGCCGCTTTCGGGGGAAGAGCCGATCTCCGGTGAGCCGACCGTTCGCGACGGCAGCCGCGTTTACATCGGCGAAGATGCCTATTTGAGCGTTGCGGGCCTGCAGGACATTGCGGTGTCGATGGACCGTAACTTCGTCGAGGCCCAGCTCTACATAAATGAGCTGCGCGATACGCCGCTCTATCGTGATTCCTGGTTGCGCGGCCTCAAAGTGATCGTCGATCGACGGCGGTCGGGTACCTTCACCAGCGGGCCCATGGCCGAGGTCAATTGGATCGACGGCCAGCCCGGCCGTTGGGTAGGCACGCCTTTGGCCGACGTCTCATCCTGGGTTGGCGTGGGCAAGACTGATCTCGCCGAGCTCTCCACCAAGGCCGGCTCGATCGTCATAAAATCCAGCGGTTCGATCATTACCCGCGAGGGCTCATTGCTCGACGTCTCGGGTGGGTCGGTGCGCTATACGGATGGTTGGAACACGACCACCACGCTGCTCGGCGCCGATGGACGAGTCTACAATATTGGCGACGCCTTTCCCGACCAGCTCTACACAGCGGTAGCGGGGGGCTTTACCCGTCGCCATGACCGGTGGGGCATCAGCGAAACGTGGACCAACCCGCTCGGCAAATCAGCGCGCACATTCGAGAAGGGATACACCGAGGGGCGTGACGCCGGTGAGATTCAACTCTTTGCAGCCGAAGCACTCGTTCTCGAAGGTAGCTATTGGGGCGGCGTGGTTGTCGGCGAGCGCCAGGCGGCGCTCGGTAATCCAGCGAAGGCTGGTACGTTAAAGATTGGCGCCAACAGCGATCCGGCCCGGTTGTGGCTACCCGGCGAGCTCATCATTGCGAGCGATCCGGTTCGCCTGGCTGATGATTTCAACGTCTCGAGCGCGCTCGGCACCATCTGGTACGATCCGAATTCGGCCAATCCGCATCGCGACAAAGTCACTTACCTTGACCCCGCCGTGCTCGCCCAGTCCGGCATGGGTTCCTTCGAGTTCTATGTCGCCAAGGGTTTCACGCTCGGTGAAGGCGAAGCGCTCGAACTGTTGCCCGGCGCCAAACTGAACGTTATCTCCAACGTGCCGAACAACCTGCCGACCACGTTCACTGTCGACGGGACGATCCGTATCGCCGGCGGCGATATTTGGTTTGTCGGCCAGCACAGCACTTTCGGGGCAAATTCGCGCATCGACGTCAGCGGACAGTGGATCAATGAACTCTTGAACCCGGCAGCGCCGCTCTTCCGGAAGATCAATGGCGGTACGGTTCAGGTCGCCGGAGACTTCAAGCAAGGCGCTGTTATCGACGTTTCGGGTGGGGCAAGGCTCAGCGGTGGCAGCAAGCCCAGCATCACGGCCGGTGACGCGGGACGTATCAGGCTAGGAATTGCCGATGCCGATATGCTGTCGAATATCGATCTTCGTGGCTATGCGGCGGGCTCGGGCGGCGAACTGGAGCTCATTACGAACTCCGATGTAGAATTGGGCGGCGCCAGCACAAATGCCGCCGCCTTCCATCTGAACGATTCTCTTTTAGGTGATCGCGGCTTCCATTCGCTGGCGATCACGACGCAAGGCTCGATTACGGTTGCCGATGAGGCGAACATCGAGCATCGCGTCTCCAGCCTGGTGATCGATACCAAAAAGGCATTCGCTGCCGAAACGGGGACGTCCATTGCGGCTCTCGGAACGCTTGCCGTCCTGCCTGTCTACGAGCGGGTCGAACGCAAGCCCAACGCTCTCAATCTGGCAGGCGGAACCAATGTCACAGTCGGAGCTGGCGCCGTCGTCAGGACTGACATCGGTGGCACCATTTCTCTTGCGACCTCCGAAACCGGCGGCAAGGTTGTGGTCAAAGGCACGCTGGATGCTCCTGCAGGAACGATCCAGCTTTCGGCGAACAATGGCGACGTTATGCTCGCTGATGGCGCCGAATTGCTGGCGCGTGGCGTATCGACGCTGGTCAAGAACGGCAATCTCCCTCCGGTCGTCGATGTTCGTGCTGGCGGTTCAGTGGGCATCAGCGGCGCCGTGGTGAACCTCGATGCCGGTTCACTCATCGATGTCTCGGGTGCGAGGGGCATTCTCACGGTGCCGAATGGCGGCCTCCAGCACAGCAACCTCGACTCCCGCATCGATAGCAACGGCGGTTCGATCTCGCTCACGCTGCAATGGGGTGTGATTGCAGGTCGTCTCGTCGCCAAGGCGGGCGGCCCTGGCGCGGTTAACGGCAAGATCTCGATAAACGCGGAGGTCTCGGGCGGCTTCAATCCGATCGAGGCGATCAAGAACGATGCGGGGCTCGGACAACTCGATCCCGACTGCTGGGGATATGTGGCCAACGGTGCGTGCGACAACAACCCGCTCGACGTGATCGGGTTCGACCTTGCGCGAATTGCCCGCGATCTGGGGATTCCGGCATCGGGCTCATGGCTCATTTCAAAGGAAATGATCGAGGCCGGGACCGGTGGAAACATCATCATCACCTCCGCGCCGGCGGCAAGCAGTAGCGGTGTTGATCCGAGAAATTACGGCTGGACCGACGCGACCATTCAAGAACTCCGGGATACGGTCGGGACGGACTTGCTTGCGATTTTCCCGTCCACTGTGCAGGTTCGCAATGCTTACGTTCGACCGGGTGTGCTGGCGTCGGGCTCTTTCGCCGACGTGTCGCTGACGACGGCAGCAAGCATCAAGCTCGACAATGCGGTCGTCAAAGCGGATCGTTCTCTTCAGATTTCGGCACCGCTCGTCAATCTCAACGGCGGCCGCTCCAGCCTGATCGCGCCATACATGTCATTGACTGGAACCGGACAGTCCAGCACCAGGCGCGAAGGCGGGCTCACACTGGTCGCATCCGTGATCGACGTGAACAGTGAGATGAATATCCGCGGCTTCGCGGAAACGGTCTTCGATACATCCGAGTTGCGGCTCAATGCACCGTTCGACGCCAACATCCCGCCGCTCTCTGTTCTCGATGTCGATGGAGCGTTGGTTTTGAGAGCCGGGCAGGTCTATCCGGCGACGGGCACCAAGGCGACAATCAAAGCGTCCGATCGGATAACGGTCGAGCGGAAGGACGTGGTCGCTCCGCCGTTGTCGGCCGGCGGCAGTTTGACTCTGGCGGCGCCTGTCATCGAACAGAACGGTGTGCTTCGAGCGCCGTTCGGGCAGATAACGCTAAAAGCAAGCGAGCGTCTGATCCTCGGTGCCGGCAGTGTGACATCGGTGTCGGGTGCTGGGCTCACCGTGCCATATGGAAGTCTGTCCAACGGAGAGAACTGGCTCGATCCGACCAAGCCAGGTGCGGTGGGCGCTGACGGGGTGCTGACCTCGCCTCCCGAGAAGCGGATTTCGCTTGAAGCCCCGGTTGTCGAGAGCCGGGCGGGGTCGGTCATCGATATCCGCGGCGGCGGCGACCTCTACGCGCGCGAGTTCGTGCCTGGGCCCGGCGGTTCGCACGACATCCTGGCGTCGGCCAACAGCTACGCGGTGGTCCCCGGCTTCAATGGCGCGTCGCCGCGCGGTGCGGTTGGCGAGCGGGTCTGGCTCGCCGGTGGCAACGGTCTTGCTGCCGGCTGGTACACGCTGCTGCCGGCGAGCTACGCGGCGTTGCCCGGCGCTTATCTCCTCTCGCTTGTCTCCACGGCGACGACCACGCCGCTGGCGAGGCCTGTGAGCCTTGCCGACGGATCGGTCATGATGAGCGGTCGGCGCGGCGATGCGTTGCTAGGCAGCGAGGATCAGCTCTCGTCAGTCTGGCGGGTGATGACGGGCACGCAGTTGCGCCAGTACACCGAGTACAACGAGGCCTTCGCCAACACCTTCTTTGTCTCCGATGCATTCAAGCTCACACAATATCGCTTGACCGGGCTCAATGTGATGACGCCGCGGCTGCCGCTGGATGGCGGCGCCGTCGTGTTCAAGGCGACGCAGCAACTGATCCTCGACGGCAGCCTGCAAGCGCAGACGCCGGAAGGGGGCCGCGGTTCTCTTATCGACATCGCCGGAACCAAGATTGCGATCGTTGGCGCAGGCGTAGACGGCTCGGATCTGCGCGCCAATGGTTACCTGGTCATCGATTCCGCGAGCCTGTCCAGGTTCGGCGCTGGGAGTCTGTTGGTCGGCGGCATGCGCACAGGAGATCCCCTCGGCTTGCGTCTCGACGTGACCGCGAGCGATATCCTGGTCCGGAACGACTCCGGTTCCGCGCTCATCGGGCCGGAGATTATCCTTGCGGCGAGCGGGCTCGTCGACATCGGCGTCGGCAGCGTGATCAGGGCGGAGGGGACGGCGACGCGCGGCGCCGGCAATCTCATCATGAAGCCGCAGGTGGCGGCGCGTTACGAGGATCCCGACGGTTGGGACGACGGCAACCCGGCCGACGACGTCATGGTGGCGCCCTCCAAGGACTATGGCGCGCTGATCCGCGTGTCGAACGGTGATGCCGTCCAGGTGATCCGCGAGAACGTGGACACGACGATCGGTGGCACGGTGCGGGTCGGCGAAGGCGTTCGCCTTACGGCTGACGGTGCGCTCCTGATCGATGCGACGCAGACGACGGAGCTTGCTGGAAGCGCGCTGCTGTCGGCGGCCTCGCTGTCCGTCGCGTCGGGCCGGATCGGCTTCGGCGGTGGCACCAACGGCCTCGTTCTGTCTCTCGAATCCTTAAAGCAACTGAATCGCGCCGAGAGCCTGACGCTCCGCAGTTATACGACGCTCGATTTCTATTCCTCGTTCAACCTGAGCGGCGCCGGACTTGCCTCGGTGACCTTCGATGGCGCCGGCCTCGTAGGATATGGCGCCAAGGACATCGAGGTGTCCGGCGGCTCGATCGCGCTCATCAACAGCGGTGGAGGAACGGCGACTGCGGGCACTGGATCGGGCACGCTGACGCTGGCCGCGGACCAGCTCATTCTCGGGGCCGGAACGAAAACGATCTCCGGTTTCGATCATGTCGTGATGGCGGGACGTCGCCAGATCACAGGGCAGGGCAATGGCGGGATCGACACCGGCATGGCAGCGCTGACGATCGACACCCCCTTGCTGACCGGGCGCAGCGGCGCTGCGCAGTCGTTGATCACGGGCGGCATGCTACGGCTCGCGGGAGCCGGCACGGCATCGACGAGTCTCGAGGAGAGCCTCGGCACCCGGCTTACGCTCCGTGGTCAGACGATTGAGGTCGCGACCCGCATTGCCGCGCTCGGCGGCGCCGTCGAAATAACGGCGGGCGCAGGTGGCGTGACGTTGTCCGACGGCGCGGTGATCGATGTCGGCGGCTTCGCCAAGCAATTCTTCGACGTCAGCGCCTATGGCGATGCCGGACGCATCAGCCTGACCGCCGTCGACGGCGGCAATGTTGTCGTTGGCTCTGGCGCGATCTTGAATCTGGCTGCGCACGCTGGCGGTGGCAATGCCGGCAGTCTTGCGGCGACGGCATCTGGTGGCGGCACGGTTGTGCTCGATGGCGCGGTCGCGGCGCAGGCCGGAGCGAACGGCAAGGGCGGCACGTTCGTGCTCGACATCGCCGAGTTGCCGGATTTCGCGGCTTTCGCCGACCGCCTTAACGCGGCGGGCTTCACCCGCTCGCGCCAATTTCGCATTCGATCCGGCGATGTCGTCGTTTCCGGCATGACCAAGGTCGAAGACTTCCAACTCGCGGCCGACCAGGGACGGGTGACGATCGCCGGTAGCGTTGATGCGCGCGCGACTTACGGCGGCAATATCTTGATCTCGGGTGGCAATGGCCTGGTGATGGAGAGCTCTGCCCATCTTCTTGCCGGTGCGACCGACGCCACACTTGGCTCTGGCCGAGTAACGCTCGAGGCGGCGGGCGGAAGGCTCGATGTCCGCGGCGGCGCGATCGATGTCGCGGGCGGCGAGGCCGGCCGGGTGCGCTTCCGCGCGCTGCAGAACGCAGGCCACGATGGCATCGCGGTCGATGCTTTGGCGGCCCATATCATCGGCGCTCGCTCGGCGGTGCTCGAGGGCGTGAGTGTCTACACCAGCGGCACCACCAGCGCGGTTCAGGTCCAGGCGGTTGACGATGCCCACACGTTCGGTACCCATGCTGGTGCTATCGCGGCTGCCTTGGGGCTCAGCTCACGCGGCATCGAGCTCATGTCCGGGATCGAGATTCGCGGCACCGGCGACCTGTTGATCGACCAGGACTGGAACCTGTTCGCCGACTTTGGAGCTTCACAGCGTGAGGGCACGTTGACGCTCCGCGCTGCCGGCAATCTGATCATCAACGGCAACCTCAGTGACGGCTTCGATCGGGCCGACCGGTCCGGGGTGTTGCAGGATGCCGCATCCTGGAATCTTCGCCTCGTCGCAGGGGCCGATCTCGGCTCGGCGTCGGCGATCACCACGATGCCGCTCGCCGGTCTCGGCAGCAATTCTGGCACGATCACGGTAGGTAACAGCAGCAGTGGCATACTGGTGCGCACCGGCACCGGCGATATCGATCTCCGCGCCGGGCGCAACCTCGACCTCGCTCACTATCAATCGGTCGTCTACACTGCGGGGCGCAAAGATACGACGACCTGGGACAACTTCACTGCGCCCTCAGCGGCGACCTACGGAATCGAGGGTGGACACCTTACGATCGCCGCGGGAGGCAGCATTTCGTCGGCGCTTCCGGCCAACCCGAAGGACAACCAGCTCTTCGTTGAATGGCTCAAGCACGTCGGCGGCACGGATCAAGACTATGTCTTCCGTCCGGGCGAGCAGAGCTCCTGGTGGATTGACTACGCAAACTTTGCGCAAGGCGTTGGCGCGCTCGGCGGCGGCAATGTCTCGGTCTTCGCCGGAGGCGATCTCGACAATATTCTCGTGGCTCTCCCGACCAACGGTCGGGTACGCGGCGGTCGCACGAGCGGCGAGGCCAAATCGTTGGAAATGCGCAATGGCGGTGCACTGACTGTCGACGTCGAAGGCGCGCTCCGCGCTGGCTACTACTATGTCGGCCGTGGCACAGGCACGGTCACCGCGGGAGAGACTACGACCGGGCGATCCGTAACGATCAGCGGACGCGTCGCCGGAATCTACAACATCGCCCCTGTCTTCGCTCTCGGCGACGCCGAATTGAGTGTGCGCACGGCCGGCGATTTGATCGTCCAAACCGTGCTCGATCCGCTGATGCTGAGCGGTGACCCTCTGTTATTGGGCGGTATCGCTCGTCGGAGCGCGATCATGAGCGGCTATACAAACCGCACCGCTCTCAATCTGGTATCGATCGGCGGCGACGTTCGACTCGTCAATCAAGGTCAATACCTGTCGAAGGACTTGAACCTCAGCTACGTTTTCGATGGAGATTCCGACTACGGTACGATCGGTCTCTTCGCCACGAATCTCTATCCTGCGATCACCAACGTGCTCGCGCTGAATGGCGACATCGTCAACTTCGGGAGGCTCTACACCGCGCCGGGCACGCGTCCGGAGCTGCAGTTGCTCGCCGACCGGGACATCGTCCTGGGCTCGATTACCCAAACGCGCGCCATTCCGGAGATGATGCCGTCTCCGTTCCTGCCTGTGGACGGCATCAACGGTCTCGTAATCACTTTCGCGGGCTCGCCTTTCGACGACATATTCCAGGATCCGCGGCAAAGCGGAAGCAGCTTCCACTTCATGCTGCAGAATGCCATTTCTGCCGAACGGGTCACTCACGGAGATCACGGTCTCTTCCTGCAAACCATTCGCAACCCGCGGTGCTGCCCAACGCCGAGGACTATGAGCCGAGCCGCATCTACGCCCGTCGTGGGACCATCTCCAACGTGCTCCTGCGGAACGACGGCGATCCACTCTCGACGCAGGTCATGACCGCGGAGCAGACATGGTTCCGTGCCGGCACGGATATTCGCGACATCAACTATCAACTGCGAAATGTGCGTGGAACTGACGTCTCGCTTCTGGAGGCCGGCAACGACATCATCGGCGGCACCGTGCAGGTTCAAGGACCGGGATCAGTCACGCTGAGCACGGGTCGCGATGTCTACGGACAGGCTCTGTCCATTACCACGACCGGCAATCGCAGTTTCGACGGCAATAACCGGCCGATCGTCGGCACCGACATCAGAGGGCTACCGGAGCAGGGCGCCTCGATCTCTGTGATGGCAGGCCTGCAGGACAAGCGGCCATCGTACGATGCTTTCATCGCCGCTTATCTCGATCCCTCGCGTGTCGCGGCCATGCCGGCCTATTTGACGACAACATTGCCGGACGGCACGTTGGTGCCGTTCTATCTCACCGATCGGAGCGAGGAGCGCGACGGCCAGCACAAGCTGCTCAGATTTGGCCTCGTTTCTTTCATCGAAGAGAAGACCGGCGAGACCCTGTCGCCGCTCGAGGCATGGGCGCGCTTCCAAAGCCTGCCGGAACTGGTTCGCCATGCCTTCGTCAATCGCGTCTATATGCAGGAGCTGCGTGAGGCCGGCCGCGATCAATTGACGCCCGACAGCAAGGGCCGGCCGCTCAATGGCGGATATAACCGCGGCTACGCAGCGATCGCGGCCTTGTTCCCGGGCGAGGGCTGGAAGGGCGATGTGCTCGGCCAGTCGCTGACATTGCGCACCATGGCCGGCGGCGGCATCGAGGTGCTGGCTCCCGGCGGTGGATTGCAGGTTGCAGCACTGGGCGCAGCCATCGGGGACGGGCAAGGCCTCGTTGCGCTCGGGCCGGGCGATATCAGTGTCTTCGTGAAGAAAAGCGTCACGGTGAATCGGTCGCGTGTCCTGACGTTTGGCGGTGGAGACGAGACGCTATGGGCTACACTTGGCGATATCGATGCCGGTCGCGGCGCAAAGACGGCCCGCGTTCCTTCGGCGCCGGAGGTTGCCACTAGCGTTGATGCGGTTACCCGTGTCCAAGAGCGGGCGGATATTTCCGGTAGTGGCATCGGCACCATCATCGGTTTTGCTGGCGTGGTTCAGGGCGATGTCGACCTCGTTGCGCCCGAAGGCACGGTGAATGCAGGGGATGCGGGCATCCGGGTTGCGGGCAATCTCAATCTCGCGGCGCTGCATGTCCTGAACGCCGCCAATATTGAAGTCGGCGGCCTGTCCAAGGGCGTGCCGGTGATCGAGGCGCCGAATATCGGTGGACTGGCGGAGGCCGGAAACACGGCCGGGGCCGCGGCCCAGCAGGCGGCGCCCCCGCAACAGCGGGCCAACGAACCATCCTCCGTCATTATCGTCGAGTTCCTCGGATTCGGCGGCGGCGATGGCGAGGAAGAACGTCCTCGCAAGCGCGAGCAGCGCTCACAGAATCCCGATAGTGCGGTGCAGATCGTTGGCGCGGGTAATCTTAGCTCAGGCGCGCTGCAACGACTGACGGCGGACGAACGCAAACGGGTCGTGCCGGCGAGTAGCGACGATGGACTTGTCCACTGAGACCATGCGGCCGGTGCGAAGCGACTATGACGATCAAACTCGTTGCGTACACACGTTCCTCAATTCATTCGACGACCACGGCGCGGCGCATGACTTTCTGCGCCTTCGCCTGGTCGACACTGAACGCCAGCGTCCCGTAGTGCGAACCCCATGATCCCGATGCGTTCGGTGCGCGGGTGGCGAGGAAGAGGTCGACGACGTCCTGCGTGCTGTGACGCAGGAGCTCTGCACCCTGCAGGACGCGTGCGACCGCTTCGGTCATCGGACGGGCGACGAACTCGTCCTCAACGACTTCGCGAACCAGTGTTTCGGTGTGAAGGACCAGCGCGTCGAAGCGGGCGTCCTGACCGAGCAGGGGACGGGTCTCGTCGAAGAGTGCCTGGATCGTGCGCGGGTCCTTGGCCATCGCCCGACGGACATCCATGCACATCATGTTCGCCGTGCCCTCCCAGACGCTGTTCAGCGGCGCTTCGCGGTAGAGACGCGCCATCGGATTTTCTTCGATGAAGCCGTTCCCACCATGACACTGGAGCGCTTCGTAGGCGATGGACGGGGCGCGCGAGCAATTGAAGAGTTTGGCCGCTGGCGTGGCTACGCGGGCGAGCAGCCGTTCGTGTTCGGAGGCCTTCATCTGGTCTGTCGCCTTTGCGACGCGCAGCGCCAGAAGCGTGGCAGCTTCGACCTCGACGGCCATGTCGGCCAGCACGTTGGTCATCATCGGTCGGTCCGCGATGGAGGTGCCGAACGCCCTACGGGTGGTGGTGTGCTGCAGGGCCAGCGTCAGCGACTGACGCATCAGACCGGCGGAGCCAATCGCGAAGTCCAAGCGGGTCAGGTGCGCGTGCGAAAGTATCTCGCGGATACCGTGGCCTTCCTCGCCGACGCGGATCGCCATGGTGCCGGCGTACTCGACTTCGCTGGAAGCGTTGCTCTTGTTGCCGGCCTTGTCCTTCAGACGCTGGACAAAGAAGTTGTTGTAGCTGCCGTCGGGCAGCGTACGCGGCAGGAAGAAGCAGGTCACGCCGCCATTGACCTTGGCGAGCGTGAAGAAGCCGTCGCTTTGCGGCACCGAGCAGAACCACTTGTGGCCGGTCAGTTCGTACCAGTGCGCCGTCTTGCCGTGATAATCCTCGGAGTGGGAGAAGCGAGCGGTCGTCTGTGTCTCGCGGAGATCAGAGCCGCCTTGCTTTTCGGTCATGGCGTAGCCGATTACGACCGAAGGCTTCTCGCTCACCTCGCGGCGGCTGAATTCGTATTCGGTCCCCTTGACCTTCTCCGCCCAGATCGCCAGCGCGGGCTCGGCCTCGAAGCCCGCGTACGAAGCGTAGGCCATGCCGGTCGGACAGGCGGTGCCTTGTTCGACCTGATTCCAGACGTAGGACAGCACGGCGCGGGCGTAGTGGCCGTTCTTCTGGTTGGTGCGCCAGGCGAGGTTCGGTACTTCATGCTTCCACGCCAGCGACATCAGTTCGTGCCAGCTCGGATGGAAGTCGACCCAGTCGATGCGGTTGCCGAACCGATCGTGGGTCTTCAGTTCGGGCAAGTGGCGGTTGGCGAGGCGGGAGAGCTCCTGCACATCCTTGTCGCCCGCGATCGCGCCGAGGGCCTCGCAGCGGTCCGTGGCCCAAGGAGCCTCGCGCTCGATCGCGGCGCGCAGCACGGCGTCGCCGGTAAAGGCGTTGAAGCCGGCGGCGGGCTTGGCCTGGTTTAGGACCTTGTGGGTGCCGTAACGGCTGGCGGGAGCTTCGAGTGCTTGGGTCATGGGACGCCTCCAATTCGTTCCTAGGTTCGTGGCTCGCTGCGTTGGCGAGCATTCTCGAAACCGAACCAACCCTCAGACAGGGTCGGAAAGTCCACCAAACTGAAGCGATTGTTCAGTTTCAGGTCGGCTCAAAAACGCTGATTTTCACGCCGAATTACATCATCTCTTGACACCGATTGATTTCCGAATCAATATGAAAATGAATTCGAGTTCACCTTTGGTGACGAGATGGCGACTAGACAGGTCCGTTCCCTCGACAAGAAGACGCATATCCTGCGGGCCGCGCGCGGCGTCGTGATGGATGGCGGATTCCAGGAGCTTCAAATGAACGCGGTCGCGGCCGCAGCCGACGTCGCGGTCGGAACGATCTATCGATACTTCCCGTCACGTGCGGATCTCTGCGCCACCATCGTCAGCACGGTTTCGCAGCGCGAGGTCGACGTTCTATCGGGGATCGCCGTCGCGGAAGGAGAGCCGTCGCAGAAGGTGAGGGACGCGGTCCGCACTTTCGTGCTGCGAGCCGTGCGCGGCAAGCGCCTCGCCTACGGCCTTATCTTCGAGCCGATCGATCCGGAAGTGGAAAGCACGCGACTGAAGTATCGACTTGCCGTCGCGCGCGTCTTCGAGACCATTATCAAGGAAGGCCTCGCCGCCGGCGAATTCCGCAAGGTCGACGTCAGGGTCGCCGCAACCTGCCTCGTCGGAGCCTTCATGGAAGGTCTGATCAGCGTTCTCGCGCCCGGAGCCAGCGGCGTCCCGATGCAGACCGAAGAGTTCGCGGATTCCATCGCGGATCTATGCCTCGCCGCGGTCGCGAAGCCGGACAACCGCCTGCTCGCGCGAGAGCGTCCCGCGACCGGTGCGGTGGAAGCCGTCTCTCTGAAGAAGTCCTGAGCGGCCGAAGAGCGAGGGCCGACGGGGGCTGCCGCGGCCATCGGCCGACTGCTTCGCCCGATCAATGGACGCGGTAACGCGTCGGTTCACTTGGAAAGGACAACACAGATGGGCAACATGAAGGTGCTTTCCCTCGCCGACATCAAGTCGGCGGTCTCGCTCGATGAGTGGCAGACCCGGATCGATCTCGCCGCCTGCTACCGATTGATGGCCGTCTTTGGAATGACGGACCTGATCTACAACCACATCAGTGCACGCGTTCCGGGCGAGGAAGCAAGCTATCTCATCAACCCGTACGGGATGCTGTACGAAGAGATCACGGCGTCGAACCTCGTCAAGATCGACGTCGACGGCAACACGCTCCTGCAACCCGATCACGGCTACAACGTCAACGTCGCCGGCTTCTATCTGCACGCTCCCATCCACAGGGCGCGACCGGACCTTCACTGCATCATCCACACGCACACCCGCGCCGGCACCGCCGTCAGCGGTCTGAGCGAAGGCTTGCTCCCGTTGTCCCAGACCGCGATGCGCTTCCACGGTCGGGTCGGCTACCACGAATTCGAAGGGCCGGCGATCAGCGGCGAGGAGTGCGATCGCGTCGTCCGCGATCTGGGCGAACACGACGTGCTCCTGCTGCGCAACCATGGGCTGCTCGCCTGTGGCCGGACGATCCCGCAGGCCTTCAACGCCATCTATTGGCTCGAGAACGCTTGCCGGATCCAGGTCGATCTTCTGGCCTGCAACCGGCCGGTCCATCAGCCGTCTCCCGCCGCGATCGAGAACACGGTGACGTGCTTCTCCGGCAGCGAGATCACGCTGCTCAATGAAGCGGACACGAACCCCACGCTCAACGAAGGCGCGAGGCGGAATTCGGGCGGATACGGTTTGCTCGAATGGGCGGCCCTGCTGCGCAAACTCGACCGGCTCGATGCCTCGTTCCGGAGCTGATCGGGATGCCCAGCGCAAAATTCGGATTCATCGGGTGCGGCAGCGTCGGACGCACGCTCGCACAAGCCTTCAGTCGGGCGGGGTATCAGGTGGCCGCCGCCTGGAGCCGAGGCGGCGAGGGCGCGCTCCAAATGCGGCAGGAAGTCGAGGGGCTGCGTGCGCTCGCGAGCGCGCAGGACGTGGCGGACGCGTGCGACTTCGTCTGGCTGACCGTATCGGACGATGCCATCGCGCGCGTCGCCGACGGCATTGCCTGGCAGTCGCATCATAAGGTCGTCCACTGCAGCGGCGCGACCGACATCGAAGCGTTGGCGAAGGCGAAATCGGATGGCGCGACGATAGGTGGCTTCCACCCCCTGCAGATGTTTACCGATCCGGCCGTCGCTCTGCGGGGCTTGCCGGGCGTGACGGTCGGCGTGGAGGCCGCCGAACCCGCATTCCTCGAGACGCTCAAGCGGCTGGCCGGCGACATCGGCTGCACCACCGTGGAGGTACCCCGAGGACAACGCGCGATCTACCATGCCTCGGTCTATTACGTCGGTCCTTTCTTCATCGCGCTGCTTTCGGAGGCCGTGTCGATCTGGAAGTCCTTCGGCGCCAGCGAACGTGACGCCTTGAACGCCCTCCTGCCGCTTCTCGCCGGAACCACCTCGGCAGTCACCAGCAGCAGCCTAGCCAAGGGAATGGGCGGCTGCGTCGCGAGAGGCGATGTCGGCACGGTGCGACGGCACGTAGCCGCGATGGACCTCTTCAGCCCTAACGCCGGTGAATTGTATCGCTCCTTGACTGAGCGAACCATTCCACTTGGGCTTGCGCGAGCAAGCCTGACGACATCGGTCGCGGACCAGATCCGAGAAGCGTTGTCGACCGCCCCGACAGCGAAAGGCTGAGAAGAAGCCGACATCCCGAGAGAAGGAAATGCAGTGGGTGCCATTCCGGGATTAATACAAGACAAGCAACTGATGATCAGCGACTTCATCGGTTATGCCCAATAGTATCGCTTGCTCTTGAGTATGCCTAAGGCTTCAAGCCGCCGTCGGGAATGTCAGCCAAGTTGGAATCGTATGCCGGTTACGGCAACGGAGGCTCCGGCCAAGCTCGGAGAGGGCGGTACGACGGCTGTACGAATCTTGCGGCGTCCTTGGCGGACCGCTGCTGCAGCTCTGATCGAGTGGAGCGGTACGGCTTCAGTGATCCTCGATGCTGCGCTGAGGGCGACGTTACAGTTTGGTTACAGCGATCCGCTCCTCGCATTACAGATGCAGCCATATCGCCCTGAACTCTCCGAAAAGAAAGCATACGAACGCGTGAGGGCGTCGGTTCAGGGCCCGCAGGATTCTTTGTCAACCTGCAACTCGCCGAGGCCCCGCATGTGAAGCTGAGGCCCACATCTGAAAGGGAGAATGCCTCATGTCCAATCTCACGGGAACCAACGGCGACGATATCCTGACCGGCACCGATGGGCCGGATCATATCTTCGGCCTTGCGGGCAACGATACGATTGACGGCAACGGCGGCAACGATACGCTGTCAGGCGATGACGGTGATGATACGCTCAACGGCGGTGATGGTGACGATCATGTCCTCGGCGGCGCGGGCAACGACGTCATCACCGGCGGCAACGGCAACGATCTTCTCGAAGGCGGATCGGGAAACGACCACATCAGCACCGGAGCGGGCAACGATGTCGTGTTCGCCGGTGACGGCATCGATACGATCGATCAGATGGCCGGTCATGACGTCGTCCACGCAGGTGCGGGCGACGATCTGATCTCGTGGAACGACAAGGTCGGTGATGTTGTCTTCGGCGATGAGGGCAACGACCGGATCATCGGTTCCGACACCGCGGCCGACGAGAGCCATGGCGGCGACGGCAACGACTTCATCCAGGCCTTCACGACTGACGCCGCGCACGCCACCGCAGGCGACAAGATCTTCGGTGATGCCGGCAATGACACCCTGATCGGCGGCGACGGCAACGACCACATCGAGGGTGGCACCGGAAACGATACCATCAACGGTGGAGGCGGCAACGACTACCTCGATGGCGGCGACGGCGATGATCACATCAGCACCGGTGCCGGCAACGATACGGTGTTTGGCGGCGATGGCAACGACACCATCGACCAGATGGCGGGCCATGACGTCGTCCACGCCGGCGACGGGAACGACACGATCTCCTGGAATGATGCCGTCGGTGACACCGTCTATGGCGACGGCGGCAACGACAGGATCATCGGTTCCGACACGGCGTCCGATGAAAGTCACGGCGGCGACGGTGACGATTTCATTCAGGCCTTCACCACGGATGCCGCACATGCGACGGCGGGCGACCGGATGTTCGGCGACGGCGGCGATGACACGTTGATCGGCGGCGATGCCGCGGACCACATCGAAGGCGGTACCGGAAGCGACACCATCAATGGTGGAGGCGGCAACGACTACCTCGATGGCGGGTCGGGAAATGACCACATCAACACCGGGGCCGGCAACGACCTGGTTTACGGTGGCGACGGCAACGACACGATCGACCAGATGATGGGACACGATGTCGTTCATGCCGGCGCCGGCGATGACGTCATCTCCTGGAATGATGCGGTCGGAGACACCGTCTTCGGCGACGGAGGCGATGACCGGATCACCGGTTCCGATACCGCGTCCGATGAAAGCCATGGCGGCGACGGTAACGACATAATCTCCGCGTTTACGACGGACGCGGCGCACGCCACGGCGGGCGACAAGATCTTCGGTGATGCCGGCGACGACACCCTGACCGGCGGTGACGGCAGCGACCATATCGAAGGCGGCACCGGAAACGACACCATCACTGGAAATGGCGGCACCGACATCCTTGATGGCGGTGATGGCGACGATCATATCAGCGGCGGCGGCAGCCATGATCAGATATTCGGCGGCCTTGGCAACGACGTGATCGATCATATGGGTGAGCACGGCTTCGCCGATGCGGGTGACGGCGACGATATCGTACAGTGGACCGAAACGTTCGGTGACGTGGTTCATGGGGGAGCCGGTAACGATAGGATCACCGGTGAACTCGCCTTCAATCCGCCGCTGGGCGGGGAGGCCGCCGCTGAGATTCACGGCGATGCCGGCAACGACTTCATCCAGGCGGCCAGTCCAGGCAGCAGTACGGTGTCTGACAAGCTCTTCGGCGACGAAGGCAACGACATCATCATCGGAGGCAGCGGCGCGGACCGCATCGATGGCGGTGTGGGCAACGACACTATGACCGGCAACGGCGGTGCCGATACCTTCACCTTCCAGATGTCGCAAGCCGGGCACGACGTCATCACGGACTTCGACGTGAACAACGACGTGATCAATTTGTCGGGCTTCGGCCCCAATTTTGATGCGCTTGCGCACGTGCATGACACCGCCAACGGCGCCGTTCTAGACCTCGGCGCCGCTGGGGACGTGACATTCCAGGGCGTCCATGCCGCGGACCTCTCTCACCACGACTTTGTCCTGAGCTAAGTCCGATCGGGATTGCCTGTCCTCGAAGCGACCTAACGGCGCTTCTGCCAAATACGGTCGCCCTCCTGTTTGGGGAGGGCGACCGTATTGGATGGGTTTTGAAGTCGCGACGTGCCTGTCAGATACGGCAGGAGCGCCGAGACTCGAATGTCACAACGAAGACATCAGAATTGGAAAATTGGGGCGCCGCATATGAAGCCGATGTCGAAGCTTGCGGTGGTCGATCCACATGAGAAAAGCGAGACAATCCTCAGCCGCGCCATCGGCTGTTGCAAGATTCAGCTGCTGGCGGTGGGCCTGTTCAGCGGCGTGGTCAATCTGCTGCAGCTCACCATCCCGATCTACATGATGCAGATTTTCGACCGCGTGCTGACGACGCACAATGTCGATACGCTTCTCTATCTGTCGCTGATTGCGGGCGTGTCCATCCTGTTGCTGGCTATTCTGGAAATCTCGCGCAATCAGACCCTGCAGCGCGTTGCAACCTGGGTCGAGCAGAAGGCCGCGCCGGAGGGCTTTGCGAGAGCGATGGAGAGCGTGCTCGCCGGTCATTCCTATCGCATGGAGGCACTACGCGATCTCGCCATTTGCCGCGGCTATCTCGGCTCGCCTGCTTTGCTTGCCCTCTACGATCTTCCCTGGGTGCTGATTTTTCTCGCCGTGATCTTCGTCCTGCATCCGGTGCTGGGTTGCATCGCGACGGCAGGAGCGATCCTCCTTTTTATTCTCACCTTGCTGAATGAGCTGACCACGTCGCGACTGATGAAGGAGGCAAATGTTGCGGCGGCCAATTCGCAACGTCGCGCCGAGAGCAGCGCGCGCAATGCTGAAGTGATTGACAGCATGGGCATGTTGCCGGCGGTGATGCGCCGCTGGCAGGAGGCAGTGGCCGAAGTGCTGCCGCCGCAGCGGCGCGCGGCGCAGCGAGCCTCCGTTCTGCTGGCAATGGCCAAGTTCGCGCGCCTCTCGGTGCAGATCGCCGTACTTGGCGCGGGCGGCTATCTGGTGCTGCAGCATGAGCTGACATCGGGCGTGGCCGTTGCCGGCTCGATCATCATGGGCCGGGCGCTTGCGCCGGTGGAAATGCTGATCGGCGGCTGGAAGCAGCTTGTCCAGGCCCGGCAAGCTTTCTTTCGCTTGGAGCATTTTCTTCGCCAGCCTCGTCTTCGTCCGCCCGGACGGCCATTGCCGGCCCCGGTCGGCCGCCTGTCGGTGGAGCGTGTCACGTACGGCTTGCCGGGTTCGACGTCCCCGATCGTCAAAGGCGTGCAGTTCGCGCTGTCCCCAGGTGACAGTCTTGCCGTCATCGGCCCCTCGGCAGCCGGCAAGACCACGCTGATCAAGATGCTGATCGGCACGCTTGCGCCAAGCGCCGGCACCGTGCGCCTCGATGGCGCCGACGTCCATCGCTGGATGCGTGAGGATTTCGGCCGCTACGTCGGCTATCTGCCGCAATCCGTCGAGCTGTTCGAGGGTTCGGTATTCCGCAACATCGCACGGATGGGAGAGGCGACGCCCGAGCAGGTTTACCAGGCCGCGCAGCTTGCGGGCTGCCACGACATGATCTTGCGGCTTCCCTGCGGCTACGACACCGAGATCGGCGAGAACGGGCAGTATCTGTCCGGCGGGCAACGGCAGCTGATCGGCTTGGCGCGCGCACTGTTCCGTAGTCCGAAATTCGTGGTGTTGGATGAACCCAACAGCAATCTCGACGGCGATTCCGAGGCCAATCTGGCCGACACATTACGGAAGCTCAAGGCGCGCGGCACCACGGTGGTCCTGGTCTCGCACCGTCCGCGCTTGGTGCAGCATGTCGATCTGGTCTTGCTGATGCGGGATGGAGCGGCAGAAATGTTTGGGCCGCGGGCCGAGATCCTGAACCGCGTCGTTGCCCCGGCACCCGACGCCCGCCCAACATTCACCGAACCCCGCATCGCCAGAGCCGCCGTACCCGCCCGACGCGAACGGAACCGTGTTGCATCATGACCCGCGCTCTCACCTCTCCATCCGGGCGAGCCGTCGTCGCTGACAGCCACGGCCGATCGATCGCGTCGCCTGCGCCACCATTGATGGAGGCGCCTCATCCGTCAACACGCGGCGTGATCCTGCTCGGATTGATGGCCATGGCGGTCTTCATCGGCGGCTTCAGCGTCTGGTCCGTCTCCGCTCCGCTGGCGGAAGCGGCGATCGCGAATGGTTTGATCGAGGTCGAGGGGCAGCGTCGCGTCATTGCGAACCAGGAAGGGGGATCGGTTCAGGAACTGCTCGTGCGCGAGGGCGATCATGTGCTTGCCGGTCAGGTGTTGATGCGACTGAACGACGTGCAGGCGAGCGCGACGGCCGAGACGGCGCGAGCCGAGCGCTGGGCATTGCTTGCAAAATTGGCCAGACTGGATGCGGAGACAGCCGGAAGGAGCGATATAAGCTTTCCTGACGATCTGCTGGCAGCGGCGAGCGGGCAAGGCTTCGACGCCCTGCGCGCCGCCGATGTGGTCAGCGGGCAGCGCGCGCTGTTCGAAGCGCGTACGGTCAGCTTGAAAAGCCAGGTCGCCGTGCTGCGAGACCGGGTCGATCAGCAACTTGGCGTGATTGAATCGGCAGAACAGCAGCAGCGAGCCACCCGGCAACAGCTCGAACTGATACGGCACGAGGCCGAGATCAAGCAGGGGTTGTTGACAAAGGGCTTGGCGACGCTGTCCGTCGTGCTGGCCTTGCAGCGAAACCAAGCCGGATTGGAAGGGACACTGGGTGACCTGAGCGGACAGATCCAACGCGCGCGGGCAACGATCGCGGAATCTCGTTCATCCATGAAGCAGATTCAAGACCAGCGGCTACAAGATGTCCGAACGACATATGGGAGGCCCGTATCAGGCTGAACGAGGTGGACGACAAATTGCGCGCCGCGCAGGATGTCGCCGTGCGTCGCGATGTGGTGGCGCCCGAGGACGGCACGGTCCTTGGCATGAGGGTGTTCAACAACGGCGCTGTCGTCAAGCCCGGCGATACGGTCATGGAACTACTGCCATCGCGCGACCGGCTGGTGGCCAACGTGAAACTTTCGCCCAACGATATCGATGTCGTGTATCCCGGCCTTGAAGCACAGGTGCGTCTCCCCGCGTTCAAGCAGCGCCTCGTACCGTTCGTTGCGGGCCGCGTCACTTTCGTCGCCTCCGACGTCACCGCCGATGAGCAGACAAAAAGCAACTACTATAAAGTGCAGATCCTGATCGATCAGGACCAGCTTGTTCGTCTTCCCAACGTCCGCCTCACGCCGGGAATGCCGGTGGAGGCGATGGTGCAGCTTGGGGAGCGAAGCTTCTTCCGCTACATCACGCAGCCAGTTCGGGACAGCTTTCACCGCGCATTTCACGAGCAATGAGTGCGTGGTCTGCGCGAAGAGCGTGCAAGGTCGAGATTTCGAGCGATGGCGCCAAGAGCTGGAAGGATGCGCAGCCAAATCTGCCGGTATTGCCGAAGGCGCAAACGCGCTTTCAGATGGATTGGACCTGGGGCGGTAAGCCGACCAAGATCGTCAGCCGTGCGACCGACGATAAGGGCAATGTCCAGCCCGACCGAAAATCCTTTATCGGCGCAATCGGGACCAACGCAACTTTTCACTACAACGCGCAGCAGACCTGGAGCATTGAAGAGACCGGGAGGGTTCGAAATGTCCTCGACTAGCAAGGCACTCCTCACTGGCGCTATTGCGCTCGCGCTCGCTTCTCCCGTACTTGCATATGATTTCGGCCGTCCCGCGACACCCGGCGAGATCGTGCTATGGGATATCGACGTCAGGCCCGATGGCAAGGGACTGCCGCCCGGCAGCGGCACCGTGGCGCAAGGATTTCGTTATCAGGAGAGCATGCAATGTCCGCTGATGGATTGATCACGCTGCCCAGCAGCTTTGGCCCGGAAGAAACGATGCACCGGTTTGAAGCGGAGGTTCGTACCAGGGGCATGGCGGTATTTAGCCATATCGACCACAGCGCTGGCGCTGCTGCGGTCGGCCTGCCACTGCGGCCGACGAATCTTCTGATCTTCGGCGCGGCGAAGGCCGGCACTCCGCTGATGCAATCGGTGCAGACGATCGGCATCGATCTGCCGTTGAAGGCGCTGGTCTGGCAGGACGAGGATGGCAAGACTTTCCTTTCCTACAATGATCCGGCCTATATCACGCGTCGGCACGGTATCGGTGAATCCGCCAAGGCTGTCATTGAAGCGATGGCGGGCGTGCTGAAGGAAATGGCAGCAAAGTCGACAACGGTTCCTTGAGATCAGCGGGAGCCAACAGTGAGGCGCCCGCCATTCTGCGGATGTCTGCGCAGATGGCATCCGCACGGACACGCGCGGCTCAATAAGAAACATTACACGCGTAGCCAGTTAGGGACGGGTGACGTTGTCTCCAACCGTTCCTACGACAGGCGCCGGCATCGCGACACTGAATCCGATCCGGAGGTGCAGCCCGGCAACGTCGATCTGATCGCGCCGCTCGGCACCATCGACGCAGGCGAAGCCGGCATCCGCGTCTCGGGCAACGTCAATCTTGCCGCGTTGCAGATCGTGAACGCGGCGAATATCCAAGTCCAGGGCAGCGCGACCGGAATTCCGGTCGTGCAGGCACCGCCGGTTGCCGCGCTGAGCTCGGCGGGGAACGCCACTGCCGCCACTCAGCAAAGCGCCGCTCCAACGCAGTCGAACAACGACCGCCCCTCGGTGATCCTGGTCGAGTTTCTTGGCTTTGGCGGTGGCGACGGCTCTCCCACGCCGAATCCGAACCCCGAAAAGAAACGGAGCGGTGACGACGGGCGAGCCCAAAACCCTGATAGCGCCTACCAGGTGCTCGGCGCGGGCGAGATGACGATGGACGAGGCAAAGCAATTGATCGCCGAACGCCGCCGTCGGATGCAGCCATAGTCGGGTCGAGGCGCGGCATCCTGAAACGACGTCGCGCCCCGTCCTCGACGCGTACCATCGCATCCTTCAGGTTGAGCCGAGGTAGCCGGAGAACGTCTACGTTATCCGCTTTGGCGCGGCGACAAATTTTCCGCAACCGAGGTCGGTCGATGGCTTTCCGTAACACCCTTGGCGTACGCTAAGGGTGTTGAAGCTCGTGGGCCGGCGATTCCGAACCCGACGGGCGCCGTCGCTCACCGATCGCACGCCCGATTCGGAAATCCGGAAAACAGGATGATCCTGCTCAGCTACATCTATCGCTTCGTCTCCAATTTCGTGTTCCTGGCGCTGGTCTATTTCAGCCTCAACTTCATGGAAAAATACGAGCATCGCGCGCTCGTCGCGCTTCTGGTGCTGGTTTATGCCGCGATGCATGCGGCGTCCGCCTTGCGCTCGTTCTATTTCTTCCAGCGAATCGAACGCCTGGAAGGGGAGACGCGTCGGCTTGGGACGGCGGTGGTCGAGGGACCAAGTTCGACAGCCTCACGCAAGCAGATCGTCGGTGCCGTCACCGAGCTGCGTCATGCCGGCGAGATCAAGTCTTATATCGACCTGCTGTTCCTGGCGCTCGTCATTCTGCTCTGCATCGCCAAGATCGTGACGAATTGAGCGCCTGACGCTGTAGTCGCCGCGCCGCGCTCTTCAGCGCTTTGCGACCTGAAGTGCGCGTTTGTTCGGCTGCGCCTGCACGGCATGCTTGGGGACGCCACGACCCGCATGGCCTCCTTGCGGGTTCTGATGCACGGCATGCCGGGAATGCGGCGCCTGGCGTGCGCCAATGGTGCGGGCTCTCGCGGACATCGGCCCCATCGCATTGGCGGCTTCAGGAGATGCTGCCACCTGTTGCGGCCGTTTGGCGGGTGAATGCGACGCGAGCAACGTCACACGCAGGCCTTCGGGCATCCTGAAGACGGAGGAGGCGGGGACCGGCAGGGCCGGACCGCTGTTCTCGGAGACCCGCAATGGCTCCGGCCATGCCGTCTGCGCGGCGATTGTGGCGCGCGGGCGGCGTCCTCGATCGAACAGGCCTGGATCACGCCAATCCAGATTCGAGAGCCCGGGGGCGGGCAGTTCCTGCGTCTGGACGAACACGAAATTCGCAATCTTCGGCCAGCGCACCGTTGCGACGGTCTCGATCGGCGGGTGCAATAGCCATTGCACAGGTTCGGTTGGCGTGGCCGGCTGCTCCGGCGTCGCCGGCACCACATGGACGATCCGATAGCCGCGCGCCTTCAACTCCTGCAGGATTTTCGGCAGCGCCGCCACCGTGCGCGGCTGGATGTCGTGCAACAGCAGAATGCCTTTGCCCTTCTCCTCCAGCCGCTGGATTGCGAGCTCGTAGACGCGCGCCGGAGGGATATGGCGCCAATCGTCGGCAACGAAATCGGCGCTCCAGTTCTGGATCCCACGCGAGGCCAGATAGGTCTCGACCGCTTCGGCGCGCAGCAGCCCTGGAATGCGGAAGAAGGGCGCGAGCTTGCTCGCGTCGCCAAGCGCGGCCACCGTCGAGGCGATGCCGGCATCGACCTCCTGCTTGGCCTGCTCGATCGACATCTTGTTGAAGGTCAGCGGATGGTTCTGGCTGTGCGTGCCAACGGTGTGGCCGGCGGCGACGAGCTTGCGGACTCCCTGCGGATTGGCTTTGGCCTGACTGCCGATGATGAAGAAGGTCGCCTTCACGCACTGGCTGGCAAGAATGTCCAGCACCTGGTTGCTGTATTTCGGCAGCGGGCCGTCATCAAATGTCAGCACCACTTCGTGATCGTCCAGCGGCAAGGTCTCGGCATATTGCATGGTGCCGATCCGGGGATGCTCGCGGGGATCGACCACCAGCGTTCGCGAGGTGCCGAGCGCATCAGGGGGACAGTCAGCCGCGATTGCGGACTGGCTGCTCGCGCCGATCAGAATCAGCAGAGAGAGGGCAGTCCATGACCGCTTCCAAAATCCCTCGCCAACGCTACCGATCATAACACCCTGGCTGCATTCTCTTTGTCCGACGCCGAATCCTTACAGGCGGCGTCATGAACGCTACCTCAATGCTATGTAACCCACAGCTGTCCTTTGGTTCAATGTGTTTGATCCGACACGGTTTTCGAGCCCGGCGGCACGATATGCACGATCCTGTAATTGTGATCGCGCAGATAGCGCAAGAAGGCCGGAAGCATCGCCGCGGTCTGCGTCTTGGGATCGTGCAGCAGGATGATTCCCTTGCCGGCGGCGTTCAGGCGCCCGGTCAGAAGCTTCAGCTCCTCCTGCGGCGTCATCTTGTTCCAGTCGCTCGCCCAGAGGTCGGCGCCGAACACGGCGATGCCGCGCTTCTCCAGGTTCGCGAGCGTCTCCGGCGACATCTCGAAATAGGGGAAGCGGAAGAACGGCGTGCTCGGCGTCGTGGTCGCGCGCCCATGCAGCGCCGTTTCGACGGCGGCAATGCCCTTGTCGATCTCGCCAATGGCATCGTCCGGCTTCATATATCTGAGGTTGTGATGCGTCCATGTATGATGACCGATCGTGTGGCCGAGTGCCGCGATCTGGCGGACCAGCTCCGGATGCTCGGAGGCCGGCTTTCCGATCATGAAGAAGGTCGCGCGCACGCATTCGTGAGCGAGTGCCGCGAGGATCTTACGGTCGGTTGATGGCCATGGCCCGTCGTCGAACGTCAACACCACCTCGTGATCCTGCAGGGGGAGCGTGTCCGGAAAGCTCTTGGTGCCAACGCGCGGATAGCTCGCGGGATCGACGGTCAGGACGCGCGATGTTCCGAGTGCATCCTTGCGCGGGCATTCGTCGGCGGCGTGCGCCGCGCCGCTCCACGCGAGCAGGGCAAGAATGGCTGCACCGAACGATCTCATAAGCACACCTGTTCTTCGCGGTTGGCGATATTTGGCATTGCGCGGGACGCAGCCGATTGGGTAATGCGTGCGGCGATAACTCAGACGAGTTCCTACCTTCTGTCAAACGGTGAGGCGCGGCATGGCCGAGAATATCGACGCTGCCCATCCCGCCGAAGCATCCATCCTCGATCGGTTGCCAATGCGGGACGAAGAGGGGCAGCTCCGCCACGAATTCGTCGAAAATATCGCGAGCGCGATCCACACTGCCGACCGGCCGTTCCTGTGCGAGGTGGTGGCGGAACTTCATGAGGCGGATCTCGGCGATCTCATCGCCGCGCTCGCGCCGGAAGACCGCGTCAGCCTCGTCGAGATCACCGGCACCGATTTCGACTTCTCGGCACTGAACGAGGTCGACGATGCGGTGCGCGAGGAAATCCTCGAAGAGCTCGAGCCGGAGACCGTCGCGGAAGGTGTCCGCGAGCTGGAATCCGATGATGCGATCGAGCTTCTCGAAGGTCTCGACGAGGAGGACAAGGAGGAGATCCTCGACAGGCTTCCGCCGTCCGAGCGCGCTGAGCTCGAGCGCAGCCTGCTGTATCCAGACAACTCCGCCGGCCGGCGGATGCAGACCGAGTTCATCGCGGTGCCGCCCGCTTGGACGGTGGGGCAGACACTCGACCACATGCGCAACACGCCGGACCTGCCGCACCGGTTCTACGAGATTTACGTCGTCGACGGCGACGGGCACTGGCTGGGCGCCGTACCGCTCGACGTGCTGCTGCGTTCCCGCGACCCGGAGCCGCTCACCGACCTGATCGATGAAGATCGCCGCCGCGTCTCCGCCCTGGAGGACCAGGAAGAGGTCGCGCGGATGTTCGGCAAATACAATCTGGTGGCCGCGCCCGTGGTCGACACCACAAACCGGCTGGTCGGTGTCATCACCATCGACGACGTCGTCGACGTCATCGAGGAGGAGGCTGACGAAGATCTGAAGGCGCTCGGCGGCGTCACCCGCCACGAAGAGTTGTCGGACAATGTCTGGACGATCGCGCGAGGGCGATTCAATTGGCTGCTGGTCAACCTCGCGACCGCCTTTCTTGCGTCCTCGGTGCTCGGCCTGTTCGAAGGCCAGCTCGAAAAGATGGTGGCGCTTGCGGTGCTGGCGCCGATCGTCGCCAGTCAGGGCGGCAATGCGGCGACCCAGACCATGACCGTCGCGGTGCGCGCGCTGGCCACCCGCGAGCTCGGATCCTACAACGCCGCCCGGGTGATCCTGCGCGAGATCATGGTGGGCCTCGTCAACGGTCTTGCCTTCGCCGTCATCACCGGCATCGCCGCGGTCGCCTGGTTCAAGATTCCGGGTCTTGGCGTGGTGATCGGGCTCGCCATCGTCTGCAACCTGGTTGCCGGTGCGCTCGGCGGGATTTTGATCCCGATGGTGCTTGAACGGGTGCGAGCCGATCCGGCCGTTGCGTCCGGCACCTTCGTCACCACGATCACGGACGTGGTTGGCTTCTTCTGCTTCCTCGGCATCGCCACTTTGTGGTTCGGCCTGAACTAGCGCCTCGCTTAGCGTTAATCGGGCCTTAAGTCGGTTCGCCCACAATGCGGCTTTCCGGAGCAGACCATGAAGCGCCTGCGGCTGAAAGCGGATGGACGGATCGTCGAGCTGCGAGACGGGCAGGAGTTCCCGCTCGCGCCCGAGACGCCGACCGGGTCGCTCACGGTGCGCGACCTGCGCCGCCGATCGCATCTGACCCAGCTCGAATTCGCCGCCAAACTCGGCGTGCCCGTGGAGACGATCCGCAATTGGGAGCAGGGCAAGCGAGCCCCGCGCGGACCGGCACGGGCGCTTCTGGCGGTCATCGCCCATTCGCCGGAAACGGTATTCGCTGCGCTGGCGACAGAGGCCTCTGCGGCGTGAGTTGGCAGCGGAGCTGCGGCGGCCCATAGTGGGCGCATGAACATCATCGAAGCCAATGGCGCCAGGATCCCGGCGATCGGGCTCGGCACCTGGGAACTGCGCGGACGCACCTGCGCGCGGATCGTCGAGCAGGCGCTCAGGCTCGGCTATCGCCACATCGACACCGCGCAGATGTACGACAATGAGCGCGAGGTCGGCGAGGGGCTCCGCGCATCCGGCGTGAGACGCGACGACGTCTTCATCACGACCAAGGTCTGGACCACCCATTTCAGGCCCAACGACCTCGAGCGCTCGGCCAAGGAAAGCCTGGCGCGGCTGCGGCTGACCGAAATCGATCTCTTGTTGCTGCACTGGCCGAACCCGCAGGTGCCGCTGGCGGAAACGGTGGGTGCGCTGGCGCATGCCAAACAGCTTGGGCTCGCGCGCCATATCGGGGTGTCCAACTTCACGGTCGCCTTGATCGAGGAGGCGGTGGCGGCCTGCGCGGAGCCGTTGGTGTGCGACCAGGTCGAGTATCATCCCTATCTCGATCAGGCGAAGGTGAAGGCCGCCTGCGCCCGGCACGGCATGGCGGTGGTCGCCTATAGCCCGATTGCGAAGGGCCGCATCCGGAACGACCGCGCATTGGCGCGGATCGGCGACCGCTATCGCAAGACGGCGGCCCAGGTCTGCCTGCGCTGGCTGGTGCAGCAGAATGTTGCCGCGATCCCGCGGACATCGAAGCTCGAACGGCTGTCCGAGAACATCAACGTCTTCGATTTCGAATTGTCGGAGGACGACATGAGCCTGATCTCGGCCATGGGCGGCGCCTCCGGCCGCATCACCGATTTCGGCTTCGCGCCGAAATGGGATTGAGACACCCCTCGATTGCCCGCTATGCTGATGACGGGCAGGGGGCTCAAACCTGATCAGTTGCGAATGAACCTGCGGGAGCTCATTCCTGTGGACGTGACGGCGTCGGCGGTTGCGCACGTGTCCGTGCTGGCCCTGGTGCTGCTCCTGTCCGAAGTCCATCCGTTTGACGTCGTGGCGGCTGACACCGTCCCGGTCGATATCGTCACGCCGCAGGACATCGAGAAGAAGGACATCGAGAAGAAGCCCGAACCGACCCCGTCGCCGTCGCCTTCTCCGTCACCATCCATCGATCTGTCTGCGCTCCAAGAGCCGCCTGTAAGCACGCCGCCTCCACCGGCGCCGCAGCCCGCAGCGCCGCAGCCGGCAGCGTCGCCGCCGCCCCACCAGAACCAGCCGGAACCGGCGGAATCAGATTCGGTCCGGCCGCAAGCCGCGGCAACACCGGCGGCCGCCCCAGCCTACACGCCGCCGGAGCCTGATCTCTCGATCAAATACAATGTCCAACTCGGCCTGCCGCCGGCCCTTCCGCCGATCGCGGCGCCAGCCCCGGCGCCGGTCGCGCGCTACGGTGGCAAGGTGGACGATGATTTCGATGCACCGGCCGTCAGAGCCGCCGACCTCAGTCCGAGCGTCGTCGCCGAGTTTCGCCGCCATCTCAAGACCTGCTCGAAGCTGCCGGCAGCGCTAAAACCTTCCGACGACGTCAAGGTCACGCTGCGTGTGTTCATGACGCCGCAGGGGACGCTCGCCGACGAGCCGTTGCTGATCGAGGCGAGCGCGTCCGAGAAGGGACCGGTGTTGATGCGTGGCGCGATGAGTGCACTGGAAGCGTGCCAGCCCTACAAGATGCTGCCAGCGGATCGCTATGGCGAGTGGAAGGTGCTCGATCTCAGCTTCACGCCGCAGGACTTCGCTTCGTAGCCGCGAAGCCAATGTCGTCGACGTCACGATGCGAGTTGGACGGCCGCGCCGCGCTGTGGCAAAGTAGCAATTCAACCGGATCCCCCGCACATGTTGAAGCTCGTCATCGGCAACAAGAACTATTCGTCATGGTCGATGCGGCCGTGGCTGGCGCTGCGCGCCAACAACATCGCGTTCGAGGAAGTCTTCATACCGCTCTACACCGATAAGGCGGACAAGGATCGGATCCTGAGTTTCTCGCGTGCCGGCAAGGTGCCGACGCTGATCGATGGCGATGTCACGGTCTGGGATTCGCTGGCGATCATCGAATACCTCGCCGAGAAATATCCGGAAACAAGGCTCTGGCCTGAGGATCGCGCGGCCCGCGCCCATGCGCGCTCGGTCTCCGCGGAGATGCATTCGGGCTTCATGCCGCTGCGCAATGAATGCGGCATGAACCTGCATCGCCCGATCCGGGCGATTCCGTTGTCGGACGACGCTCGCGCCAATGTCGCGAGGATTCAGGAGATCTGGGCAGACTGCCACGCGCGCTACGGCAAGCAGGGGCCGTTCCTGTTCGGGGCGTTCTCCGGCGCGGATGCGATGTTCGCTCCAGTCGTGCATCGCTTCCGCACCTATGCGATCCCGGTGAAGCCCGAGGCGCAGGCCTATGTCGATGCGATGATGTCGCTGCCGGCATTCCAGGAGTGGACGCGCGACGGGCTTGCCGAAACGCTCGTCATCGAGCGGTTCGAGACCGTCTAACCCGGCCGACCCAGTTCGCAGTCATGCCTCGTCCTTTCCGGCGGCCGCCTCCCATGCGAGCCCGGATGGCGGGCTGCCCTTAGGTGGCTGGATCGCAGGAATCCGCACTTTCGCCCATTCTCGTCGTGGAACGCGGCCGACTCGCTCGTGGGCCTTCTATCCTGCTGAAAAATATACGAATTTCGTGCGTTTGCTGGCCCCCGATCCTGCTGGATTTCGGGGCCGTTGGTGTGCTAACTTGACGCGGGGTTCTCAATGTTGGCCGCCGCTGTGGGACCAAAGGCAGCGCGCCGACGATCCAAGAAAATGGAGAGGGCGTTGAAGCACAAGTACGGCGTTGGAGAGACTGTCTATTTCACTGCGAGCAACGTGTCTCGTCCGGCCGCTACCGGGACCTATCAGGTGGTCCGGCTGCTGCCGACCGACGGTGACGATTGCCAATACCGCATCAAAAGCTCGACCGAAGCTTTCGAACGGGTCGCCAAGGAAAGCCAGCTCGCCCTGTCCTGAAGAGAGCTGTGCGCAAGCACCCGGTAGGCGCGGTTCCCTGATGGGTCGCCGTCAAAAGGCCCCGTTCGCAGAACGACTCTGCCGAAGGCCGAATGCCCGAAAGGAGGCGTTCGCCTTTGGCGACTGTGTTTTAGGCTGCGTTGAGGGACATCGCGCATGAGCTGGGTTTCTTCGCTGGATCATATCTGGCGCTCCGCGACTTTTCCGATGTGGCTGACGCTGGCCGCCGCAGGATTTTTTGGGGTGATCCTGTTGATCACGCTGTTGCGCGCGGAGAAATCCGTGGCCAACGGCGCGTTGACGGTCATCACCTTGCTTGCGATTGCGGTCGCTGCTGCCTCGACCATTCGTGGCTTCGATTCCGGTAATCGGCTTGCTTCCGCTGATGCGCGATCGGCGCAGCCGGTCGTCGCGGCGCCAGCCGCGCTCGCCTGCATCGATGACCTCGCGGGCGATGCCGTGCTGAACGCCTGCGAAAAGGTGTTATTCGGTTCCGCCGACTCTGCGGCTGCCGCGGTCGCCTATGCGGCTTCCCAGATCTCTCGCCTAACTTCATTGGGGGATATTGCGACCGCCGAGCGCAACACATCGCCCGAACTGCAGGCGCTGCGTCGCGCGGTCGAGCGGGACCGCTACGGGCTCATGGCCTATGTGCTCACTGTGCGCGACCATTGCACGCCGGCCTCATGCGCGGCGTTCAGTTCGCTCGGGACCACCCAGCAGATCGTGTCCAATATGGACGAGCACCTCTATGAGAACCTGATCACCCGTTACGCGCCGTCGTGGAACGCGCCCGCGCCTGCCATTGCGGCGGGGGCCGGAGCAGGGGTGCTCGGAGCACTGCCGCCGTCGGTCCCCACCGGCAAACCTACCAACGCCGAATTTCCGTCGGCCGCGAATACCCCTCCGATCAGCATCATGACGCCTGAGCCCGCACCGAAGCCGGCGGCGGCTGCGGCGGCCACCACGACCGCAGCTCCGCCTGCGTCGCGTCCCGCGCCAGCGGCTTCGCCCGCACCGCCGGCCGCTGCCAAGAAACAGGCTGTGGCCAAACGTCCGCCGGCACCCGCGCCGGTGCCGATCACGCCGCCACCACCGGCGTCCACAGCCGCTCCCGCAACTTCGGACGAGTGATCTTTTCAAAACCGGAGCCGGCGGCTAAAGCGAAACGATCATGCCGCTTCATCTCATCAAGCTCGCCGTTGGTTGCGACTCGGTCAAGGAACTCAAGACCTGGGTCGCCGAGCGGATGGCGATCGCGAAGAAGAAGAGCTTGCCGCAGCGTCACATCCACATCACGCGGATGACGCCGAAACGGGAGGAGGAAATCCTTGCCGGCGGCTCGCTCTATTGGGTGATCCGCGGCGAGATCGCCGCGCGCGAGAAGATCATCGCGATCGAGCCGTTCCGCGACAAGGACGGCATCGGCCGCTGCCGCATCGTGATGCAGCCCAAGGTGATCGCGGTATCGCCGCGCCCGATGCGCCCCTTCCAGGGCTGGCGCTATCTCACCGCCGATGCCGCGCCGCCCGACCTGACCAAATCGGCCGCTTCCGGCGTCGCGGCGATGCCCGAGCCGATGCGGCGCGAACTGCGCGATCTCGGATTGCTCTAGATTCTTGTTTTGACGCGTTTTCTTCACGCGAACCGGTGTCCACTTCGCTCGAAAACGCTCTAAGGCGCGGCCGCCCTAAACCGCGATATTGTCGATCAGTCTCGTGGTGCCGAGCCGTGCGGCCACCAGCATCCGCAACGGGCCGTCCTTGATCGAGGCGATCGGCGCCAGCGTCTCGGCGTGGCGCACTTCCAGATAGTCGAGCTTGAAGCCGGCCTTCTCGATCAGCTTGGCGCCGCCGGCGACAGCCGGCTTGATCGCTTCACCGGCACGGATCCGGCGGGCGGTTTCCTTCATGACGCGATAGAGTTCAGGCGCCACGCGCCGTTCTTCGGGCGAGAGGTAGACGTTGCGGGATGACATTGCGAGCCCGTCGCGCTCGCGCACAGTTTTCGAGCCGATCACCTTGACGCCGAGGTCGAGGTCTCGCGCCATCTGGGTCACGACCCGCAACTGCTGAAAGTCCTTCTCGCCGAAGATCGCAAAATCCGGCCGGCACTGCGTGAACAGTTTGCCGACGACCGTTGCGACCCCGCCGAAGAAATGCGGACGGAAGCGGTCTTCGAGGCCGACGGTGGCGGGCCCCTCCGGCGCGATCCGCGTGGCAAAGCCATCCGGGTACATCGTCTTGACGTCGGGATGCCAGATCAGGTCGACCTTCTCGGCGGCGAGCTTTGCGACGTCGTCCTTCCATGTACGCGGATAGGAGCCGAAATCCTCTGATGGCGCGAACTGGGTCGGATTGACGAAGATCGAGACGACGACGCGCTGGGCGCGTCGCTTGGCAAGGCGTACCAGCGACACATGCCCGTCATGGAGAGCTCCCATGGTTGGGACCAGTGCTGTCATGGCCTTTCTTCCGCGCAAAGCCTCGACGGAGCGGCGCAAGGCAGGGACGGTGCGGACGACCACGGGACTTCGCGACATCTGGATTCAATCTCTTGGGCTGGTTCGGGAAGGTCTGGTCGGGCGAGACGGGCTTGGACTCGCTCGATGAGGCGGGCACCCGACCATACCAAGGGGAAGGCGTCGACGCCAAGGCGGCAGGCGGGCGCACCTGACCCGCTTGGCGACCTTAAGCGATTGCGGGCTGGCATCTCCCGCGATGGATTCATGATCAAGGAAGACAGTCGGCTGCTCCTTGAGCGCATGGCGCATTTCACTTGACCGTCGAAGCGCCCGATTTGAAGATATCAAGGGGATCAGGTCATGCTGGTACAGGCTAGTCAGGCGCAATCCGGCTCCGCCCATGTGGTGGTGCTTGGCAACGAGAAGGGCGGTTCGGGCAAATCCACCACCGCCCTGCACATCGCCGTCGCCCTAATGAAGGCCGGCCAGCGGGTCGCCACCATCGATCTCGATTGCCGCCAGCAGAGCTTTACCCGCTACATCAATAACCGGCGGGCCTGGGCACGGCGCACCAATCTCGGCCTCGAAATCCCCGTGCATCATTGCATCAAGTACGGCGAGACGATGCAGATCGCGGAGAACGAGAACGCCGAGTTCCAGCAGTTCATGGCGGCGATCAGCGCGGTCGAGCGCAATTTCGATTTCATCGTCATCGATACGCCGGGCACGGACAGCCACCTGATGCGGCTCGCCCATTCGATGGCCGACACGCTGGTCACGCCGATCAATGACAGCTTCCTTGACTTCGACGTGCTGGGCACCATCGATCCCGTCACCTATTCGGTGACCGGCGAAAGCCATTACGCCGAGATGGTGCGCGACGTCAGGCGCAAGCGGCGCCAGGTGGACGGCACCACCACCGACTGGATCGTGGTCCGCAACCGCCTCTCGATGCTTGGGTCGCGCAACAAGCAGCTCGTCGCAAGCGGCCTGAAACAGTTGTCGCTGCGGCTCGGTTTCCGCTCGATCGACGGCTTTGCCGAGCGCGTCGTGTACCGGGAATTCTTCCCGCGCGGCCTGACCGCGCTCGACGATATCGACGAGCAGACGCTCGGCACCCGGCCCAGTATGGGCCACGTCACGGCGCGCGAGGAGGTGACTGGCCTCCTGCGCCAATTGAAGCTGCCGCTCGACGAGCGCGGCCGCCGCCGCGCGGCCAACCGGGCCGAATGGTTCAGCCAGGTCGACAAACCGCTCGAGCTCCACGACATCATCGCGACTTGAGGGGGCGGCTCACGCCGGCTGCAGGATCGTCATCTTGAAAGGGCCGCCATTGGCGGCCGCGTGCGCCACCGCCTCGTTGACGTGGTCAAGGTCGAAGGTGGTAACCTCAAACAGGTCGAGCGGCAGCAGGCCCGCCCGGATCATGCCAACGAGACCGAGCGTTGCTTCCGGCGGATACATCCATACGCCGTGGATGGTGATGCATTCGCGCATGATCCAGGGGTAGGGCAATTCGAGGCCTGGGCCACCCAGCATCCCGACGCCGCCCATAAGCACCACGCGCCCGTAGGGGCGCACCGTCGTGATGGCCGCGCGCACCGTGGTTGCACTGACCGAGGGCGGCATCAGGTCGATCACGCAATCGATCGGGCCGTCAGCCGCCTCGCGCATCCGCCGGCGATCGTCCTCCTCATTGCTGGAAAGCCGGACCGGGCGCACCCTGTGGCCGAAGCGACGCGCCAGGTCGGCGAGCACCCTTTCATTGCGCCCCGGCGCCACCACGCATCTCGCGCCCATGGCGAGCGCGACCGCGACGGCGGCGCTGCCGAAATTGCCGGTGGCGCCGCTGACCAGCACCGTCTCCCCCGCCTGCAGTCTTGCCGCCAGGAAGCCGCCATACGGCACAAGGCATGTGCCGAGCGCGCACCAGGCTGGCGCGTGGACCGCATCGATCGTGCCGATGCGCTTGACGTTCTCGGTTGGGACCAGCGTCTGCTCCGCGAATGAACCGTGGCGGAAGTGCCGCTGCAGCCGCAACCCGCCTTCGCCGCGCGCGCTCCAGCCTTGCAGGGTAATGTCGGGCGAGATGGCGTCGTCGCGGGAGCGGAAGGTCGGGTCGCAATAGACCCAGTCGCCCACGGCGAGGTGCGTGGCGTCGGACCCCACCGCGCGAACCCTTCCGATCGCGCCGGGTCCCGGCACGGCCGGCAACTCCAAGAGATAGTTTCGTTCGCCGCTGAAGACTTCGTTGGCATAGGACAGTACGCGCGTCGCCACGACGTCGACCACGACTTCACCGGTGCCGATCACCGGGTCGGTAACGGTTTCGATCGCAAGTGGCGATCCAAATGATCTCAAAACAGCAGCTTTCATGGCTCTTACCCCGCTTGAGACTGCATCATCGAAGCGCCTGTCCTGGGCAACAAGACCTGGTATTATCCTGGGATCAAGAGTCCCTCCTTTCGTCGCAGGAAGAGTCCCATGGCAGATGCCCGGCAAAGCGAACTCGGCGATTTCCTGCGCTCGCGGCGGGAGAAGCTGACACCAAAAACTGCCGGCATTCCGATCGGACGACGCCGTCGCACGCCCGGCTTGCGCCGCGAGGAGGTGGCCGAACTCGCCGGCATCGGCGTCGATTGGTACACGCGGCTCGAACAGGGCCGCAGCGTCAGCCCTTCGCTGACGACGATCGACGCCTTGGCGCGAGCGCTACGGTTGACCAAGGCCGAGCACGCGCATCTGCGGGCGCTGATCCGCGACGCCGATCGGCGGCCGTTCATCCCGGAGGTGGTGCCACCGGCGATCCGGCGCACGATGGAGAGCTTGAACCAGCCGGCCTATATCACCGGGCGGCGCTGGGACATTCTGGCCTGGAATGATGCCGCAGAACAAACCTTCGGCTTCAGCCGACTTCCGCCGGCCGACCGCAACGTGCTCATCTGCATGCTGACCAATGAGGCGACGCGGCGTCTGTTCGGTCCATCATGGGCCGACGAAGCCCGCCGGATGGTGGCCCAGTTTCGCGCAAGTCACGATCTCTGGGCGGGCGATCCTGCCTTTCGCGACCTGCTCGCTCGGCTGCAGCACGGCTGCCAGGAATTCGCCCAATGGTGGGGGGCGCACGATATCAAAAGCAGCGTGTCCGGCCGCAAAGTGCTCAGCCATCCCAAGAGGGGCCGCCTGGCCTACGAATATGCGAGCTTTCAGGCCAATGACGACCCGGCGCTGAAACTTACCATCTACACGGCTGCCTGAACCCGTGTGACTACGGGGGAGGGTCCAAAGCCGGGAACAAACTTCAAAATAGGCCGTTTTATTACAAATGTATTGAGCGCCTAGACCCGAATTTCGCAGGCGCCATCATAAGGTTAGGAGGAAAGCCAAATCCCACAGCTACTTGTGCGTATGCACAAGGATTAGGTGCATCGCACAACGATCAGGCGGTCAACACACAACATTTGGACTTCCCGTCACGTCGCTGTGACATATATCATCCACACGGACCGTCAGAGTCCGGACAAATGGGATATAGCGCCAGAGGCGGGCGCGCCGAGGACGAATATGAAACGTGGAATTACCGTTCTGCTTTCACTTACCGTGCTTGTTACTGGCGCGTATTTCACCGCCAGCAAGTGGGCTATCCGTCACGAGACACTCAAATTCTATGATCCGGCGCGGGACAATCGCCTCGTTCCCGTCGACGTGGCCGTGCGCTGGGACAAGGAGATGCAGGCCAACGCCGGCATGATCACCCTGCCGGTGGCGATCCTCAACCACGGCAACACCGTCAAGAACACCGAGTATTCGTTCCTGACCAACATCTTTGCCGCGCGCGGCTATCTGGTGATCAGCCCGCAGCACGACCTGCCGACAGACCCGCCGATGGTGACCAAGGCCGGCGAGCTCTATGTCGGCCGCTTGCCGCAAATCCAGCGCGGCGTGGCCAATATCCACTTCGCTATCGACGAGATGAAGAAGCTCCAGCCTAACGCCGACTATGCCAAGGTCACCATGGTCGGACACTCGATGGGCGGCGACATCTCGATGTACTTCGCCAAGCAGTATCCCGACGAGATCAAGAAGGTCGTGACGCTGGACAATCTGCGCGTGCCGTTCCTGACCGACGGCAAGTTCAAGATCCTGTCGTTCCGCTCGAAGGATACCCATTTCAAGCCTGATCCGGGCGTCGTGCCCGATGATGAGGAGTGCGAGAAGTCCGGTATCACCGTGGTGAACACCAACTTCCAGCACAACGATATGCGCGACACCGGCCCGGACGTGGCGAAGAACTCGATCCAGGCGATGCTCGACAAGTTTCTGGTCGATAGCGACAGTGAGGTGGCGCCGGTCGACACCAGGAGTGCGCCGCCGAAGATCCTCGAACCGGGACCGGTCTCGCTCTACGTACCGGATCCCTCGACCAAGAAGGTCCAGAAGACCGAGACCGAGAAAGATCGCTCGGCCGTACCAAACTGACCTCTGGCCCCAATGCTCGGCGCATCCCGCGCGCGCATTGACGCTTTCCTGGTCTCGGCCCACATAATCCTCGCAGCAACGGCGAGGATTCATGGCTGGCGAACCGACCAAACCGAAATCCGGTAACGACATCGCTGCGCAGGCGGCCGAGGCCCGCAAGTTCGGTCGCTTGCCGGAAGCATCTCCGTCCAGCTCCGACGATATCGCCGCCTTCGTCGCCAAGGCGCGCGCGATGTCGCCGCATCAGGCCAGCGGGCGTGGAAGGCTGATTTTTGCACTCGACGCCACCATGAGCCGGCAGCCGACCTGGGACATGGCCTGCGCGCTGCAGGCGGACATGTTTCGCGAAGCCGCTTCCCTGGGCAGCCTGGATATCCGCCTGGTCTACTACCGCGGTTTCAACGAATGCCGGGCGACTGGCTGGATTTCCGACAGCGCTCACCTTGCCAGATTGATGGGCAAGATCGATTGCCAGGGCGGCAATACTCAGATCGGCAAAGTGTTGTCGGAGACGCGCCGCGAGGCGGTCGCCTCCGGGGTGCGGGCCGTGGTGTTCGTCGGCGACGCCATGGAGGAGTCCGTCGATGATCTCTGCACCAAGGCCGGCGAACTCGGGCTGCTCAAGGTACCCGTCTTCACGTTCCAGGAAGGCGGCGACGCCACCGCCGAGCAGGCGTTCCGCGAGATTGCGCGGCTGACCGGCGGCGCCTATTGCCGCTTCGATCCGGGTGCAGCGGCGCAATTGCGCGAACTGCTGCGGGCCGCTGCGGCCTACGCCGCCGGCGGCCGCGAGGCGCTGCTGCAGTTGTCGAAAACCGCGAGCGGTGCGGCCAAGTTGATCGGCCAGATGAAGTGACGGTGGTCGCCGCGTCGCCTGACAGCGCATGGCGGTGCACCAGCCAGGCTGGGTCGTTGTGGGCTTGGTTCGCGATGCTTTTCCTCGCCGCCGCGATTATATTGCGCCCATGCCAACCCTGATTGCCGGCGTCGTCGCCGTTGTCACGCTTTATCTCCTGCTGCAGATGTTTCGGGCCGCCAACCCGGCGATGATGGCGCGCGCGATCAAGATCGTCGGCGGCGTGTTGTCGCTCGCGGTCGCCGCCTATACCGGAATCAGGGGCGAACTTGCTGTCGCGATCCCGCTCGGGATCTTTGGCGCCGGCCTGCTCGGCTGGTCGCCGAACGTGCTGGGCAATTTCGGCAGCATCTTCGGCGGCACGCAGCGCTCCGCCGGACAGAGCTCGCGCGTGCGCTCGAAATATCTCGACATGAGCCTCGACCACGACACCGGCGCGCTGTCGGGCCAGATCGTGGAAGGACCGAATGCCGGCCGCTCGCTCGACGAGTTCGACCTTCAGGGATTGCTGGCGATGGCCGCCGGCTTCGACGCCGAAAGCGTCACGTTACTTGAAAGCTATCTGGACCGCCGGTTTCCCGCTTGGCGTCAGGACGCGCAGCGCAACGGGGCAGGGGGGCAACGCCGCGCGGCGCCGGGCGACAAAATGACGGAAGAGGAGGCCTACCAGGTCCTTGGCCTGCAGCCGGGAGCCTCGCGTGACGAGATCAGCCGGGCGCACCGCACTCTCATGAAGAAACTGCATCCCGACCAAGGGGGGTCGACGTACCTCGCTGCCCGTGTAAACGAGGCCAAGGATACCTTGCTTCGCACGCATTCTAGCTAACTCCGGCACGCTACCAACGCTACAAACCGAGAGTTGCCGCTGCTTCTCTGTGCTGACGCGCCCTGTCTCGCCCGCCGTTGTCCAGCGTGGTCGATCCCCTGTTCTCGAAAGCTTAACCGTAAATCCTTGCCGAGAAGTTTTCGCGAGGGAACAAGTGGCCGCGGCTGCGACAGGCCGACGCAAAAAAGCCGGCGCTGGTGGGCGCCGGCTTTGCGATTTTACGATCGGGCCGAAAGATCAGTTGCGGATGGTGATGCAGGAGATGTCGGCGCGTTTCAGCGTCCGGCACGCCGCCTCGGCCTGCTCGCGCTCGAGGCCGGCAAAGCGGGCGCGATAAAGCTTGCGGTTATCCTTGCCGACGACCGGCTCGGTGAAGGGATCGGCCTTGCCGAGGAGGCCGCGCGACTGGTTGCGCGCAAGATCGATGCGCTGGCGCGCCTCGTCCTCGCTTTCGAGTGCACCGACCTGGATGATCCAGCCGGTGTGCACGGCAGGCTGCGTGGGCTTGGCGACCGCGGCCGGCGACACCGCTTGCGGCTGGAGCGCGGCGACCGTCTGCGGCGAGGAGGTGGGCTGCTGCAGGCTCGACGCGGGCAACACACCGAGGATGCCATTGCCGGTGCCGAACCCGGCAGGCTGCGGCGGCATTTCGGCTCTGGCTGCGGACCTTGCGACGTCGGTCTTGGCGACGTCGGTCTTGGCGACGTCGGCGCTTGCCACGACGGCGCTGGAGGTCTCGGCGACTTCCGGACGGGGTGGGATCGCATTGGTGACCGGTGGTGCCGGCTGGGATGGCGCGGCGGAGGCGAGCTTGGTGCCGCCGGCCTTGACCTGAACCGTCTTCACCTTGACCGGCTTCATCGGCTCGGCCGAGCCGGGAATGATCGCCATCGGCTGGCTCTGGATCACGCCGTTGGTCAGGGGCGCGGGTTCGGATTTGGGCTCCGGCCTCGCCGCTGGCTCAATCTTCGCTGGCGGCGGGGGAAGGGCGGCGGCCGCTGCGGCCATCAGCGATGCCTTTGCGGCCGGGCGCGGGGCCGCCGGCGTGAGCGCTGCCATTGCGGGTTCAGCGGAGGCGGCGGCGCCGGAAGTGACCTGCGCCGGCTGGTCGTTGCCGCGCGACGGCGTATCAGCTTCCGCGATATTGGTATTGCCGTCCGCGACGTTCTTCTCGGTGATGGCGGCGGCGGTGCGGATCGTTGCGCCCTTCTCGAGGTTCTCGGCGAGCAGGCTGCGCATGATGGCGTCGCGCGAGCCGCCGCTGCGGCCACCCAACACCACGCCGACCAGATGGCGGTTGCCTCGGCGCAGCGAGCTGACGAGATTGAAGCCGGAGGCGCGGGTGTAGCCGGTCTTGATGCCGTCGATGCCCTCGACCTTGCCGAGCAGGTGGTTGTGATTGCGGATCGACTGTCCCCGATAATTGAACACGGTGGTCGAGAAATACCGATAGTAGCGCGGGAACCGATCCTGGATCGCGCGGCCGAGGGTGGCTTGGTCGCGCGCGGTCGTCACCTGCTCATCATTGGGCAGGCCTGATGCGTTGCGGTAGACCGTCTTGCTCATGCCGAGCGAACGGGCCTTCCGCGTCATCATCTTGGCGAAATCATCCTCATCGCCGCCAATGGCTTCGGCGATCACGACGGCGGCGTCATTGGCGGAACGCGTCACCAGGCCCTTGATGGCGTCTTCGACCCTGATGGTCTGGCCGGGCCGGAGGCCAAGCTTGGTAGGAGACTGCTCCGAAGCGTGCTCCGATACCTGCATTTCCGTATCCAGCTTCATCCTGCCGGCTTCGAGGCGCTCGAACAGCAGATAAAGCGTCATGATCTTGGTCAGCGAGGCCGGGTGACGAAGACCATCGGGATTGTTTGATGCCAGCACCGAGCCGGAATTGCCGTCGACGATGATGGAGGAGAATTGGGGGCTATAGCTGTCGCGATCCACCTGATGAGAGCGCACGTGATGGCGGTGGCGAGAGCGACGCGCCTCGGCGCTCTCGCTGGAGATCAGGATCGCTGTGGTGAAGGTGATGAGCCCGAGAACGCCAACTCGCAAGACACGCGAGGAAGCGAAGGTTGTACGAAGCATTTACTTCCCCGTCCCAATTTCTATCTTGATCACCGGCCCGTGGGGCAAAATTGTGCCCGCCGGGCCGCTGACATCACCCTGTTCGACGATGGCTTCCGGAAACGAGGCTCCGGTTGCATCGGCCGGCCAGGGTCGCTGTTCTGGCTAAGATGCTGTTCACAAACAGTTTTCAGGCTGCTTGTCGGAAGATGAACCCGTTCGGGAATCAAGGTTAGGCCTGCCGAGTTTCCAAAAGCTTAATTAAGCGTTGCGTAAAGACCCGGGGTTTTCGGCATATTCGAACAATTTGTGCAATGCACAATATCGCTTGACTTGATTGTGCGCCGCACTAGTTTGACGGCGCGTTCGGGGAGTCGGCTCCGTGCCGACAATGGGTTTGCGCAAAAAGTCTTGGGAAAGGATTCCAATGGTCAAGGTTGAAGACATTCAGAACTACGGAAAAGAGCAGATTGAGACGATCACAGCTTCGGCGAACAATCTGCAGAGCGGCGTCCAGGCGATCGCGACCGCCTATGGCGACTACGCGAAGAAGTCGTTCGAGGACACCAAGTCGTTTGTGGAAAAGCTGTCCGGCGTGAAGTCGCTCGAGAAAGCGCTGGAAGCCCAGACCGAATATGCCCGCTCGGCCTACGAGACCTTCGTTGCCGAATCGCAGAAGATCGCCGGCCTCTACAGCGACTGCGCCAAGCAGACTTTCAAGCCGTTCGAGGGCCTGGTCGCTAGATTCAACCCGACGCATTAATCGGCGCTGCCTTAGTTTCCAAACGAAAAGCCCGGCCTTTGGCCGGGCTTTTCTGTTCGTCGAGGGGACGGTAGCTACCGCGCGACACGCAGCTTGGACAGCGAGTTCCCGATCGAAGTGAAGGCCGTCATGATCTGGGTTGAGGACGTCACGGTTGAGAATTTGTCTGAGCTGCTGGCACAGTACTTCAGAATTTGGGATGTTGGATCACCACTGGTATTCACGTGCATCGTATAGATGGTGATGCCCTGACCCTTGATGTTGTCGCACTGAATGCGCTGGCGGGCGTCGATCTGGCCATTAAATTGGACTTGGCCGTTTCCGTATGATGGCCAGCGGTCCTGGGTGTTCAGACCGTCGGACATCACGATCAGGACCTTCTGATAGGTGTAGTTGGGATCCTCGGCGGGTGCATTGAGCGGCGCGCCTTGGGTGAGGGACTGCCATCCCCACGCGATTCCGATCGGCTGATTGGTGCCGCCATTGGGTACGAGGGAATCGACCTTGTTCTTCAGGGCGGCAAAATCATAGGTGAGTGGCATCAGTTGGGGCGGGCATGCGTTATACTGATCGGCGTAGAACCGAGTGGACGGGAGAGAAGTGTTGATGGTTGGTGTGGTATTCAGCGTATCGTAGTCCTGGTCGCGATCCGTCACGCAGCCGTTCCAGGTGGTGTGATTGTTCGTCTTCCAGGTCTTGCCGGCGGCGGTGCAACTGCTGCTGTCCTTATAGGAGGTGTTGCTGCAGGTCCCATTGACCGCATCCCACTCGCTCCAGTTGATCCAGGGTTGATTGTAGTTGCCGGGACCGGCATTGACCTCCTTGGCGAACGGAACGAGCGAGATGTAGACATCGCCTGGATTCTTTGCGAGCGCAGCGAGCTGATCGATCAGGGCCTTTGCGGCAGGCTTCAGGGCGGCCATTTTGCCGTCGTACTGCATCGAACCGGTCACGTCGAGTACCAGTGCAACCCGCATCCGTACCGTGCCCCAGAGAGAGGTGGAGCTGAGGTTGAAGCCGAGAGTGTCAAGGCTCGCGAACTTCAAGAATTCGGTATTTACGCTGCCGGAGCCATCGACCTTGATGGTCGAGCCGTTTCCGGTATTCTGCGTATAACTCGCGTTGATCGTCACCGATTGGGCATCGGGGTTAGTGTAGAGCGCGGCGAAATATTTCCGCGCCGTCGTGGTGACGTCCGAGGTCGATATCCTGCCGTCGGTCAGATCTTTCGCCACCATCAGCGCCGTCGAGTCGAGCGCCGCCTGCATCGAGGAGCGGGCGCTGTTGGCGCGGGAATAGTCGATCGCGGCACCGACGAGGGTGATGATCGGAACCGCAGCCAAGGCAAAAATTACCGCTATATTCCCTTCATCCGCGCCGGCGAACCGGCGGGCCGCTGTACGAAGGCGGTCGAAAATGGCTGTAACGGACATGGCGTTCACCGCAATCTGGTTGGTGCCGCCATTTCTCAGTGCGCCGCTAAATAGGTGGTAAACCGGTCCTCATAAAAACGGGTCAAAGCCAAGGCAAAAGCCGAACGACGGGGACGAAAGCGGACCTATTGTCAATGGTCGCTAAACGAGTAGTCGGCTTCCTTTGTCAAACCCGCCAGAAACGATTAACCTTCGCATGAGCGTCGAGACCCGGGAGTCGGGCCGGCCGGCCCCGTGTGAGCCACGCATCTGTGCTTGCAGCGGGACAAAGCCGGGCCCATATTGCCTTTTGCCGACCCAGCAAAGGGTCGGACCGGGAAACGGCGATCTCTCGAGCGTGCTGGAAGTTCCGTGACGACTGTTTTCGGCGTTGCGCAACCTCCAAGTGCGTTGCGTGTTTCCTTTGGGGATGTCGAACGCCTGAGCCATGTCGCAGACAGTTTTTGCAACCAATTCGCCCATATCGGCGCTTGCCGCGCCATCAGCGCCCCGGATGAGCAACGATGAGGGCCGTAGTGGGGGGACCACCGGAGGTCCGTCCACTTCGGTCATTACCAAGGTCAAGCCGAAGACCAAGCGCCCGAATTTGTACCGCGTCCTGATCTTGAACGATGACTACACTCCGATGGAGTTCGTCGTTCATGTCCTGGAGAAGTTCTTCAACAAGGACGCGGAAGCGGCGACCAAGATCATGCTACACGTCCACCACCATGGCATCGGGGAGTGCGGGGTTTTCACCTATGAGATCGCCGAGACCAAGGTGACCCAGGTGATGGATTTTGCGCGGAAGCACCAGCATCCGCTGCAATGTGTGATGGAAAAGAAGTAACGCGGGCCCAGCGTCTAGCAGACCCGCCACGAAGCGGAACGGGTCTTGCATTTAATTCGCCTGATGGAAGCGCTTTGCCCGATGGAAGCGGATGGTGTTCCCGCTGACTGGAGGGATGTGGCTCTCGGTCGCGGCGCCTGTGCTCGATTGGCTGACCGCTGCGCGAAGCCGGGCTTTCGCCACGATCGTGCGTGACTATATGACAGGGGATGACGAAGGTTGTTGTTGCCTGACCGGGCAATGGCGATCATGATGGCCGGGGGCCACAGAGGAAGCGAATGCCTACTTTTTCCCAAAGCCTTGAACAATCCCTGCATCGTGCATTGGCGATTGCAAACGAGCGTCACCATCAATACGCGACGCTTGAACACCTTCTGCTGTCGCTGATCGATGACTCGGATGCGGCCGCGGTGATGCGGGCCTGCAGCGTCGATCTCGACAAGCTCAGGACCAGTCTCGTCAACTATCTTGAGACCGAATTCGAAAACCTTGTGACTGATGGCGCTGACGACGCGAAGCCGACCGCCGGTTTCCAGCGCGTGATCCAGCGCGCGGTGATCCATGTGCAGTCCTCGGGTCGCGAAGAAGTGACCGGCGCCAATGTGCTGATCGCGATCTTCGCCGAGCGCGAAAGCCACGCCGCCTATTTCCTGCAAGAGCAGGACATGACGCGCTACGACGCGGTCAACTACATCAGCCACGGCATCGCCAAGCGGCCGGGCGTCTCCGAGGCGCGACCGGTGCGTGGCGTCGACGAGGAGACCGAGACCAAGGGCAATGAGGACGCCAAGAAGAAGGGCGAGGCGCTCGAGACCTATTGCGTCAACCTCAACAAGAAGGCGCGTGACGGCAAGATCGATCCGGTGATCGGGCGCAATGCCGAGATCAGCCGCGCGATCCAGGTGCTGTGCCGCCGGCAGAAGAACAATCCGCTGTTCGTCGGCGAAGCCGGCGTCGGCAAGACCGCGATCGCGGAGGGACTGGCCAAGCGCATCGTCGACAGCGAAGTGCCGGAAGTGCTGGCCGCGGCCACCGTGTTCTCGCTGGACATGGGAACGCTGCTTGCCGGTACGCGCTATCGCGGTGATTTCGAGGAGCGCCTAAAGCAGGTGCTGAAGGAACTCGAGGCGCACCCGAACGCGATCCTGTTCATCGACGAAATCCATACCGTGATCGGCGCCGGCGCCACGTCAGGCGGCGCGATGGATGCGTCCAACCTGCTCAAGCCCGCGCTGGCTTCGGGCACCATCCGCTGCATGGGCTCGACGACCTACAAGGAATACCGCCAGCATTTCGAGAAGGACCGCGCCCTGGTGCGCCGGTTCCAGAAGATCGACGTCAACGAGCCGACGGTGGAAGATGCGATTGCGATCCTCAAGGGCCTCAAGCCCTATTTCGAGGATTACCATCGGCTGAAATACACCAATGAGGCGATCGAGGCGGCGGTGCAGCTTTCGTCGCGCTACATCCACGACCGCAAATTGCCTGACAAGGCGATCGACGTGATCGACGAGTCCGGTGCGGCGCAGATGCTGGTCGCCGAGAACAAGCGCAAGAAGACGATCGGCATCAAGGAGATCGAGACCACGATCGCGACCATGGCGCGGATTCCGCCGAAGAGCGTGTCGAAGGACGATGCCGAGGTGCTGAAGCATCTCGAGCAGACCCTGAAGCGCGTGGTGTTCGGTCAGGACAAGGCGATCGAGTCGCTATCGGCCTCGATCAAGCTGGCGCGTGCCGGCTTGCGCGAACCAGAAAAGCCGATCGGCTGCTACCTGTTCTCCGGCCCGACGGGCGTCGGCAAGACCGAGGTGGCAAAACAGCTCGCGGCGTCGCTGGGCGTCGAGCTGCTGCGCTTCGACATGTCCGAATACATGGAGCGGCACACGGTGTCGCGCCTGATCGGTGCACCTCCCGGCTATGTCGGCTTCGACCAGGGCGGCCTGTTGACCGACGGCGTGGACCAGCATCCGCATTGCGTGGTGCTGCTCGACGAAATCGAGAAGGCGCATCCGGATCTCTACAACGTGTTGCTGCAGATCATGGATCACGGCAGGCTGACCGACCATAACGGCAAGCAGGTCAACTTCCGCAACGTGATCCTGATCATGACCACGAATGCCGGCGCGGCGGATCTCGCCAGGCAGGCCTTCGGCTTCACCCGCAGCAAGCGGGAAGGCGACGACCACGAGGCGATCAATCGCCAGTTCGCGCCGGAATTCCGCAACCGGCTGGATGCGATCGTCTCCTTTGCGCATCTTAATGCCGACGTGATCGGCATGGTGGTCGAGAAGTTCGTGCTTCAGCTCGAGGCGCAGCTTGCGGACCGCGACGTCACCATCGAACTGTCCGAGCCCGCAAAGGCCTGGCTGATCGAGAACGGCTATGATGAGCAGATGGGTGCCCGCCCGATGGCGCGGGTGATCCAGGAGCACATCAAGAAGCCGCTGGCCGATGAAGTGCTGTTCGGTCATCTCAAGGGCGGCGGCCATGTCCGTGTCATCCTGGTCAAGGACGAGGCGACCGGCAAAGACAAGATCGGCTTCGAGTTCGTCGAAGGCCCGGTCACGCCGAAGCCGGAGAAGCTCCCAGGCGCCCGCAAGCGCAAGCCGAAGCCGGGCGGTCCCAATGGCGGCGGCGGCTCCAAGGGGCCGGCGCGCGGACCGCTGGTGAAGGTCTGACAGCAATCGAAAAAGAGGGGCCGGCGCAAGTCGGCCCTTCCTCACTTATGATCTGAACTTGCGTCTGCCGGCGAGGAACTTGCCTTGATGAGTACTCGCGGGATACGTTCAATCGGCAATGCCGAAGGATTCTCGTGATCTTATAAAGGAGCTCGAAGCGGACGGTTGGCGATATGTTGGAGCGACCGGGAGTCACCACCACTACAAGCACCCGACGAAGCCAGTAAGGTGACGGTGCCGCATCCAAAGAGAGATTTGCATCCCAAAACTGTCAGGTCGATCTACAGGCAGGCAGGATTGCAGGAGCGAAAGTGAGCAAGACAGCGAGTTATATTGCCCTCGTTCACAAGGATGAGGATACGAGCTACGGAGTCAGTTTTCCTGACGTGCCGGGCTGCATCTCGGCTGGTGACTCCTTTGCCGATGCGCTCAGCACCGCATCTGAGGCACTTGCTGGTCACCTCGCTGTGATGGAGGCGGACGGAGACCGCATTCCGATAGCGCATACGCTTGAGGAACTGAAAAGAAATCCTGACTTCGTTGATGATGCTGCCGGCGCCGTCATCGCGCTCGTTTCTCCTGCAAACGATCAGCTTACATCGCTGCGAATTGAACTCGATAGCGCCACCATCAAAGAAATTGCCTACGAGAGCAGCCGGCGCGAACTTCTTGTTACTTTTGCATCAGGGCAACGGTATGTATACGATGACGTTCCCTTCGAAGTCATCCAAGCTTTCAAATCCGCCGCTTCCAAGGGCTCTTTTTTCCATCGGGAAATACACGATCGATTTCCGCACCGCGAGTTTCGTGAGCGATTTCTGGTCGCGATGAGTGCCTAGCTGTACCGTGACTACGTTGTCAGTTGTTAGTCCGTCGTCCCAATTGCCCGCTCGGCTGCACTTCACTTCAAGATTGGATCAGCCGGCGCTCTCGCGAATACTCTTCGCGATTTCCTTCTGCGCGTCGAACTCGCGGCGGAGCCGGGCAAGCTCTTCGGCGCTCAGCGCATCGGCGTTGCTGTAGTCCCGCTTCCAGGAATGATCTGCGCTCCAACGCAGCGGCGACTGCACCGTGGTCTGCGGTTCTGGCGCGGACTCCAGCACACGTAGCGCAAGCTCCAGCGTGAACGCCTGAGAAGCAGGATCGTACGGCTTGCCGGCTGAATTGCCGAGCGGGAAATCGCTGAACAGGAAGCGCGGCACGGCGGCGTGCTCGACGATATCCTTCGCGCAGCCCATCACGACGGTCGAAATGCCGTTCGCTTCGAGATGCCGTGCCACCAGGCTGACGGTCTGGTGGCACACAGGGCAATTCGGCACAAGCACCGCGGCATCGACGCCATCAGCGCGGCAGCGCGCCAGGATGTCCGGCGCATCGGTCTCGATGGTGACGCGGTGGCTGCGGTTGGTGGGCGCGCCGAAGAAGCGCGGCGCGATCTCGCCGATCCGTCCTTCCTGCGCCAGCCGCCGCAATTGCGGCAACGGGAACCAGGTGCCGCTGTCCTCGGCCGAGCTGTGCACGCGGTCATAGGCGATATGGGAAATGCGCAGATCGTGCTGCTTCGATGTGTCGCCGTCATAGACCTGATAAAACTTGGCACCGCCGTTATATTTCGCCGCCGGTCCCTGATCGCCCTTGGCGGGATCGAACGGCGCCGCCGTGGTGATGATGGTGACGCGGGATTCGGCGAGCGACTTGCGCAGCGGCTGGAACGGCGCGCTGGTGTAATGCGCCCAGCGGTAGGGCGTCGTGTAGCCGATGGCCGCATAGTAGTCGCGCGTGCGTTTCATATAGCCGATCGGCGCATCGTCGTCGGGTGCGAAGTCGAGCTGCTGGTCGGACGTTGTTGTCATCTCGTGTGCTCCGAGTGATCAAGCCGGAAGCGACAGGCAATGGTCGAGCAAATTCGGATGGGTCGCGCAGATATGATGTGCGCCGGCGCCCTTCAGCTCCTCTTCGCTGCCATAGCCGTAGAGGACGCCGATGGCCGTCATGCCGTTGCTCCGCGCGCCGACGATATCGTGGCTGCGGTCGCCGATCATGATCGCCTGCGTCGGATCCACCTTCGCCGTATCGAGCGCATGCCGCAGCAGCTCGGTCTTGTCGGTGCGCGTGCCGTCGAGCTCCGAGCCGAACACCTGTTCGAAATAGGGACGCAGGCCGAAATGGTCGATGATCCGCTCGGCATAGACCGCGGGCTTGCTGGTGGCGATGAACATGCGCGGATGCGAGGCGGCCAGCGCGGACAGCGTCTCCTGGATGCCGTGATAGGTCTCGTTCTCGAACAGGCCGATATCGGCGAACCGCTCGCGATAAAGTGTCAACGCCCGATCTGCGAGCGCATCGCTGCCGACCAGTTTCTTCAGGCTCGCGTGCAGGGGAGGGCCGATGCACCAGGTCAATTCGTCTTCGCTTGGGATCGCCTGGCCCAGTCGCTCGAGGGCATATTGGATCGAACGGGTGATCCCGGGCTTGGGATTGGTCAACGTGCCGTCGAGATCAAAATAGATTGTGCGCATTTCGGCCCTGGGGCGTTGATAATGCCCAAGTTTGCTAGTTGGCCCGCCGCCTAAGTCAAGGACTGATTTGTCAGGTCTGAGATGATGCGAATAATCCCGCATTTCAGTGCCGCTTTCGCGATCTTGCTGTGGCTGGCACCGGCGGCGGCCGAGGAGCCTGACAGCCGCGTCGTGCACCCGAGCGTCGAGGAACTCGCGCAACCCCCGGAAAAGTCTGAGACCGCGCGCGAGAGCGAGGCGCGGGAGGCGATGTGCCTGATGATCGAATCCGCTGCACGGGCGAACGATCTGCCGCTCGAATTCTTTGCCCGCGTGATCTGGCAGGAGAGCCGGTTTCAGCCCGATGCGGTGGGCCCGATGACGCGGAACGGCCAGCGCGCGCAGGGCATCGCGCAGTTCATGCCGGGAACGGCGAGCGAGCGCGGCCTGCTCGATCCCTTCAATCCCGTGCAGGCGCTGCCGAAGTCGGCCGAATTCCTCAGCGAGCTTCGCAGCCAGTTCGGCAATCTCGGCCTTGCCGCCGCAGCCTACAATGCCGGTCCGCGCCGCGTGCAGGACTGGCTCGCCGGCACCGGCTATATGCCGCAGGAAACGCGCAACTATGTATACGCGATCACCGGCTCCAGCGTCGACGAATGGGCGTCCGCCGCCCGCAATGGCAAGGTGCCCACACGCCCGCAGACCTCGAGCTGCCGCGAATTGATGGCGCTCTTGAAGCGCGCGCCGAACCCGTTCGTTGCCGGCCTTGAACAGCACGTTACGCTCGCCGCTGCAAAGGTCTGGGGCGTTCAGCTTGCCGCTGGCTTTAACCGCGACAAGGCGCTCGCGATGTATGCGCGCGCGATGAAGAGCCTGAGCGCCGTGATCGGTGATCAGGACCCGAGCCTGTTCAGCGCACCCCTGCGCACGCGCGGGACCGCCACCTTCTATCAGGTGCGCATCGGCGCCGACACGCGGCCCGAGGCCGACAATCTCTGTAACCGCATCCGCAAAGCCGGCGGCGCCTGTTTTGTGTTACGGAACAGGGTGTGAGGGGCTAGCGAAACTTGTCGTCCCGGCCTTGAGTCGGGACCCATAACCACAGGGCGTAGTCGTTTGATAAGGGCGTCGACCAGATCGCCTCACAGATAGATTCCGCGGTATGGGTCCCGGCTCAAGGCCGGGACGACAAACTGCTGCTGCATGCCAGCCCTGACTTGACGCGGCCCGTCTTCATTTGCCCTATGCCGCTCAATTCAAACCTTCCTCCGGTTCTCCGTGGCGCTTCCTCCGCTCGATTCCCCGCAATGGCACAGCTCGTTCCGCGCCTTCTTCTGGGGCGTGCGGTCGGTCGGCTCGACCATTCTGGCGCTGGTGCTGTTCGCGACCTATCTCGGCATCGGGGCGCTGGCGCATGACACGCATTTCTCGCTGGCCTGGACGCTCGCGAGCACGGTGTTTGTCTGGGCTGGACCGGCGCAGATCATCCTGGTGTCGACGCTGGGCTCCGGCGCGACCATCCTGCAGTCGGCGATTGCGGTGAGCGTCAGCGCCATCCGCCTGTTTCCGATGGTGGTGTCAGTCTTGCCAATGATGCGGACGCCAAAGACAAAACGGCGGCACCTGATCCTGGCGGCGCATCTCACCGCGGTGACGCTGTGGGTCGAATGCCATCGCTTTCTGCCACAGGTGCCGCGGGAGCGCCGCATCGCCTTCATTCATGGGCTCGGCTGCGGATTGGTCTTTCTCTCAGTGGTGGCCAACACGATCGGCTATTTGCTGGCGGCCAATCTTTCGCAGCTTTTCGCCGCGGCGATCCTGATGCTGACGCCCCTGACGTTCCTGTTCTCGACCGCGCGCAATTGCCGCGAGCTGGCCGACGGCATCGCGCTCGCGCTCGGACTGGCACTGTATCCATTGGCGACGCTGCTCAACAGCGGCCTCGACATCCTGGTCAGTGGCGTCGTCGCCGGCACGATCGCCTATGGCGTGCACCGGGCAAGGGCAAAGGCGATCGCATGAGCACCTTCATCGGCGACTGGCACGCGCTCGTGGTCTTGTTCGTGGCCGGCGTGATCCCGAACCAGATCTGGCGGATGCTGGGCCTGTGGTTCGGCGGCGGGCTCGACGAGGGCTCGGAGCTTCTTGTGTGGGTGAGGGCGGTCGCGACCGCAATTCTTGCCGGCGTCATCGCGCAGATCGTGGTGCAGCCGCCCGGCGCGCTCGCAAGCGTTCCGGCCCTGTTGCGCTATGGCGCCGTGGCCGCAGGCTTTGCCGCGTTCATGCTGTCGCGGAGGTCGATCTTCGCAGGCGTTGCCGTCGGCGAAGTGATCCTGGTCGGCGGCCAATGGTGGCTCGGCTGATTGCAGCCGCCGCGCAATGCGTTACTGTCGATCGGCAAGCAGCTATCCGTGGATTGAGACATGGTTCGAGAAGGTGAGGTACGCCCGGGCGAAGTCGCCGTCGAGATGCCGCCGGCGCAGGACGCCGGCCTGATCTTCATCGGCCGCATCCGCACGCCCTGGACCTCGCGGCTGATGACGCCGCGCCAAGGCCGCCAGGACGGGCCCGTCTGTCGTCTGGAGATTTTCGAGCCCTGGGTGCCCGCCATCAAGGGCGTCGATTTCTACGAAAATCTCGAGGTGCTCTACTGGCTGCACCAGTCGCGCCGCGACCTCGTGCTGCAGAGCCCGAAGAGCAACGGCAAGACCCGCGGCGCCTTCTCGCTTCGCTCCCCGGTGCGACCGAACCCGATCGCGACCTCGATCGTGAAGCTAGTCGGCGTCGAGGGCAACGTCATCCTGGTGCGCGGATTGGACTGTCTCGACGAGACGCCGCTGCTCGACGTCAAGCCCGACCGCTGCGAATTCACCCCGCTCGCGCCGTCACAGCCCGGCGATTTCGAGACGGAGTGATTTTCTCGTCCCGCTCGTCATTCCGGGGCGCGCGCAGCGCGAGCCCGGGATCCATTTCGCCGCAGCGCATGTGGTCCAATGGATTCCGGGCCTGCGCCTGACGGCGCATCCCGGAATGACGAGTGGAGAGAGCCGTTACCCCAGCGCGGCGATCAGCTTGGTCGCATTGTCCTCCAGCACCTTCACATCCTCCTTGCGGCTTGCAGGCGGCAACAGCGCGACGCCGTCCTGGCGCGGCATCACATGCATGTGGAGGTGGAAGACGACCTGGCCGCCGGCTGGCTCGTTGAACTGCTGCACGGTGATGCCGTCGGCCTGAAAGGCTTTCATCGCCGCTGCGGCGATCTTGTGGGCGGCGCGCGCGACATGGGCGTAATCGTCGGGCGAGATGTCGAGGATGTTGCGGGCAGGGGCCTTCGGGATTACGAGCGTATGGCCGGTCGAGCGCGGCATGATGTCGAGGAAGGCCAGCACGTACTCATTTTCGTAGACCTTGTAGCAGGGGAATTCGCCGCGCAGGATCTTTGCGAAGGGATTTTGGGGGTCATAGGCGGGCATGGCGGTTCCTCACATCAGTCTGAAGTTCTCGGGTCCTAGCAGAAAGCTCAAGCCTCGTCGCCGCCCTTGCGGAACGGGCCAGCGTCAGTGAGCTCACGGCCGACCTCGGCGACATAGGCGCGCTCGCGCTTGAGGTAATCGGCGATCGCCCGGCGCAGACCTGGCTCCGCGATATAGTGGGCGGAATAGGTCGTCTGCGGCAAATATCCGCGTGCGAGCTTGTGCTCGCCCTGCGCGCCGGCCTCGACCACCTTCAATCCGTTCTGGATGGCGAAGTCGATCGCCTGATAGTAGCAGACCTCGAAATGCAGGAACGGATGGTGCTCGATTGCGCCCCAGTTGCGGCCGAACAGCGTGTCCGAACCGATGAAGTTGATGGCGCCCGCAATCCAGCGTCCATTGCGCTTGGCCATCACCAGCAGCACGTCCTTGGCCATGCTCTGGCCGATCAGCGAGAAGAATTTCCGGTTCAGGTACGGCCGGCCCCATTTGCGCGAGCCGGTCTCCATGTAGAAGTCGAAGAACGCGTCCCACGCATCCTCGGTGATCTCCTCGCCAGTTAGCCAGTGGATCGTCACACCAGCCGCAAGCGCCTCGCGCCGCTCGCGCTTGATCGCCTTGCGGTGGCGCGAATTCAGCGTGGCGAGGAAATCGTCGAAGCTCTTGAAGCCGGCATTGTGCCAGTGGAACTGCTGGTCGGTCCGCTGCAGGAAACCATGTCCGCCCAGAAACTTTGCTTCGTCCTCGCCTGCGAAGGTCACATGCACGGAGGAGGCCTCGGTGGCCTCGCACAGCGCCATCAGGCCATGGGCAAGCGCCGACCTGATCTGCTCACGGTGGATGCCGTTGCGAAGCAGGAGGCGGGGCCCGGTGGCCGGCGTGAAGGGGACCGACACCTGGAGCTTCGGATAATACCGGCCGCCGGCGCGCTCATAGGCGTCCGCCCAGCCGCGATCGAAAACGTATTCGCCCTGCGAGTGGGACTTGAGATAGCAGGGGACGATCCCGGCGATCTCGCCATCGAGCCTGGCCAGGAGATGCCGCGGCCCCCAGCCGGTCCGCGCAACGGCCGAGCCAGAGACCTCCAGCGCTGCAAAAAAGGCATGTGAAACGAATGGGTTATAGGAACGTCTTGCATGGATGCACGCAAGACCTCCGGAACTGGGTAAAGCCAGCGTGTCGAGGGCGTCGAGCGAGGTGGGATCGACCGTCGGATTGGCACAAGCGTCCCAATCGGCAGCCTTGATGTCGCTGACGGACGGAACGGCTTCGAGGGTGATTTCAGATGAGGCCATTGAGAATTTGAACCGGTCCCCTGTGCGAGCGGCCATCGCCCATGGTGACCTGCGCCTTGCAAAGATCGTGCATCGCAATGCCGACTTCAAGGCCGCCAGCCACATCTCAGGTTCCCGGCATGAAACCTTCGAAGATCATCTGGTCGGCATAGCGTGCCGCTTTCGCGCGCTGCTCCGCCGTGCGCACGGTCCAGGCCAGAAGCGGGCAGCCGAACAGGTTTCGGGCGATCCAGGGAGCGGGCGCCGGCAACTGGTCGACCCAAAAGGCGATGAAATGCGGCTCGGTGCGAAAGCCGTGGCGCAGGTAGAGCATGCTGTCGCGCTGTGCCGGCGTGAGCTTGGCCCAATACCCGTCGTCATAATCGCGCTGGGCGGTGATGCCACGGTGCAGTCTTGGCATGATCTCGCGCAGCGCCAGCACCTGGTCCGGATCAAAGGACATGCCGACCACGGGGCCGGCATAGCTGCTCAGCACCTCGGCCATCCGCTTCACCAATTTGCGGTCGCCGTCGAAATGGCTCTTCACCTCGACCAGGATCGGCACGCGGCCGGCAACCAGCGCGCAGAGGTCGCCGAGCGACATCATGCGCTCCGCGGTGTCCTTGAACCTGACGGTCTTCAGTTCGGCCGCCGTCTTGGTGAGCAGGAGGCCCGCGCCGTCGGTGAGCCGGCCAAGCGCATCGTCGTGATGCACCATGGCCTCGCCGTCGGCGGTAAGCTGGATATCGCACTCGATGGTGAAATTGCCCGCGATGGCCGCCTCTGCCGCCGCCGGCATGTTCTCGATGATGCCGCGCGCGGCATCATGCAGGCCGCGATGGGCGACCGGCCGCGCCGTCAGCCAGTCGGGGGCCCGCATCGCTCAGATGACCTCGAACAATCCCTCGACTTCCACGGCGGCGTCCGCCGGCAGCGAAGCGACGCCGACGGTGGTGCGGGCGTGCCGGCCCTTGTCGCCGAAGGCGGCCACCATCAGGTCCGAGGCGCCGTTCAGCACCTTCGGTGCGTCCGGGAAGTCGGGTGTCGAATTGATGAAACCGCCGAGCCGCACCACGCGCGCGACCTTGTCGAGGTCGCCGAGCGCGGCCTTGATCTGCGCAAACAGGTTGATCGCGCAGCCGCGGGCGGCGGCCTGCCCCTGCTCGAGGGTGACGCCGGCGCCCAGCTTGCCCTTGGCGATCAGCTTGCCCTGGCCATCGAAGCAAAGCTGGCCGGAGACGAACAGCAGGTTGCCGGTCCGGACGAAGCCGACATAGTTCGCCACGGGAGCAGCGGGCTCGGGCAGGGTAATGCCCTGTGCCGCCAGTTTCTGTTCGACCGTACCTGCCATGTTTTCCGTCCCCGGTTCAGTGACAATCAGGGCGCACTGTTTCGCGCATCGCGCCGCCGCTTTCAAGTCGGCCGCGGATCGGTCAAGGACGGCGCTTTCTGCGTAAGCCCCGGTGAAATATGCCGAAAAACGCATCACTCGCGTCCTCGGCGTTACCTTTTTGTGAAACTGCCCCAGTTGCGGCGCAATAGAGCCGTCACTATTGTGACGAATCGCCCGTTTCCTAAAGGGATATACATGGCCCGCCTGTTCCGGATTCCGCCTCGCGTTTTGGCGATGACTATTGCCGTAGCCGCAGGATCGGGATTCACCAACGGAGCGGCGACGGCCGGAACGGTGCCGTTTCTGTCGCATCAGGCGCTCTACGAGCTCAATCTCGTGAAGTCGCGTGGTTCCAACGCGATCAGCGGCGTGCGCGGGCGCATCCTCTACAATTTCTCCGGCAGCACCTGCGAGGGCTACACATCCGAATTCCGCCAGGTATCGGAGCTCGACAGCGGCGAGGGCAAGGTTACGCTCTCCGACCTGCGCTCTTCGTCCTGGGAGGATGCCGCCGGCAAGAGCTACCGGTTCAAGATCGATACGCGGATGAACGACGGCGATTCCGCGCCGGTGGATGGCGTGGCGGAGCGGGTGGGCGACCACATCACGGTCAAGCTGAAGCAGCCGGTGGCGAAGACCTTTCAGCTCGACGGCAAAGTCGTATTTCCGACCGAGCAGATCCAGCACATCATCACTGCTGCGCGCGAGGGCAAGAGCGTGCTCGAACTCACGGTCTATGACGGCTCCGACAATGGCGAAAAGGTCTACAACACGCTTTCGGTGATCGGACAGCCGATCCCCGGCGAGCGCGCGCCGGCGTCGCCCGATGCTTCGAGCACGAACGATGCGATGAAAGCGATGACCCGCTGGCCGGTGACGGTGAGCTACTATGACCGGGACGCCAAGGCCGTTGATGGCGAGCAGACGCCGGTCTACGCGATGTCGTTCGAGCTCTATGAGAACGGCGTCTCCCGTGCGCTGGTGCTGGATTACAATGACTTCGTGATATCAGGCGCGATGGGCAAGTTCGACGTCAAGGACTCGAAGCCCTGTAAGTGACCAGGAGGGCGATTGCGCTCTGCTCGTCATGCGCGGGCTTGACCCGCGCATCCATCGCCCTTCAAAAGATTTCTTTCGGAGTGGATGGATTGCCGGGTCAAGCCCGGCAATGACAGCGGAAAGACGGTCGGCGTCACTCCGCCTTCGCCGGCCCCTTGTAAGAAATCCCCCTAATCACCGCCGCATTTCCGAACTTCTTCCGCAGGTCATCCATCGCGCGCTCGGCATGGGCGGAGCGTCGGTCGAGCATGTCGGTGTCGTCGGCCGCCGATCCCGGCCGCAGCGCGCTGACGCCGACGCCCATCAGGCGGAAGGCGGTGCCGTCGATCTCCTTCGCCAGCATCTCGCGCGACACCGCAAAGATCTTTCCGGCGAGCTGGGTTGGCGCCGCGATCGATTGCGAGCGGGTGCGCGGTCGGAAATCGGCGGTCTTCAGCTTCAAGGTGATGGTGGAGCCTGCAAGCTCGCTGTTCTTCAGCCGCGCCGAGACCTTCTCGGACAATCTCCACAGCAGCCTTTCCAGCGTGACGAAATCGCGGATGTCGTTCTCGAACGTGGTCTCGCTCGAGATCGTCTTGGCTCCGCGATCGGCTACCACGCGGCGGTCGTCGATGCCGCGCGCAAGCCGCCATAGCCTTCGGCCTTCGCTGGCGAACTGCCTCATCAGCTCGTTCTCGTCCGCGCGCTGCAGGTCGGCGATGGTGCGAAAGCCGCGCTGGATCAGCCTTTCCTGGGTCGCAGGGCCGACGCCGAAAATGAATCCGACCGGCTTGTCCGCGAGCATCTCGCGCGCTTCGTCCTGGTCGAGCGTGGCGAAGCCGCGCGGCTTGTCGAGGTCGGACGCGATCTTGGCCAGGAACTTGTTGCAGGACAGCCCGACCGATACGGTGATGCCGATATTGCGCTCGACGTCGCGGGCAAAGCCCGCGAGCACCTTCGCCGGGATCATGCCGTGGACGCGCTCGGTGCCGGAGAGATCGAGGAAGGCCTCGTCGATCGACAACGGCTCGACCAGGGGCGTCAGCGCCTGCATCGCGTGGCGCACCTCGCGGCCGACGCGAACATATTTCGCCATGTCCGGCGGGATCACGGTTGCCGACGGGCAAAGCTCAAGCGCTTTGAACATCGGCATGGCCGAGCGCACGCCAAAGGTCCGCGCGACGTAGCAGGCGGCCGAGACCACGCCGCGTTTGCCGCCGCCGATGATGACAGGCTTGTCGGCGAGATCAGGATTGTCGCGTTTTTCGACCGTGGCGTAGAAGGCGTCGCAATCGATATGCGCCAGCGCAAGCCGGGGCAGGGCGTCATGGCGAACCAGGCGCGGCGAGCCGCAATGGCTGCAGCGCCTTGCCTTGAAGTCGAGATCGCCGAGACAATCCCGGCAGAAGCAGCGGGGGCCGTTGCTCGTGAGCGGAGCGCTCACGGCACGTCGCGTTCCCATTTGGGATCGTTCAAGACCTGGTGGGCCGCGGCGATGTTGGTCGGGTGCAGCTCGGAAGCCTTCGCAAACGCCTGCACGGTCGCATCATCCCGCATCACGAAATCGAGCACCGAGCTAAGGAACTTTGGATCGGAGGCGGCCGAGCGGAGCGTCTCCGGGCCGATTCCCGTCTCGGCGAGGAACAGGCCCAGCCTTTCGGGGTCGCCGGCAATGAAACCCAGCGCCTGAACCGCAACGATTTCAGCTACTTCGCGGGGATTTTGAACAGGCTTTTTCAACGGCCGGTTTGCCTTTCCGTTAACTTATGTTCTCTAATGAGACGCATCATGCCCGAGTCTTTCGGACCTGTTCAAGCAAGTGGAAACCACGCCACACAAGATAGCGTCGGGCTTAACGGGTTTGAGCGAATCTGGCGCTAGTTTGATTTTACATTTCGACGCGCCCGAGCGCGGTATCGAACGTACCGTATCAGGGACTGTTTCTTACGGCTTTGGAGGGACGGGATGGCCAAGACCGTCCTGATCGTGGAGGACAACGAGCTCAATATGAAGCTCTTTCGCGACCTGCTGGAGGCGCACGGTTATCAGACCTCCGGCACGAGCAATGGCTTCGAAGCGCTCGATCTGGTCCGCAAGCTGCATCCCGACCTGATCCTGATGGACATCCAGCTTCCGCAGGTCTCCGGGCTCGAAGTCACGCGCTGGATCAAGGACGATCCCGATCTGCGCAAGATCCCGGTGGTCGCGGTCACGGCGTTCGCGATGAAGGGCGATGAGGAACGTATCCGCGAGGGCGGATGCGAGGCCTATTTGTCCAAACCAATTTCGGTCGGCAAATTCATTGAGACTGTCCGACGCTTTATCGGGTAGGGGAGTAGAGTTTCGATGTCTGCGCGTATCCTCGTGGTCGATGACGTTCCCGCGAACGTCAAGTTGTTGGAAGCACGACTGTCGGCCGAATATTTCGACGTGCTGACCGCTTCCAACGGCGCCGAGGCCCTGCAGATCTGCGCTCGTGCCGAGTGCGATATCATCCTGCTCGACGTCATGATGCCTGACATGGATGGCTTCGAGGTGTGCCGCCGCCTCAAGTCCAACCCGGCCACGCACTTCATTCCGGTCGTCATCGTCACCGCTCTCGACAGCCCGGCCGATCGCGTGCGCGGGCTGGAAGCGGGCGCCGACGACTTCCTGACCAAACCGGTGTCCGACGTCGTGCTGATCGCACGCGTGCGCTCGCTGACGCGACTGAAGATGATGACCGATGAATTGCGCATGCGCGCGATCACCTCGCTCGAGATCGGCATGCAGGCGCCCGAACGCAGCGCGATTGCCGACAAGGGGCTTGGCGGCCGCATCCTTCTGGTCGACGACCGGCCGTCGTCCTACGAACGGCTCGCACCGATGCTGTCGGCCGAGCATACGGTCGATGTCGAGACCAACCCGGCGGAAGCGCTGTTCAATGCCGCCGAGGGCAATTACGACCTGCTGATTGTCTCGCTCAGCCTCGACAATTACGACGGCCTGCGGCTTTGCAGCCAGGCGCGCTCGCTGGAGCGGACCCGCCAATTGCCGATCCTCGCCATCTCGGATGCGGACAACAATGCGCGGCTGCTGCGTGGGCTCGAGATCGGCGTCAACGATTACCTGCTGCGCCCGATCGACAAGAACGAACTGTTGGCGCGGGCACGCACGCAAATCCGGCGCCGGCGCTATACCGATCATCTGCGCGACAATGTGCAGAACTCGATCGAGATGGCGATCACGGACGCGCTGACCGGGCTGCATAACCGCCGCTACATGGAAAGCCATCTGGGGACCCTCGCCGAACAGGCCTCCGCCCGCGGCAAGCCGTTGGCGTTGATGATCCTCGACATCGATTACTTCAAGGCGATCAACGACACCTATGGTCATGACGCCGGCGACGACGTCCTGCGCGACTTCGCGACACGGATCCGCAAATCGATCCGCGGCATTGATCTCGCCTGCCGCTATGGCGGCGAAGAATTCGTGATCGTGATGCCTGAAACCGACCTTCACGTCGCCAGCATGGTCGCCGAACGCCTGCGCCGCTCGATCGCCGGTGAATCCTTCTCCATCAACAAGGGCGCCAACCGCATCGAGGTCACGATCTCGATCGGTCTCACCACGCTGGAGCGCAAGGGCGAGTCGGTCTCCGACGTGCTCAAACGCGCTGACAACGCGCTCTACCGCGCCAAGCACGATGGCCGGAACAGGGTCGTCTCAGCGGCGGCATAGCCGCTCCGTAGCGCGCGGGATGCGGCGTGCCCGCGGAGAGAACCCCTCATCCGTCGCGCATTGCATGCGCGCCACCTTCTCCCACAAGGGGAGAAGGAAACGACGCGCCATCGCCGTTCGAACAGAATTCGTCCCTGCCTTGCAGGTGCCGGTTGATGCGCCCTCGCCCCTTGTGGGAGGGGGCTGCTCCGGTGCCAGCAACGTACTCGTTTGGGTGAGGGGTTCTCTCCACGGGCACGTGCGCTCATCGTCCGCCCCCGGATTACGCTTTCGCTTCATCCGGGCTACTGACCTTCACCCCGGCATTCTCCAGCAGCACCCGCGCCGCATCTTTCGCCGCGCGCGCCATCGCGGGATCGTCGCGGACGAGATCCTGCGCGATCGAGCCATCGACCAGCAATTGCAGTTGGATCGCAAGCCCCTCCGGATCGGCAACGCCTAGCTCGACCAATCGATCGCGAAACCACAGCCGCCGACTTTCCTTGAAGGCGATGGCGATCTTCTTGACCGACTTGTCTTCACTGCCGAGTTCGGCGACCGCGTTGACGAAGGGGCAGCCACGAAAATCCTTGGCGCCGAAACGACGCTCCAGCGCATCGAAGGTGCCGAGGATCTGCTCGACCGGTGACTTGTCCGACGGCCTCGGCTGCACGAAGCGATGCTCCAGATAGGCCGCGATCAATGCGTCCTTGGACGGAAAGTGGTTGTAGAGCGTGCGCTTGCTGATGCCGATCTCCGCGGAAATCGTATCGACGCCGATGGCGCGAATGCCCTTCAGGTAGAACAGCCGGTCGGCGGTCTGAAGGATGCGCTCCTTCATCGTCTGTTTCTGGTGCGGAGAAGCCATGCGTTGGCTCCGTATCTCACTCGCTTGACAGTATCTTCGTATTGTAGCCAAAGTAAACAGATCTGTGTAACTAAAAAACGCGTGAATCGCAGATGGGCTTTGCTGTGCCGCCATCGATAGGGAGAACAAAAACAATGCCCTTGCTGCAAGTCCTGCGTCCCACGCTGCCCATCCTGATCGGAGCCTCGATCATGCTCACGCTGAGCATGGGCCTGCGCCAGAGCCTCGGCATCTTCATGCAGCCGCTGACGCACGACATCCGGATTTCTGTTTCCGACTTCACGCTGGCGCTGGCGGTGCAGAACCTCGCCTGGGGCTTCCTGCAGCCGCTCGCCGGCGCCATGACGGTACGGTACGGCTTTCGCCCGATCATGGTGGTTGGCTCGCTGCTCTATATCGCGGGCCTTGCGTTCATGGCGGGCGCGCACGGCGTCATCAGCGTCATGATCGGCGGTGGGGTCCTGATCGGTACCTCGATGGCGTGCACGGCAGCCGCGATCGCGATGTCGGTCGCTGCCCGCGCGGTGCCCGAGACGGTGCGCTCGACGGTGCTTGGCATCGTCTCCGGTGCCGGATCGCTCGGCGCGCTGCTGTCCGCCCCGATCGGACAGCTTCTCAATGAAGGTTTCGGCTGGCGCGTCGGTTTGCTCGGCTTCGTGGTGCTGGCGCTCGCGATGATTCCTGCCGCCTGGTACGCGGGGCGGATCGACAAGGTTCCGCTGCCCAAGCCAAGGTCATCCGAGGACATCGGCGAGGCCACCGCAGCCATTGCCGCGCGAGCAGCGCTCGGCAACGCCTCGTTTGTGGTGATGACTTGCGCCTATCTCGTTTGCGGCATGCAGCTTGTCTTCCTCACCACGCATCTGCCGTCCTATCTCGCGATCTGCGGCCTCGACCCGATGCTGAGCGCGCAGACGCTCGGCATGATCGGCGGCTTCAACGTACTCGGCTCTCTCTTCTTCGGCTGGGCCGGCCAGCGCTGGAACAAGCTTGCGCTGCTGGGCATGATCTACATCCTGCGCTCGCTGGCGCTCGCCTGGTATTTCATGCTGCCGGCGACGCCTGCCTCCACGCTGCTGTTCGGAGCCATCATGGGCTTCCTGTGGATGGGCGTCGGCCCGCTGGTCGCGGGCGCCGTGGCGGAGATGTTTGGGCTGCGCTGGCAGGCGATGATCCAGGGGCTCGCCTTCATGAGCCACCAGATCGGCAGCTTCCTCGGCGCCTATGGGGGAGGGCTGCTGTACGACGCGCTCGGCTCCTACACCATGGCCTGGCGCATCGGCGTCGCGCTGGGGCTTGCCGGCGGCATCATCCAGGTGGCGTTTGCGCTGATGCGGCCCTCGCAGCCGCCGCTATTGAAGGCGGCGTAAAGTCCGCGCCGGTGGCTAGTCCTCCGCGGAGGACTGCTGCGCCATGCCGACGGCCATCGGGGCTGATTAAATTATGGTCAGTGAGGTGCTGTCAAAATCGGCAGTAGCCAAGTCAGTTCACGCGTTGGTGAACGAGAGACGATGTTGATTCAACGGGTTTTCTCTGCATGGTTGGTGGCACGAAACTTGATTAAGTCTGGCTAAGAATTGGGAGTCGGAGAGCGACACGGACGTCTTCCGACTTTGGTGTCTCTGAAAAGGCTGGCAGCCCATGAGGCTAGTCGCCGCCAACCCCAAGCCACTGAAACTCGACGGCCGTGCCGCGGCGCCGAGTTGCCCGAGCTTTGTGCCCTGGGCGGGCACGTTGCCAATTCTGGGCAAGCACTGCAGGCCAATTGCGGCGCTCCAAAGCACTGCGAAAACCCGACGAGCGGGCCACAGCAGACATTTGGTGACGTCCGTTGAGCAGCAAGCCGCGCGTGTGCCGGCGCGGCAAAGCCTCTCTTCAAGCCTTTCGCCGACTTCTCTTGCGACGGGAGAAAGATGATGCACTCAAGGACCTATGCGAGCCAAAGGCTCGTGAAATTCGCGGCTGCTTTCCTGGCGACTTTCCTGGCAATTGCGCTCCTCGGTCTCGCACTCGGCGACATTGCGTTTGCGCAGGACGCGACGCCGCCGGCCTGCGGCGGCAAGGTCCTTGAAAAGTGCACGCCGAACTCGGGTGACACGGCGTGGATGCTCACATCCGTCGCGCTCGTCTTGATGATGACGATCCCGGGCCTCGGCCTGTTCTATGGCGGCATGGTGCGCAAGAAGAACGTCGGCGACACCGTGATGACCAGTTTCGCGGTCACCTGCCTCGTCACCATTTTATTCGCCATTCTGACTTACAGCATGGCATTTCGCGCTGGCACGCCCTTTGTCGGCGGCCTCGATCGCATGTTCCTCAAGGACATCCTGAGCGACATCGGCAAGGGCGGAATTGGCAATCCCAATCCGCTTGCTCCAACCATTCCCGAGGCCGTGTACATCTGCTTTCAGATGACATTTGCGATCATCACGCCGGCGCTGATTGCCGGCGCATTTGCCGAGCGCATGAAATTCTCGGCCATGCTGTGGTTCATCGGCCTGTGGGCGATCCTGGTCTATGCGCCGGTTGCGCACTGGGTCTGGGGACCCGACGGCGTCTTCGCCGCTGCCAACGAGAACGCATGGGTGAAGGTGCTCGATTTCGCCGGCGGTACCGTCGTGCATATCAATGCCGGCGTGGCAGGTCTGATGTGCGCCATCATGCTCGGCAAGCGCAAGGAGACGGGGCCTGCTCACAACATGGTTCTCACCTTCATCGGGGCCTCTTTGCTCTGGGTTGGCTGGTTCGGTTTCAATGCCGGCTCCGCCGTCACGGCAGGGATGCAGGCCGGCATGGCCATGCTGGTGACCCAGATCGCCACGGCCGTCGCCGCCTTCACCTGGATGCTGGTGGAATGGTCGCTCAAGGGCAAGCCGACTGTCGTCGGCATCTGCTCGGGCGCAGTTGCCGGCCTCGTTGCCATCACGCCGGCTTCCGGTTTCGTGGGACCGATCGGCGCCTTTGCAATTGGAATTGGCGCAGGCGTCTTCTGCTATTGGGGATGCACCGGCTTGAAGCGCACGTTCAACTATGATGACGCGCTCGATTGCTTCGGCGTGCATGCGATTGGCGGCATCGTCGGGGCACTGCTCACCGGCGTGTTCGCGGTCGAACAATACGGGGGGACGGCCGGCGTTCTGGAGGGGAACGCTGGTCAGTTCTTCAACCAGTGCGTCGGCGTGGCCTCCGTGATCGTTTACGATGCCGTCGTCAGCTTGATCATCCTCGCTGCGGTCAAGGTGTTCGTCGGGCTTCGGGTGCACGAGGACGCCGAGCGCGACGGCCTCGACCTCGCGCTGCATGGTGAAGTGGTGCACTAGACCGGCGCTCGCTGTTCTTGCCGCCGGGTCGAAACTCGGCGGTGTCATTTCTGCAAAAGCAGCGAACCATCCGGCGGATCGCGTCCGTCAGCGTGGTTTCCGCTGCACTTGGCTCGTGGCCAGACAGAGCAGGGCGGCTACGAGGGCGCAGCCGGAGAGCTGCAGCGCCCCGGCTGGCGTCCAGCCGAGCGCAGTCTTCAGCAGGCCGAGCAGATAGCCGGCGAAGGCGGCGGGAATGTAGAGCGCCGCAACGAACAGGCCTGACGCCTCGGCCGCCTTCTTCCGGGACACCGATTTGATGATGCCGGCGGAGAGGTTCGCATAGACCATGCCGCTAATGGCGACGCCGAAGATAAGGGAGACCGCCATATGCAGCGTCAGCGAGTGGCCAAGCTGGGTGAACAGCACCCCTCCCGACGCAGCGGCGATCAGCAGCGAGATCAACAGCAGCTTCCGATAGTCGAACCGGTCGCCGGACCAGCCGCCGATCAACGAGAACAGCGCGCCGAAGCCGTAGCAGCTCACGGCGAGCGCGGCTTCCTTGGGCGTGAAGCCGACCGCCTCGCGCAGATAGGTGGGGTACAGACCGAGATAGCCGTAGATCGCGAGCCCAGCGAATACGGTGGCGGCCGCCAGCAACAGCGGCTGGGCCGACCACAGGCTGTCGGCGGCGCCTTCCTCCGGGCCGCCCGCGGCTGCCTGCTCGGTCACGCTCGCCTCGCTGAACCATGGGCGCACGAAAAGCAGGATCAGGATTAGGGCCGGGATGCCGGCGAGGCCGAAGAGGATGAACGGCATCTGCCAGTGCGCCGCGTTCAGGATGGCGGCCCCGAGATTGGGGCCGGCGATGGCGCCGATGCCGAAGGTGAAGTTGAGTGAGCTTGCCGCCATGGCGCGGTGGTTGAGGAAGTAGGTCGTCCCGATCGCCAGGATCGCAGTGAGCTGCATCGCTTCGCCGAGGCCCGAGACGAAGCGGTAGACCAAGAGATCGGGCAGGCCGGTGGCATAGGCGGTCAACAGCGTCGCCGCCGAGAAGATGACGAGGCCGAGGAGGGTGACGCCCCGACGCGACATGTTGTGCAGCAGGTAGCCGGTCGGAATGCCGGCGAGCCCCATGCCAAGCGTGAAGATGGTGGAGGCCAGCCCGACCTCTGGCAGCGAAAGGTTCAGCGCCCTGCGGACATCCGTCGCCAGCAGCGAGAAGAGCTGGCGGTCCATCGCGTTCACCACGTAGGACAGCAGCAGGACGACGAACATCGCCAATGCGATCTTCTCACGCTTGCCATCCTTGCCGGTGACGGATGAAGTGCTCTGCGGTGTGCTCATGATAATGTGGTTCCGTTCCCTGCGCGTACCCTTGCGCGCTTGTGTGGAGGGCAAAACTCGATGCGGCGACGGTGACGAGGCCGCTGCTAGACCGCCTCCCGCTCCCGCCGGCTGCGGTGGCCTTCGGATCGCTCGGCATAAGCACTGGCGATCTCGTCCCGTGCGAGCCCCTGTCCGAGCAAGAGTTGCAGCAGGAGGCGAGCCTTGACGCCGCTCAACATGCCAGAGGGGATGACGCCGCGGCGGATGAGATCGATCTCGGAGCCGTCGAAGCCGTAGGTTCGTGTGAACACAGGCCCGGCACCGGTGCGGCTCGCCAGCACGACGGGCATCGCTTCTGCAAGCGCGCCGACGAGCGGGGCGACGCTAGCGGGGACATGTCCGGCGCCCATCGCCTCGATCACCGCGCCACGATAGCCGAGACCGGCAAGGGCTGAGAGCAGGCGGCCGTCGTCGCCGAGTCCGATCCGCACCAGCGCAACCGGAGGGACAGTCGTAGCGACCACTCGCGCTAGCGGAGGCAGGCGCTCCGGCTTGAACAGCAGCCACACGTCCCCTTCCGCGACCCGGCCGAGTGGCCCTGCCGTCGGCGAACGAAAAGCACCGGGCAATGAGGTGTCGGCCTTCGCGACATGGCGCGCAGCGTGAATCTCGTCACTAAGGACGACCGTCGTGCCGCAGCCGGTCATGATCGGCGCCGTCGCAACCGTGACTGCGGCGAGCAGATTGGCCGGCCCGTCCGCACCCGGCGAGGCGGCACCCCGCATGGCACCGGTCACCACGACCGGCTTGTTCGACTTGACGATAAGGTCGAGAGCGAAGGCGCTTTCCTCAATACTGTCGGTGCCCTGCACCACGACGGCTCCCGCATCGTTGCCGCCCAGACGCGCATCGATCAGCGCGGCGATCTCAGCCAAATCCGATAGTGTCAGCGAGGCGCCCGGCTTGGTGGAGAAGGTGACCACGTCGAGTGCCGCAATCGTGTCGAGTTCGGGGACGGCCCGGGCCAGATCCTCCCCGGTCAGCGCCGGCGCGATGCCACCGCCGACGCCGCCCGTCATGGTGATGGTACCTCCGGTCGACACGAGCAGGATGCGCGGGCGTGTCATGACTTGTCGCCCGTCTGGCTTTTGAAGATGTCCAGAATCTCGGCGCCGGTGCACATCAACACCCCCTCATGCGCCAGGATGTGATCGTACAGGGCCTCGAGATAGCGGATGCGGTGCGGAACGCCGGTCAAATAGGGATGGATGCTGATCGCCATGACCCGCGGGATCGAGGCGCCCTCCTGGTAGAGACGATCGAACTGGTCGCGTCCGCGCTGGAGGATAGCGTCCGACGGCTGCTGCTGGATCGCCGACAGCACCACATCGTTGACCTCGACGGTGTAGGGCACTGAGACGATATCGCCGGCGCGGGTCCTGATGAAAACCGGCTGGTCATCCAGCACCCAGTCGGCGACGTATTCGATGCCAGCTTCCGCTAGCAGATCGACCGTATCGCTGGTCTCGGTCAGGCCGGGACTTTCCCAGCCGCGCACCGGCTTGCCGGTGAAGCTGCGGATTGCATCGACGGTTTCGCGGATCGCCATGGCCTGGTCGGCGACGCCGTGCATCGGTCCCTGCACATAGCCGTGGCCCATGAAGTCCCATCCGGCGTCGCGTGCCGCTGCGCAGGCCGCGGGATAGCTAGCGATCGCCGAGCCGTTGACAGCAAACGAAGCCTTCAGACCGCGCGTCGCCAGCACATCGACGAAGCGCCAGAAACCGACGCGCATGCCGTACTCGTGCCAAGCCCAGTTGGGGATATCGGGCAACAGCGGCTGCCCCATCGGCGGCGACAGCACATTACGCGGCATCGCGCCGGCAGGATCCCAGGTCTCAACGTTTACGATCGTCCATACCGCGACGCGCGCTCCTCCCGGAAGCCGAAAGCGGCGACCGATGATCGGATCGTACGGAATGCGTTCCCGGATGGAGAAACCGGGCCGGTCGTGAGTCATCACAGAAAACCTATCGCCGTAAGAGAATTCCATTAATTGGAATTGCATCGACGATAAGCGGCATCACAAAAACAGTCAAAAACCCCTACATTCTGTCGATGAAATTCCATGTGAATTTCAAATACCGGAATAGAGCGTCCCTCATTCAGAATTTCACGCATTCATCGGGTGCCTTGAATGACGCTCTACGGGGATGCGGTATAGATCCGGCTTGATGGGGCAGCTTAAATATTCCACATATTGAAATTATTTCGTGCGGAATACTCTGGAGCCAGGTTGTCTATGGTGGCAGACACGTCAGCGACGTCGATCGCAGGGACGCAAACCATATCGCGTGCAATCCGCGCTCTGCGGCTGGTCGCGAAACGGCAAGGGAGAGGCGTTCGCCTCGCCGACATTGCTGCCGCGCTCGCGCTGCCGCGGCCGACCGTACACCGTCTGCTCGCGACGCTGGTTGACGAGGGGCTGCTCGCGCGCGAGCACGGCTCCCGTCGCTACGTGCTCGGATCCTTCGCACTCGAGATCGGCCTCGTCTCCGCGCGCGCGCTCACGATGCATCGGAGTTGTCACCCAATGCTCCAGCAACTCGCGGAGCGCACTGGCGACACGTCTTTCCTCTTCATCCGCAGCGCCAACGACAGCGTCTGCGTCGACAGAGTGCAAGGTACCCATCCGATCCAGACGCCGTCGGTGCCGCTCGGCGCGCGGCATCCGCTGGGCATCACTGTTGGCGGCCTTGCGCTGCTCGCCGCGCTGAGCGACGACGATGCAGATGAGGTCGTGGCCGACAACGAGCCTTGGCTGCGTGCCTACGGCAATATGAGCGGTAACGAACTGCTCCGGCTGCGGCGGCAAGCGATCAAGACGGGCTATGCGTTGATTGGCAACCGAGCCGTTCCGGGCGTGACTGCCGTCGGCCTGCCGGTGCTCGGCCCCACCGGCGCGGCAGTGGCCGCCGTCGCAGTGGCCTCGACCAGCGAACGCATGACGATGGAACGCGTCGTCGAGTTATTGCCGGATCTTCGCAAAGCCGCGGACGAGATCGCCGCCCTCGTCTGAGCAGACACAAAGCCACTTAGCTCCGGTAGTAACGCCACATCCTGAGGAACGTCCGATGGATGTCGTCGGGCGACCGGTCGAATGGCTCCAGGTTGACGCACACCACGGCGCGGTGATCCATGCGCCACGGCAGCCGCATCAAGCGGCGATAGGCCGGCTGCTTGCGCCAGTCGGCGACGAGCGCGCCGCTGAGGGGCATGCTGAGCGCGATCTGCAATTCATGGACGGTCATCGCGCGCTCGGCGATCTGGACGAGGTCGATGCGTTCGATGGCGCGCCACCGGATCAGGCCGAAGGCCTGGATGAAGATGCCGTACTGATTGGCGCCGATGGTCGGGCGCCCGGTCTCCAGCAGGGGAATGTTGTAGTAGGTGAAGCCAGCCGCCGCAGCCGCAAGCGCCAGCCAATACAGCGCGCCGGTGATCCAGGTGGCTGTGAAGAAGATCGCGGCGAGGGCGGCGGTGATGTAGACGGGAAAGTAGATGTCCTCGCGGCCATATGCGACCGAGTAACCGCCAACGCTTCCTTCGTCCAAGGTTGCGATCATGTGAGCCCTGTGCCCCCGGGCCACAAAATAAAAACGGGGCCGCGAGGCCCCGTTCGAGTGGGTAGTGTCCCGCGATCTTACTTGATCTTGGCTTCGCGGAATTCGACGTGCTTGCGCGCGACCGGATCGTACTTCTTCTTGACCAGCTTGTCGGTCATGGTGCGCGAATTCTTCTTGGCGACGTAGTAGTAGCCGGTGTCGGCGGACGACACGAGCTTGACCTTGATGGTGACCGCCTTGGCCATGTCAAAACCTCAGGAAATGTGGGGTATAGGAGCCGGCCAAGCGGCCCGCGTTTGGCCGGCAAACTAGTCAGAATCGGCCCAAAGTCAAGGTTTTCCGGACCCAAACCGGCCCAATTCGGGCGGATCAGTGCGCGAAAAACCGGTTTTTCGGCCGCGGCAGGCCCAGATTCTCCCGCAGCGTCTTGCCTTCATACTCCTTGCGGAAGATCCCGCGCTTCTGCAGTTCCGGCACCACCTTGTCGACGAAATCGTAGAGCCCGCCCGGCAGGTACGGGAACATGATGTTGAAGCCGTCGGAGGCATAGCTCGTTAGCCATTCCTCCATCTGGTCGGCGATCAGTTTCGGAGTGCCGACGAAGGCCAGCCCGCCATAGCCGCCGACGCGCTGTGCGAGTTGACGCACGGTGAGCTTGTCGCGCGCGGCGACGTCGACCAGGCGCTGGCGCCCGCTCTTGCTGGCATTGGTTTCGGGGATCGGCGGCAACGGCCCATCCGGATCGAATCCGGACGCATCGGTGCCCAGGATCACCGAGAGCGAGGCGATCGCGCTGTCGTAATGCACGCGGCTGTCGAGCAAGGCCCGCTTCTCCTTGGCCTCCTCGACGCTGTCGCCGACCACGACGAAGGCGCCCGGCAGGATCTTCAGATGCTCGCGGTCGCGGCCGAGCTTGTCCATGCGGCCCTTGATGTCGGCATAAAGCTTCTGCCCGTCGCTGAGGCTGCCGCCACCGGTGAACACCGCTTCCGCCGTCTCCGCCGCGAGCTGCTTGCCGTCCTCCGATGCGCCGGCCTGCACGATCACCGGCCAGCCCTGCACCGGGCGTGCGATGTTCAGGGGACCGCGCACTTTCAGGTATTTTCCCTCATGATTGAGCACATGCATCTTCGAAGGATCGACGAAGAGCCCGGATTCGACGTCGCGCACAAAGGCATCATCGGCAAAGGAATCCCAGAGCCCGGTGACGACGTCGTAGAACTCCCGCGCGCGCCGATAGCGTTCGGCATGCTCCATATGGTCGTCGAGCCCGAAATTGAGCGCCGCATCCGGATTGGAGGTGGTGACGATATTCCAGCCGGCGCGGCCGCCGCTGATGTGGTCGAGCGAGGCAAAGCGGCGGGCGACATGATAGGGCTCGTCGAACGTGGTCGAGCCGGTCGCGACCAGGCCGATATTCTCCGTCACCGTCGCGAGCGCTGAGAGCAGCGTGAACGGCTCGAACGAGGTCACGGTGTGGCTGCGCTTCAGCGCGTTGATCGGCATGTTCAGCACGGCCAGATGGTCCGCCATGAAGAAGGCGTCGAACTTGCCGGCTTCCAGCTTCTGGGCGAGCTGCTTGATATGGGAAAAGTTGAAATTGGCGTCCGGCCAGGCGCCGGGATAGCGCCATGCGCCGGTGTGGATGCTGATCGGCCGCATGAACGCGCCGAGCTTGAGTTGACGCTGTGCCATCTGCCCCGTTTCCGTGTGGGTCGTTCAGAAGCAGATAGGCACGAAGCACGGCGGCGCCACCGGGAAGATTATTTTGTTTTTGCACACTTGCGCGACATGCCTGTCACGCTCCCAAAATGTCCTTCTGCATCCTGCCGCCGTAGAAATGGAAGAACGGCACCGGGGCGTCGTGGCTGAGGGGACCAGTGGCGAGCCGCCGGTCGAGCTCGGCGAGCACGTTCTTGGTCATGGCATGGGCGTCCGCCAATGGCTCGGAGCCGATCTCGACCCAGACCAGCTCGACCAATTCCGCATCGGCATGCACCACGCCCTCGACGCGGTGGGCGATGGCGGAGGCATCCGCCGTGAAGAAGCGCGTGTCGAAGCGGCGGACGCGGCCGGGCGGAGTGATCGCGCGCGCGATGAGGAACAGGCCGGAGGGGTCGGGCAACAGGCCGGCATCGGCGAACGGCTTCCACGGACCATCGAGGTTGCCGGGCTTCTCAGCCTTGCGGCCGAGGCACAGGCCGGTCTCCTCGCAGGCCTCGCGGATCGCCGCATTGGCGAGCGCACGCGCGCGGCCGGGCGTGATCTTCGGGCTGCCCTTCAGCAGGTTCGTCTCGAGCTCCTTGCTGATCGGAGCGGCGACCGGGACGCGGTTGTCGGCCGCATCGACGCGGCCGCCGGGAAAGACGTATTTGCCGGGCATGAACACGACCTTGTCGTGACGCTTGCCGACCAGCACCTTCGGCCTCGCGCTGGAGCGATCGATCAGGATCAGCGTCGCGGCATCCTTGGGCCGGAAATACGGATGATGATCCGCTTCCTTTTCTTCCTTGACTTCCGCTTTGATCGCGGTCGCTGCTTCGGTCATTCCATCCCCGTTTGTTATTTTTTTGAATTTAAGGCTATCGGATCGGCGGAAGATCGTCTGGCGCGTTCTCGTCGAAACCGTGCATGCGCATCGCCCACTGGAAACCTACGACTGCGCCCTTGATCGGCTGCAACAGCAGCAGCGACAAGATCAAAGTCAGCGGCAGATAGATCGAGAGTTGCAGCCAGACCGGCGGTGAATAGTTGGTCTCGATCCACAGCGCGAGCGGCACCACGATGTGGCCGACGACGACGATAACGAGATAGGCCGGCAGGTCGTCGGCGCGATGGTGCGAAAAATCCAGGTCGCAGACCGGGCAGTGACCATCGACCTTGAGGAAGGCGCGAAACAATTTGCCTTCGCCGCAGCGTGGGCAGCGGCAGCGAAAGCCGCGCTTCAAGGCCGTCCATAGGTCGCGCCGCTCGACCGGCACAGCGTCGCGGGTCCATACCGTTGTCGCGGGCTTCAGCGTTTCCATGACTTGCCTCGCTTTGATTTGCCGGACTTTTGCTTGCCCGGCTTGCGATCCTTCTTGCTCGGCGCGCGACCCGCTTTCGCACCACGCACTTCTTTCTTCCGTTCGCGCCGGCCCTCGCTTTTTCTGCCACGCGGAATGGCCTGTCCGCCCGACAGCAATTCAAAGCGTAGTGCGCCGGCGATCGGAGCAGCTTCTACCAGACGCACGTCGACCACGTCACCCAATCGGTGCATGGCACCGCTGCGGGAGCCGATCAGGGCATGCCGTTTCTCGTCATAGTCGTAATATTCGGTGCCAAGCGTCCGGATCGGGATGAGGCCGTCCGCGCCGGTGTCGTCGAGCTTGACGAACAGTCCGGAGCGGGTGACGCCGGAAATGCGGCCCTGGAAGCTGGCGCCGACGCGATCGGCAAGATAATGCGCGATCAGCCGGTCGGCGGTCTCGCGCTCGGCCTTCATCGCGCGCCGCTCCGTCATCGAAATCTCGGCGGCGATTTCGGCAAGCGTCTCCGGCGTCTCGCTGTCCGGCAGGGCGCCATCGCCGAGCCCAAGCGCGCGGATCAGCGCACGGTGCACGATCAGGTCGGCGTAGCGCCGGATCGGCGAGGTGAAATGCGCGTATCGCCTCAAGTTCAGGCCGAAATGGCCGTAGTTCTCCGAGGAGTATTCGGCCTGCGCCTGCGAGCGCAGCACCACCTCGTTGACCAGCGACTCGTAATCCTCGCCCTCGACCTGTGCCAGCACGCGGTTAAAAATCGACGGCCGCAGCGCACCGGCCTTCGTGAAGGGAAGATCGAGCGTCTTGAGGAATTCCTGGAGGTTGTAAACCTTCTCCTGCGTCGGCTCGTCATGCACGCGGTAGATCAGCGGCAGGCCTTTCTTCTCGAGCGTCTCGGCCGCGGCGACGTTGGCGAGGATCATGAATTCCTCAATCAATCTGTGCGCGTCGAGACGTTCGGGGACGATGACGCGGTCGACCGTGCCGTCCGCCTTCAAGAGGATCTTGCGCTCGGGCAGATCGAGGTCGAGCGGATCGCGCTCGTCGCGCGCCAGCTTCACGAGCCGGTACGCTTCCCAGAGCGGCTTCAGGATCGGATCGAGCAGGGGACCGGTGGTGTCGTCCGGCCGACCGTCGATTGCTGCTTGCGCCTGCGCATAGTGCAGCTTGGCGGCCGAGCGCATCAGCACGCGGTGGAATGTGTGCGAGCGCTTGCGGCCGTCGGCGCCGATCACCAGCCGCACCGCGAGCGCGCCGCGCGGCTCGCCCGGCACCAGCGAGCAGAGATTGTTGGAGATGCGCTCGGGCAGCATCGGCACCACGCGGTCCGGGAAATAGACCGAGTTGCCGCGGATCAGCGCATCATGGTCGAGCGCCGAACCCGGCCGCACATAGTAGGCGACGTCGGCGATGGCGACATGGATGACGTAGCCGCCCTTGTTGTTCGGATCGGGATCGGCTTCCGCGTGCACGGCGTCGTCGTGATCCTTGGCGTCCGGCGGATCGATGGTGACGAGCGGCACGTCGCGCCAGTCTTCGCGCGCTTGCAGCGTCGCGGGCCTCGCGTCCTCGGCCTCGCGCAGGGCGCCGCGCGAAAATTCCTGCGGGATTTCGTGAGTATGGATCGCGATCAGGCTGATCGCCTTTTCGCTCGCGATCGAGCCGAGCCGCTCTTTCACCTTGCCCGACGCCAGACCGAAGCCGCGGCTGCGAACGAGGTCGACGCTGACGAGGTCGCCATCCTTGGCGCCGCCGGCGTCGGCCTTGGCGATGTTGAGTTCGCGCCCGGCCTGCTTCTTGTCCACCGGCACGAGCCGGCCGCCGCCGTCGGGGAGGGCGCGAAACAGCCCGAGTACGCGGGTCCTGGCGTGGTCGATGACCTTGATGATGCGGCCGCGATAGGGCGTGCCGTCGGCATCACCGACCATCTCGATGCGCAGCAGCGCGCGGTCGCCGACCCCTGCGGTGGTGCCGCGCTTCTGATGGCGCGGCGTGACGATACGGATCTTCGGCGCGGTGCCGTTCTCTTCCGTATCCCACTCGGTCGGCGTTGCGATCAGCTCGCCGTCGGCATCGCGGCCGGTGACGTCGGCCATCACGGTCGGCGGCAGCGCGGCCGGCTCATGAATCTTGCGGCCGCGCTTGGCGATCGTGCCGTCGTCGGCGAGCTCGCGCAGCATGCGCTTCAGCTCGACGCGATCGGCGTTCTTCAACCCGAATTCGCGCGCGATCTCCCGCGTGCCGACTTTTCCGGGATTGGATCGGATAAAGGCGACAATGGCGTCCCTGGCCGGAAAGCCATGGTCAGGCTTTTGCTTCACTTACCCTCGAGCCTTGCCCGCGCTTTTCTTCGCGGGCGTTTTCGATGTTGCGGCAGGTTTTGCCGCTGATGTCTTCGCTGCCTTCACCGGGGCGCGCGCCTTGCTGGCGGCATCCGATTTCGGCTTGCTCGGCGCTTTCTTCGCCGCCGCCTTCTTGGCAGGTTTTGCCGCGGCGTCGCCGTCGGCCTTGGCGGCCTTTTCCGCCTTGGCTTTCTTGGCCTTCTTGCCGCCGCCCTTGGCTGCGCGCTCGTCGATCAGCGCGATCGCGTCCGTAAGCGTCACCTCGTCGGGCGTCTTGTCGCTCGGGATCGTCGCGTTGACGCCGCCCGCCGTGACGTAAGCGCCATAGCGACCGTTCTTCAGCGCGACCGCGCCAAGCGTCGGATGATCGCCGAGCGGTTTTCCGGGATCGGCGCCGAAACGACGTCCGCTCGGACCCTTGGCGATCTTCTCCGCGATCAGTGTCACCGCACGGTTGAGGCCGATGTCGAAGACTTCGTCGCCGGCCTCGAGCGAGGCGTAGGTCTTCTCGTGCTTCACGAACGGGCCGAAGCGGCCGATGCCGGCGGTGATCGGCTCTCCCGTCTCGGGATGCTTTCCGACCTCGCGCGGCAGCGACAACAGCTTGAGCGCAAGTTCGAGATCGACGTCACTCGGCGAGGTGCCCTTCGGAATCCCGGCGCGCTTCGGCTTCTCGCCTTCGGCATAATCCTTCTGCTCGCCGAGCTGGATATAGGGGCCGAACCGTCCCGCCTTCACGGTGACATCAAAGCCGGTGTCCGGATCCTGGCCGAGCACGCGGTCGGCGGCAGCCTCGGAATCGGCAGCGAGCGGCCTCGTGTAGCGGCATTCCGGATAGTTCGAGCAGCCGATGAAGGCGCCGAACTTGCCGGCCTTGAGGTTCAATCGGCCGGTGCCGCAGGTCGGACACTGCCGGGGATCGCCACCATCCGCGCGCGGCGGATAGATGTGCGGACCCAGCATCTCGTCGAGCACGTCGAGCACCTCGGCGACGCGCAGATCCTTGATGTCGTTGACCGCGCCAATGAAGTCGCGCCAGAAATCCTTCAGCACCTGCTGCCAGGAGATCTCGTTGTTCGAGATGCGGTCGAGCTGTTCCTCGAGATCGGCGGTGAAGTCGTATTCAACATAGCGGCGGAAGAAGCTCTCCAGGAACGCGATCACGACGCGCCCCTTGTCCTCGCCGTGCAGGCGCCGCTTCTCTAGCTTCACATAGCCGCGGTCCTTCAGCACCTGCAGGATCGAGGCATAGGTCGAGGGACGGCCGATGCCGAGCTCTTCCATGCGCTTGACCAGCGAGGCTTCCGAGAAGCGCGGCGGCGGCTCGGTGAAATGCTGGGTGACGGAAAGGTCCTGCCGCTTCAGCGGCTCGCCCGCGCTCATCGCGGGCAGGCGGCGGGAGTCTTCGTCTTCGTCGTCGTCGCGGCCTTCCTGGTAGAGCGCGAGGAAGCCGTCGAACTTGATGACCTGCCCAGTGGCGCGCAATTCCAGCACGCGCGAGCCGGCCTTGGCTTCGATGTCCACGGTGGTGCGCTCGAGCTCGGCGGATTCCATCTGGCTGGCGATGGTGCGGGTCCAGATCAATTCGTAGAGCCGCGCCTGATCGTTATCCAGCCGCCGCTTCAGGTCGTTGGGCCGGCGCGAGAGATCGGTCGGGCGGATCGCTTCGTGCGCTTCCTGTGCGTTCTTGGCCTTGGCCTGGTACTGGCGCGGAGCGTCGGGCACATAGGCGTTGCCGAAGTCCTCGCCAATCACCTTGCGCGCCTGGGTGATCGCGGACGGATCGATCTGCACGCCGTCGGTACGCATATAGGTGATGAGGCCGGTGGTCTCGCCGCCGATGTCGATGCCTTCATAGAGCCGCTGCGCGATGCGCATGGTGTGGGCCGGCGCGAAGCCGAGCTTGCGGCTGGCTTCCTGCTGCAGCGTCGATGTGGTGAAGGGCGCCTGCGGATTGCGCCGGGCGGGCTTTGCTTCGACGGTCGCGACCTTGAACAGCGCGGCTTCGATGGCTTTACGAAAATCTTCGGCTTCCGCGCCCGAGCCGATGTCGAGCCGCGCGATCTTCTTGCCGTCGGCGCCGACGAGCCGTGCCTCGAAGGCGTCGCCGCGGGGCGTCAGAAGCGTCGCGACCAGCGACCAATATTCCCTCGGTACGAACTTCTCGATCTCGAGCTCGCGGTCGCAGACCAGACGCAGCGCCACCGACTGCACCCGGCCGGCGGAACGCGCGCCCGGCAATTTGCGCCAGAGCACCGGGGAGAGGGTGAAGCCGACGAGATAGTCGAGCGCGCGGCGCGCCATATAGGCGTCGACCAGCGCGCCGTCGATCTGGCGCGGCGTCTTCATCGCTTCCGAGACCGCCTGCTTGGTGATGGCGTTGAACACCACGCGCTCGATCTTCTGATCCTTCAGCGCGCGCTTCTCCTTCAACACCTCCAGCACGTGCCAGGAGATCGCCTCGCCCTCGCGATCAGGGTCGGTCGCGAGAATCAGGCGATCGGCACCCTTCAGCGCCTTGGCGATGTCGTTGAGTCGGCCGGCAGCCTTGGGATCGACCTCCCAGATCATCTGGAAATTGGAGTCCGGATCGACCGATCCGTTCTTGGCGGGGAGGTCGCGGACATGGCCGAACGAGGCCAGGACCTCGTAGGAGGAGCCCAGATATTTGTTGATAGTCTTGGCTTTGGCCGGCGACTCCACAATGACGATATTCATGTCATTCCAATAGCTTAGGGGAGGAACTGAAAGCGGGCTCCGCGAGACTCGCGATCCCCTCTGTCGGGGCGAACATGGGTGTTGAGGGGCCCCCTGTCAAATCGAAGGATACTGAGAGGGTGGGGCCGGTCTACGACTTAATATCTAGGAAGTTGCAGAATGCGTCCTAGAGTTGCGGCCGAAAAGGCCCTATCCTCATTCCAAAATGATGCTTTTGGAAAAAATTTTTGGCTAGGGCGGGAGGCCGCCGGAAGCGCTCCGCTTCCGGTCGGGAAAAGCGATCGCAACTGGATGAACCCGGCGAGGAGGGCGGCCCTGACGAGGCCGTGGCCTTCATTGCGGAGACTGTGACCGAGTTGGTGAAGCTCGCGGAACGTCACCGGCTGGAGGTTTTGAGCCATTTATTGGGCATGGCGAAGCTCGAGGCCGAAGAACGGCTGCGGCTGCGCAGCAAGCGCAAGCTGTCGTGAGGGGGACGCACCGTCCCGGTAGGAGGGGTAGAGCACAGCGAAACCCATCGCGATGAAGCAAACCGCGCGAATGATGGGTTTCGCTCCGCTCTACCCATCCTACGAGACTGTGAATCTTTTTATATCGGGCGCGTGGCAGCTGTGATTCTCTTCGCGGATTGATTTGCAGGAGGGGGATGATGGCTGGTGACGAGTTGTTTGGAGAGCTGCCGGANCAAGCGGAGCCACGGGCCGAAGCAGTGCGGCGCGGTGCGCCGCGGCTGCGCGAGCCGGTGCGCGACCAGGTCGAACTGCGAGCGGTCGATATCGA
>NZ_AXAP01000130.1 GCF_000472865.1 Bradyrhizobium elkanii WSM2783 | reverse complement strand
CATTGGGACCACCTGCGCACATCCAACCCGATCGAAAGCGTCTTCGCCACAGTCCGCCACCGGACCGTCCGCTCCAAGGGAAGCCTGTCGCACAAGACGGCAAGGCTCATGGTCTTCAAGCTCGTCATGAGCGCCGCCAAAACCTGGCGCCGGCTGAAGGGCGAAAATCAGTTGCCAAGGGTCATTGCCGGCGTCAAATTTACCGACGGCGTCGCAGAATCGACGACGCCAGCTAACCGCGCCGCCTGATCGGCCCCATCACCCAATTTCGGCCATAGCTCCTTTGAACTACCCGACGATCACGCGTTTTTCTGCTCCATCCGCTCGCTCGTCGATGGTGTGTTTAAGCTCTTCGGTTGGCTCGCGCTGGCTGCAACGTTCCAACTCGGCGCTGAAACAACTCACAGCATTTTTCTTTGGACCATATGCGTGATAGCCTACGTGATGATCGCTGCATACTTGCAGACGTTCATCAGTTGGGTGTCGCACCTTAAGTTTCATGGAAACGCCAAGCCGATCCGAGATCTGAGGCCCGGAACAAATTCCAAATTGGCCGCTGTTCGCGGTCTAAGCAAGATAGCGGTGCCTATCAATATCTGTTTCTATCTGGATCGCTCTAATCATCGGGATGCAAACCGCAGTTGAAAAATCGGCATCGGCAATCGTGGAATTCCAGAGGTCTGCGAGGGCGAAATAGCAGATCAGGACCACTGGGTCCGGGGCGATCTCGCGACGTCTGGATGCGCGCACCTTGGGATGAGGCGAAGGTATTGCAGCGGCCGTTGCCGGATGACGCACTCAGGATCGTCATGCGCGGGGCCGACAAAGAGGATCGAGCGATGGCAGCATGACCGCGCTCATCCTCTGCCCATGCGGCGTCCCTCCCGCTTCATCGAACCGTGCCAGCCGACGAAGGTGATCCCGCCACCGTCCGGTCCGCTCTGGGGTTCACGAAATCAAGCACGAAGGCTATCGGCTGATGGTGCAGCGCGGCGGGGCACGGGTTCGGCCAACGATGCTGACCTAGATTGATCGGTCAAAGTTAATCCAGATCAATGCTGCGCTCAGTAAGGCCGCAGACGGTGATCATCCCACTACGGCCGTGGAGGTCGCCATGACTAACGCTGTACAAGCTTTTGTTCTCTGCGCAGGAGTTTTTCTGCTTTCGTTTGCCGCCATTGCTGCATTCTGGTTCGCGGAAAGATGGCGACCTGGCAGCGGACCACAGTGGACAACCACGCCAAAGAGAAAGGACTAGCTGACCTAAGCCGTTCGCCAATCCAGCGGCGGCTTTTAGCTCAACGAACGCATGCAGGGCGAGATCGGCGCGGCCATGTTCGAGCACACGCCTGCAAGCTCCGCCTTGAGGGCATCGTATCCAAGCACCGGGACGGGGCGGTCGTCGCACTGGCTATGTGGAAGACCGCTCGGCTAGCCAACCACGCGCCGAGTTACAGCAGTCTCAGTGTGAACGGCTCCGCAGACGGCTACTTTTTTGGGGTCTAACCTTATCCTCCCATGCAAGGAATTTTATTTAAGTTAGGGAGTCCGATTATGGAAACTTCCAAACAAGCACACTCGTTTTTGCGGCTTTCCCAGTTTTGATGGCCGCAGTATTCTACCTGGCATTTGAAGGGGCGGGTGCCGACGCGCTTCTTGCAATTGCAACGTTGGTCCAGTGACACAGCGCCGACCCAAAGCGGCATGAGGTCCAGGCTTGGAAGACGCCGCGCTGCTGGCGGTCTGGTTCTTCTTGCGCCGGGCGGAGCCACCGCTGCAAGGGAGAGCTGCAATGATCCAAACAGAGCTGATCTTTGATCGTGTGCTGAAAATAACCGTGCCTGAGAAGTTGAAGGCCGGGGACTTTCGGCAGCTTGCTCCGCAGATCGATTCCCTCCTCGAGCAGCAGGGCAACATAAGCTTGCTGGTTGACGCCTCGAATTTTGGCGGCTGGGAAGATATCGCTGCGTTCGAGAAGCACATCGGCTTCGTGAAAAATCACCACCAGAAAGTGGAGCGCATCGCCGTTATCGTTGGGCATAGCTGGCAGTATTGGGTCATCGGCACCATGCGGCTATTTCTGCATCCCGAAGTGCGGACCTTTGAAAGAGGCGAAGAACGTGAAGCCTTAGAGTGGATCACCGGGGAAGCCTGAGCGAGCCAGCTGGCTAGAAATCACGGGTGTGTGTGTCGATTTCCCAGCGGGAGGGCGGTTCATTGATATTATCGCGGTCGATCATCAAGGCAAGTACGTCGTGTTCGAGCTAAAAGCCTCGCGCGGTTATGATCGAGTGATCGGCCAACGCTTGCGTTATATGACAACCGCTTCGCCCGCCATGACTCGGGCATTCGCCGCCAGTGCCGGCTGCTAGCCACTAGACCGCATCAAAAAACGGGTCCAAGGACTGAGCCAATCGGTCCGCCATTTGCGTAGCGGTCGGCGTGGACTGCTTTTCGAGAGGCAGCGAGCCGAGAGAAATGACGGCCAGCCCAGTACAGGCGGCAAGAACGGCTATCGCGATCGCAGCGAGATATTTGGTCCTCATAGCGACGGTCCCTTTTATCGTCCCATGAACTAACTGGGCACTCTCTGAAATGGTTCCGAGTGCGATCCCTGTGTCCGTTGGGCTATCGTCTAAGACCCAGCCGACCGAGTCCCGGGTTCTCCGAATGGAACATCGCGTCTCTATCAAGGATCAAGGAACGAAAGCCCCTGCTAGGCTTTAGAAAAGACATGAGAGTCGCTCGCCGGTACTAACACGGCGCAATGTCGCGGATAGCCAAAGGTCGCTAATAAAGACCGGCCAAAAGCGGCGGTCTCCGGTTCCATTCGAATGGCCAGCCGTGCTCGCAAGCAGGAGAGCTAGGGGCGTAGCTCTTCGCTGCTGGGCGCATTCTTGCCCCGAACGAGGCTTCGTTATGCCCAACCGGATTGACATAGACCACAAACACAGCCGCGCCATTGTTCGAGAGATCGGCGAGAGATTGCGTGCGTCGTTGAAACCGGAGCCGGAATTGCCAGCGAGCATTAGAACGCAAATCCACCGGCTCCGCGAATTGGAAGAGCAGTCACCATCGATCATTCCGGCGGCTGAGCGCTGAGACAGGCCTCGCCGCTGAGCCGCTGTGGGACAGCACAGACGGCTCGGCCGAACATGGACGAGCAATGCCATCGGTGAAACGCCGTGCGTCAAGAATTTTGCGTGAGTACGGTGAGGCGCAATCCGAATTGATCGGCAAAACCGTCGTCCTTACCGATGGAGCGGATCGGAAGGATTGCCTCCCTGGCGAATTCCTTTGGTGCTATACTTTAAGCAGTTGTCGCACTGAGGGAGGCATCGATGTCCGGCAAATCGCGATACGGCGGCTTCGGGAGCGTTAACAGACATTACGCGACCGACATCGCGGCCGATAAATCCAGCCGCGCAGCGGCAAACACCGCGGCCGCCAGTGACGTAGCCGTTCAGGCCTCGTGGGCGCAGTATGTTCAGAACCTTGTAACCGAGCAGATCGCAGAGATCCGTGACGGCGTCATCGCGGGATTGCGGGAGGGGATCAGCGAGCAGCGCGACCGCCTGTTCGATGAGACCAACAAATTCCTTCGGCGCGAGTCGGATAGCAATTCAGCGAAAGTGGAAAGGGCGCTGGCCGATATCCGCGCGGCCAAGGCGGAAATGCGGGAAGCAATCCGAACCGAGCTTCGCGCCGAAATGCGCGCTGAGATCGCAGAGCGGACGGCGCTGATCAAACAGCCGGCCGATGGCATACCGGGTCCGCGCGGTGAAAAGGGTGAGCCCGGTTCGCTGCCGATGATCGAGCCGTACACCGCAGGTCGCATCTACTATCGCGGCAACGTGGTGGCCGATCAGACCGGCAGTTATCAGGCCAAGCGCGATACCGCGCAAGCACCGTGTCCGGCGAGCGAGGACTGGACCTGCATGGCGCGGTCCGGCGCCGACGGCAAGGATGGTCGTACAATCCGGTCCCGCGGTACCTACGATGCCGCAAAAACCTATGAACGGCTCGATATAGTTATGCTGAACGGGTCCAGCTTTGTCGCGCAGCGTGACGATCCTGGCCCATGCCCCGGCGAGCACTGGCAATTGTTCGCTTCCGCAGGCAAGCGCGGCCAGCAGGGTCAGAAGGGCGAGCGCGGTGAGCGTGGTCCCGCAGGTCCGCTCGCGATTGTACCGCGGATCGCGCGTTCTGAAATCGATGCCGAGTACAATCTCCATCTCGACTACACCGACGGCTCTCACGACACCATTCCGCTTCGCCCGGCGTTCGAGCAGTTCCAGATGGAGACCGGACGAACATGAAACACGATGCAATCGAGCCTTTCCACCGCGATGACCTGAAGCGCGCCAGAGAACTAACTTATCTCCGCGCATCCGCAGAAGCCTATTTCCTCATGGGCATCAAAGGCTGGAAGTTCGACCACGATACGTTTCGCCTGACGCCGGTCCTGCTCGACGGCAGCGACGGGCCGGTCGCGGAATTGCGGGAGATGTACGCGCACTTTCTCAGAGAGCACGCGCGCAAAGGTAGTTAAGGTACACCCAGGAGCGAGATGTTGCTGCGCGAGCATTCGCGCATCGCCTGACGCGCTGGTACGGGGCAGGCCTCTGTAAGCACTGGGTCAAGGGAAAAACGGCGCACACTCCGCCCATTTGTGGGTTCAGGATCAGCTTTGAGGTTAGTAAATCGCTTTTCGGAATAGACTATCCAGCCGCGTGCTTAACGTCGGCGATGGAATCGGCCGCCCCAACTTGCTCGCCGCTTCGATCCACACCGTGATGGCGTTCTGCGCATTGGCAAAAGCCTCGGCCGGACTTTCACCGTCCGACATGCACCCGGGCAGATCCGGCACCAGCGCGATGAAGCCGCCGCCATCCACCGCTGGCAACGGGCGGATCAGCACGGGATATTCGGTCAGCTGATTCATGAAAGATGCCAGATAAGCTCGAGGAAACGGACAAGGTCAAGGAAACGTACCACACGCCGGATATGTATCGGTTTGACCGATCGTCCGGAAGGAACGGTCATGATGTGATCCAGGCGCTTACCGAACAGCCTGTAGTGCGATCCACTGCCGCGCGCAGCTTCGCACGAGACGTTATACTGTTGGCAAAGCTTCTCCACGTCCTCAATAGTCCAACCGGCTTGCGGGTTTCGCCGCATCCGGTCCAGAAGATCGTCGACCAATGGCTGCTCCCAAAGGAAGGCGGCCAGATCTAAACAAGCACTGGCGCAAAAGCCATTTTAATTGCCGGATTTTCCCGCTTTCCGTCAAGAAGCTGCTTTCGCGGTGCAGCATCAGTTTCTGAAGCGTCCGGGACGGCGCGGGCCGCTGCAACCGCTGGAGATGAAGAATCGGGCCTAACCCGCCTATTCGCAGGAGCAAGATTGATTCTGAACTTTCTGGCCGCCCATAGGCATAAATTGCACTGACGCGGCTTAGCAAAAATCGTCGTTTTCTTCGTCGCTCCAAGCTCCGGCTTGGATGGCAGATGCTGATGACGGCGGCGAGAAGGGTTTGCCCTGCGTATCCCGGAAAGGGCCTATACCACGGCGTGATCGCCGCTGGCGGCCTTTGCGCGGTGATGGGCGGCGTTCGTGGCCCGAGCCATCGGAGAGCCGGCAATGATCCAAACAGCCCCGCCTTCCGAATCGACATAAAAACTCACCCCCCGTATTCCTGATCTTCGCTTTTCTATCTCTAAAGAACCCGATCCGCATCGTCAGCTTCAACACCGCCGAAGGCTGGTCGCGCGATGCCTCGGAGGAGATCGCCGCCGAGCTGAGCCAGCGCTGCGCCGAGATTCCGGAGCCCTTGGCAGCGTTCCTCGGCCGCTATGGCGAGCCGCCCGCAATCCAGCTGGCGCTGCCGATGCAGCTGTAGCCGTCAGCCCTGACTTGCGGCCTCGTCCATCTCCTCCCAATCTCGCTTCAGCTTCGCGGCGATCTCATCAATCATAGCAAAGGCATGCCCCTTCGTGGTCGTCGCAAGCCAGACGTTGAAGGTGATATGGCTAGCGCAGAGATCGATCAGCTCGCGACGCTCGTCCTCGCCGAAGACGTGATGGCTTGCCGCGTTAAGCGCGTCATTGCCGAGGCCGAGCACGGCACTCTTCAATTTGGCGTAGGTCATCGACACGTCGGCCGCCGAGCAGCCGCATGGTTTCGCAATCGCATGGTTACTCTTTCTTTGATTGGGTCGGTTTAATTGTCCATTTGCGTTGTGTGCACTGCACTGCCGCTGCACCAGCGTCGCTCGCGGGATCGTGCTTGCGGCGGCGACATTGTCGGGAATTGATCCATGCAATTGGAAATTGACGAGCAGGCCGTTTTCGTCGCACCGGAGCTGGACATTCCATCCGTTTGCGCCAGCTTAGCGATCCTCCTCGCTCGGGTGCACCCATTATAGGGTGAGATCTGACCCTGTTCGGTGAGTTTGATCATGTGCACGGGCGGCGCGGCGCTCCCCTTGCGGCAGTGGCGACACTTCAGCGAGGCTTCCAGTTTCCAGATTGGCGTATCGCGTGGCCGGCGGATGCAATCCAGCGGAATGCTCGCGCGGGTCTTGCAGCGGTTGCACTCGACCTCTAGCCAGGACAGGCCGCCGTTGAGGCATTGGCCGATGGTCGGCGACGGCTGCGCCGGGCCGCCGTAACCTTCCATCCGAACGGACCATGCCTCGGCCTCGGCGCGGTCGGCCGCCTTGATCGCCTTGGTCGTCTCCTCGCGGGCGTGCTTGGCGCGGAGGGCGGCGCCCATGATCTGGCCGCCCCAGATGACCTCACGCGATTTGGTACCCATGCCGGCAATTACAGCGAGTCACGGCCTGGGATTCAATCCACTAGGACTGGCGTCGGTCGGTCGGTCGAGCCCAAACCTCGGTCAATAGTGCTGCTGCTGGGCGACAAATAAAGAGCCCCCGGCTTCCATCGGGGGCTCCGCAGGGTGTCGTCTTCAAGTAGGCGCCAAATGTGAAAAGGGGCATCTCCACATTCAGCACGAGCAAGTGTGCCATGCCGAGGCCTGAGATCAAATAACTTGGGTTAGGGTGTGGCGGCGATGGGGGCCGGTGATTGCCCTTCGCCATGTCGTGGCGGTAGTGCCCCGTCGAGGCGGCTCTTAACCTAGGTGGTTGATGGTGCCGGTTGGCATGGCACCCTTACGGCGCTGGTGGATAGTCCGCTAGGCGCGCCAACGTGCTGACGAATGGGACCAGATGAATTCGAAAAATTGGGAAGGTGCCATTCAGATGCTGGTTTAGGCCATTGAGGAAATTGCGAAGACCGGCAACAAAAAGGCCGAGCACCACGCGCGTCTGGCGTTGAAGCACCTTCGGCCTTCAGGCGACGAACGCACAGTATCTTAGTCAAGCTGCTTGACGCAGGCCGTTGCGTCGATCTCTTCCAGGACCAGATTCGAAGTGACTTTTCCGCGTAGCGTTTCGTCGACGGACACGTCATCGCCGAGTTGCAAGCACTTTCCGAACCATGGCGTCTGCTGTCATCGGCCTGTGCTCGGCAAGAATTTTTGCGACCATCATCAGCCGCGTGCGGCTCAATTCAACCTCGTGAAAGCCATCGTAACGGGCTATCGCCAGAACACAGCAAACGCGGCCATCATGGCCGCCGCCACGCAGGCGAGCCCGACAATATAGGGCATGTCGCGTTTCTCGCGCGGCGTCATGATCACTTCCTCTCGTTGCCTTAACCCGAACCAGCGCTTGCTCATCCATTCCCGTCGGCCAGAGCGTGCTGCCCCGACGCGACTGGAGCGACGCGCCGGGGCTGCGCTCCTCTTCCGGCCGACCACGGACTGAGGGTCGAGACAATCGGCCGAGAGGTTGCCTGCTGAGCCATGCGCGGTCTGGGGCGGAAAGTCTGTGCACTTGTGCACCCAGGACTCAGATTTTCGGGAAAAGCTAGTAATTTGTCCTAAGGTGGCAGGATGAAGCACTACAGCGTTTATGCGATCGGAGCGGATGGAGTGATTTCCATGCGCATCGATCTTTGTCTTGCAAATGATGACGATGCGAAGAAACGAGTGCAGCTAATTGCATCACAATATCGGGAGGTTGAGCTGTGGCAAGGTGCGCGAATGATCGCGGAGTTCAAGCGACCGCATTAAAAGGGAAAGCCCCCGGATGAGGGATATCTCTTCGGGGGCAGCAATCAGTCTTCACGCAGGTTGGGGCGCTGAAAGAGAAACGGGAATATCTCAACCAGCCGGGGCGAGGTGCCATGCCGGCTGGTGAGATCAATAACTTAAGTTAGCAGAGGCGTTTGATGCTGCCGCTCGCTCACAGTTTCCATGGTCGCGCGCCGAGGCGCATGTGGGCCGAAACGGTTTGCTTCTGAACGCACCATATTCAAGCCTTTCCTCGAACTTCGGCGGCACGTCGTCGAGCATGCGGGACCGCCTCGCCGCATCTAGACATCCGCTGATCCGATACCTGGCCATGGCGATCGGGAATTTCTGGTCGAATGCTGGAAGCAGTGTTTGGCCGAAACGATAGCAGATGTTGAGGTAGCAAGGGTCCGGCCGAGAGCTAATCTCTTGACGGCAGTCATGGAGAAAAGCTGCGATGGCGCTGCCGTCAAACTCCGCCGCTCTTCGAGCAGTCCAGGTGCGAGCGCGATGGATAAGCCCGGCGAGCCCGGAAGCTCGATCCTCGACAGTCTCAGCCGAGCAGCCCGTCGAACTTCGATGGCGGTGGCGGCGGCGTAATGCCGCTGAGCCGCAACCTCCCACTCGGCGTCAGGCCGAACTGAGCGCCGAGGCGCTGCATATCGGCCATCGCTTGGCTCGCGATGCGCAGCAGCGGGTTCGTAACCTGACTGCCTGCGCTGCCCTCGATCGTCAGCGCATGGCCACGCTCATCCTGCTCTGCCATGCGCTGGATCGCCTCCTCGGCCTGTCTGAACTGAGCGGTGGCGGCGCAGTAGGCGGCAAGCGGGCCGACATCGAGGACGGTCAAGAGATTCAGCCGATGCAGCTCAGGCGCGATCTGCTGCCATACTTCCTTCGCGTAGGCGTTCAGATGGTCTGGCGGCGGAGGGCATTCTTCCGCGCGTGCAGGCTCCGGCGGAACGCGGAGGCGGCGCTTGCCGGGGTTGCCCCTGAGCAGGCGGAGATGCGGATGTTCGGGCGGCGGACCGGGCATAAAATCCCTCCGTTAACTCGTGATGACGGACAGATTACCACAGTTAGCGTCGCGCGGAGATCGCAATCAGGCCGAGCCGAGTCCACTTATGAGGTCACAGGAGAAAGGCACATATGAATGCATCGGCCAATGTCTGCCCCTGAGGGATGACCGGGCATGAGGCGGACTTGGCCTGATGTCGCACTTTGACCCTGGCTGTGTAAAAACGCAAAGGCGCTTGATGGCAATCCATAGGCGACCTCGGTCAAGCCCATGAGCCAAGGTTGCATGCCTTGCCCACTGGAGAGTGCGATGAGAATGTTCCTGCTTGGAGCGAGCGGCAGAACAGGAAACTTGGTCATTGAGCGGGCTCTCGCGCGGTCACGAAATCACGGCAGTCGTACGCTCCGCGCTAGTCGAGGAACCGCGCGATCACTTACGCATCGTCGTTCGGAATCCGTCGCGCCCCGATGATTTGGCACCGAACCCTTGCAGACCATGACGTCGTGATTTCCTCCCTCGGTCAACGCTCCCACGTGACTGTGATCATCATGAACGATATTCATCTGGCTTGGCCCGCTCCAGAGCCGACGAGATGCATCCAAGCAAAGCATCCTCATCACACGGCTTGGTCAGGTAGCAAATGATGCCATCAGCCAACGCACGAGCCCGAACGCTGTCGTCTAGGTGAGCGCTGATCAGGATCGTTGGAATGGCATAGCCCGATTCCACCAACCGGCGATGCAGCTCAATCCCGGTCATTTGCGGATAATGGAGGTCCACGATCAGGCAGGACGTATTGCGAACATTCGGGGAGGACAAAAAAGCCAGCTCGGATGCGAAGGCCTCGACCGTGAACCCCCAAGATTTCATCAGACGCGCTACAGCCTCGCGAAAGTCCTCATCATCATCGATGATCGAGATCAGGGTCTCCGTAGGCAATTCGGCCTCCTGCATCTTTCAAGAGTAGCACCGCGCATGCTAGTGCTCCCGGTGGGCGGGCAGCGTGAAGTGAAAAATGGCACCTCGGGGCAGATTGGCGGTCACCCACAACCGCCCCCCATGGGCCTCGATGATCGACCGGCAAATCGACAGCCCCATCCCCATCCCGTGCACCTTGGTCGTAAACTGCGGTTTGAATATCAGATCGATAGCGCTCGGCTCGACACCCTTCCCCACGTCTTCCACCGACACCATCAGACTGCCGGAGTCGTAGACTTTAGACCTTAAGGAAAGTACCCGGTCCCCATCTTCAGTGGACATTGAATCGATCGCGTTCGTTATCAAATTCACGAGCACCTGCTGCAGCTGAACCTCGTTGCCCTCTATCGGTGGGAGCGATTGGTTGTAGTCGGTTTGAACCGCTACCCGATGCCTCCGCAGGTCGTCGCGCACGAGCGCCAGAGCTTCGCGGATCAGATTGTTGACGTCGAGCGAAGTCCGGGTTCGTGCTTCCGTCTTGAAGAGCGTCCGAATATTCTCGATCACCGCGCCCACACGGTGCCCGTTGTTCACGATTTGCTGTAATGCGACTTTGGCCTCATCGATGTTGGGCGTCGCGCGATCAAGCCAGCGCAGGCTCGCACTGGCCTCCATAGTCATCGCCGACAATGGCTGCTTGATCTCGTGCGCAACGGTGGCTGCGACCGCGTCCCCCGTCAGCAGACGCACCTCGCGCTCGCGGCGTTGGGCAAGGACTGCGCGCAGCAGTTCACCGTATAGCATCGTCACTTCTTTCATCAGGATGAGCAGCACAAGGCTGCCGGAAAGCACGCCGTAAACTCGCCCGGCATACCAGCCGACGCTAAAGCGGTACGGGATAGGAAAGGCGGTGAGGGCGATCTCAATGATGTATGCGAACAAGACCAACATCAGCCAGAGATCGAGCACCGAGCGGTGCCGCAGCCATAGCAAGACAAGCGCGACGACGAATAATCCCGCCATCGGTCCGACCGCGTAGTACCAGAGATAGGAAACCTCCGCCGTGTCGAGCATGATGCGCGGGAGGAGCGCATGGCCTGCTGTAACGAAAACTGTTGCGCAACAGACGAGCGCAGTAACTGATCCGACAGTCGTAAGGACCCTCGCACGAATGGAGCGTGGCGACAGCCACTCCATCGGATCGGCATCCTTCAGCAGTGTATAGACGATCGCGAACAGGGCGAAGCCCACGTGCGACAGGACATAGAGCCAAACCGTACTCTGGAGGCCGCCGCCAAGGCCGCCCTCCGGAGCCAATACGCCTGGAAATGTGAGCGTCCAAGGAATTGCGATGAGCGCCGTCAGGAAATAGCCATTCGCCAGTGCGAGGAGCGCATACGAGCGTAGGACGGAAAACTGCGCGAAGAGCAGGGCTGCGGTGATAGAGTCGATGACGAAAATCGCAGTGCCGTAGGCGGGTATAAACGCGTCAACCCGCCTCAGTGGTAGTCCCGAGAGCGGGCCTGCCACGATGACAAAGACAACGAGCAGCACTAGCACAACGCCAAGCGCAAATCGCCTTTGAGCGACGCTGGGCGAAAGATTCGAGAGTACTAACTCATGCGCCTGTAATCCGGCCGCTGACCTTTCCATGAACATATTCGCCTCACGTCGAAAGCCCGCGATGGGCGGCAATTTCGAGTTCGCCGGCCTCTAATTCGAAATCAGACTTCCAGAATGTGGTGCCTTTCCTACCCACCATTTGCCCGACGAGATCGTCCGATCTCACTAGCCCGAAGTCGCAGGCGCCTCGACCATAGTCTAATGCTAGCGATCACCTTCGCCAATGCCGGCACGACGCGAGTGCAATTGAGCGATATGGACGTCTCTCTGACCTGACCCCGCCGAAAGATGCGCAGCCCGCTAATGAAGTTGAGTGGAAGAGGCCCCGGATGTGCACGGGGGAAAGGACACGAGAGCTTCACTCGGGGCCCGCTCGCGCCGGAGGTGGGCTGACCAGGCGGGGTCTTTAGCTAGCTCAACCGCAAATGCGGATATCGTTTCTAAGTCCGCTCCTGCCTACGCCCGAACGGAGCCAGCGTCGTAGGCCCCGGAGCGGCGACTTCCCTCGCTACCCTGGCCGACTGGTGGAAACATCACTCCGCGGCGCCGGACCGTAAGCCGTGTCCGGTCGAATTAGCACCGGGAGTCGGCCCTGGCGGACAAGCCGACAATAAGAGCCGCCTATGGGCGGCGCTGCACGGCGCTATTGGCCAATGTCCGGAATTGGCCCGAATGTATGGTCCGGCCGTGCGTTGCAAGAGGTTTCGTCAACCTGGCAGATGTGGTCTTGCATCAATGTATCCGGCCTCTGCTTGGAGCGCGTTGTGCTCCGGGCCATCATGGATATCAGCGCGCATGCGATCTTATCATGCGACAGGCCTCGACCGGGCCATTCGGGCCACCAGTGTTCGCATGCGCCGGGAAGACCGATCCTCCATCGTCGTCTCATCCTCTCGCAGACCTCGGCGGGCAGACTAAACTACATCATCGATAGCTCCTCATTTGTGCTGTTCCTTTGTTCGTGCCTGGCGGCCGTTCCTTCGTCCCGGCCTGCGCGCGTGGAGACGCGCCGCGCGGAATGTCTTGTCAAGGCTGGCCGTCGCGCAGGCCTCGCCTCTTGCGTCGTGATGCCAGGCCACGCCTTGACGGGACCGAGCACGGCGCGAGGGTTACGCTGGACGGGACGCCATCGCATCGGTCTTGTCGCACGTGAAGGCGCGCCCCTTGTGGAGAACCACCCAAGCGATGCGGGCGAGCTTGTTGGCCAGCGCAATGGCAAGCACGTTGTGGTGCAGTCGCTTCTTCGCCGCCTCGATCCAGGATTTGAGCCCATAGCGCTCCCAATGTTTTGGTCCGAGCTTGACCAGCACGACCCAGGCTGCCTGAACGAACAGAGTGCGCAGATAGCGATTGCCTCGCCTTGATATGCTGCCGAGGATAGTCCGGTCTCCCGTCGAGATTTGTTTCGGTACCAGCCCGAGCCAGGCGCCGAAGTCACGGCCTTTGGAGAACACCTCTCCGGTGCCGATCGCGGCCACCATCGCGCTCGAGATGATCGGACCGATGCCGGGCACCGTCATCAGCCGCTCGCAGTGCTGATCCTGATGGGCGAGCGTTTCAATCTCGCCGGAGAGGCCTTCGATGCGTGCATCCAGGTGGCGCCAGTCTGCTGACAGATCTTCGAGGATGCGCACAATGCGAGGCGAGAGCACATCGGTGCACGTTGCGAGGATCCCCGGCAACTCGGACCGCAGGAAACGCAACCCTTGCCGCACCGCAACGCCTCGCTCCAGCAGGAAGGCGCGGATCTGATTGATGATGCCGGTACGCTGACTGACCAAGCGCTCGCGGACGCGGTGCAGGGCCTGCAGGTCAAGTTGGTCCGCGGTCTTGGTCGCAACGAACTTCATGGTCGGGCGTTGCACCGCCTCGGCAATCGCCTCCGCATCGCGGAAGTCGTTCTTCTGTCCCTTCGAATACGGCCGCACGTATTTGGCTGGCATCAGCCGAGCATTGTGGCCGAGTAGCTGCAGCTTGCGGCTGAGATGATGTGCGCCGACGCAAGCCTCCATGCCGACCAGGCACGGTGGCAGGTTGGCAAGTCGCGCGTCGACCTGGCCACGCGACCATTTCTGCCGCAGCACGATCGCACCACGGCGATCGTGTCCCACGACGTGGAATGAGTTCTTGCCGATATCGATGCCAACCACGGCGATTGCGCTGCTAGATTTCTGAGACATGGCGTGCTCCTTGTCTTCGCTGCCCCCGAGCCAGCTTCTGTCACTGGCGGGGCTGGAGCACGGCCGGACCATCCCATTATGCGAAGTCCGCGCGGGAGCGGAAATGGTCTGCTTATCGCGGTAGATCGGAAGTTACTGGTCGACCTTCCAATCGGCGCTTTCCCTTGGCTGTGTAAAAACGCGAAGGATCGAAACGCGACTAGAATTACATTCTTCAGTTCGTTCTTTAAGTTGAGTGCGCCTGCGAGTTTGAGGGCTAAAAGAGTTTGGACGAATAACTTCTTCTATCGTCATAAGCGTCGTGGCGTTTTCACACAGCCAAGACCATAGCGGACTCCCGTCTTAAGTTTAGGTTCAGCAAATCCGCGACGCTAGAAGCTTGGCCATCGAATGCGCGCCGTCTTGGACTTTACTTCGGAGGCTTTTGGGCCAGGATGTCTATCTTGTGAATCGTCGGCGATTTAGCCAACAGCTCATCGGCTTTTGCCATCAGCGCCGCTGCGACCTTACCATTTAGATGTGCATCGCGGCCGGACTCGTCATTGAATGTGTCGAAGATGGCGAAGGACGAGGGACCTTCCTGAATCGCGAACCAACTGACGGTGCCCGGTTCAGCGTCTACCAACGGCAGCGCCGATTTCAGGAATTCCGCAACTTCCTTTTCCTTGCCTGGCTTGGCTTCAAGGGGAACATAGAGAGCAACCTTAGACATCGTTTACTCCACAATGCTGTTTGACACGGGCGACGGGGCACCGCCGGTAAAAGGACGTATCGAGATTGACGATTGACTTCCAATCACGGTTCCGTTTGATCGCATCGCAGGAGCTGCGCTCTCTCAGCTTTTCGGTGGGCGCTATGAGCATGCCGACGCGCGGGCTCTACCTGTGGAACGAACTTAGCGGACCTATCGCTTCCGCACTCCGATGTTCGCTCTGGGGGGCAACCCGAAGACCACAACTAACGGCGTGATGTCGGCTTTCTGGGGTAGATCGGACAGGGCCTGTGCTGGCCTTCGACCGCGGCTTTTGGTGGAGTCGAGATGTGGCGCGGTGGCTTTAGGCTGCACATATCCGTTGCCGCCTCTTTCGTCTGGCGGTGCCTTAGTGGTGTAGCCNTGACTCCGTTTCCACATCCCGCTCGTCGAACCGGACAGGCAGATCTCCCGCATCCGGCTCTCGGACAAGAGCTCACGCCTTCGCCCACGGCCGGTCGCGGCCAAGCGCGGTTAGACGTACGAGCCCAAAGTGCCCGTAAAGGTGCGAGAGTGGATAGGTCCCGCCCTTGCGTCGTCTGACCTTGTGCTTGATGCGCAACCACCGGCGCAACCGCACAGCAGTGTAGTTGTCGATCGCGCGATACGCTTTGGTG
>NZ_AXAP01000129.1 GCF_000472865.1 Bradyrhizobium elkanii WSM2783 | reverse complement strand
CCACCGATCTTGCCGGGCGAAAGGCCTCCGGTCTCTCGCCTCAGGTTCTTCCACTTCGTCACACAGGATGGACTGATCTGAAGCGCCGCTGCAATCGAGCGAACGGTCTCGCCTGCATCAGCGCGCTTAAGCGCCAGTTCGCGGATGTCTTCCGAATAGGGTCGCGTCATCCATGCTGGCCCCCGGCCCCAGCATGGAGTTTGAATCAGAAATTCCTCCAATTGGGAATCCCGATTCCGCTAAAAAACAACACGCTCTAGTGTAAATTCTCCAACAGCAAACTCAGCGCCGCCTTCGCAAACGCCTGCATGTTGGCTTGCCGGTCGCCGCTCGCGGTCTCGATCGTGATCACCGTCTCCACAGGTCCCGCCACCGCCATGCAGCTATGGCCTGCCGCGTCGCCATAGCGGTTGCCGGTGGGGCCCGCCGCGCCGGTTTCGGAGAGGCCCCAGTCGGTCGCAAGGCGCGCGCGGATCTGGCTCGCGAGCAATTTTGCGTAAGGTTCCGATGCGGAGCGGATGCCCTTCATCGTCTCGTTCGGAATGTCCATCAGCACGCGCCGTGCATCGCGGGTGTAGATCACGCCGCCGCCGATGAAATAGGCCGAAGCGCCGGGCACGGCGAGCAGCGCCGCTGAGATCAGGCCGCCGGCCGAGGATTCCGCCACTGCAATCGTCTGCTTCCGCTCGATCAGCCTCGCTGCAATCTTTTCTGCAATGGACACCAGCTCCTTCATCGGCCGCCTCTCTTGTTGTTTGCCATGAAAATTCTCCGGGGCGTCCTGACTTCTTAGCACACCACTTCGGCTCCTGCCGAGTTGCGGGCCAAGGGCAGGCCTGCTTGAATGCAGAGCAATGAACGGGCGCGGCGCACGCGCTTACACGAGGAAACGCCATGACGTCGCCGATCCCCGGTGGCGTGGATTGCGATCTGCATCCCGCCGTGCCTCATCTGACCAGCCTGTTGCCGTACATGAACGATTACTGGCGCGACCAGGTGACGACGCGCGGCATGACCGATCTGCTGTCGCAATCCTATCCGGTCAATTCGCCGATCTCGGCGCGGCCGGATTGGCGGCCGGCGCAGGGCAAGCCGGGCTCCAATCTTGCCGACATGCAGCGCCAGGCGCTCGACAAATTCGCTGTCGCCTATGGCATCTGCAATCCGCTCTATGGCGTGCAGATGGTGTTCAGCGAGGACATGGCTGATGCCTTCTGCCGCGCGCTGAACGATTGGCTCGCCAAGGAATGGCTCGACAAGGACGATCGGCTGCGCGGCTCGATCGTGATCCCCGTGCAAAGCATCGAGAAATCCGTGAAGGAGATCGAGCGCTGCGCGCAAGATCGGCGCTTCGTCCAGGTGCTGATGCTGGTCATGGGGGACATGCCGCTCGGCAAGCGGCACTACTGGCCGATCTATGCCGCGGCGGAGCGGTTGGGCCTGCCGATCGGCGTGCATGCCGGCAGCGCCTATCACAACCCGCCGACCTCGGTCGGCTGGGGCTCCTATCACATCGAGGACTATGTCGCGCAGGCGCAGGCGTTCCAGACGCAACTCACCAGCCTGATCATCGAGGGCGTGTTCGCCCGCCACCCGAATTTGAAAATGGTGATGCTGGAAAGCGGCTTCACCTGGTTGCCGCCCTATCTCTGGCGCTTGCACAAGTTCTGGCGCGGCGTCCGCATGGAGACGCCGTGGGTCGACCGCGCGCCATTGGAGATTGTGCGCAGCAACATCCGCTTCTCGCTGCAGCCGGTCGACGCACCGCCGGACGGCGAGACGCTGAACCGCCTGTTCGATCATATGCAGTCGGACGAATTGCTCCTATTCTCGACTGACTATCCGCACTGGCAATTCGACGGCGACGAGGCGCTGCCGAAAGGGATTTCGCCCGACCTGGTCCGTAAGGTCATGCTCGACAATCCGCTCGCGACCTACACGCGCTTGAAGCAATCGGTGAAAGAGGTGACGCCATGAATATCCAGATTCGTGAACGTCCGGAGGCTGGGTCTGCCAGCATCAAGACCGCGATCGCCGATTGCGACATCCATCCGGCGCGCGCCACCCAGACGGAGCTCTATCCATTCCTCGCCAAGCGCTGGCACGCACATCTCGAAACCTTCGGCGTCCACGCCTATCAAGGCATGATGGGTGGTCCGCCCTATCCCAAGGCGCAGCCGAATGCGTCGCGTCGCGACGCCTATCCGCCGGAGGGCGGTCCACAGGGCTCTTCGCTTTCCTTCATGCAGCAACAGCATCTTGATCCGAACAATGTTGTGCTCGGCGTGCTCAATCCGCTCAACACCGGGCAGGGCATCCGCAATCAGGATCTGGCGGCGGCGATCTGTTCCGCGATCAACGACTGGCAAATCGAGAAATGGACCAGCAAGGACCAGCGCCTCAAGGGCTCGGTCGTCGTTGCCAATGAGGACGGGCAGGCTGCGGCCGCGGAGATCCGCAAGCGCGCAGGGGACAAGAACTTCGTGCAGGTGCTGCTGCTCAGCCGCAATGTCGAGCCGCTCGGCCAGCGCCGCTATTGGCCGATCTATGAGGCGGCGGAGGAAGCCGGGCTTCCGGTCGGCGTGCACGCTTTCGGCTTCGGCGGCAATCCGATCACTGCCTCGGGCTGGCCGAGCTTCTACATCGAGGAGATGGTCGGCCATTCGCAGTGCCAGCAGACCGCGCTGGCGAGCCTCGTGCTGGAAGGCGTGTTCGAGCGCTTCCCGAAACTGAAGATGGTGATGGTCGAGGCCGGCTTCGGCTGGGCGCCGTCACTGGCCTGGCGGCTCGACAAGGTGTTCGAGCGCCTGCATGCCGAGGTGCCGCATCTGAGGCGCAAGCCGTCGGACTATATCCGCGACCACATCTGGTGGACCACGCAGCCGATGGAGGATCCGGAGCGGCGCGAGCATCTGTTCCAGACCATCGAATGGATCGGCTGGGACAGGCTGTTGTTCGCGACCGATTATCCGCATTGGGACTATGACGAGCCCTCGCGCGTGCTGCCGGCCGGCGTCAGCGACGCCAACAAGCAGGCGTTCTATCTCGACAATGCGCGCAAGCTGTACGGACTTTCTTGATGGCGAGGCATGTGGTTGCCCCGGTGAATGAACTGCCGCCGGGCACGAGGAAGTTCCTGGAGATCGACGGCCGGCCCATCGCGGTCTTCAACGTCAAGGGCGAGTTCTTCGGCCTTCTGAACCGCTGCCCGCATCAGGGTGCCTCGCTGTGCGAGGGACCGCTGATCGGGCTCGCGCAATCGTCCGATCCCGGCGAGATCGAATACACGAAGCTCGGCGAGATCATCCGCTGTCCCTGGCACGGCTGGGAATTCGACATCCGCACCGGCCAGTCCTACTGCGACCCCAAGCGCTTCCGGGCGCGGGCCTATCCGGTCAAGGTCGAGCCGGGCACGAACGTGGTGAAGGGCCCGTACGTCGCGGAGACGATCGCAGTCTCGGTGGAAAGCGACTACGTCGTGGTGGACTTGTAACTTCCCGTCATTGCGAGCGAAGCGAAGCAATCCATCTCACCACGTGTGGAGAGATGGATTGCTTCGTCGCTGTCGCTCCTCGCAATAACGATGATGGAGCCGTAGGGTGGGCAAAGCGAAGCGTGCCCACCATTTCATGCTGTGCTCGCGATGGTGGGCACGCTGCGCTTTGCCCACCCTACGAGGCCGGCACCATCAGGCGGCGATTGCTTCGCGCGTCTCGACTTTCTCGCCGCGGCGATAGACCGTCAAGGTCGCGATGATGCCGAGCGCTGCCGCGAACATCAGCCAGAAGCCCGGTGAAGCCTTGTCGCCGGTGTGGTCGATCAGCCAGGTCGAGGCAAACGGCGTAAAGGTGCCGAACAGCGCTGCCGCCAGTGCAAAAGCCAGCGAGAAGCAGGTGGTACGCACATGTGACGGCACGATCTCGACCAGGCAGCCGAGCATGGTGCCGCTGTAGACGCCGAAATAGAACGAGAACATCATCTCGACCGCCAGCATCTTGCCGAAGCTGGGCGCGGCCACCAGCCAGTACAGCGCCGGATAGGCGGTTACCAAGGAAAGCCCGGCGATCGTCAGCAGCACCGGCTTGCGGCCGAGCCGATCGGAGACCGCGCCGCCGACCGGGTTCCAGATGAAGTTGGTCACCGCCACCAGCAGCGTGACCAGCAGCGCGTCCTGCGTCGACAGTTTCAGCACGTTCTTGCCGAAGGTCGGCGTGTAGACGGTGACGAAATAGAAGGTCGTGGTGGTCAGGATCGCGATCATCATGCCGAGGATCACGATGCGCCAGTTCGCGAGCGCCGACGCGAACACCTCGGATGCGGTCGGATGCCGCTTCATGGCGAGGAACGCCGGCGTTTCCTCCAGCGTCCGCCGCAGCACGAAGATGAAGGGGATGATCAGGCAGCCGATGAAGAACGGAATGCGCCAGCCCCAGGCTGCCACCGTCGCCGGCGGGATTATCTCGCTCAGGACATAGCCGACGATCGCGGCGACGAAGATCGCGACCTGCTGGCTCGCCGACTGGAATGAGGTGTAGAAGCCGCGGTTGCCGGGAGTAGCGATCTCCGACAGATAGACCGAGACGCCGCCGAGCTCGACGCCCGCGGAAAAGCCCTGCAGCAAGCGGCCGATCAGCACGATGACCGGCGCGGCAATGCCGATCGTCGCATAGGTCGGGCAGATCGCGATCACCACTGTGCCCACAGCCATGATCGCGAGCGTGACGATCAAGCCCTTGCGGCGTCCGATGCGGTCGATATAGGCCCCCAGCACGATCGCGCCGACCGGGCGCATCAGCGCGCCGAGCCAGAACACGCCGAACGTGTTGAGCAGCGAGGCGGTCTCGTTGTCGGACGGGAAGAACGCCTTGCCGATCGCGCTCGCATAGAAGCCGAACAGGAAGAAATCGAACTGCTCGAGGAAATTGCCGCTGGTCGCGCGCAGGATGGCGCCGATGCGCGATTTGATCTGCGGTATCTCTGCCGTACTCGTTGGCGCCATGCGCGTTTTCTCCCCGTGCTGCGACGAAAAGCCTCGTCTGCGCGGCAATTTGGCACAGCTATGCGGCGCGACCAACCCGCAAACGCGTCGGTCACCCGGAAATCTGCAGGTTTTTCAGGACTTCAGGCCTTGCCTTGGGCGGAGGCCACCATCCACTGCCGGAATGCCGCGAGCTTCGGCGAATCAGCGCGCGCCTGCGGCGAGACCAGGTAGAAGCCGGCATCGGCGGGGAGCGTGATCTTGAAGGGGACCACCAGTCGTCCCTTGGCGATGTCGTCCTGCACATAGGATGTCCGGCCCATGGCGACGCCGATGCCGTCGATCGCGGCCTGGATGGTCATGAAGATGAGGTCGAAGGTGATGCCCGGCTGCTTTGAGAGGTCGGCCGGCAGCCCGGCCGCCGTCAGCCACAGCCGCCAGTCGTCACTGTTGGCGTTGCTGGTGTGCAAGAGCACGTGGCCGCGGAGGTCTTCAGGGCATTTCAGCGGCTTCTCACCTTTAAGCAGGGACGGGCTGCAGACCGGAAACAGCTCGTCCGCCATCAGCCAGTCGGCGCGCAATCCCTGCCATTGGCCGCGGCCGTAGCGGATCGCGGCGTCGACATTGTCGCGCTGGAAATCCACCAGGCTGGTCGAGGTGGTGATGCGGACGTCAATGCCGGGATGCGCCTCCTGGAACGTGGAAAGCCGCGGCAGCAGCCATTTTGCGGCGAGCGAGGCCAGCGTCGAGACCGTCAGCACGTGGTCGTCCTCGCGCCGCAGCAGCCGGTCGGTGGCAAGCTTCAGGTCATTGAAGGCGGCGCGAACGCCGGGCAGATATTCGGCCGCCTTTGGCGTCAACGTCAGCGCTCGGTTCTGCCGCAGGAACAGCCGGACGCCGAGCTCCTGCTCGAGCCGCTTGATCTGATGGCTGATCGCGGTCTGTGTCACGTTCAGCTCGGCGGCGGCCTGGGTGAAGCTCAGGTGCCGCGCTGCGGCCTCGAAGGCCCGCAATCCGTTCAGCGAAGGCAGCTTGGCGGCCATCTCCCGCATCTTCCTTATGTATGAGTTTATCTCATGTGAGGCGGCACAAAGTGTCGTTTGTGCAAGGCCACAATAGCGCAGATAGTTCGGGCAGCAGATTAGCTATAGGAGCTGAGCATGTCCACTTGCACCCATGAATCGATGATAAATCATCATGGACAGGGCCTGTTCGCACAGGCTTTGACCCAATTGAGCGAGACCCTTCACGTCTGGCATCAGCGCTACGAGACGCGTCGCGAGCTGGCCCAGTGGTCGGAGCGCGACCTCCACGACATCGGCAAGTCCTGGAGCGATGTCGCTTATGAAGCCGAGAAACCCTTCTGGCGGGCATGAGGTGACGCCAATGCCGGCGTCGCCTCTGTGGAGGGACGCCGGCTCATTTTTTCCGGAGAGCGTGTCATGACCAGCCTGCGTCTCGACGATCTCAAGCAGTATTCGGACGTGCTGCATTCGCGCAGCGGCGACAAGATCACCGTGCGTTTCGTCGAGCCGCGCGATGCGGAGGAACTGCAGAATTACTTCCGCTCGCTCTCGACCCGCTCCCGCTACAATCGCTTCTTTGGCGCCATGCGCGAGCTGCCGAAGAACGTGCTGGAAAACTTTGTCCATGTCGGCGAGCGCGAGCAGTTCAGCGTCGTCGCCACCGTGACGGTCGACGGCTTCGAAATCATCGTCGGCGAAGCGCGTTATGCCTTCCACGCCGAGGATGCGAGCATCGAGTTCGGCGTCTCGATCGACGACCGCTGGCAGGGCCAGGGCATCGGCCGGGCGCTGTTGAAAAATATCGAGTGCCGCGCCGCTGCGCTCGGCGCTGGGCGACTGTTCGGCGACACCTTGCGTTCCAATGACGCCATGATCGGGCTGGCAAAAAAAGGCGGTTACACCTTCGCCAACAGCCCGGGCGACTGGAAGCTGGTGCGCTTCGCGAAACACATCGCTATCGAACCGCAGGATATCCCATGTGCCAGTTGGCGGCTCGCTGCTGCCGACAAGGCCGCTTTCTCCTCGCTTGCGGTTTGATCACTGGCCCGGTTCTGGCCGCCCCAGAACCGGGCTTTTTTCTTTCCGTCACCTCCCCTTGAAAAGGGGAGGTCGGGTTGCGCGTGAGCGCAAACCGGGTGGGGATCATCGCTCTCCACAGACACCTGTGCCCGTGGCGTGACCCCCATCCCGCCTTCCCGCTTTCAGGGGGAAGGCGACGAGAGTTCAGCGCAAGCCTTAGAACTTCTCCACCCAGGGGCGCAGCTCGACTTCCCAGGTCCAGGCACTGCGCGGTTGCTGCAGCACGTTCCAGTAGCTGAGAGCAATCGCGTCGGGATCGAGCATCGAATCCGGATGACCTTCCGGATCAGGGCGCGTCTTGCTGCGGATGCCGCCGTCGATGACAAAATGCGCGATATGGATGCCCTGCGGCGAAAGTTCGCGCGCCATGCTCTGCGCCAGTCCGCGCAGCGCGAACTTGCCCATCGCGAACGACGATGATTGCGCATACCCTTTGACGCTGGCCGAAGCGCCCGTGAACAGGATCGCGCCATGCCTGTTCGGCAGCATGCGCTTTGCGGCCTGCTGCGCCACCAGGAAGCCGCCGAAGGCCGAGACTGCGATCGCGTTGGCGACATCGGCCGGCACGAGGTCGACCAGCGGGCCGCGCGCCCGCGCGCTTGCGTTATAGACCACGAGGTCGGGCGTTCCGATCTCGCGCTCGACTAGGCCGAACAGACGTTCGACTTCGTCGGCGTCCGTTGCGTTGCAGGTAAAGGCCCGCGCGCTGGTCTCGGTGCAGAGTGCGCCGAGCTTTTCGATCTGCCGTGCGGCCAGCGCCACGCGAATTCCTTCGCGCGAAAATAGCCGCGCCAGCGAAGCGCTCAGGCCTTCGCCGACACCGACGATCAGGGCGGTCTTGTATTTTGGGGTTTCCATGAGCTTTCCTTGAACTGCCGGAGAAGATTTTGCTTGGCAGGACGACATCCCGGCATTCGATGTGCGATAGTCTCATCCAACAGATGAGGAAACGAACCAGAGATTTCAATGCAGCCGCTGAAACAACGTCCAAACGCCGATATCGCCAACCAGCCGGGCCTGCTCGCGCCCGATACCTCGGGCATGAATTTCTACCAGGCTGATCCGGCGCTTCAGGACCTGCTGCGACTGCATCTGCCGGACGCGCTGTTTCGTCATATCGAGCCGCATCTCGATCGGCTCGGCGCGCTCGCCGGCGGCCCGCTCGATGAATGCGCGCGGCTTGCCGACCGCCATGTGCCGGTGCTGCACCAGCGCGACAAGTTCGGCCGCGACGTGCAGTGGATCGAATATCACCCGGCCTATCGCGAATTGGAGAAGGCCGCGTTCGGCGAGTTCGGTATTCACGCGATGTCGATCCGCAAGGGCATTTTGGGCTGGCCGGATAGATATCCTGTGGTGGCAAAACACGCCTTTACCTTCCTGTTCAACCAGACCGAATTCGGCATGGGCTGCCCGATCAACGTCACCGACGGCTGCGCTAAGCTGCTGGCGAATTTCGGCAGCGAGACGCTGAAAGCAAAATACCTCGATGGCCTGACCCAGACCGATATGGAAAAGCTGACGCAAGGCGGTCAGTTCATGACCGAGAAGGAAGGCGGCTCCGACGTCGGCACGCTGACGACGACTGCGGTGCAGGAGGGCGATCACTGGCGCCTCTATGGCGAGAAATGGTTCTGCTCGAATGCGGACGCCAAGGTCGTGATGCTGTTGGCGCGGCCCGAAGGCGCCGGCCCCGGCACGCGTGGCGTCGGCTTGTTCCTGATGCCGCGCTTCCTCGATAACGGCTCGCAGAACCGCTACCGGATCGTGCGGCTGAAGGACAAGCTCGGCACGCGCTCGATGGCGTCGGGCGAGATCAAGCTTGAAGGTGCGATCGCCTATGCGGTCGGCAAGCTCGATCGCGGCTTCGTGCAGATGGCCGAGATGGTCAACTCGTCGCGGCTGTCCAATGGCGTCAAGTCGACTGCGCTGATGCGACGCGCGTATCATGATGCGATGACGGTGGCGAAGGGCCGCGTCGTGTTCGATAGCCGCATCATCGACCTGCCGCTGGCGCGGCGGCAATTGATGAAGATCATGCTCGCAACCGAGCAGGCGCTGTCGATGAGCTTCCTGACCGCCGATGCGCTCGACCGCGCCGAGGCCGGCAGCCAGGACGCCGCGGCGCTGCTCCGCATCCTGACGCCGACCTTGAAATTCCGCGCCACCCGCGATGCGCGAAAAGTCTGTGGCGATGCGATGGAGATGCGCGGCGGCATCGGCTACATCGAGGAATTTGCCACCGCGCGGCTGTTGCGCGACGCGCATCTCGGCTCGATCTGGGAAGGCACCGGCAACATCGTCGCGATCGATGCCTCGAAGCGCGCCGTCGGCCGCCATGGCGCCGACGCGGCACTTGCCGCGGATCTCCACGCGCGGCTCGATGACAGCGGCAATGTGCCGCTGGCCTGGCGCAGCCGTCTGCATGAACTCACCGACCGCGCCATCGGCTTTGCACGCGAGGTTGCCAGCCGCATCGACAACGAAGCGGAAGCACGTCGTGCGACCAGCTTGCTTTACCACGTGGCAAGCGCGGTGACTCTCGCCTGGGAAGGCGGGCGCATCCATGAAATGCGCGGCGATGCACGGCGGCTGTTGCTATCGCGCCTGGTGATCGACCATCGCGTGGCGACCCACGATCCGTTCCGGCTAACGGAAAATACCGCATCGCGCGCCATCACCGATCACCTGCTCGGCGAGCGTGCCGTCGGCATGGCCGAGGTTGGCGAATTGCTTCTCGCGGCGTAGGCTGTCTCTGCACCTCTCCCTACGGGAGAGGTGAAGAGAGCGCGTCATAATAAAACAACATAGGGGAAACACCGATGAAGGCCGCCGTCCTGTACGAAGTCAACAAGCCGCTCGTGATCGAGGACGTCAGCCTGCCAAATCCCGGACCGCGCGAAGTCTTGATCCGCACTTCCGTCGCCGGTCTCTGTCATTCCGATCTGCACTTCATGGAGGGACTCTACCCGCATCCGCTGCCCGCCGTGCTCGGCCATGAATCCGCTGGTGTGGTGGAGAAGGTCGGCTCCGACGTGAACTATGTGAAGCCGGGCGATCATGTCGTGACCTGCCTCTCGGTGTTCTGCGGCACGTGCGACAACTGCACCACCGGCCGTACCGTGCTCTGCACCGATACCACCGTGAAGATGCTGCCGGGCGCTTCCAATCGCCTGCAATGGAACAGGCCGGAGAAATTGAACCAGTTCCTCAATCTCTCGTCCTTTGCCGAGCAGATGCTGGTGCACGAGAATGCGATCGTGAAGATCCGCAAGGACATGCCGCTCGAGCTCGCAGCCCTCATCGGCTGCGGCGTCATCACCGGCTATGGTGCGGTCGTGAACACCGCGAGAGTGCAGGCCGGAGAGACGGTGGCAGTGATCGGCTGCGGCGGCGTCGGCATGGCCGCGATCAACGGCGCCGAGATCGCAGGTGCCGGCCGCATCATCGCGATCGACACCAATCCCGCGAAACTGCAGCTCGCGACCAAGCTCGGCGCCACCGACATCATCGATCCCAGGAATGGCGATGTGGTGCAGCAGGTGCGTGAGCTCACCGGCGGCGGCGTGCATCATTCTTTCGAGGTGCTGGGCCGCAAGGAGACCGCCGAGCAGGCCTTCGGCATGCTCGCAGCCGGCGGCACCGCGACCATCGTCGGCATGATCCCGTACGGCCAGAAGATCGAACTGCACGGCTTCGATTTCCTGCGCGAGCGCCGCATCCAGGGCTCGTCGATGGGCTCCAACCATTTCCGCGTCGACATGCCGCGCCTGGTCGAGTTCTACATGCGGGGCAAATTGCACCTGGAGGACTGGATCTCGGCCAAGCTGAAACTGTCCGAGATCAACGACGGCTTCGCCAACATGAAAGCCGGCAAGACGCTCCGCAGCGTCATCATGTTCGATAGTTGAGGCACTCTCTGTACGTCATGCCCGGGCTTGACCCGGGCATCCATCAATCTCCCGCAAAGAAGTCCTTGTTGGCGATGGATTGCCGGGTCAAGCCCGGCAATGACGGCTGTACGTCACCGCGTTACATGCACCGAGTTTTCCGCCCGTCATTGCGAGGAGCGAAGCGACGAAGCAATCCATCCATCCGCGAGCGTGGATGGATTGCTTCGCGGAGCCTGTCATCGGGCGCGCGTACGCGCGACCCGTTGGCTCGCAATGACGCTAGTCGTCAAACATCTTCGGCGGCACGAAGCCGCCGAATTCGCGCTCGATCAATTCCGCCAGCTTCAGCGGCGTGCGGTCTTCCAGCCAGGGCCCCACGATCTGCACGCCGACCGGCAATCCGTCCGGCGCGAAGCCGGTCGGAATCGCCGTTGATGGAAGCCCGGGCAGCGTCGCGATTCCGGGCCAGGCGAGCTGGTCGGGATAGGCATATTCTTTGCCGTCAATCATGATGCGGCGCTTCTCCTGCTCGGGCGAATGGTCGTGCGGATAGGCCGGCGTCGGCATGATCGGGCAGATCACGGCGTCAAAGGTCTTGAACAGTTCGCGCCATTGCGCGCGGAGCCGGGTGCGGCCGCCGTCGGCCATCACCCAGTCGCGATGATTGAGCGCGATGCCGCGCAGCCGTTCGGCGGCGAGGCTGGTATCGCTCTCCGGTAGAGCCGCGGCGGCCTGCTTGGCCCCCTCATAGAGGTCGGGCGCGAAAGAAGCGGCGAGGAACGACATCAGTATCCGCATATAGAGCCGGCTCGATGCGGCGAAGTCCGGCAACAGCTTGCTCTGGCGCTCGACCTTGACGCCAGCCTTGGCGAGGTTGGCGGCGAGCTTTTCGATCGAGCCGCGCACCACCGAATCCGTCGGCATCACCGGATCAGTATCGATCAGCAGCACGCGGAAGTCTTTCAGCGCGGCATGTCGCGGCACCGGCAGTTCGAGCCGGTAGGCGCTGGAGTCGAGCGGATCGGGGCCAGCGATCGCATCGAGCAGCAACGTCAGATCGGCCGCGCTACGCGCCATCGGGCCGATCACCGAGAGATCGCGATTGAACGGCAGCGGCGGCAGGGGAGGGGGCGTGTGACCGCGCGACGGCGCCAGTGCGTAGGTCGGCTTGTGCGCATAGACGCCGCAATGAAATGCCGGTACGCGCAATGAGCCGCCGATGTCGGAGCCGAGCGAGAGTGGGCCGTAACCTGCGGCGAGCGCGGCCGACGATCCGCCGGACGAGCCGCCCGGCGTGCGGCCGAGGTCGTAAGGGTTGTTGGTGGTGCCGTAGATGTCGTTGTAGCTCTGCCAGTCGCCGAGGGCGAGCGGCACGTTGCTCTTGCCGAGGATCACCGCGCCGGCATCCTTGACCCGCGCGACCGAGAGTGCGTCCTCGGTCGGCGTGAAATTCTTCTGTTCGGGAATGCCCCAGGTCGTCGGCAGGCCGGCGATGTTGTAGGATTCCTTCACCGTGACGGGGATGCCGAGCAATGGCTTTTGTTCGCCGCGGGCAAGGGCGGTATCGGCGGCGCGCGCTGCTGCCAGCGCGCGATCGAAATCGCGCACGCAGACCGCATTGACCTTCGCATCGTGACGCTCGATCCGGCCGATCGCATCCTGCGTCAGTTCGACCGCGGACACCTGCTTTGCGGCGAGCGCCGCCGATATCTCGACCGCAGTCTTGAAACTCCATTGCGATTTGGCCAAGGCAGACTCCCGATGTGATGACTGGTCCGGCAGGGATGATGATTGCTTTGCCTGAGGCTCGCAAGCGTGAGGCGTCACACATCATCGCGACGCGCGATCCTCGCCGATCTGACAGCACCGATGCTTGACAGGAATTGCTAGGCTGCGCCGATCAAAATGCCGACACCGAGCACGATGGCGCCGCCGAGCACGATCTGGAATACTGCCTGCAGGAACGGCGTATCCATGTAGCGCGAGCGGATGAAGGCGATCGCCCATAATTCGAAGAACACGATGATGCTGGCGATTGCAGTCGCAATCCAGAACGCGTTGGGCCAGGCATCGGGAACGAGATAGGGCAGGGTGTGGCCGAGGCCGCCGAGCGTCGTCATCAATCCGCAGGTGATGCCGCGCAGCCACGGCGAGCCGCGCCCGGTCAGCGAGCCATCGTCGGACAGCGCCTCGGCAAATCCCATGCTGATGCCGGCGCCGATCGAGGCGGCGAGGCCGACCAGGAAGGTCTGCCAGTTCTGGTGGGTGGCGAAGGCGGCGGCGAACAGCGGCGCCAAGGTCGAAACCGAGCCATCCATCAGTCCGGCAAGCCCGGGCTGCACATATTGCAAGACGAACATGCGCCGCCGCGTCCGGTCTTCCTCGGCGCGCACGTCGGGCTTCAGGATATCGTCAGTGAGCCGGACGGCGAGGTTCTCGTGGTGTCGCTCTTCTTCGGCGAGATCGCCGAGCAGGCGGCGTACGCCGACATCCTGGGCCTGTTCGGCGGCCTTGGCATAGAAGCGCTCGGCCTCCAGCTCCATGGTCTCGACTTCCTTCCGGATGGTGTCGAGCGGCAAGTTCTTGGTCAGCCAGATCGGGCGGCGGCGCAGAAAGCCCTTTACGTCCTCGCGGCGGATCGGCGGCAGATGCGGGCCGAAACGCTGCTCGTAGAGTTCGAGCAGCCGGTGCCGGTGGCCGCGTTCCTCCTCAGCCATCTGCTCGAAGACCCTTGCGGTATCTGGATAGCGTTCGGCGAGATCCTCCGCGAAGGTCATGTAGATGCGGCTGTCCTCCTCCTCGGAGGCGATCGCGACCGCCAGCACTTCGCGCTCGGTCAGATCGGCAAAGTTCTTCACGGAGCCGCCTTCTCACTCAATTTAGAATTATTCTAAATTAGGTGGCCTTGGCTACCGCGTCAATCACCTTCCGCCGTGCGCGTTGCGCAGAAATGCGAGCAGCAGCCGGCTGACCTCCGCCGGCCGCTCCTGCTGCACCCAATGGCCGGCGCCATCGACCAGATGGCAGCCAATCATGTTGCTGCAGGCCTTCGACTGCATCGCCTCGAACACGCCCGGCCGCTGGTAGGTGCCCCAGTCCTGCCGGCCGGAGATGAAGCAGGACGGCACGTCGATGGCGCGGCCCGACCATGTCTGCAGCTCCGGGACAAACGCGCCGGAGGTGCCACAGCGATACCACTGCAGTCCCCCCTGGAAGCCGTTGCGTTCGTACTCGGCGCTGTAGAATGCAAGCTCGCTATCTGGCAGCCATCGGTTGGCAGCGATCTCCGCGGCTGACGGCATCTCCTTCGCCACAGTGGCGGCCATGCCTTCGGCAAGGTCCATGATGTAATAGGTCGGCAGTTTCGCCAGCTCGCCCGCGGACCAGGACGCTAGCGGATAGGGCTTGTTGTCTTTCCAGTCCGCGCTCTTGTGGTGGTAGTAGGCGCGCAGGAAGTCATGCACGCCCTGCGGCGCGCGGTGCATGTCGGGATTGGCCTCGCGAGTCGAGTAATACCATTGGTAATTCTTGCGCGGCCGCGGCAATGCCGCGAGCTCACGATGCACCGGGTCCTCCACAGCCGGCTTCGCCGGCGCATCCGCGGTGTTGAATGGCAGCGACGGCGGGCCGCCGAATGGCGCGCTCATCATCGTCACCGCCCGGAACACATCCGGCCGGATCAATGCGCACCACGCCGCGACCGATGAGCCGAAATCATGCCCGATCACGGCATCGACGCTTTTGTAGCCGAACGCCGACACCAGCCCCAACGAATCGCGCACCAGATTGGTCAGGCGGAACGAGGCGAGATCGCCGTCATAGTCGCCATCCCAGCCGGTGGTGCGGCCGTAGCCGCGCTGGTCCGGCGCGATCACGTGGTAGCCGGCCTCAGCCAGAACAGGCATCACCTTGCGCCAGGAAAAAGCCAGTTCAGGAAAGCCGTGCAGCAGCAGGAGACAGGGCCGGCCTTTGGTTTCGAAACCGGCCTCGAGCACATGCATGCGCAGGCCGTTGATATCATCGACATAGCGGGAGCGTATGCCTGATGGGAGCGGAACGTCGGGGAGAGTGCTCATGGCGTTTCCATCCACGTCTTATCGTGCGCGCAACTGTAAAGACGTGGATGCCCAGGACAAGCCTGGACTGCCGTAGGGTGGGCAAAGCAAAGCGTGCCCACCATCCACATTCGGTGCAAGAAAGGTGGGCGCGCTGCGCTTTGCCCACCCTACGAGACTGTGAATCTTTTTATATCGGGCGCGTGGCAGCTGTGATTCTCTTCGCGGATTGATTTGCAGGAGGGGGA
>NZ_AXAP01000128.1 GCF_000472865.1 Bradyrhizobium elkanii WSM2783 | reverse complement strand
CTGCCCAACGGACGGGCTTTGACTGGCCAAAGCCATGATTACAAGCGGCATGGCACGACGACGCTGTTCGCCGCGCTCCAGGTTGCCACCGGAACGGTCATCGCGGAGCATTCAAAGCGCCGCCGCCGCATGGAGTTCCTCGGCTTCATGAACCGGCTGGTTGCCAGCTTTCCGGACCGCGAACTTCACGTCATCCTGGACAACCTCAACACGCACAAGAAGAATGAGCGCTGGCTCAAAAAGCACCCCTTGGTGCAGTTTCATTTTACGCCGACGGGGCATCTTGGCTCAATCAGGTCGAGACCTGGTTCTCCATCCTGCAAGGCCAGTCGTTGAACGGTGCATCATTCACCGCCGTCACGCAGCTCCAGGAGCACATCGATGCCTTCATCCGCGCCTACAATGAAAAAGCACAGCCCTTCGCCTGGACGAAGAAACGAGTCCGCCAAAAGCGGTTCAAAGGCTGCCGTATCACTCAGCTCTGATTCCGGGTACTAGCAATGACCCAGACGGCGATTATTGGCTCCGGCCCGATCTCGAATCCCATTCGGGAAGCGTTCTATACGACCGATTGAGTTCGACACCCAGCGCTCTTGCGCTCGCCTTAGAGCATGATCCGGAAAAGTGGGCACCGGTTTTCCGAAACGATCATGCTCCATAGAGCGGGACCACGATTCGAAGAAAAGTCATGGCCTCTAGGCCTGAATCGGAATGAGGGGAGCCACTTCCCGATCCTGCGGTTTTTCGCTCGCCGCAAGGCCGGCGGCGACGCCGATGCGGTCTGCCTTGGGCCGATGCTGACTCATCTTGCGCTTGCCCTCGAACCTGGTGACCGGAATGCGCACCCCGACGATACCGCGCAGTTGCGCGGCGATGAAATCAGCGGGTGCGTCGCTGACAGCCGATGGGTTCGTACGCGACGTCTCATGGACGTTCGTCAGCCGTGTGACCACCTCGAGCAGACGTTCGGGCTCCTGGAAGAACTCGACCGGCCCGTACGCGTGGACGGCGATGTAATTCCATGTCGGCACCACCTTCCCGGTTTCTTGCTTGGTGGCGTACCATGAGGGCGTCACGTAGGCCTCCGGACCCATGAAGATCGCCAGAGCCTCGCCGTTCGGGGCCGCGCGCCATTGCGGATTGCTCTTCGCCAAGTGCCCGTACAGAACTCCGTGCTGTCCTTCGGTCTCCTCGAGGAAGAGCGGCAAGGGTGTCGCAAGCGGCCCGTCCGCGGTGGCCGTGACCAGGTTGGCGAGGCCGGCGGAGCGGATGGTCGCTCGGATGCTTTCGACTTCGTCATCTTTGAAGGCGGGGGGCACATACATGTCGGTTCTCCGTTCTCAGCCCTGACATAGACCCAGCTTGGCACGATCGAAACTGCCAGTTATCGCTGATTTTGCTCGTCCAGCTGTAGGGGCATGCGGCTATGACAATCGCCGCGAACGAAGCTAATCGACGGCTTGAGCCAGAAGCTGACAGCCGCGCTCGATCTGGCGGGTTTCCAGCGCGGCGTAACCCATGACGAGCCCGATATTGTCCAGCTGGCACCGGCGGCCCGGATGACGTTGATCGAAGAGGGGGCGACCGGATATCCTTCGCTCGCGACGCAAGAGGCGCTACGGGTCATCGCGGGAATGGTGTCCGAATGCACGCCGATCTTCCACTGGTCGGACATCGATCCGGACGGCACCTGGATCTTCCGCATGATCGAGCGCGCTATCGGACGCCCGATCCGTCCCCACCTCATGAGCATCGAAATCGCCAAGCGATCTGGACAAGTTCCGCCGAAAAAGGCCGCACCAGCGCGATGCCCATCGGATTCCGGCATAGCTGCGCTCGCCGCTTATCTGGCGGGGGAGGGCGCCAAGATCCTCGAGCAGGAAGAGCTCGACCCGGCCTTGCCCCAAGTCACCGCTCGGAGGTCAGCACTAGTCTAACTGGCCGAGAACCGTCGGTATCATGCGATTGAGAACCGTCAACTCGGTTCCAAGCGCATAGGAAATCGGATTCTCCGTTGTGACTTGAACGACAGTGCCAACCTTCAAATGCATGACTACAGGGTTGCCGGTCACGGGGGGCGCTGCGACGGTCGGGCAAAACGCGAGACAAAGGATGGACCTTGCCGTCTTGGTCCGGCGAAAGATGCAGTCGATCTTTGACTGACCGTTGTCGGCGACGATGCGAGCTATCATCTGCCGACAAGCTTCCGATGCGACCCCCATCGGGACTAGCCAGTCTGAAAAGTATCCGCCATCCGGCCAGATCTCGTGCGCTTGCTGAATCCCGATCTCGTCCTTGTTCCCAGTGGGGGGAAGGGGGTCATTCAATCCTTTGGGTCTCTGAACGATTTAGTCCTGCAGAAAACAATATGCGGTGTGAACTTCTTCATGTTGTGTGATGCTGACGCGGTGTCGCCGAGTCGAGACCTCGCCTCACTGGATTAACTGTCTCAAGGGCGCATGCTCGCGCAAATCCATCCATTGTGCACCGGTCGCAATTAGTTGTGGTATCGCTTGCGACGCAGCGCACGGGACTGCCAAAAGGTGAGGCGCCCCGGTACTTTGCGCGATTTTTGCAAGGCTGATCGCAAGGTGATCAATTGAAAGTTGTCTTGTCATGAACGCGCAGCGGACGCAGCCGAATACCGCCTATGCGATCTGCGGCTTCAACGATATTCCAAGCCAGCGCGCCATGGGCTTCTACCTCATGATCGTCGACGAAGACGGCAGCCACAGGCCGTGGCCCATTGTCGTGGTGCGCTGGGGCAAGCGGGTGTTTGGCTATCTCAACAAATGCCCGCACAACAGCGTGAATCTGGACTGGGAACGCAACCAGTTTTTCGATCCCCGCGGCATCCGGCTGATGTGCGGCAAGCACGGCTCGACCTTCGAGCTCAGCACCGGCCGCTGTGTCGACGGCCCATGCAAGGGCAGCCGGCTCACGCCGGTTGCGTTGACGGTGCTGGACGGCGATATCTGCGTGACCGGCGTGCGGCTTGTCGAGGAGGAGGTTTCCTCTGGCTAAAGCTGAAGCCGGCGCTCAGACCGGCCGGTTCTCGTTGCGGTTTCTCACGGGTTCCATCCTCTTCAGCCCTTCTTCGTAAGAGATCTCGTCATAGGACGCATCGACATCCTTGGCCGCGTCGAGCAGGTAGTCGAGCTTGCCGGGCGCATCGAGCTTCTTGATGTCATTCTTGTCGACCCCGACCAGGTCCATCATCTCCTTCCAAACGGTGGATTCATCGCACGGCAGCACGTTGAAGGTGATACCAGCGAGCTTGATTCGATATTTCGCCAACAGGTCTATGTTGTTGCAAAACATGAAGTAGCTGCCGTCAGGGCTTAGCGCGCTCTCAAGAACGTTTGCGACATCGGCAAGATAAGCGAAGCAGTGCAGATAGCCGGCCAGCACCGGAATGATGTTTTCGCCGACCTGCACGACCGTCAGTACCTGCTCGATCGAATAGTGGGGCGGCCGCTTCTCGTCCGCGACCTGGGCCTGAAATTTCAGTGCGATATCGCCACGAAAGCCGAACCGGCCCCGCTTGGTGGTCCCGCCCTTGAATATGGGATTGAGCAGGCGCCCTTCCTTCTCCAACCGGCCGAGCGCGGTGTTCTCGATTGCAGTCATCAAAAATCATCCCTCTATCCAAGACCACCGCCGGGCACCCCGGCGGTGGGAGACGCAATGCAAATCATTTGCCGCCGCGGGCGTAACCCTTTCTCGGCGGAATCCATAAAGAAGACACGCAAAGCCGCCGCGATCCCTCGAAGACCTTTGTCAGCAACCAGACACGCGTCGCAAAGCCAACAGCCCGATTTTGAAGAATGTGAGCAGTGTCAAGCGCCTGCGCTCTGGCATGCGACTTGCCAATTCGATGCAAATGACTCTGGAAAACAAAAGGTGCCATGATCAATCTGACGGATAGCGCAGTGAATGCGGTCAAGAGCGCGATCTCGGCTTCGGCCCAGCCGAGGAGCGGCTTGCGCATCATGGTCGAGGCCGGCGGCTGCGACGGATTCAAATACAAGATGGACCTCGCCGACGGGGCAAAGCCCGACGACACCGTCATCGAGCGCGACGGGATCAAGGTGTTCGTCGACAATAAGAGCCATGAGCACCTCGCCGGCACGACGATCGATTTCGTGGTGGCGCTGGAGGGCTCGGGCTTCACCTTCGACAACCCAAACGCTAGCTCGAGCTGCTCCTGCGGCAAATCCTTCAGCAGATGAAAAGAGAAATCAAAGCATGCTGGTCGAACCGGAACAGCTGAAGCAACGGTCGGTCGTTGAGACCGATCGTGAACAACTCATTCGGGCTGTGATCGAGGAGATTCGGCCCAATCTGCAACGCGACGGCAGAGACTGTCAGCTCGTTGGGATCGACGGCAGCAAGATCACGGTCAAGCTGACCGGTGCCTGCGTGTTCTGCAAGCTTTCAAGCGCGACGCTAGAAAGCATTCAGGCGCGGCTGGTCCAAGGGCTCGGCGAATTCGTTCGCCTGATCCCGGTCGCCGGCGGCGCCAATCCGCAGCATTGAGCGAGGCTCTGTGCCGATCTATCTCGACAACAATGCGACCACGCGGACAGATCCGTGTGTCTTGCAAGCCATGTTGCCGTTCTTCACGGAGCGGTTCGGTAATGCCTCGTCCGCCCACGCCTTCGGCAGCGAGATCGCAGGCCCGGTGGCCAAGGCACGCCGCAGCCTGCAGAGTTTGCTGGGAGCCGCCCACGATCATGAGATCATCTTTACTTCCGGCGGGACCGAGTCCAACAACACCGCCATCCTTTCTGCGCTCGCGACCCAGCAAGGGCGCGACGAGATCGTCACCACCTCCGTCGAGCATTCCGCCATCCTCACGCTGGTCGAGCAATTGGCGTTAACGGGCATCAAGACGCATGTGATCCCGGTGGATTCGCGCGGCCGCCTCGACCTCGAGGCGTTTCGCTGGGCGCTTGGACCACGCACGGCGATTGCGTCCGTTATGTGGGCCAACAACGAGACCGGCACGATCTTCCCGGTGGAGTTTCTGGCCGGCTTGGCGCGCGCGGCAGGTGCGCTGTTTCACACCGATGCGGTGCAGGCCATAGGCAGGGTGCCCATCGACCTGAAGGACAGTGCTATCGACATGCTCTCGCTGTCCGCACACAAGCTGCACGGCCCCAAGGGAATCGGCGCGCTCTATTTGCGACAAGGCACGAAATTCAGGCCGCTGATCTGGGGTGGGGCACAGGAGCGACGGCGCCGCGGCGGAACCGAGAACATCCCCGGCATCGTCGGTCTTGGAAAAGCTGCAGAGCTTGCGGCGGAGGGGCTCGAGCCGGAGCGTGTTCGCATTGCTGCGTTGCGCGATCGCCTGGAGCAGACGATTTTGCACAACGGCCGCTGCATCCCGCTCGGCGATGTCAGCAACCGCCTGCCGAACACGGCCAGCATCGCCTTCGAAGATCTCGAAGGCGAAGCAATCGTCCACCATCTCAACCGAGCGGGCATTGCCGCTTCGCTCGGATCGGCTTGCAGCTCGGGGTCAATGGAGCCGTCGCATGTGCTGCGCGCGATGAACGTGCCGGCAAGGAGCCTGCGCGGCGCGGTACGCTTTTCCCTCTCGCGTGAAACCACGGCCGATGACGTCGATCAGGTCGTCCGCGTACTGTCGCGCATCCTGGCTAATCTGCGTGCCATGTCACAAGAGCCTCCCAACCCCACCAGCGCTTCGCCCCAATGCACGAGTTGATCTTATGAAAGTCATGATTCGCCGCTCTCCGGAGGGCCTGTCGATTTATGTGCCGAAAAAAGATCTCGAGGAGCCAATTGTGGAATCGGAGCGCGAGACGCTGTGGGGTGGCTGGATCAGAATAGGCAATGGCTGGGTGCTCGATCTACCCGAGATGGCAAGCGACACGTCGCTGCCGATCACGATCAATGCCAGGAAGCGTGGCGAGGACGGCGACGGCCGATGAAGGCGATGGCGCAAACCGACTTCGTCAATGCGGCCGATGCGGAGGCGATTCTCACTGACATAGCGAGGAGGCTGCGTACCGCCAGCATTATTCCCTATCTCGGACCTGGCCTCGCTGATGTGTCCAAACCGGATGCGCCGATGACGCCGGACGCCTTGGCTGCTTTCTTCGCCAGCAAGGTCGCGCTGCCGCGCCGGGCCAAAGGCAACATCTGGGCGTCTGCGCAGCACATCGAGAGCAACAAGCATCGCACCACCGTGACGGCATTGATGGCGCTGGCCTTTGCTGCGCCGGTCGAGCCGACGCCGCTGCATCATCATCTTGCCGTGCTGCCCCTGCCTGTCATCGTCGATACCTGGTATGACGGTGCGATGCGGGGGCGCTTGGCAGGCGCGAGGGATGGGGTGAGGTGCAGGGTATCACCCGCGCCGGCCTCGGCGAGGACCGCTGGTATCGCTTCTATGATGCAGCGGGCGGAGAGGTCGACCATGATGCGGCGCAGAGCTGGAGCACGGTCCTCTATAAGCCGCACGGCGGCGTGTTGCCCGCAAGGAACTTCCTGATCTCTGACGCCGACTATGTCGAGGTCCTGACCGAGATCGACATTCAGACGCCGATCCCCGATGTGGTGAAAGAGCGGCGCAGTGGCCGAAGCTTTCTCTTCATCGGCTGCCGCTTCAACGATCAGCTGCTGCGAACTTATGCGCGGCAGCTCACCAAGCGCTTGGCCGGTGTTCATTACGCCATCGTGGAGCCAGATGTGCTGTCCAGGAATGAACTGCGTTTTCTGGTCGAACAGGGCCTGACGCCGCTTGCGATCCCGCTCCCGCGCGCGATCGAGATCCTGCTCGCCGGCCGACAGACCGGTATACGGGTGTCGATGTTGCTCGCGTGCCGGCGCACGCGAGTTGTCTTTCGTTCGCGCCAGGGAATGAGTACGTTCATCTCTGTGTCGGGATCGAGACGCCTGGCACACTTCGAACATTGCTAATGTCGTGCAGAAGGCCGTCGCTTTCACGGCAGAGGGCGGTAAGCGGCTCAGCTTTTGACCTAGATCAAAATTGCTCGCAAGTCCGGCCATGGCACGCGAGTTGCAAATCTTCTTTTCAGTTTCCGCTGCAGGGAGAATGGAAGGATGAACGTATCAGCGCTGGACGAAGCAAGCTCGGCAGGGAGCGCGGTCGACATTGGCAAGGTCATGCAGATCGCCGCGCGCAAGGGCTGCGGGAGGTCCGGCGGGGGCAAGGCAAGCTGCGGCTCGCAGGCCGGCCAGGGTGATCTGCCGACCGAGATCTGGGAGAAGGTCAAGAATCACCCCTGCTACAGCGAAGCAGCGCATCATCATTACGCGCGCATGCATGTTGCGGTCGCGCCTGCCTGCAACATGCAGTGCAATTACTGCAATCGTAAATATGATTGCGCTAATGAATCGCGCCCGGGCGTGGTGAGCGAAAAACTAACGCCGGAGCAGGCGGCGAAAAACGTGCTGGCGGTCGCCTCCACAATCCCACAGATGACTGTGCTCGGCATCGCGGGGCCCGGCGATCCCCTGGCCAATCCGAAAAAGACGTTCAAGACGTTCGAGCTGGTGGCCAAGGCTGCTCCCGACATCAAGCTGTGCTTGTCGACCAACGGCCTGATGCTACCCGACCATGTCGACACGATCGCCCGCTTCAAGATCGATCATGTCACCATCACTATCAACATGGTCGATCCCGAAATCGGCGCCAAAATCTATCCGTGGATTTTCTACAACCACAAGCGCTACACCGGCCTAGAAGCCGCAAAGATCCTCAACGAGCGCCAGCTGAAAGGCCTCGAGATGCTCACCGAGCGGGGCATCCTATGCAAGATCAATTCGGTGATGATCCCGGGTATTAACGATCAGCATCTGGTCAAGGTCAACAAGGCGATCAAATCGCGCGGCGCGTTCCTGCACAACATAATGCCGCTGATCTCCGCGCCCGAGCACGGCACGGAGTTTGGTCTCAACGGGCAGCGGGGGCCAACCGCGCAGGAATTAAAGGCACTGCAGGATGCCTGCGAGGGCGAGATGAACCTGATGCGGCATTGCCGGCAGTGCCGCGCCGACGCTGTCGGCTTGCTCGGCGAGGACCGCAGCGCGGAGTTCACTACCGAGAAGGTTATGGCCATGGACGTCAAATATGACTTGCCGATGCGCAAGGCCTATCAAGCCAAGATCGAGCAGGAGCGCGTTGCCAAGCTTGCTGGCAAGCAGGAAGAGATCGTCGAGCTTGCCAGCAAAATGAGTGACATCAAGCCCATGGTTGCCGTGGCGACGAAGGGCGCGGGCGTCATCAACGAGCATTTCGGTCACGCCAAAGAGTTCCAGGTGTACGAACTCTCCACGACGGGCGCCAAATTCGTCGGCCATCGCCGCGTCGATCACTATTGCCGGGGCGGCTGTGGCGAGGAGGAGCGCCTTGCCACCGTCATCAGCGCCATCAACGACTGCCATGCGGTATTAGTGGCCAAGATCGGCGGCTGTCCGAAAAGCAATCTGTTGAAGGCCGGGATCGAGCCAGTCGACCAATACGCCCATGAGTTCATCGAAAAATCAGCGATCGCCTGGTTCAAGTCCTATCTGGAGAAGGTGCAAAGCGGCGAAATCCAGCATACCGAGCGGGGCGAGGCGGCGATCCGCCAGGGCGCACTGATTCCGGCCGCCTAAGGGGGAAGGTCAATGCCGTTCAAGATCATCGCCTCGCAATGCACGAGCTGCTCGGCTTGCGAGCCCGAATGTCCCAATGTCGCAATCTCGGAGAAAGGCGGAACGTTTGTCATCGATCCGAAAAAATGCACCGAGTGCGTCGGCCATTTTGACGAGCCGCAATGCGTCGCGGTGTGCCCGGTCGATAACACCTGCGTCTTGGACACCTCGTTGCCGCGCTACCAGGCGCGCGCGTAAATAGGGGCCGATCCCATGACCTTTACGCCGGCGCCCAGCGCTGAAAAACTCGCGATTTTCGCGCTGCGCACCGCTGGCCGCAGCTTCCGCCTCGCCGTTACAGGCGGTGGTTGCTTGGATTTGTCCGCCAAGACAGGTGTTGCGCCGGCACCTCGGCCCGGTCAGCAAGGCCTCCAGCGGAACGGGCCAAGATTGCCTCAATTCGGGAGCCGCTAATGCTTGGCGGTGTCACGATCGATTTGACCGACACTGCTGCGCAGAGCGGGCCGATCTTCCAAGAAGCAGGTGTGCTGCTCCAGCGATACCGCAAAGGCTGCCCATTAGAACAGGAAAGCTGCCAATGAACCTCGCTGGGGCCGGCAATCCGCTGTCCGGGAGCGAAGGGGCGCTGATTGCGCGCACGCTGCTCGGCGAAGGCCTGCCGCGCGAAGCCGAGGATCATCTGTGGCAGGCCGGGCTCCTCTATCACGTGGATGCGATCGCGGAAAGGCACCTGCACGAAGCGCAGGCGCTAGCGCCGGGCCACGCCGCCGTCCTGATCGGAATCTACCGCTTCTATTTCTACAAAGGTCGCTTGGCCGAGGCGTTGGAGGTGGCAAAGCTCTGTATCTCCAAGGCAGCGCGCGAAAACGGTCTCGCTGACGATTGGCGGCGGGTCAGCGCGGGCGACGCTGCTTTCGATTGCTACGAGAACATCCTGTCGCGCTTCTATTTATTTTCGCTAAAAGCCTACGCGTACCTGCAGCTGCGGCTCGGCAATCTGGATGAAGGCCGCGCGGCCGCCAGCAAGCTCGTGCAGCTCGAGCCGACCGACAAGATCGGCGCCAGGGTGCTCCTGGACGTGCTGCAGCGGATGGGGCAGGACGATGACGATTGACATCGATAAGGCCCGCGACTGGCTGGGCAACGAGGTCGACTGCGGCACCTGCACTCATATCGGGCTCAGGGCCAGCGGCGGCTGCCGCTTGATGCACGCCTGCGTCAACGACCGCTATGCTCGCCGCATCGACCGCTTCTTCTACTGGAATCCGGCGTTGGCCGACGCCTACATCACCCATCCACATTTTGAGGTGCGCGCGATCGCAGCCAACCACGCCAGCGTGTTTCTGCTGCCGATGCTGCCCGACGATGCTGAGGAAACCGTGCGCTGGAACGCCGCGCGGCGCCTGCCCAAGCGCTTAGTGCTGCGGCTGCGCAACGATCTGCATCGGAAGGTTAGGATGCGGGTTGCGACCTTGCTGGATGGGAGCTGGCGCCGATGATCTCGGACCAGGACTATTACGTCCGCCTGGTGGTGGCGAGCCGGATCGCGCGGGCGCTGCTTGGGCGTCTCATGAGCGATGACGAACCCGAGGTGCGCCGCGTGGTTGCGATCCGTGTTCCCAATGAGTGGCTGCTCGGCATGGTCAATGATCCCGATGGCACCGTGCGCCTCGAGATCGCACGGCGGCCGAGCTAGCGGAATTGACCAAAGACGAGGACTCGATGGTGCAGGAAGTCGCCCGCGCGCGCGTGGCCATCCGGCCCGAACGACCGAGAGAGAGTGGGACATGAGCAACATCGTTCGCGACAGCGAGGTGGTCGAGTTGACCGGGCCGCCTTTCTTCAGCTTTGGCGAAAAGGTGCAGGCCAGCCGTACCATCCGCAATGACGGGACATATGCCGGCAAGGAGATCGGCGAGATCCTCGTCAAAAAGGGGGAGGTGGGTTACGTCGTCTCAATCGGCACTTTCCTGCAGCAGTTCTACATCTATGGCGTTCAATTTCTCGAAAGCGGCAACCGCGTCGGCATGAAGCGCAAAGAGCTCGAGCCGGAGGTGGGGCGCGATGAGCTTTTGGATCTGCCGTTGCCTGAAGAGGCCGGCCCATGATCGCCTCGAGACTGCCGAAATACCAATGGGGCCAGCGCGTCAAGGCAGCGGTCGACCTCATCAATGACGGCTCGTTTCCCAATGCACCGGCCGATAGACTCCTGATCGGCGCCGGAGGGATCGGCGAGATCGTGCAGGTCGGCAGGCATAGGGAAGGCAACGTGCCAATCTATCTCGTCGAGTTCGGCGAGCGGATGGTCGTCGGCTGTCTTGAAGAAGAAATCACAGTGCTATGAGGGGGCCTTTGGCGATGAATGCCGCGGTGATGAGAAAGGCAGCGGTCAGGATGATCCCTCACCCGAACGAGCTCGATTGCAAGCGGATCGAGCGCGCCTTAAGCGCGCGCAAGCGCTATCGCTATGTCTCGCCGCATGTGAAGGCGGTGAGGCGGCTATCTGATCGAGAGTCCCTGCTGCTCTCGCAATATCGACGCCGATGGCGGCCTTATCGATGCCGCGCTGATCCACTACGACATGGTGTGCGGCATGTGGAAGCTGTTTCGCAAGAACCACGCAAACGGAATCTGGGAGTTTTATAGCATTTACCACCGGCTGACCTCGGCGATCGAAGATTTGAACACAGATCCCGAGCGGCTGTTCTGGCTATGAAGCTTATTTAGGGTCCAATTATATGGGAGACGCGATGGCGCTTGGCACAGACGAATTGATGGAAATCGAACGGGTGCTCGCGGCGGCGCAGGCTGATGCAGATCCGGTTCTCGAGTTGCGGCGTCGCTTTCCGCACCTCGCCGCGACACGCTGTGATGCCTCTGACGTGACGGAGCGACCATTCCGGAGTCTTCCGAATTTCGATCTGCATCTGATCGATGGCTGCGATCGCTGCCTAGAGATCACGGCCGATCCGGTGCGGGCGATTGGCATCCTGCTGGCGGCAAGGAGGATCGGACGGTGATCGGCGTTGGACTGGTAGGGCATCGCGACGATGGCACGGACGCGGTCGACGCCGATTTACCCTTCATTCCGCTCTCAGATCCCGATATCACCTCCGCCGAGCTCTCCGCCGTGGAAGCGCTGCTGTGTTCGCCACGGGTCTCCAATGGGCCCATCACCGAGGCCTTCGAGAAAGCCTTCGCCGCCTACCTTGGGCGCAAATATGCCGTTGCCGTCCCCAGCGGCACCATCGGGCTTCTGCTTGCACTAAAAGCGCTCGGCATCGGACCCGGGCAGGAGGTGATTGCCTCGCCTTATTCGTTTCGCGAGGTAGTGCATGCTATCAGTCTCGTGGGCGCGAGGGCCGTATTTGCCGACGTCGACTATTGGTCGGGAGCCTTGGCTCCGGCGAAGGTCGAAGAGCGTGTCACGGCCAACACGCGGGCGATCATTGGTGGCAACCCCAATGGCCATCCGGCGCCATGGTCGGAGCTGCGCGCGATCGCGCAGCGCCATCAATTGCCGCTCCTGGAGGATTCAACCGAAGCGATCGGATCGCGATACAAGTTCGAACTCGTCGGCCGCTTTGGCGATATCGCCGTGTTCGACTTCGCCCAGCCACTGGCCCTGACCTGCGGCGAAGGCGGCATGGTGGTGACCGACGACATCGACATGGCCGTTGGCTTGCGCCGCCATCGCGCGCATCGGCTGGATGAGCGCTCCTCCGTTGTCGTCAGCAGCGCAGCGCCCCACCAGGCCGGCATGAGCGATCTCACAGCCGCGCTGGGCCTTGCGCAGCTGAAGCGCCTCGAGGAGATCCTGGAGCGGCGCCGACTCGTCGAACAGCTCTACAACGCGCATATGCAATCCTTTGAGGGTATCAAGCCTCCCTATGTCGGTCCCGATGTGACCGAGGTGAACTGGTTTCTTTATCTCGTCCATCTCGGAACGCGCTTCGCGCGATCCAGCCGCGACGCCATTGTCGATGACCTCCGCATCGAGCAGGTCGAGGCCGCCGCTTATTGCTATCCCTTGCATCTGCAGCGGCATTATTTCGAACTTGGCTATCGTCATGGCGATTTCCGGGTTGCGGAAAAGATCGCCGATCGCGCCCTGGCACTGCCGTTTCACAGCCACCTCACCGACGAGCAGATCGAGTTCATCGTGGAGACGATGAAGGACGCATCCATCAACATCGGCGCTGGCGCAGCAATTTATTAGCAACGAGGAATTGTCAATGCGAGGCGCAAGGCAGGCTTGAATGTCGACATGCACAGTCTCACCGTTGGACAAGATAATCGACGTCATTCACGCCACGTCACTTTTGGCGGTGCTGCAGAACCCGGAGATCGCCACTTCCGGACAAATGCAGGGGCAGACCACACGCGGATGCTCCGGCCTGTTCGTCCGGCAAGGCCACGAGGAACTCTTGAGGGTGGTGCGGGAAGACAATGAGAAGCTCAATGCAATTTGATGTTCTCAGCGGGCCGTCGATGCCTACAAGGAGCTGGTCGGTGGAATTGGCGTCCTTCGGTTGACCGGTACCGCCGTCGATGTCTTTCGCGCAGGAAAACACGGCGCATGAGCAAGGGAGCAGCGCGACATGGGCAGCCAAGAGATTGAGGTGTTCGCCGTCTGCCCCGCCGATGCAATCGAGCGGGGCAGCGCGAGGGGCTTTAGCCTGTCACGGATCGACGAGAGCGGTGAGAGTCGGCCGTTTCCGATTGTTGTGGTTCGGACCGTTGGCAATGATTATCACGGCTATGTCAACCGCTGCCCACATGACGGCGTCTGGCTCAACATCCGTGCGGGCGAATTTTTCTCGCCCGACCGCGCCTTTCTCGGGTGCGGCCGGCACGGAGCGATCTTCGAGATCGACAGCGGGTTTTGCATCGATGGCCCTTGTAACGGAAGAGCCCTTGAGCCGGTTGCGCTCGCCGTGATCGGCGGCGACGTCTGCCTGTGTGCCGTGAAGCTGGTGGAGGACAACGGCTTTCCCGGTCCGTTCGAGGATGGCGACGAAACCATGGACATCATGATCCATCCAGATTAACAGGCTTGATCTCATGAACGTGGACTTAAGGAGTCTTTTAAGGGAAAGCGCCGTCATTCGCATGAACATCGGCGCAAGTCTGTCGCGTATCGCTGCGTTCGGATTTGTTATGATCAAGGGCCGGGCAGGCCGGCGGGTTATCCTGTAGCCCAGTATGAATGGTACGGCGATACTCGAACAGCGAGACGCGCATCCATTCGATGTTCGCGTGCGTTGGTGGCTTTGCGAGGATCAAACGCCCGGTCGCCAGCTCTTATCGCGCATGGACGCATTACCCTGAAACGGAGATCATTCGCGCCCGCATCCGAATGATCTCGGCGGCCCAAGGAGGTGTTCAAGTGCTAGTACCCACTTTTCTTGGATCGTGAGTCGTGATTCAAGATATGGATGATACCCGAAGCAAGAGAAGTCCACCTTTCGCGGAAAGATCGCAAGCTGCTTGAGGCGTGTTGTCGCTCGCCGACGACATTGCAGCGCGATTTGAAGCGGGCGCGGATCGTTCTGTTGGCGGCGGATGGGCGCAGCACCCGATCGATCGCCAAGGAAGTTGGGGTCCAGCCGCGGATTGTCAGCCTTTGGCGGNATCGTTATGCCGACCAAGGCCTTGAAGGGCTGCAAGACAAGGCGCGACCGGGCAAGCAGCCGATCTATACGAAGGCCACCGACGAGCGGATTTTGAAGCTGCTGGACAAGCCGTCGCCGGAAGGGTTCGCACGCTGGACCGGGCCCCTGCTGGCCGAGGCGCTGGGCGATGTTGACGTCCAATATGTCTGGCGGTTCCTGCGCAGCCACAAGATCGACCTCGCGGCTCGCAAGTCCTGGTGTGAGAGCAACGACCCGAACTTTACGGCCAAAGCCGCCGATGTTGTCGGCCTCTATGTCGCCCCGCCGGCGAAGCCCATTGTGCTGTGCGTGGACGAGAAGCCCTCGATCCAGGCCTTGGAGCGAACGCAGGGTTATCTGAAGTTGCCCAATGGCCGCGCCTTGACTGGTCAGAGCCACGATTACAAGCGGCATGGCACCACAACGCTGTTTGCGGCGCTCGAAGTCGCCACCGGAAAGATCATCGCAACGCACTCAAAACGACGTCGCCGCGTCGAGTTTCTCGATTTCATGAACAGCGTCACCGCGGCTTTTCCAAACCGGAAGCTTCACGTCATCCTCGACAACCTCAACACCCACAAGAAGAACGAGCGTTGGCTCAATGCCCACCCCAACGTGGAATTTCATTTCACGCCGACAAGTGCGTCCTGGCTCAGTCAGGTCGAGGTATGGTTTTCGATCTTGCAGGGGCAGTCGCTCAGCGGCACTTCCTTCACAAGCCTCAAGCAGCTTCAGGACCACATCGATGCCTACGTCAACGCTTACAACGACAAAGCCGAGCCCTTCGTCTGGACCAAGAAAAAGGTCCGTCAACGCCGGTTCAAAGGCCGCCGTATCACTCAGCTCTGATTCCGGGTACTAGCTCGCCGAATGGACTGGCCAACCAAAACTCTATACGCCCGAGAAGGGCGATTCCAGCGGCCGCGGCAGCTCCATCTCGGTTTTCTCGTCGGCGCGGAGGGTTGGACGCCCGGCTGGCCTGCATGTGCGCTGCATCGCGGGAGACGGTCGCCAACGAAACTGCGCGCGCCGAAGGTAGTGTGCGGAAGGTTCTGCAAAAGCCTGAGAGGCTGGAGCGGTCATGGTAAGTCCGGTGATTGCGAAGATCACCGCTCATAGAGGAGCTTGGACCCGCCATGACCGTG
>NZ_AXAP01000127.1:7500-15559 GCF_000472865.1 Bradyrhizobium elkanii WSM2783 | reverse complement strand
CGAGCCCTTCCACATAGGCCCATATCACCCGTGCCGGATGATCTTGTCCGATCAGGCTGTCGATATCGACCGCTCGCAGTTCGACCTGGTCGCGCACCGGCTCGCGCAGCCGCGGCGCACCGCGCCGCACTGCTTCGGCCCGTGGCTCCGCTTGNTCCGGCAGCTCTCCAAACAACTCGTCACCAGCCATCNTCCCCCTCCTGCAAATCAATCCGCGAAGAGAATCACAGCTGCCACGCGCCCGATATAAAAAGATTCACAGTCTCTTCGTCGACAGCGTGCTGCCGATCGTGGAGTCAAAGCGCGAGGCGATCGTGACGAATGATTTCGCCATCGGCGACCACGCACGCATTTTGCCGACGCCCGGGCACACACCGGGCCATGTCGCCTTCACTCTTGGGCGCGGCAAGGACGACGCCGTGTTCTCCGGCGATCTCATGCACTCGCCGCTGCAGACGCATTATCCGGAACTGTCGGCGAAGTTCGACGTCGACCAGGCGCAGGCGGCGCGGACGCGGCGCAGTTTCCTGGAGCGCTATTGCGATACCGATACGCTCTGCTGCACCGCGCATTTCCCCTCGCCCTCGGTCGGCAAGATCAAGCGGAGCGGCGACGGGTTCGCGTGCGAGGCGGTGTAGCTGTCGGAGGGGAGCTGCGGCTCGGCCGCGTTCTCCTCACCTCTCCCATAGGGAGAGGTCGGCGCGTAGCGCCGGGTGAGGGGCTACGCTCTATCGAGGGACCTGAACCCCTCACCCGGATCGCTGACGCGATCCGACCTCTCCCTATGGGAGAGGTGTTCGAGCCCGCGGCACCATCAGAGCTCAATCGAACAAGCTCGGCGTGTGGTTGACGATCGCGCCCTCGATCTCGAGCATCTTCAGCTTCGTCACCACGCCGCCATTCGCCGAGAAGCCGCCGGGCTTGTTGCCGGCCGCGAGCACGCGGTGGCAGGGCACGACGATCGGGCACGGGTTGCGGCCGAGCGCCTGGCCGACGTCGCGCGACAGCTCGACGCCGCCAAGCTGCTTGGCGATCTCGCCATAGGTCATGGTCTTGCCCGGAGGGATCCTGCGCGCGATATCGTAGACGCCGCGGTTGAACTCCGGCACGTCGAGATCGAGCACGACCTCGGCAAGGTCGTTCGGCTTGCCCGCGAGCAGTTCGATCATGGCTTCGATCGCGCGTCTCACTTCCACTGGCGGTGCGGCTTCCGTCACCTCGCCGCCCCGCTGCCGGATGCGTTTGCGGGTGTTTTCCTCGCTGCCCATCGGCAGTTGCACGCCGGTGATACCGTATTCGCCCCACATTACGCCGCAGGCACCGATCACTGTGTCGAAGATCGCAAAATGCTGGCGGGTCATGGCTTGCTCCATCCGCGGATTCGACATGTCGAGCTTTCTCCTTGCAATGGAATCTAGGCTTGGAGAATGTTGCTATCCACCCGAATCCTGCGGGAACTTGCGAGCATCCCCATGCAAACCCTTCGCGTCAACGGATACGACATGGCCTATCTCGAGGTGGGCGAAGGGCCGCCATTGGTGTGCGTGCACGGCTCGCTCTGCGATTTCCGCATCTGGTCGGCGACGCTGGGACTTCTGTCGCGCAAGCACCGCGTGATCACGGTCAGCCTCCGGCACTTCTTCCCCGAGCGCTGGAATGGCGTCGGCGACACCTATTCGATCGCCCAGCACGTCGAAGACGTCATCGCCTTCATCGAGCAGATCGAACCGAAACCGGTCGGCCTGATGGGCCACTCGCGCGGCGGACACGTCTCCTTCCGCGTCGCGCAGCGGCGGCCTGATCTGCTGCGCAAATTGATCCTGGCCGAGCCCGGCGGCGAGCTGGATGAGACGCTCGATCCCGACTTCAAGCCGAGCCCCTCCCCGCTGGCGGCGCGGATCGCCGCCTCCGCCGAAATCATCGCCAAGGGCGACATCGATGGCGGGCTGCAGATCTTCATCGACGCGCTGGAAGGCCCCGGCGCCTGGAAGCGGCTGCCGGCGGCGGTGAAAGAGCCGTTGCGCGACAACGCGACGACGCTGATCGGCCAGACGCGCGACAAGCGGCCGCCGTTCTCGAAGGCGGACGCCGAAGCGATCAGGACACCGACACTGTTCATCGGCGGCGCCAACACCAGAGGCGCACTGCCGAAGGTACTGCACACGCTGGCGGCCAATGTGAAGGATTCGCGCACCGAGATCATCCCGGGCACGACGCATCCGATGTTCGAGCAGGCCCCGCAGCGCTACTGCGAGATCGTGCTGGATTTTCTGGCGGGATGACGGTCGGTCATATCAGCCGCATCACTTGTGATCGAGATACCATGAGCCATCCCAGGCATCGGCGGGCGGATTTGTCTTGAAGCCTTCGATGCGGTTGACAAAGGTCATGGATGGTCCGTCGGCGGGAACCGCTTCAAGTGCCTCATTGAAGGCCGCAAGCGCCTCGTCCCAACGTTGGGCGCGATAAGCGGCCAGTCCCTCGGAGTATCGCTTCAACAATGCCGATTGTGCCGGGCTGAGCTCGCCCTTGCGCCCGATGATCTCGAACACCGTGACCGGCCGCGTCTGGCCAACGACGACCAGCCGATCGACCTCGCGAAACTCGATCGCATCGGCGGCCGCTTTCACCGTCGCTTCGGAAACCAGGGCATGGCTGCCGTATATCTTGTTCACGCCCTCCAGGCGCGAGGCAAGGTTTACCGCATCGCCCATGACGGTGTAGCTCATCATGAATTCCGAGCCGATGCTTCCCACCAGCACCTCGCCGGTCGCAACGCCGATGCGAACGTCGCACTCGCTCGGTACCGACCGCACGCCCAGCAGTTCGGGCAATTCCGTCCGCAATGCCGTACCGCGATCGGCCATGTCGACGGCGGCAAGGCAGGCAAGCCGCGCCTGTTCGGCATCCTCGTTGAACGGCGGGCCCCAATAGGCCATGATCGCATCACCGATATATTTGTCGATGATCCCGTGATGGCTGCGGATCGGGCCGGACATGGTCGAGAGGTAGTGATTCATCACCTTGACCAATCCCTGCGGCGTCATTCCTTCGCTGAGGCTGGTGAAGCCCTTCATGTCGCAGAACAGCACGGTCATGATACGGCGCTGACCGTCGGTCGCGGTCAATGATTGTCGCTCAATCAGCCCCTCCACGACTCGCGGATCGATGTATCTGCCGAAGGTCTCACGCATCCGCTCCTTGTGGCGCAATTGCTCCACCATCTTGTTGAACGCCGTTGTCAGTTGGCCGATCTCGTCTCGCGTGGTGACGTCGATCGAGCCATCGAGCCGACCGGCTTCGACGGCGCGGGTCCCTTCTAGCAAGCGCCTGACCGGCCGCGTGATGCCGGTGCTTACGAAGAACGAGAACAGCAGGCCCAGTATCGCGGCGAGTGCTGTCAGAATGACCGAGATCAAGATCGAGCTTTGCTGATCTCTCATCGTCGCCGCGGCGCCCGCGCGCACCTGCGCCAGCATCTCCCCGCGGACCTCGTCCACTCTCTGGTTGAGTTCATTGCGCAGGGCTTCGGTGCGAGCAAGGCTGGCATTGACTTCGGCAAGATTGCCGGCTTCGAGCAGCGGCAGCAGCCGTTTGTGCTCCTCACCCAGATAGCGGCGGAGGTCGTTATTCAGCGTCTCAATTCGATCGTCGATCCGACCCAGCCTCGCATTGTCGGATTCCGTCGAAAGATCCGCGATGATCGCGTTGATGAGGCCACGCGCGGTCTTCGCTTCCTGATCGACTTGCAGACCCTTGGCCTCGTAAACTTTCTGCTGCTCGGCCATGGCGGCCTGGTCCGGCGGCGAATGCATGCCTGCGATCACCATCCTGCGGAGCGCCAATGCCTGCTCCAGCGAACGGACGTTCATCCGCGCCAGATGACCGTAAGCCTCAACATATTTCGTCGTCAGCTCATCGAGCTGGTGGGCGATCCTCCTTGCCATCACCGTCGACAGCACCGAGATGATGGCCATCAGCACGATGAGGCCCATGGCGATGCCAAGGATTCGGTTTCTGATCGTCGGTTGCAGCATCAAAGGGCGCTCTGACATGACAGGCGGAATCTTCGAAGCAAGAACGGGATGACACGAGAATGGGAAGCACGGCCGATCGAGACCTCGCCAATCAAGACGTCCGATCGGCATCGAGCAAATTTAGCACAGTTCCAGAGACCCGATTGAGTGTCGTTTTCAGCGCCACCGAGACTGGCAGGCTTTTTCTGCGCGGACTCCAAGTCCTCAATAATGAATTCGGGACAAGACGAAGCCGCCGCTGAGGAAGCTTTCGGAAAAGCTCCTCACAGGCTCCCTATGCACAGTGCCGACATAGGGGTGCTGTCGCTCGACCGGGGCAGGTCGGCCGGGTTTCACCTTGACCGGACCTCGGACCGGGGTTAGCTTCACCGAATACGGAATTCCGTATTCCGAAGGAAAACGCCCGGCATGCTCCCGCTCGAGCCGCTACCCAACCTGATCGACCAGGTCTATGCGCGGATCCTGGAGGCGATTATCGACCGTACGCTGCCGCCGGGGCAGCGGATCACCCAGAACGAGCTTGCCGAGAAGCTTGGCGTGTCGCGCCAGCCGGTGTCCCACGCGCTGCATCTGCTGCACCGTCAGGGATTGGTCGCCGAAAGCGGCCGCCGCGGCTTCGAGGTGACCCAGCTTGATCCGCAGCGCATCCGCCAGCTCTACGAAGTCCGCGGCGCGATCGACGCGCTGGCGGCACAGCTTGCCGCCGGGCGCAGCAGGACCGATGCCTCCGGCCGCGAGCGGCTGAACGCGGCGCTGACGGCCGGACGCGCGATCGATGCGAAGACGCCCCTCGCCGAACTGATCGCGCGCGATGTCGACTTCCACAGCGCGATCTATCTGCTGTCAGGCAATCCCGCGATCGAGGAGATGATCGCGCCGCAATGGGCGCATATGCGCCGCTCGATGGCGACCGTGCTCGCCGAGCTCGATTATCGCGAAAGCGCCTGGGCCGAGCATGAGCAGATCGCCGCGCATATCTTCGCCGGCAATGGCAAGGCGGCCGAGGCCGCGGCGTCAGCGCATGCGCAGACGGCAGGACGGATGACGGAGGAGAGATTGAGAGTAGCGACCATCGCTGCGTGACGCTCCGTCATGCCCGGGCTTGACCCGGGCATCCACGTCTTGGACGCAGAGAGAAAGGCGTGGATGGCCGGGTCAAGCCCGGCCATGACGACTGACAGATCAACGATAAACCAGAAGGAGGACACACCATGAAACTGACGCCAGAGCAGATCGAATTCTTCAACCGCGAGGGCTGGCTGTTCCTGCCCGAATTGTTCAGCCAGGAAGAGGTGGATTTCCTCGCCCGCGAGGCGGTGAGTATCTACGGCGCCAACCGCCCCGAGGTGTGGCGCGAGAAGAGCGGTGCGCCGCGCACCGCCTTTGCCGCGCATCTCTACAACGAGGCCTTCGGCGCCCTCGGCGCACATCCGCGCATGATCGAGCCGATCGAGCAGATCTTCGGCGAGAAGGTCTACATGCATCAGTTCAAGATCAACGCCAAAGCGGCCTTCACCGGCGATGTCTGGCAGTGGCACCAGGATTACGGCACCTGGAAGCGCGACGACGGTATGCCGGAGCCGCGCGCGATGAATATCGCGATCTTCCTCGACGAGGTGATGCCGATCAATGGCCCCTTGATGCTGGTGCCGAAGAGCCACCATGCCGGCGACCTCAAGGCCGCCCATGACCTTCAGACCACCTCCTATCCGCTGTGGACGCTGGACGAGGAGACCGTGACGCGCCTGGTGAAGGACGGCGGCATCGTCGCGCCGACCGGCAAGGCCGGCGGCATGCTGATGTTCCACGGCAATCTGGTGCATGGATCGAGCGGCAACATCACACCCTATCCGCGCAAGATCGTGTACCTGACACTGAACGCGGTCTCGAACTACATCCGCACGCCGACGCGGCCGGAATACATCGCCCATCGCGATTTCACGCCGATCCAGACGGTCGCCGACGACGCGCTGGTCCGGCTGGCGCGTGCGCCGCGGCAGGCGGCGGAGTAGTCTTCCTGTCATTCCGGGACGCGCGAAGCGCGGGCCCGGAGTCCATTTCTCCGCGCGCGCATGCGGCCCGATGGATTCCGGGCTCGACGCTTGCGCGTCGCCCCGGAATGACCAAGCCAATCATCATCGGATATCCCGCCATGAACCTCCACCACCTCCTCAAAGCCCGCGCCGCCGCCGGCAAGCCGGTTCGCGTGGCGCTGATCGGCGCCGGAAAATTCGGCTCGATGTTCCTGTCGCAGGTGCCGCACACGCCGGGATTGGAGGTGCCCATCATCATCGATCTCGACCGCGACCGCGCGCGCGAGGCGTGCCGCACCGTCGGCTGGGGCGAGGATCGGATCAAAGCCACGACGTTCACCGATGACGGCGCGCGGGCGATCGCCGGCGGCGCGATGGATGTGGTGGTGGAGGCAACCGGCAATCCGGCGGTCGGCATCAGACACGCGCGCGCGGCGATCGCGGCCGGCAAGCACATCGTCATGGTCAACGTCGAGGCCGACGTGCTGGCGGGCCCCCTGCTCGCGGAGGAGGCCCGCAAGGCCGGCGTGGTCTATTCGCTCGCTTACGGCGACCAGCCGGCACTAACGGCGGAAATGGTCGATTGGGCACGCGCCACCGGTTTTCGTGTCGTTGCCGCCGGCAAGGGCACGAAGTATCTGCCTGTTTATCACGACGTGACGCCCGAAGGCGTTTGGAGCCACTACGGCCTCACCGCCGGCGAGGCGCAATCCGCCGGCATGAATCCGCAGATGTTCAACTCCTTCCTCGACGGCACCAAATCCGCGATCGAGATGGCGGCGATTGCTAACGCTACCGGCCTCGACGTGCCCTCCGATGGCCTTTTGTTTCCGCCCTGCGGCGTCGACGATCTCCCGCATATTTTGCGGCCGCGCGAGAAAGGTGGCGTGCTGGAGAAGTCGGGCGTGGTGGAGGTGGTGTCGTCGATCGAGCGCGACGGCCGTCCGGTCTTTCGCGACCTGCGCTGGGGCGTCTATGTCGTGCTGGAAGCGCCGAATGATTATGCCGCCGATTGCTTCAAGCAATACGGGCTGAGGACGGACGCCTCCGGCCGCTATGCGGCGATGTACAAGCCCTATCATCTGATCGGATTGGAGCTGAACATCTCGGTCCTGTCGGCAGCATTACGCAATGAGCCTACCGGCCAGCCGCACGGCTTTCGCGGCGATGTCGCCGCAGTCGCCAAGCGGGATCTGCGTGCAGGCGAAGAGCTCGATGGCGAAGGCGGCTACACGGTGTGGGGCAAGCTGATGCCGGCACACGCAAGCCTTGCCGCCGGCGCATTGCCGATCGGGCTCGCCCATCGCGTGAAGCTGAAGAACAATATCGCGCATGGCGCGGTGGTGCGATGGAGCGATATCGAGATCGACGCGAATAACGAGACGATCAAGACGCGCAAGGCGATGGAAGCGGCGTTCGGCGGGACGAAGGCAGACGCCGAGCGCGTGCGTGCCTGACAATTGAGCGCGCGCTTCGCAACCGCGATAGAGCATTGCGCTTGATTATCGCTCGGCGAACGGTCATGCTCGCTGACGGAACCGGACATTTCGGAATTCCGCTAACAAGAGCCTGTTGAAGGCCTGCGAACCCAATCACCACAATCCAGCGTCGGTCACCGACGAAGCCAAAAACGACACTCAAGATCGTTGTCCCTCGTCGAGGTATCGACACCAGCAGAGGGGAAACGCAATGAAACGTCGTGAGTTCTTGAAGGCAGGCGGCATCTCGCTCGCCGCGAGCGCCATTGCTGCGCCCGCGGTTGCGCAATCGATGCCGGAAGTGAAATGGCGCCTCGCGGCGAGTTGGCCGAAGGCGCTCGATACGCTCTATGGCGGCTGCGAATTTTTCTGCAGGCGGGTCGCCGAGATCACCGACAACAGATTCCAGATCCAGCCGTTCGCGGCCGGTGAAATCGTGCCCGGCCTGCAGGTGCTCGATGCCGTGTCGAACGGCACGGTCGAGATCGGCAACACCGCGCTCTATTACTAC
>NZ_AXAP01000127.1:0-2500 GCF_000472865.1 Bradyrhizobium elkanii WSM2783 | reverse complement strand
CGCCCAATCGCATTGAGACCGAAATCTCAAAGCGCGCACCCTCGATGAATGCTGCTTGCGCGGCCGGACATTGATTAGAAAGACCAGCTTGCTTCGTAAGATCGAACCAATAGCGAGGCGGTCAAGCTTCGCTAACAGGATCATTTTACAACCCGCTCATCTTGCGATGAACGAGCGCCGAAAATGATCTGGAGATAGTGAATGAGCACCCGCGAATTGCTCCGCAGATCCCAAACTTGGATCGATCTCCTCTTTACGATGTCAGATAACACGCACACCGCGTCCATCCGGACTGCGTGTGCGAATTGATGTTTCGCGGACGACGGTTGAGGCACCGGCGATCAAACCATCTGGTGGAGCCAGACGGGATCGAACCGACGACCTCATGCTTGCAAAGCACGCGCTCTCCCAGCTGAGCTATGGCCCCGTAACCAGAAGACGAATGCCCGCTCGATGAAAGTGGTGGGCCTGGGAAGACTTGAACTTCCGACCTCACGCTTATCAAGCGCGCGCTCTAACCAACTGAGCTACAAGCCCCTAACGCTCATCCTACAAAGGATTAGGAACCCGCTCGCGCGCAACCGGCTTTCGCCGATGCATCGCACAGCGCTCTAGCCCCTGGCGCGTGTTCGTCCGCGAAGAAAGAGAAACGAAGACGGCGAAATCCCGCCAATGGAGCTCAAGCGATCTGGCGATCGATTGGCCCCGAGATGTTTCTAAAACGATCCGATAGTGAGCGTGAGCTCTCTGAAGGACCATCCTTAGAAAGGAGGTGATCCAGCCGCAGGTTCCCCTACGGCTACCTTGTTACGACTTCACCCCAGTCGCTGACCCTACCGTGGCCGGCTGCCCCCTTTCGGTTAGCGCACCGTCTTCAGGTAAAACCAACTCCCATGGTGTGACGGGCGGTGTGTACAAGGCCCGGGAACGTATTCACCGTGGCGTGCTGATCCACGATTACTAGCGATTCCAACTTCATGGGCTCGAGTTGCAGAGCCCAATCCGAACTGAGACGGCTTTTTGAGATTTGCTAGGACTTGCGTCTTCGCTTCCCATTGTCACCGCCATTGTAGCACGTGTGTAGCCCAGCCCGTAAGGGCCATGAGGACTTGACGTCATCCCCACCTTCCTCGCGGCTTATCACCGGCAGTCTCCTTAGAGTGCTCAACTAAATGGTAGCAACTAAGGACGGGGGTTGCGCTCGTTGCGGGACTTAACCCAACATCTCACGACACGAGCTGACGACAGCCATGCAGCACCTGTCTCCGGTCCAGCCGAACTGAAGAACTCCGTCTCTGGAGTCCGCGACCGGGATGTCAAGGGCTGGTAAGGTTCTGCGCGTTGCGTCGAATTAAACCACATGCTCCACCGCTTGTGCGGGCCCCCGTCAATTCCTTTGAGTTTTAATCTTGCGACCGTACTCCCCAGGCGGAATGCTTAAAGCGTTAGCTGCGCCACTAGTGAGTAAACCCACTAACGGCTGGCATTCATCGTTTACGGCGTGGACTACCAGGGTATCTAATCCTGTTTGCTCCCCACGCTTTCGTGCCTCAGCGTCAGTATCGGGCCAGTGAGCCGCCTTCGCCACTGGTGTTCTTGCGAATATCTACGAATTTCACCTCTACACTCGCAGTTCCACTCACCTCTCCCGAACTCAAGATCTTCAGTATCAAAGGCAGTTCTGGAGTTGAGCTCCAGGATTTCACCCCTGACTTAAAGACCCGCCTACGCACCCTTTACGCCCAGTGATTCCGAGCAACGCTAGCCCCCTTCGTATTACCGCGGCTGCTGGCACGAAGTTAGCCGGGGCTTATTCTTGCGGTACCGTCATTATCTTCCCGCACAAAAGAGCTTTACAACCCTAGGGCCTTCATCACTCACGCGGCATGGCTGGATCAGGCTTGCGCCCATTGTCCAATATTCCCCACTGCTGCCTCCCGTAGGAGTTTGGGCCGTGTCTCAGTCCCAATGTGGCTGATCATCCTCTCAGACCAGCTACTGATCGTCGCCTTGGTGAGCCATTACCTCACCAACTAGCTAATCAGACGCGGGCCGATCTTTCGGCGATAAATCTTTCCCCGTAAGGGCTTATCCGGTATTAGCACAAGTTTCCCTGTGTTGTTCCGAACCAAAAGGTACGTTCCCACGCGTTACTCACCCGTCTGCCGCTGACGTATTGCTACGCCCGCTCGACTTGCATGTGTTAAGCCTGCCGCCAGCGTTCGCTCTGAGCCAGGATCAAACTCTCAAGTTGGACTTGAAACTTTGAACCGGCTGATCACAACGTTTGACGAGGTCCACACCAAAATCGCGCAGCGATTCACATCGCTGGCGACCCGACCTCAATCAAGAGGCCATGGTGTAACCTTATTCAAAACGTGTACCGCCGAAGTCTTTCGTCCGGTCCCGATCGGGAAAACCAAGGTTTTCAAAATCGAGACCCGCAAGGACTCCGCCGTCCACGTTTCTCTTTCTTCATCTTCACTTGTCAAACAGCCCG
>NZ_AXAP01000126.1:12500-15726 GCF_000472865.1 Bradyrhizobium elkanii WSM2783 | reverse complement strand
CGGGCTGTTTGACAAGTGAAGATGAAGAAAGAGAAACGTGGACGGCGGAGTCCTTGCGGGTCTCGATTTTGAAAACCTTGGTTTTCCCGATCGGGACCGGACGAAAGACTTCGGCGGTACACGTTTTGAATAAGGTTACACCATGGCCTCTTGATTGAGGTCGGGTCGCCAGCGATGTGAATCGCTGCGCGATTTTGGTGTGGACCTCGTCAAACGTTGTGATCAGCCGGTTCAAAGTTTCAAGTCCAACTTGAGAGTTTGATCCTGGCTCAGAGCGAACGCTGGCGGCAGGCTTAACACATGCAAGTCGAGCGGGCGTAGCAATACGTCAGCGGCAGACGGGTGAGTAACGCGTGGGAACGTACCTTTTGGTTCGGAACAACACAGGGAAACTTGTGCTAATACCGGATAAGCCCTTACGGGGAAAGATTTATCGCCGAAAGATCGGCCCGCGTCTGATTAGCTAGTTGGTGAGGTAATGGCTCACCAAGGCGACGATCAGTAGCTGGTCTGAGAGGATGATCAGCCACATTGGGACTGAGACACGGCCCAAACTCCTACGGGAGGCAGCAGTGGGGAATATTGGACAATGGGCGCAAGCCTGATCCAGCCATGCCGCGTGAGTGATGAAGGCCCTAGGGTTGTAAAGCTCTTTTGTGCGGGAAGATAATGACGGTACCGCAAGAATAAGCCCCGGCTAACTTCGTGCCAGCAGCCGCGGTAATACGAAGGGGGCTAGCGTTGCTCGGAATCACTGGGCGTAAAGGGTGCGTAGGCGGGTCTTTAAGTCAGGGGTGAAATCCTGGAGCTCAACTCCAGAACTGCCTTTGATACTGAAGATCTTGAGTTCGGGAGAGGTGAGTGGAACTGCGAGTGTAGAGGTGAAATTCGTAGATATTCGCAAGAACACCAGTGGCGAAGGCGGCTCACTGGCCCGATACTGACGCTGAGGCACGAAAGCGTGGGGAGCAAACAGGATTAGATACCCTGGTAGTCCACGCCGTAAACGATGAATGCCAGCCGTTAGTGGGTTTACTCACTAGTGGCGCAGCTAACGCTTTAAGCATTCCGCCTGGGGAGTACGGTCGCAAGATTAAAACTCAAAGGAATTGACGGGGGCCCGCACAAGCGGTGGAGCATGTGGTTTAATTCGACGCAACGCGCAGAACCTTACCAGCCCTTGACATCCCGGTCGCGGACTCCAGAGACGGAGTTCTTCAGTTCGGCTGGACCGGAGACAGGTGCTGCATGGCTGTCGTCAGCTCGTGTCGTGAGATGTTGGGTTAAGTCCCGCAACGAGCGCAACCCCCGTCCTTAGTTGCTACCATTTAGTTGAGCACTCTAAGGAGACTGCCGGTGATAAGCCGCGAGGAAGGTGGGGATGACGTCAAGTCCTCATGGCCCTTACGGGCTGGGCTACACACGTGCTACAATGGCGGTGACAATGGGAAGCGAAGACGCAAGTCCTAGCAAATCTCAAAAAGCCGTCTCAGTTCGGATTGGGCTCTGCAACTCGAGCCCATGAAGTTGGAATCGCTAGTAATCGTGGATCAGCACGCCACGGTGAATACGTTCCCGGGCCTTGTACACACCGCCCGTCACACCATGGGAGTTGGTTTTACCTGAAGACGGTGCGCTAACCGAAAGGGGGCAGCCGGCCACGGTAGGGTCAGCGACTGGGGTGAAGTCGTAACAAGGTAGCCGTAGGGGAACCTGCGGCTGGATCACCTCCTTTCTAAGGATGGTCCTTCAGAGAGCTCACGCTCACTATCGGATCGTTTTAGAAACATCTCGGGGCCAATCGATCGCCAGATCGCTTGAGCTCCATTGGCGGGATTTCGCCGTCTTCGTTTCTCTTTCTTCGCGGACGAACACGCGCCAGGGGCTAGAGCGCTGTGCGATGCATCGGCGAAAGCCGGTTGCGCGCGAGCGGGTTCCTAATCCTTTGTAGGATGAGCGTTAGGGGCTTGTAGCTCAGTTGGTTAGAGCGCGCGCTTGATAAGCGTGAGGTCGGAAGTTCAAGTCTTCCCAGGCCCACCACTTTCATCGAGCGGGCATTCGTCTTCTGGTTACGGGGCCATAGCTCAGCTGGGAGAGCGCGTGCTTTGCAAGCATGAGGTCGTCGGTTCGATCCCGTCTGGCTCCACCAGATGGTTTGATCGCCGGTGCCTCAACCGTCGTCCGCGAAACATCAATTCGCACACGCAGTCCGGATGGACGCGGTGTGCGTGTTATCTGACATCGTAAAGAGGAGATCGATCCAAGTTTGGGATCTGCGGAGCAATTCGCGGGTGCTCATTCACTATCTCCAGATCATTTTCGGCGCTCGTTCATCGCAAGATGAGCGGGTTGTAAAATGATCCTGTTAGCGAAGCTTGACCGCCTCGCTATTGGTTCGATCTTACGAAGCAAGCTGGTCTTTCTAATCAATGTCCGGCCGCGCAAGCAGCATTCATCGAGGGTGCGCGCTTTGAGATTTCGGTCTCAATGCGATTGGGCGGCATACATTCTGCCGAGTGTGTGGACATTGATAATGAGAGCAATCAAGTGCCTTAAGGGTGTTCGGTGGATGCCTTGGCGCTGAGAGGCGATGAAGGACGTGCTACGCTGCGATAAGCCGTGGGGAGCTGCGAAGAAGCTTTGATCCACGGATTTCCGAATGGGGAAACCCACCTTCGATAGCCGGAACTCCAAGATCTTGAGGTTTAAACACCTTGTGTTTTGGGGTTCGACCAGAAATGCGAGAAATCAAACCGCGAGGTTTTGGATTTCCGGTTATCAAGAGAAGGTATGAGACTTCTGAATAAAATAGGAGGTTTCAAGCGAACCCAGGGAACTGAAACATCTAAGTACCTGGAGGAAAGGACATCAATCGAGACTCCGTTAGTAGTGGCGAGCGAACGCGGACCAGGCCAGTGATACATCAAAGACAACCGGAACCTGTCAGGAAAGCAGGGCCTTAGAGGGTGATAGCCCCGTACGGGTAATGCGATGATGTATCCTTGAGTAAGGCGGGACACGTGCAATCCTGTCTGAACATGGGGGGACCACCCTCCAAGCCTAAGTACTCCTCAGCGACCGATAGTGAACCAGTACCGTGAGGGAAAGGTGAAAAGCACCCCGACGAGGGGAGTGAAATAGACCTGAAACCGGACACCTACAAACAGACGGAGCCCAAGATGCGTTCTGGGTGACGTCGTACCTTTTGTATTATGGGCCAGCGACT
>NZ_AXAP01000126.1:0-10000 GCF_000472865.1 Bradyrhizobium elkanii WSM2783 | reverse complement strand
GGATCTTGGCATCGTCACAGAAGGGTACGCCTCCGGTGAAGGCCGCCTTGCCGAATGCGGCGTGTTGTTGAGAACTGTGCCTATGGACAGTGATAGGCGCAGTGCCCAAGTCGAACGGCTTGAGGTGGTAGAGACCGGTCGGCGGCGGCGCTGGTCCGAGGACGAGAAGCTCAAGATCGTCCTGGAGAGCTTACAGGCGCCACGCCAAGTCGCGGCAACTGCGCGGCGGTATGTCTTCCAGTCAGTGACGGATGACATACGCCGTCTGCTCCCGTCGAGCGAAGAGGCGGCCGATGCCGGTTGCTATTTCGGTTCGGCCAACTCGCTGGCTAGTGGCTGCAATGCCCTCGTCATATCGTCGAGGCGCTTTTGCCATTCGGCGCCGGGCATGAAAGCGAGCACCGGAGCGTCCCCGGGTGAGCTCTTTACGTAGTCCGGATCACCGAGGCTCTCGCCAATCGCGGCCTCCAGCTTTTTCGCGACATCATCGGGAGCCCCCTTTGGCAGCGCAAAGCCGCGTTCCGCGGTCATGATGACAGGGACGCCGGCTTCCTCGGCTGTCGGAACACCCGGCAATGAGGGAGAGCGGGCCTTCGACAGGATTGCGACGGCTCTGAGTTCTCCGTTGTTGGTGCCGTGCAGTTCGGGCACTTCGCTCAGGCTAACCATTCCGATATCCAGATGGCCACCCAGGACGTCGGTCCTCTGCGCCGCCGTGCCGCGATAGGAAATCTCGTTCGGCTCTACGCCGGCGGCCTTCGCGAGCATGCGGATGGCCAAATGGCCGTTCGTGCCGGCGCCATTATGACCGAAGGTGACGGAACCGGGCTTCTTGCGCAACGCGCCGAGCACGCTTGCGAGGGTGGTGAACGGGCTGTCATTGCGAACGACAATCACGCTGGGATCGTCGACCACGCGCGCGACCAGGCGGATTTCGTCCATGCTGTACTGGGTCTTCCTCGTCATCGGCAGGAAGTTGTAGCCGGGCACGTTGACTACACCCATCGCGTAGGCGTCGGGAGCGGCGCGCGCAATCGCGGCGAACGCGATCTCTCCGCCTGCACCGGGCTTGTTGAGAACGACAAATCTCGCGTTCCCGCCGAGTCTCTTTTCGACGAAGGGAAGCAGCTTGCGGGCCATCACGTCGGTTCCGCCACCAGCGGCGAAGCCAACGACAACCTCGACGGGCTTGTCGTCGGGCCATGCTGCCCACGCCGCTCCCGAAGCGGTCAAGCCAATCATCAGTATTGTGGTTCGAACCTTCCTGAACATGAAGGCTATCCTCTCGTTCCTCGTAGCAAACAATTTGCGGCTATCCTGCTGTGACCCACGGGGTGTCGGCCCTCGGCAATCCCTCCCCATACTATCGATGCGAGGCCATAACTCGTCCCGCGACAGGAAGGCGAGCGACCAATACGCAGCCGCTCTCGGATTCCGTGATGTAAAGGTTCTTGTTGTCGGGGCCGCCATAGGCCACGTTGGTGGTGGCGAGGCCCTGACAGGAGCGGATCCGATAGAGCGGCTCGCCGAGGCGGCTGAAAATCCAGACGGTGCCAAGACCGGCGTGAGCGATGGCAAGGTTGTCCTGCTCGTCCATCGCAAGGCCGTCGGGTCCGCCCAGGCTCCCGGACAATTGGATGAAGATGCCGACCTTGGATGCGGTGCCATCAGGCATCAGCGGTATCCGCCAGATCGCATTGCCCCGGGTGGCGGCCACGTAGAGGATGTGTTCGCTGCCGTTGAGAACGAGGCCGTTCGGGCTGGGGACGTTGTTCACGATCTGGTCGAGCACTCCGTCCGCGCGCAAGCAATAGACGCGACCGGTCGGATCGTGCATGCCGGTCTGGCCTTGATCGGTGAAGTAGATGTCGCCATTGCCGGCAAAGACCAGGTCGTTGACGCCCTTGAAGCGTTCCGACCAGCGCCGCTCCAGCATGGAGGTGACCTTGCCGCTGGGCGGATCGAGCGTCATGAGCCCATGGCGATAGTCCGTGATGATGATCCGCCCGTCGCGCGCGATCTTCAGCCCGTTTGGTTCGCCGTCATATTCGGTGACCAGAGTGAACTCACCGGACGGCGAGATGCGAAAGATCCGTCCATAGGGAATGTCGACGATATAGAGATTGCCGTCGCGGTCGAACGACGGACCTTCGATGAATGAATCGGCCGCCAGTCCGCGGCGGTTTACGAGCGACCAGGCATTGGCGGGGTCCTTGCGGCGGAATTTGTCCGGCAGGCGGGCGAAGACCTCGGTCTTGATCTCTTGGGGTGGTGCGTACATCGGGTCATCTCGCTAGGGGACGGCAGTGGCTTGTGAGGGTAGCCACATTGCGATTTCAGGGAAGATCATGAGCAGGCCGAGCAGCACGAACATGATCAGGTGGAACGGGATCGTGCCCGCGACGACGTCGCTCAGCTTGCCGGTCCAGATGCTCTGGATCACGAACAGGTTGATGCCAATCGGAGGCGAGATCTGGCCCATCTCGATGAACAGCACCAGGATCACGCCGAACCAGATCGGATCGATGCCGTACTGGACCAGAACCGGATAGAGCAGCGGCACCGTGACCACGATCATGCCGAGGCTTTCGACCAGGCAGCCCAGCACCGTGTAGAGAACGAACAGGGCGAAGAAGAATTCCAGCTTTGAGAGTTTCAGATTGACCAGGAACTGCGTGATCTGCTCGCCGACGCCGGCGTAGCTGATCGCGTAGGAGAACAGGAAGGCGGCATAGACGATGAACAGGATGTTGCCGCAGACGCGCACGGTCGTCTGCAAGGCACGCCAGAAAATTGCGACGCTGAACTCGCCCCAGAACACTGCAATGATCATCGCCAGCGCGCAGCCGACGGCCGCTGCCTCGGTCGGCGTGACCAGGCCCGAATAGATGCTGCCGATGGTACCGCCGATCAGCACCATGAAGGGGATGACGTCGAGCAGGGCGGCGAGGAGCTCGCGAACCGAACGGGCGCCGACTTCCACCGGAGCTATCCCGGGCCTGAACCAGGCATGCATGGCGATATAGGCCATGAACATCGCGGTCAGCAACAGGCCCGGCATCACGCCGGCCATGAACAGCTTGGCGACGGAGGTCTCGGTGAAGGTGCCGTAAACGATCATCGCGATGCTCGGCGGGATCAGGATGCCGAGCGTGCCTCCCGCCGCCAACGAGCCCGCGGACAGGCGCGGGCTGTATTTGCGCTTCTGCAATTCAGGGAGCGCGACGCGCCCGATCGACGCGGCGGTGACCACGCTCGAGCCGCTGATGGCGGCGAAGATCGCACATCCGGCGACGTTGGTTTGCAGCAGGCCCCCTGGGATCCAGGACACCAGCCTGGAGAGGCCATGATAAACCCGCAAGCTCAGGCGACTCTCCTGGAGGATTTCCGCCATCAGGATGAACAGGGGAATCGCACTCAGCGTAAAGCTGTTCATGCTGCCCCAACTGACGAGGCCGATGCCCTTCAATCCGGGCAAACCTGCGTGCAAGAGCAGGTAGAGGACGGATGGCACGGTGATCGCGAACGGGATTGTCATGCCTACGCAAAGCAGGCCAATGAAGATTGCCAGAACAAAAATCAGTTCGACGCCCGGGCTCATGGCCGTGCGCTCCCGCGAAGACGGCGAACTTTGGTCAGGATGGTGCGGACGAGGGCGAGGCAGAGCAGGAACATGCCGGCCGCCATGGTGGCCTGCGGCATCCACAGCGGCGTCCGGAGCGGCGTGGGCGCCACGTCCTCCGAGCGCCATGAGTTCATGACCAGGCGTGCCAGCTGCCAGGTGATGAACGCGGAGGCGACCAGCGACAGCAGGTCGAAGACGATCTGCGACACGAGCCGGGCGGATTGTCCGAGGCGAGCCTGGACCAGCTCGACCCGGTGAAACGCGCCATGGGCCTCGGCGACCGACATGCTCAGGAAGGTCGTCGCCACCAGCAGATAGCCGCCGATTTCGTCGGTGATCTGAAGTGACGTCGCGAACACGTTGCGCGCAACCGCCTCGGCTCCGATCAGGATGATCATGGCAATCAGGAAGAGCGCGCAGAGGGCTTCCGAGGCATTCTCGACCGGGCCGGGGCCCGATGAGACGTTGTCGATGAGGTGGACGGCGCCGTCAGGCGGCACCTCCTTGATCTCGATGCTGCTGGCCATGATCGGTCACCGGCCGAGTGCTGCACGAACCTGCTTGAGAGCGGCCGCAGCATCCGGCCCCTTCGCCTTCGCCCATTCGTCCCAATAGGCCGAGATCGCCTTCGTGCCGACGTCGAGATCGCCGGGCTGCTCCTGGCTGACGGTCATTCCGCCCTCGGCAAACTTCTTGCTGAGGCTGTCTTCCTCGTCAGCCATGGCTTTGGTGATCAGCGGCATGTTGTCGGTGACGGCCTTGCGGACCTTGGCCTGGATCTCCGGCGACAGCTTGTTGAAGCGGTCCTTGTTCACGATGACGACGGAATTGAAATAGTTGATGCCCAGCCGATAGTTGAATTTCAGCAGGTCTTTCCAGGTATTTCCGCCGCCGGTGTTCGCCGTGAGCACCCCGTCGACGATGCTGCGATCGAGTGCAGAGGGAACTTCCGGGGCGCCGAGCGTGACCGGCACGCCTCCAAGCCGCTTGATGAATTCTCCCTGTTCGGGCGAGGTCACGCGAATCTTCTGGCCTTTGACGTCGGCAAGCGAGGTCAGCTTCTTGCTCGAGAACGCGACCTGGTAGGGATAGAGGTACTGCCCGAGCACGAGGATACCCTTCTTTTCGAAGGCCTTTTCCAGGTACGGCGCCATGATGTCCGCCGCCTTCTTGTATTCATCGAGAGAACGGATCAGCATCGGCAGCCGCAGGACACCGCCAATCGGCACGTTACCGAGAAAATACCCGTCGTCACCCATCTGAACGACGTCGTCGCTAACGGCCTGGGGTGGTGGTGGTGTTGATCGGAAGCGATCCCCCGAGGTGCAGCCGGACCGACAGCTCGCCGCCGCTGTCCTTTTCGATCTGCTCGGCGACGGCATTCATGCCCTTGGCCGCTGCAACCGTCGCCACGGGATTGTAGATGTAGAGATCCCATTTCTCGGCGGCTACGGCTGGCGCTGCAAAACCGACCAATGCAACAGCACCCGCGATCACGCCCGCAAATTGGCGACGGCTCCCCGATATCATCGTTTTCTCCCAAGTCTTTTTGTGGTTGGGCGAAACTATGTTTGATCGCGTTCCGTCCAGCAAGAGAGTGAGGGGGCATAATCAATCGCATATGTGATAATTGGCGCGATCGTGCCGAACCGTATTGATCGAATTGCAATCACGTAGAAGTTGGACATCCCGCGTGGCACGCGCCATTCGCAGCGCGGCCAGCTGAACGAGAGAGCTTTCGGGATGGACACGACCCCTGCAGACGGCCCGTTGGGCGGAATTCGCGTCATTGACCTGACCAACGTGATCATGGGACCGTTTGCGACCCACATCATGGCCGACCTCGGGGCCGATGTGATCAAGATCGAAAGCGAGGAGGGGGACTCCTTCCGGACCTATCGGCCCAATCGCAGCGAAGGCATGGCCGGCGGCTTCCTCCATCTCAACCGCAACAAGCGCAGCGTCATGCTTGACCTGAAGCAGCCGTCGGGGATGAATGCTCTGCGCAAGCTGATTGCGACGGCCGACGTCTTCGTCCATACGCTGCGACCCAAGGCCATCGACAAGCTCGGGCTTGGCTATGAGGCCGTCCGTGCCATCAAGCCGGACATTATTTATTGCGGCGCTTACGGGTTCAGCGAGCAAGGACCTTATCGCGACAAAGCCGCCTATGACGACATCATTCAGGCTGGCTCGGGGCTTGCTGCGTTGCATCTGGCCGCGCGCGGCGAGCCGGCCTTCATGCCGACGGTGCTGTGCGACAAGCTGTCCGGGCAGGCGATCGCCTATTCGGTGATGGCGGCGCTGTTCCAGCGTGAGCGTGGTGGTGGCGGTCAGGCGATCGAGGTGCCGATGTTCGAGACCACGGCGGAGTTCGCCTACATCGAGCATCTGCTTGGCTTCGCCTTCGAACCGTCCCTTGGCAATCCCGGCTATAGCCGTGTCGTCAGTCCACGCCGGAAACCGTTTCGCACCAGCGATGGTTACATGTGCATTCTTCCCTATTCGGATCGTAACTGGCGCGACTTCTTCGACTTCGTCGGCCGGCCTGAGTTGAAGTCCGACGTCCGCTTCTTTCCGCTGGTCGAGCGGGCAGCCCATCTCGAGACGCTCTACGAGATCATCGAGGAGGAAGCGCCCAGGCACTCCACGGCCGCATGGGTGTCGTTCTGCGATGAGGTGAGCATTCCCTGCATGCCCGTGCTTGGCCTTGCTGATCTGCCCGACGACGAGCACATGAAAGCGGTCGGGATGTTCAGCCGCGCCGAGCACCCGTCGGAGGGAGCGTACAAATCGATTCGGGCGCCTGTGTCCTTCAGCTCGGCGCCGTTCCGGCTCCGCCGCCATGCGCCGCGGCTGGGCGAGCATACGGCCGAGATCCTCGCGGAAATCGGTTTAGACGCTGCGAACGCGGCTTCTGTCAGCAGCAAGAGCAAGTGAGGCGAGACATGTCAGACAGCGTGATCTACCAGCAGGATGGCGGGGTCGTCACACTCACGCTCAACGAGCCGGAGACGCGTAACGCACTGTCGCCGTCCATCGTCGATGCGCTTGTCGGTCACTGCCACCGCATCAATCAGGACATGTCGGTCAGTTGCGTGATCGTCACGGGCGCGGGGGAGAGCTTCTCGTCGGGCGGCAATGTCAAGGAGATGCGGGAACGTACCGGCCTGTTTGGCGGGATTCCCGCCGAGATCCGGCGCGGCTATCACCACGGCATCCAGAAGATTCCGATGGCGATGTATGAGCTCGAGGTGCCCGCGATTGCCGCGGTCAATGGTTTTGCCGTCGGCGCCGGATGCGATCTGTCGCTGATGTGCGATATTCGGATCGCCGCCGATGATGCGCAGTTTGCCGAAAGCTTCATGCGTGTCGGCCTGGTGTCCGGCGATGGCGGCGCCTGGTTCCTGCCTCGTGTGGTCGGGTTGTCCCGCGCCTACGAGATGACCTTCACTGGCAATTTCATCAAGGCCGAGCAGGCGCTCTCCTGGGGGTTGGCCTCTCATGTCGTGCCGAAGGGCGGGCTGATGGACGCCGCACGGAAAATGGCCCGACAGATCGCGTCGAACCCGCCGCATTCTATCCGCATGTGCAAGAAGCTGGTGCGCGATTCCGGCGCGATCAATCTTGGCACCCATTTGGAGATGGCGGCGAGCATGCAGGCCTTGGTGCAGCATACGGCGGACCAGCATGAGGCCGTGACGGCATTCCTGGAAAAGCGCAAGCCGGTATTCAAGGGCGCTTGATGGCCGCCGTTCTGCCAGATGATGACTTTCGATCGATGGAGGCTTGATTGCGCGCATTTCGCTTCGAATCCCTGACCCTGCCGCCGGAGGCAGATGAGATGAGGCGCAAGGTCCGTGCCTTTCTTCAGGAGGAGCGTGACAATGGCCGTTACGCGGCTCACCGGACATCCTGGTCGACATTCGATCCGGAGTTCAGCAAGCGCGCTGCCAAGGCGGGCTTCATAGGCATGACCTGGCCGAAGAAATATGGCGGCGGCGAGTACTCCAACTTGCAACGCTTCGTTGTCACCGAGGAGATGCTGGCGGCCGGCGCGCCGGGTGGCGCGCACTGGATCGCGGACCGGCAGTCCGGTCCGCAAATCCTCAAGCACGGCAGCGAGCGGGCGCGAGAGCTGATCCTGCCGAGGATCGCCGCGGGCGAGTGCTATTTCGGCATCGGCATGAGCGAGCCCGACTCCGGCTCCGATCTTGCTGCGGCCCGCACCAGGGCGGACAAGGTAGAAGGCGGCTGGGTCATCAACGGCACCAAGATCTGGACCTCGAACGCGCATCGCGTTCACTACCTGATCGTACTGGCTCGCACCGAGCCGCCCGGCGAGAACCGCCACGCCGGACTGTCCCAGTTCATCGTGGATACGGGCTCGGCAGGTATCGAGATCAGGCCGATCATGAACCTGTCGGGCGGCCATGAATTCAACGAGGTGTTCTTCAAGGACTGCTTCGTTCCCGATGACATGATAATCGGAAAGCCAGGCGAAGGCTGGACGCGCGTGACGGGCGAGCTGGCTTTCGAGCGGGCCGGCCCCGATCGCTTCATGTCCGACATCAGGCTTCTCGTCGAACTCGTCGACAAGATCGGGCGCGAGCCGAACGAGCGGCAGGCGGTCGAGATCGGCCGGCTGGCGGCTCACTTCGCCACGTTGCGCAGGATGTCGTCATCGATAGCGGGGCTCCTGGAACGCGGTGAGAGCCCGGTCACGGAAGCTGCCCTTGTCAAGGACGTCGGCACCGCGTTCGAGCGGGAGGTACCGGAAGTGGTGCGGAAGCTGTTGCCGATCGAGGCAAGTCTCGATGACGACGATGAATATTCGCAGGCGATGGCGCATGTGCTGCTGCACGCGCCATCGTTCACCATTCGCGGCGGCACGCCGGAAATCCTGCGCGGGATGATAGCTCGCGGTCTTGGCTTGCGCTGACGGAGAGAACGCTATGGAAGACATGTCCGCCATCGTGCTCGAACAGGCCGACCGCCTCTTCGCGCAACACATCGACAGGAAGGTTCTGTCCGCGGCCGACGCCGGGCAGTGGCCCGATGCACTATGGAGTGCAGTGGAAGACGCCGGCCTGCCGCTCGCGCTGGTGGCCGAAATGAAGGGCGGGGTGGGGCTTGCCTCGGACGTTGCGGCAAACCTGATCCGCAGGTCCGCTTTTCATTCCGTCCCGCTGCCGCTGGCGGAAACCATGATAGCCAATGCGCTCTGGTCCGACGCCGGCGGTGAGGTCATCGCGGGCGCCGTGACGCTGGCGCCCGTCAACTCGCAGGATCGCATCACGCTGGCCTCGGGTGCCACGCTGCAAGGAACCGCACGACATGTTGCCTGGGCCAAGCAGGCGCCGACCGCGCTCGTCCTTGCGCAAGACTCTGGCGGGAAAGGCTTTCTGTGCCGCGTGCCGACCGACAGGACGCGCTCGAACAAGACGCGGCGGAACGTCGCCTATGAGCCGCGCGAAGATGTCGACTTCAATGGGGTGCAATTGAGCGCAAGCGACGTATTGCCCGCGCCCTCCTGTCTCGGTGCTGATGGCCTAATGCCGTTCGGCGCCGCTATCCGCGTCCAGCAGATGATCGGCGGGATGGAGCGGTGCATGGAGTATGCGCTTTCGTACGCCAATGAGCGCGTGCAGTTTGGCCGCCCGATCGCCAAATTCCAGGCGATCCAGCACATGCTGGCAATTGCGGCAGGACACTTCGCCGCGGCGTCAGCGGCAGGTGACGCACTCACGGAGTCGCCGAGGCTGGGCGAGGAGGCCTTTGCCGTGGCGATTGCAAAATCCAGATGCGGCGAAGCTGCCGGGCAGGTCGCCGCCCTCTGCCATCAGGTCCATGGTGCGATGGGGTTTACGCAGGAACATCCGCTACACTACGCCACCCGCCGCCTCTGGTCGTGGCGCGACGAATGGGGGGCTGAACCCTGGTGGCAGGAAAAAATCGGCCGGATGATCTGCGAGCAGGGCGGCGAGGGCTTCTGGCCGCTGCTCGTCGACCGACCGGCAACCGCCGGCGCCATCTAGGTCGAGGACGACGGACGAAGATAGCGCTGCACGACATCGTTGAGCAGCGCGACGATCTCCGTCCGTCGCCGCGTGATATCGTGGAGAGGACCCGATACCGCGACGGCAAGCGCGCGGTTCCATCCGTCGATACCCTCGGGTAACGGCACGGCAATCGACCCGGCGCCAGGGGTGACCAGACCCGCCGAGAAGAAGAAGCCGTCACGGCGCGTGCGCTCGACGTTCTCGAGCACCTGATTGATGTCGATGCGCGATATGTCGAGGGCGGCTTCCGCGTTGGTGCGCGTGCACAGGCTGCGGATCTGCTTGTCGGTGCACGCGGTCAGCAGCGAAAACC
>NZ_AXAP01000125.1 GCF_000472865.1 Bradyrhizobium elkanii WSM2783 | reverse complement strand
CTGGTGGAAGGCGGCGCGGCCGCAGGGCTGGCTGTTCCCGGGCCGCGATCCGGCCCAGCCGATGACCACACGCCAGCTCAATCGCGCCTGTCACGCCGCCGCCCAGATGGCCGAGATCAGCAAACGCGTCTCGCTGCACACCTTGCGGCACAGCTTTGCCACCCACCTGCTCGAGCAGAACATACCTTGTCGGTGTTCGCGATCCATTCAAGCACGAAGCGGAAATAGCCGATCATGACCTTTTCCTCATCCATTTCATCGAACACGATTAGGTTGCAGCATCCGGGTCGTGTCGTATTTCAATAATCCGAATGTTTTCTCAAAATACACGGCTTGCGTCCCCTATCCAAAGACGAGGATATCGGGTGCAGCTTTCGGGTTGGCTCCTTCGCGTTCAGACAAAGGTCACGGCAGAAAGCGAATGCGGACTCTGACCTGCTGACTGCTGGGTTGGAAACGTACGGAGACGTAGCGTCTCCTGTCTGATCGAGCTACAACTCCAGTTCATTCGAGTGGCTCCTGTGACCCGCGGCATTCGGCCATTACCCCTGCTTGCATGCCCGCTTTCACGAGCAGGGGGCTGAGGCTTTGCCGCTGAGGCGAACTACGCAGCCTCTGTCGACCGCAAGTTGGCGGCGGGCCCGCCAGCCCCGGTTCACCGTCGGCGGCCGATGACAGGGCGCACTAACATGAGCACTGGCAGCCTCGATACCAATGAACTGAAGTTCGCGGCCGATTGACCCCTCACGCCGACGCTTTCCCGCGGTCAACCGGCGGATGCTGAAGCGGTCGGTAACTGGCTGCTCCGCGCAGGACAATTAACTTTCGGCGAGACCGTGTAGCTTGCTTCGTTCAGCGCCAGCTGTTCTGCCGCACGTCCTTGGCCCGACTGCCGAAGTCCTGCGACACGAATGCAACAACCTCGAAGGGCTGCGCATAGAAACCGTTGCAGAAGCCACGATCGTTTCGGCCAAGCAGTCGGCGCCCAAGTCGAAAAGCGGATAGCGCGCCAAGGCGCAACCAACGGCGTTAACTGCCCGGGCACGCCACCGCCCAGGTTCTCGCCGTGGCACTCACGGCAGTCCTGATATGTCGGGATATTGCTAACACCTAAGACGGGCCATCGGAGCAAAAAAGCTGACCTTGCGGAAGTCTATCTCGGGCAGCCGGTCCGAGTTCCCGTTCGGATCTTGGCCGTTCAAGAACACGCTTCCAGGCAAGTCTGTGAGTAGCCAGGACCGGTTCGGTCTTAGGCCGCGATCGCTGCCGCTCATAACGGTTTAGTTTCCAGGCAGGCCCCCAGCAAATCAACGACTTAGTCGGTGTTACAGCATAGCCCTGCTTACCCCCCGCTCCAGAAACGCACCGCTCTGTCGCGCGTTTCCGTATGTCAACGGCAGCCAAACCATGATCTGATCACGATCTGAGCTTCTCAATGGTAAGCCTGCTCGTGATCCCGACGACCAGCGCATCCAGCGCATTGTGCTGACCTCGCTTGGGTCGGAACCCGTAGCTGATTTTTGACGCAGATGTGGCCTCCTTTTTTGACTCAGTCAGCAAAGACTGGCTGATGCGATTTGTGGGGCACCGCATCGGCGATCTGCGCATTACCCGCCTGATCCAGAAGTGGTTGAAGGCTGGTGTCCTAGAGAACGGGGTTGTCACGGTCAATTGGCGGCCCTTCGCACGAAAACATACGGAATATCCCGTGCTTCTTTCATCGAACGGCCCGTCAACGGTCCAGCACGTTTCGCAAAGATCGCAACAGCTCACCGTCCCTAACAACATAACGAGCAATTTCGAGGCTTCTGCGCAAACGTCATGTGGAAACCGAGGTCTCACCTGATGAACACCAATGCATCCTCAAGGAGCCCGACATGAGCAATACGCTTACTCAAGCACGAGATGGGTTGAGCCGAATTAATGCGATCCACCTTTTGACCTTCAGCATGCTGTTGATCCTCCCTGCAACTTCCGGCGCGCAACAGCTCCCACCGATTGCCGAGCAAATGGCCAAGACCTACGGCCTTGATTCGTTTGGGCAAATCGAGGCCATCCGCTACACTTGGGATGCGGAGCTTCCCGGTGTCAAAATCTATCGCAGGTGGGAATGGAGTCCGAAAACCGACACGGTCTCCTACGAGGGGAAAGATAAGCAAGGCAATCCAGTAAAGGCTAGCTATCAGCGCTCGCAGCTCAGCAGCCAAAGCGATGCCATAAAGAACGAAATCGATCCGGCATTCGTCAACGATCAGTATTGGTTGCTGCTCCCGCTCCATGTCGTATGGGATGGCCCGACTGTGACCGATGAGGGCATGCACAAGCTACCCCTTGGTGATGCTTCCGCTGAACGGGTCGTGGTGAAATACCCCTCTGAGGGCGGCTACCAGCCCGGCGATACCTGGGAGCTCTACCTTGGCGCCGACAAGCGAATAGTAGAGCTCGCCTACCACCGCGGCGGATCCAATCCGCCGATCGTGATCGCGACATGGGCGGACTATAAGAAGGCTGGCCCACTCCTTTTCTCGACGGAGCACCGCGGGACACGCGACGGAAAGCCCCTGCGGATTTCCTTTTTGGATGTGTCAGTTAAAGTGACGGGATCAGAGAACTGGATCAACGCGCAATGAACAGGGGAAGGGTTCATTCGAGCGACTGATTGTGTGCTTCACAAATCAGTCGCGGTGCTTCCTGACCCAGTCGCTCGCCAGAGCGGTTAGGCGCGGCATCGAAGTTTTTGACGCCGGCTCAGCGTAATGGCCGCATGCTCTACTGCGTAGTAGCCTGGTAGGCGCACCGTCAATTACCCGCGCGGCGGTGCCGCCTAACCGACACGCAGAGTACTTTTCAATTCTTTGGAGCACGCGCATATGCCCGATAATCCCTTTACCAATGTTTGGCAGTTCCTGACCGCCGCTACCGGTGACTATCTCCGTCTGGGAAACTGGCGCTTTCTGATCCTGGCACTGTTCTGGGCCCTACTGCTCACCAGCATTGCAGTGGCGTTCCAGAATTGGCGGGAGGATCCGGCGCAACGTTCCGGCCGACACATTGGAATCTGGCTGGTCCGAGTCCTGATCGGCTGCATGTGGTTCCAGGGAATGTTGTGGAAACTGCCGCTGCCCGTGTCCGACGGTCTGCAATACTGGACGGAGCAGGAATCGACGAGCGCCGCGTTCGAGTTTCACCGCACGTTTATTAAGGACATCGTGTTACCTCACATGACGATCTTTGGGCCAATTGTCTTTCTTGCCGAGCTGGTCTTCGCTGCATCGATGATGCTCGGGCTTGCGGTGCGGTTCGTGGCCGTGCTGGCCATCGCCTATACGTTGCAGCTCTGGCTCGGCCTCTATGGCAATTCGTCGGAGTGGCCCTGGACGTACATGTTCCTGGCCCTGCTGATGTTCCTATTTGCGCTCGAGGGCGCCGGCCGGAGTCTCGGCTTCGATGCTTGGTTGCGCCGCAAGGTGCCCGCCGTGCGCGACGGCAAGGGCTTCATCGGCTGGTTCTTTAACAGGGCGGGTTAGGTCGTACCGTTATGCATGGGAGACGAACAGATGATCGCCCTGGTCCGCGCAGTGACGCTTCTTGTGGGCTGGGGCGCAACCTGTGGACACGCCGCTGACATTGGCTATCTGGGTCCGCCAGGAGTCCCTGCGAAGGAGTTTCCCTCACCTCAGCGCGCAGTTGCGCAGATCGTCAGCCCAAGCCGTGCCGCCGAGGAGCGCCGCGATTCACTGAATGAGGCGGGTGAGCTCGCCCGCCTGCTTGAACTCAAGCCAGGCATGACAGTTGGCGACATTGGTGCCGGCGCTGGCTACCACGCGGTCCGTCTCTCCCGTCTCGTCGGTCCCACCGGCTCCGTCATCGCCCAGGACGTTACGCGAAGTTACCTCATCGCGCTCGCTAGGCGAACGCATCGTCTGAAGCTGACAAACGTCAAATTCGCGCTCGGCAAACCACACGACCCACGCCTGCCCGCTGCATCGCTCGATGTCGCGATCCTCGTGCACATGTATCACGAGATCGCCCAACCCTATGCCTTTATGTTCAATCTCGCGCCCGCCTTGAAGCCTGGCGCGCAGGTCGGCATTGTCGATCTTGAGCTTCCGACGTCGGAGCACGGCACACCAATTGAACTCCTGCGTTGCGAACTGTCCGCCGTCGGCTATCGCGAGATCGCCACGCATCAGCTTGCGGGTGATAGTGGATATCTCGCAGTGTTTTCGCCACCGGGGCAAGCTGGACGGAAATCGCCCGGCGACATCGTTGCTTGCACCGATCGTGCCGGTACGCGCTGACCACCAACCTTTATTGTTCGCGAGGTGTTCTCAGCTCAAGCGCGAGGCGAACGAACGTCGTCGAAATGGACCAGGCTGCCTTGACGCCGGCGATGAGATTGCCGGAGACCTTCGATACGCCCCCGATCCGGCGCCGCTGCCCAATGGCAATTTCCTGTGCCGGAAGGCGGGCGGCCGCGACCCGCATCAGCATTTCCAGGTTCCAGCCATATGTCTTTTCCTTCATGCCGAGACGTCTGAGTTCATCCCGGCGGATGGCACGAAACGGCGACAGATCGCTGAAGCTTGCGCCATAGAAGAGGCGCAAGAGGAGCCCGCCAACATGGCCGGCGACGACCTGCTGTGGCGCGAGGCTGCCCGGCTCGCGTGCCCCACGGATACGTGAGCCGAGAACGAAGACGGCCTGCCCCGCGATGATCGGCGACAGCAGCTCAGGAATGGATTCGGCGGGATCGCTGCCGTCGCCATCGAGGAAGACGAGAATGTCGGCATCGTTGCGCGCAGCGGCGATGCCTGCCTGGATGGCGCGACCGTAGCCGCGCCGCGGCTCGATGATCACCCGAGCTCCGGCGGCCTTGGCCCGCTCAGTCGTGCGGTCCCGTGAGCCCCCGTCGACGACGACGACTTCGCTCACATTCTGCGCCAGCACCGCGGCCACGACCCGACCAATTGCTGTTTCCTCGTCGAGACACGGAATGATCGCCGAGACGACCGGCGAGCGGCTCGGTACGCCGATCTCTGTCATCTCGTTCACAGGCTCCAGCGCAGGCCGCAATTGGCACAAGCTTTGGGAGGCTTGTCTGACAGCAGCGCCGCACGAAAGTCCCGATAGACAGGCCCGTTCCAGATGTCTTGCAGCGACTGGTGCCCCGCATGGCCGAGCGTATAGTTGTCATAGCCGTGCTGCGAAAACGGCGCGATACAGCACGGCAAGACCCGGCCGTTGGCCGTGAAATACATCAGCGACCATGGACGCCGGCACAACGACCACGGCGAACCGTTGACGTCGCCCTTCAAACTCAACTCCGGCTCGCTTGCTGCGCCCGACGCACTGAAGGTTACGCCAAGGGAGCGCGCGAGTTCCTCAGCCTGTTTCAGATAGACCACTTCCTCTTGTGTCAGGCGTTCGAACAGGGCCTGATCCGGACGAGCCTTGCCGATGGCCGATTCTGTGAAGAATACAAGCCGTTGCAGGTAGACCTCTCTGACGCCGATCTCGGCTGCAACTTTCACAAAGTCCGGGAGTTCCGCGACAGTCTCCTTTAGGCCAGTGAGCCACACGGAAACCAGCGGCTTGGTATGTCCCTCTCTTTCCTGCAGTTCACGAAACGCGTGCACATTGCGGAGGATGCGGCCGAAATAATCCCTGCCGCGGATCGCCTTGAAGCTCTCGCGATTCGACGCGTCGAGCGACACACGTAGCTCATCAAGCCCGGCATCGATCAGCGGACGCCCGTTACGCTCGCTGAGGACTGTTCCGTTGGTGTTGAACAGAACGTAAACGCCCCGTTCCTTCAGGTATCTGACCATTCGGGGCAGGTTCGCGACCAGCATCGGCTCGCCGACGCCGTGCAGCACCGTGCGCGCGAGGTCCGGAGCCTGATCGACAATCGACGTGAACAGGTCCCAACTCATGTCCGCCGGCGGCTCGAGCTCCTCGTAAGTGCGAGGACAGGTTGTGCAGAGCAGGTTACAGCGGTTGGTGACTTCCAGATAAAGACAGACCGGTGGCCGCTGGGCGACCTTGGTGCGCTCGCCCGCAACCGACTCGTGATATCGCCGCGGATCAAACGGCGCGCGAGCATCCTGCGAAGGGCTCATCGCGATGCCTCTGTATCTGCAATCCGCTGCATGCGGGCCCTCCAGGCCGTGAAGGCGCAGGCTAGAAAAAGACCCCCGAACAGAATCGATTTCGTCACCATTCTTGGAATGTAGAAATCCCAGTCGAGTTGCTCGGACAATAACAGCGCGCCAATCGACACGACCCATGTCGGCGCGGAGCCGCACAGGGCGGCGAACGGCGCGGTGACGAGAAAATACCAAGGATAGTTAGGCGACAACAACAGGAAGGTGATGAGTAACAGCATGTTGATGTCGGCAAGACGCGAGGCGATGGTGCGATCAGAGCTGCGGGCCACGGAGAACCCCTTGAACACGAGAACCAGCGCAGCCAGGACAACATAAGCAGCAACGTCACCTTGACGTTCGCCAAACACAAGCCGCCAAAGCGATAGCAGCCAGAGATCGTTGCCGGCGCTGATGCCCTCTTCCGTCAGATAGCCATTGGTCAGGAATCCGAGAATTCCCCAGCCGACCGACAGATAGGGAAGATAACAAAGCGCGACGGCAGCGATCACGACGAGCAGCATTTTGAGATCCCAAGGGCGCCAAATTCCAGCCAGCACCGGCGCCGCATACGGCTTGACCAGCACGGAAGAAGTGATCACGATGGCTCCGCGGAGAGCATGGCCGGTCAAGGCAATCCACAGGCCCAGCAGCATCAGCGCAACCATCAACGCGTCGACGTGGCCGTTATTCGCAATCTCCCACAGCGGAAGTGGGTGCCAAAGATAGGCGACCACGCGTGTCAGCGGGCGGTTCATACGCCGCAACAGGAGCATGATCATTGTAACGGCAATTGCCTCGCACCCCAACAGCGCGAGGCGCATCACAGTCACGCTTTCACCGAATCGGGTGACGATGAGGAAGAAGAATTGCGCTACAGGGGGATATATGGTTACGGCCGTATCAGCCCGGTTGATGCGAGGAAAGATCATTCCGTCGCGCAGAAACGCCAGCGCCTCATCGGCTGGCATATGGCGATAGGGATTGATGCCAGCTGCCTGCACCTTGCCATCCCAGACATAGCGATAAATGTCACTGGACAGAAGCGGATCGAACAACAGCGCATAGACTCTCAGCGCAATCCCAAGTCCAAAGATAAGCCATAGCGCTCGATCAGGTGACGCGCGCTCGACCAGGCGTGTCGCTACGATCGTCAGCAGGCCCGCGGCGATGGTCAGAGCGATGAAGGCATTGTCGCCATAGGTCTCGAAGGCAAAGGGTGTCGCCAGGGTCAAGAGGACGAGGAGGGCACCAATGCTCGCCAACACGTGAAGCGGCGGCAAGTTGTTGGTGGAGCGCATCAGCCGACCGAGTCGAACCGCGATAGCCCCTGGCATCGCCGTCACGGACTTGGCTGCGGCGCGGCGTTGATAAAGGCCCGGCTCGCCGCGGCAAGTCCGCCGCCATGAAACCGGGTCGAATGACCGGCCAGCTCGTCCTGCAACCAACGCAACGTTTTAATGTCGTCGACGTCGTACCACTCCGGAAGCAACGTCGTGGCAAGTCCGATTTCGGCGGCGCGCTCGCATGTATTGCGAGCTACCGTTTCTGTTCCCCATGCGATCTGTGTGAACAGATGCTTGTGCGGATGCTTCAAACCGATGAGATAGTAGCCACCGTCGCTCGCTGGCCCGAGCACCATCCGGTCTCCGGGTTGGCGCAGCGTTTCAACAGCCTGAGCCAGCAAACGCGGCGGCAGGGTCGGGCTATCGCCATTGACGAGCACGACGCAGTCATGTCCGGCATCCAGCAGAGCACGCGTAGCGCCTAGCAACACGTGCTCTAGATCGTCGCCAGCCTGTAGCAACAGTCCGAACCCTGCCGGAAGCAGCTGCCGCATGATGTCTTCCGCGCCCGCTGGGGCATAGACGCCGTAGCCGCGCCTGCCGAGCGCCTCGGGTACCGCCTCGATTGCTGCCGCGACATCGCGCACAAAGCAGGCGGACAACTCTGATGCTGCAACTTCGCCAATGGCCGTCGCAAGCCGCGTCTTTGAGCGGCCGGGCTGCGGCGCCTTGCAAATGATCCCGATCGCCGCGACGCTCATCGCAGCCATGACTGGAGGCGATCGGCGGCGATCGCGATCAATTGAAGCGCTTCATGACTGCCGTCTTCCTCGCCCTTTTCGAAATCGCCGTCGACACGTCCCATTTGATTCGTCACATGGGCAAAACACACGACGGGCCTTTGTCGGACTTGCGCGAACGCGTAAAGCGCAGCAGCTTCCATTTCGACTGCCATCAGGTTCCGCTCGCGCATCGCGTCGATCGCCGGCTGGGTTTCACGGAATGGCGCGTCAGTCGTCCATGTCGCCCCGGTGAGCACCGGCACGGAGAATTGGTCGAAGGCGCCGTCGAGCGCCGAGATCAATCCGGCATCAGCATGCGAATAGTCGGACGCCGCCATGTAGTGATAGCTGGTACCTTCGTCGCGCAGCGCGCGTTCGATGGTGACGAAATAAGGCGGCGGGCGTACCGGCACGATCTGTCCGGAGGAGGTGACGCTGATCAGGAGTTTGCAGCCTGATGCGAACATTTCCTCGGCAATCAGCACCGCGAACGAGGCGCCGACGGCGCAGCCGACAATCCCAAAATCAATCCCGCCGCTGCTGAAAGTGTGGAGCTGGGTGTGGTAGCAGGCCCATGCCGGTTCAAGCCGGGCTTCACCACGGGCGATCAGGCTACGCACGATGTCGCCGTCAGGATCGAGCACGCAGACGTCAGGAATGCGGGAGTCCGTAATCCGCTTTTGCCTGCGCGCTTCGCGCAGCAGATTTTCCGGCGTGAATGCGGACGGCTGCGCGTAATGCTTTTGCGCGAGGATAGGCGGAACCCCGCCATCATTGATCGCCATGACTAGACAAACCTTGCCACGCTGTTGCCGGCTATTGGTAGCGTTCTCCCCGACAGCGGGCAAGCGCCGCCAAGGTCTCGCCGGCGTCACAAAAAAATGGATTTTCGGTGATGTAACGAGACGGCTTTGAAGAACGTAGTGACGATGGTCTGTACTGGCTGTTGGTACGGCAACGGCTTGCCAGACCGAATCTAGTCGTGTTGATCCGATGGCGCTGGTCGCGTAGCATCGGTCGCAAAGGGAGCGGATCGATACTTTCGAACTTGGTAGGCAACCACTAGGTGTCGAGGATCGTCATGAATCACGAGACCGCAGTTTCGAATGCCAAGGAAATCGCCGATCGCATTCTCGTACCGGCAGCCAGGCAAAACGACAAGGAAGCTCGATTTTCGTCCGAGGCAATCGCGGCGCTTGGTCCGGCGGGATTGTTGGGAGTCATTCTGCCCACTGAGGTAGGCGGCTCGGCTCTGGGACCCCGAACCCTGGCTGCCGTCATCACGACGCTCGCAGAGGCGGACGCATCTGTCGCGATGGTTTACCTGATGCACATTAGCGCTACCGCAATGATTGCGGCAGCCCGTCCGGGTGCCGCGGTCGCTCAGACGCTAAAGGATATTTCGGCCGGAAAACACCTGACGACCCTGGCATTCAGCGAAGCTGGATCGCGCAGCCACTTCTGGGCGCCCGTCTCGCGAGCGAAGCGAAACGCTGACAACGTGCGCCTCACGGCCAAGAAATCATGGGTGACAAGCGCCGGCCACGCGCAAAGCTACGTTGTTTCGGCGCTCGCCCCTGAAGGCAAGGGGCCAACGGATTCAACCCTTTATCTTGTCGCGAGAAGCGCGCCCGGACTGTCGGTCGCCGGTCCATGGGATGGTCTTGGGTTGCGCGCCAACGCGTCCGCGCCGATGACCCTCGATGATTGCGAGGTCGCAGCTGGTTTCCAGCTGACCGACGATGGTGCAGGGTTCAAGGCGATGCTAGAGGTCGTGCTTCCGCTATTCAACCTCGGAGCATCGGCGGTCGCGCTCGGTCTTTGCCGGGCCGCGGTGGCGGGGACCGCGGCGCACCTCAATGGCGCTCGCTTCGAGCATTTGGGACAGACCCTCGGCGAAAGTCTGCCGACCCTTCGCGCACAGCTTGCGACGATGCAGATCGACACCGATGGGCTTGCGGCGCGCATCGACGATCTCGTCGATCATCTTGAGCGCCCCCGAGACGCCACCATGTTGCGCGTGCTCGAGAGCAAGGCGGCCGCAGGTGATGTTGCCATCGCCGTTACCTCGGCGGCAATGCGGGTGTGCGGAGGCGCTGCGTTTTCCAAGCATCTGGCGATCGAGCGATTGTTCCGCGACGCCCATGCGGGCGCTGTCATGGCGCCAACGGGCGACGTTCTGCGTGAGTTCATCGGCAAAGCCGTTTTAGGAATACCCCTGTTCTGAGCGCGAGAAGTGAGATGCAATCATGAACCAGACGATCTGGGTAGGCGCCGTCGCCTATGATCCAAAGGTGGTTGGTATCTGGGAGGGCATGCGGCGGTACTTTGTCGAGGAAGCGGGTCTCCTCGTCGAGGTGGTGCTGTTTCAGAGCTACGAGGCGCAGGTCGCTGCGCTCCTGGCCTCGCCCGGCGATCGGCTGCCGCGCATCGACATCGGATGGAATACGAACCTCGCCTATATCCAGGCCGATGCCTGGAGCGACCATCGCTGCCGACCGATCGCGATGCGCGATACGGATGTGGGCTGGATGACCAGGCTTGTCGCGATCACCGGTGGACCCGTCGCTAAGCTCGCTGATGTTAAGACCCGCACCCTGGCACTCGGTAGTCGCGACAGCGGCCATGCGGCAATTCTGCCGGTTTACTTTCTGCAGCGCGAGGGACTGGTTGAGGGGAAAGACTACCGAACCTTGCGCTTCAACAGCGACCTCGGGAAACACGGAGACACGGGTACAAGCGAGTCCGATGTCGTTCGTGCGGTCCTCGACGGCCGCGCCGATGCCGGCGCAATTGGCAGCCCGTTCTGGAACGCCGTGCGTAGCGAGCGTCTCGTACCGGAAGGTGCGCTGACCGAGATCTGGACCTCGCCGCCTTATAATCACTGCATGTTCACCGCGCGATCGGATCTCGATCCCGCCTTGGAACAGCAATTTGCCAAAGCGCTATTCGGGATGAGTTATGATAACCCGACGCATCGTCCTGTGCTCGAAGCGGAAGGGCTGCGCCAATGGATAGCGCCGCAGCTTGAAGCATATGCCGAGTTGCGGGACGCCTCCGCCCAACAAGGCTTCTTAACGCGGCCGCTGGCCTAGCAGCCGAGCCAAAAGCCCGATACGGCTCTGAGCGCAGTCTGCGCCTTCGTCAAGCGCAATTGAAAATCATTGCCAGCCGGCGCTGATGCTCAGATTCGAGATCGAAGGCGCGGCGTACAGCTGCGAAGGATTCAGCGAGTGGAAAGATTTCACGGCTGACCAGCAGGTCGTTATCCTCGGCTCCGACCGGATGCCAAAACACGCCTTCGGCGGTAATCGTCACCTCGGGAACCAGGTCTGCCCTTGCCAAGGCGATGCCCTGCGTGGCGGAGCCTCGCAGGGCAATCCGCCTGATCACGCGGTCGTCCTCGCTAACGTGATGGGTGTCAAGGAAGCTGCGGAACTCCGCGGCCTCCGCATCAGTTGACACCGTCGCGGCCAGTCGTACCCGGAATCCTTCGGCGCGAGCCCGCTCCATTCCATTCCACGCGCGTGCCCATGTCCCCTTTCCACGATGGCTATCGTGTCGCTCCGGCGTGGGGCTGTCGAGACTAATCTGCAAGGTTATACGCTCGCGTGGCAATGCGCGCAGCGTTTCGAGCCGACTTCCGGCAAACAGCATGCCGTTAGTGAGGACCGTAGTCGGCGCTGCGGCAGCACATGCGGCGAGGTTCTCGCCAATATCCGGCAGCATGAACGGTTCACCGCCGGTGACGAAAATCTCGCTCACGCCGAGTTCCTTGGCCTCGATCGCGATCCTCCGCACCCGCTCCACGCCTAGCGCCCGCCGCGGAGCTTTGGGTGACGAGCGCACGCAGCAATAGTCGCAGCTGAGATTGCAATCGAAGTTGGTGTAGAGCCATAATCGAGAGCCGACAGGCCGATCTTCTCCCACATTCTCAGGGGCCTCTCCGTACCGAAGAACCCATCGCGTGCGACCGTCTTGGACCGCGGTATCGACCAAACTGTTGCGGGTAAAGCGGCACCATGCCTCCAGATCGCGGCCGATGTTCGGATCGCTGCTGATCACCGCGACCAGATCGCCCTTACGGCTGCGGCGTAGCGCAGCGATCAAATCCGGTAGTAGGCCCGAGGCTAATGTCTTGCTGCCGGCGTCGAGCTCAACGTTCGCATTCGTCCTCATGCGCAAATCCCTGGTCCTTCAGACGTTTAATGTCTATCGCACCAACAGAATGCAACAAACACGATTAGTCTCCAACGAAACCTCAGCAAAATCAACGATTGGGTTCCTTATCCGCCGCTCATAATGGTCTGGTTGCAGGTTCGAGTCCTGCCGGGCGGCACCAGAAAATCAATCAAATGAGACTTGATTTCCGGCTTAAGAACGACTCGATTTCACATCTTGCTGAACTAAGCGAGGAAATTCGCCCCGATTTTTCCGCGTGTTTTTTGAGGGCGAAGACCGAGCGGGCTCTATTCGCCATTCGTGCGGACTTTAATGCGGTCGAAGCTGCTCTGAGTGTGAGTTGGCTGTCAACCGAGTTCGCATAAGCCTTGTATAGCTTTAGAAAGCTCACTTGAGCGTGTGCGCGTCGAGAGCCGACACTGGAATTAGGGCCATGCAATTGCGACGCCATCGCCGAACGCCACGCCCATCGTGTTCTTCGTTCGAATCCAGGCGGGCCCACCAATGAAATCAATCGATTGCAGAGACGCGCCATTTTTCCGCGGACCGTTTGGCGGACCGGTTGGTTCTGATGCCAATTTTCGGAGCGGTACGTTAATGGCAGAGCTAACGCCTGCGACCTCTTCACCTCCGGTCTAAACGGAGCACACGACCGCTATTACAGCGACGTCAGAACGCACCGGTCGTTGGATAAGGATGCGCTGTCTGCCGTCCGGTTCAGCGGACCGGGCGCATCAAATCGTTCCCATCCTGGGTGGGCTCCATCATTACCTCGCCCTGGGCTTTCGGTACACACAACTTGGGAATCAATGAGCCAAGACGAGAAGCGCGACATGTCCTACATCGTCGGACTCGCTTGTTTGCGGCAGCGCTGATGGTCGCGCTTGCCGCGTCCTGGCGATAGGCCTACCGAAGTTGCACCTTACCGCTTGGCAACTCGCCAATGGTTGCCCGTTGCGAGCCGGTTGAAATGAGCGGCCCGTGGGCTGCTCACCACCGGGCCCCGACCAAGCGGCGGCATGGCCGCGAGTGCGGCCGCCACAGCACGCTTCCAACAACAATCACGACGGCAATAGCGATAGCTGAAATCATTGAGCGGATCATGAGGCATCTCCCTCTCCACTCAAATGAGTCCGCGCTATTGGCTTGGGACCCGCGGCTGTTGCGGGTCATCGTCACTAGACTCTGGCGCTCGGCTCGGCGAAGGCCGTCGTTGCCATTTCCTGCACGAAGCTGTCGAGAATCACGGCCGCTCCTACTGCGATGACGACTCCGAACAGGCAAGCCCAGGCGAACGCGCGCATCGTGTTTCTCCTCTTCGCATCAATTTGTAGCACAGTTCGGTAGTGAACGAGTGCCAGCCTCGGACAGAAAGCAATGTTCATACGGGAAGTGCGAATGCCTCAGCTTCGATGTCGATGAAGGTGCGGCCGAGCGCGCCAACCGATGCGTAGAAATCAGCCGATTTTGCCTGTTCCAGGTCGATGAAGACGCGCTTGATCCAGGGCGAAAGGTGCCGCTCGAAGAAGTCGCGGTCGGCGCCATCGGGGGCTGCGATGATGCCACCGGCGAGGCCCGCCATGATCTCGCAGAGGAAGCCGGCGTGATCCTCCGGCTCCGTCCGCTCCGGTGTCTTTTCGATGCCGAGGCTATCAAGCGTTTCCCGCACTCGGACGAGCGGCCGCCCATACAATGTCTCAGCGAGATATTGCGACGCATCCAGTGCCCCCTTCCCCCAGACCGGCAAACAGGAAGAAGAACTCGCGTGACACCCGCTCTGCATTGGTCCGGCGGGCCGCTTCGGCCAGCGCGATGTGCGCTACGCCGATCGGGCTGGCATCGCCGCGCAGGCCGGCAAAACGGGATAGAAGCAGCGCATCCGGCTGCGCGTCAGCAACGTTGCGAGCAGTGCATATTCCCGTGCCCGGGCAGGTCGATCTCATCGACGATGCGCACTACAGAGGCTTTTGAAATTGAATCCGTCATCGTTCGATCCGGAAAGACATGCCCCCTTTATCGATCGCTATCGCGGCAACGCGCTGCCATGAACGCCGTTTTCGGAGAGAATCCTGTGCCTCCTCGGCAGGCGCTTGCTCGCCCTGCGCGCCGATGTCCTGCATTTCGTTCGACTGTGCACCGGCATCAACAAGCGACAGCCCGTCTGTCGCGGGACGCAGATCGAGAACGGCCTGTGCGGAATCGGCCGTCTCCAGCCGAGTCGGATCGCCCGGCGATGACATGTCCGCCAGCGCATCCGGAATCTGCTTCAGCCGCCTTGAGACCTGCGCGAGAAGGTCGGCAGCGTTTTCCGCCGGATCGAGCGGACCGAACCCCGGAATTGCGTTCGGATCGTTGAAGTCCCACTGGTTCTCCGCGATGCCGATAAAGTCACGAATGGCGGGATCGCTGATCCAGGCCCGACGCAATGCCGCACGGGTCAATTCGGCCGGAACACCAGTACGCAGGAAGGCAGCAATATCCGTGTTGGCGACAATCGATTCGATCGACGGCAGGCTGGCGAGGTCGAACGGCTCATCGCCCGCCGCGTCGGCTACAGGCGGCGCGGCCGGTTCTCCACTGTCCGTCGGAGCAGCCTCCGCATGCTGGCGCTCTCTTGCAGGCTGCTTCAGCCGCGCCCAGCGAAGGAAAACATTGTGCACTTCAGCCATGGTCCGCTCTCTCCTTTGTCCTAGCTCGGCGGTACCTGCCGGTCGCGCCGCCGCTTGACGAAGGGGCGCTCGACGCGATGCTCTGCAACAAATCGCTCAACGATCTCGGCGATGCTGGCGGGCATCGGCACTGCCTCGACCAGATTACCGCCGGCGTCGGTGAACGCCTCGCCCTCGGCCGGATCCGCGGTCACGGCAAGCAGTTCGTAAGGCGGCTCGGAGCCGGTCGGGCGCAGGTTGACCCATAGTGCGGGCGAACCGAATGCGAGATTGTCGCGATATTGGCGGTCTCGGTGCGATGCAATTCGATCGTCGACTCGCCGGCATAAAACAACGTCACCTCGCCTGCCGTATCAAGCGCCGTCCACGGCGCGACCGATGGGCTTCCGGCGAGCACCGAAACGGGCCGCCACAAGAAGTCCGCCCAGGTACTCCTGGCCTTGCGCCGCTCGACCACAACACCCACGGAAATGCGCTCAAGCGCAGTTGATATCAATTGACTGCCTCCGCGTTCGCGTGTCGGGCCCGACCGTCCGCACCACCGACGATTATCTGCGGGACGCCGAGCGGCAGCCTCCCACTGCGGCAATCGCAATCGGACTTGAGCAGCAGCCGCTATTCCGCCGGCGTTGCGGCAGGTTCGGCGCGCCCTTCCCCCGCAAGCTTCTTGGCGAGCCATTGGTCGTGATGTTCCTTGGCCCAGTTGAGGTCGACCTCGCCGGTGCCCATCGCCTCGAAGGCGCCTTCCATCCCGACCGTGCCGATGTAGATATGGCCGAGGATCAGGGCGATGAACAGGATAGCCGTCACGGCGTGCACCACCTGCGCGAGCTGCATGCCGAGGATATCGGTCCCGTAGAACGGAAACAGCAGCAGGAATCCCGAGGCTGACACGGCAATGCCGGCCGCGATCGACAGCCAGAACACCA
>NZ_AXAP01000124.1 GCF_000472865.1 Bradyrhizobium elkanii WSM2783 | reverse complement strand
CGGCCGAGCATTGGGACCACCTGCGCACATCCAACCCGATCGAAAGCGTCTTCGCCACAGTCCGCCACCGGACCGTCCGCTCCAAGGGAAGCCTGTCGCACAAGACGGCAAGGCTCATGGTCTTCAAGCTCGTCATGAGCGCCGCCAAAACCTGGCGCCGGCTGAAGGGCGAAAATCAGTTGCCAAGGGTCATTGCCGGCGTCAAATTTACCGACGGCGTCGCAGAATCGACGACGCCAGCTAACCGCGCCGCCTGATCGGCCCCATCACCCAATTTCGGCCATAGCTCTCATGAACCATTCCCTTCGGACCACAGATGGGCCGTTAGAGCTTGAAGTAAGCTAATCTCTCGACTGTCCCGCGTAAAAGATCTTTGCATCTGCAGAAAACGCAATTCGGGATGGGTTGGTTGTGTAGAGCATGTGTCCGCCTCGGTAAACTTTGAAGGCTACGCGACTGGCGAGATTTTCAGGCAGGTGATTGACAACGTATTTGTTGACTGCATAGGGCGTAATCATGTCACTGTATCCGTGTGCAATCATAATGCGGAGCGAAGGGTTTACCGCGAGAAGTTCGCGGATGTCGTCGCTAACGCTAATTTGAGCGCGAGAACCGCCAGATCGACCATTGCCCCAATCCCATTTGCCGTTGATATCGGAGGCCAGCAGCGCGTACGTCATTTCAGTCTTGAAGCTAAGTTGATCCCGGGCGTAATTCACAAAAGCGCCGCCATAAGCCCGCACGAATCCGTCCAAAACTGGGTCGTCGCCGCGAGACGAATCCGATTCAGGAAACGGGTCGGGAGCGGTGAACATGACGTCGTAGGGGCTGACTACGGCAGCGCCACCTTCCTTCAAATGTTTCACATAGGCATCGCGAATAAAGCCGCGTGTATTGCGGACGGTTTCGAGGGGCAAACCGGTTAACTGGGCGACACGCTCATAAAACGATTCGGCAGCTGCGGTGGCTGGTGGTGGACCTGCAAGCGTCGTTAAATATTCAGTCCGCGCATACTGTTCAATGGCTTCAATTTCCTTCGTCGAAAAGGCATTACGTCGCTCAAGCTCGGCTGCAGCCAGAGTGGGCAACTGAAGGGATGCTCCGAGCGCAAATCGACTTGCACCGAATTGCAGTGCACCTTCCAAAAGAGGAGACAGCATCACGATGCCTGAAATTATGACACCTTGATCTTGCTGGAGCGCCTTGGCCACTTTAATGGCGCGGAGACCGCCATAACTTTCGCCAAGCAGATACTTTGTCGACGATATTCGACCGGTATGCGAAAGATAAAGGGCAATTGTCTTCGCGATAGCCACCGCGTCCTGGCGTACGCCATAGAAATTCTTCGCGTCGTCGGCCTTCGCCGTGCGGCTCCAACCCGTCCCGACCGGATCAATCAAGACGAGATCAGTGAAGTCGAGCCAGCTCTGCGGATTGTCGACTAGTCTTGCGGTAGAGCCGTCTCGCCCTGTGGGGCCGAAGTCGAGAATCTTAGGGCCTACAAGCCCGAGGTGAAGAAAGGCTGAAGCGGCTCCGGGGCCGCCATTGAAGACGAAAGTCAGTGGTCGGTCAGGACCGGCATTTTCAGCGACATAGCTGGTGTAGAAGACGGCGGCGGATCGCTGACCGTCCTGTCCGAACAAACCGAGCGTGCCCGCGGTGGCCTTGTAGGATAGCTTCCGTCCACCGAGATCCAAGGAATGTTCCGTTTCCGCATCGGGCGGCAACAGCGCCAGAACTCCCGATTCGGCAGGCATCTCTTTGGTATCGCTGTGAGCCAAACTCGAGCGGGATGGCGCTGCCATTTCACCGCGGCCAGCATTCTCGCCGGCCTTTGTGGTAGAGTCCTGACCGAAGGCGGTTGCCGTAGTCAGAGTGAATGCAAAGAGCATCATTAAAAAGCGATGCATGGACTTTCTCCAATTACGGGCACGGATTCAGCTTCGGCTTAATCAGATCATGAAGCGGATCGCGGTATGGACGGCACGGTCACCTGCTGGGTCGCGCGCATGGTGACGGAAATCTGCGGCGTTTCTGCGGGAGGTAGCAAGTTGAACCGGCCAGAGGTGCACCCAGCGGCCGGTGAGACAACGGCATTGCCAATGCGCCACGACTTTCGAGCAAGACTGAGCCACGCATCGATCGTCCAACCTTAATCAACAGGGAAAGCGTTCTACGACCTTTTAAAAAGCGGCCCGCACCTAGACTCGCTGGGTACCGAACTGCGCGTTGAGATCGTGTGAGCGCGTCGTGCCGATCGTTCTCCAACGCACGCTATAGCGACCGATCGTTATAGCCATCCACGCTCGCCAAATGCGGCGAGATCAACTCCAGGTGGGGCATACCACCCACCGGAACGATAGCGGGCGCCCAGTTTCAGCGCGACATCCTTGTTGCCATAAGGAATCCGTAGTGGTGTGCCGGTTGCGGAATTTGTTTGAGCAGTCGCCGATGCAGCGGCAGCAGCCGCAGCGTTGCGCTTTCGGGAAGGTTTCTTTGGCACGGTCGATTGGGGAGCAGCCGATCGAGCGGGCGTGTAGGCGGTCTTGCGCCAGGGCCTTCGCCGCTTCCCGTCACGGTTCGAGGCAATCCATGCGGACATGGCGGCCGAGTTAGCTTTGGCTTCGTCAGGAATGACGACACCTTTCCCCTGTGCAATTTTCTTAGCGTATAACATCTGTGCGGGGCTAACCCCCTTGGGTTCATGCGTCCCACGCGCTTCACCGTTGACTTTCTTCGGCGCGTGTTCGCTGAGGAATTTGCGGCAGATCGATATTGACGTCTTGTAGCCGGGCGGGGGCTTGATACCCTTGTGCCGGATGATGCTGTCGGCAAAACGCTTCATCGTAGACGTAGGTGGATACGCCGCGGCGCCGTCGCCGACTGCTGGACCCAACGAGGGTAGCCCTCCGGCCGCCGCGCCCTCCTTCAACTTACCGATGATGCGCTGGGCGACATCGCACACGGCGTCGATGGCACCAATCATCTTCTGCTTTCCGACTACAACATCGTCGAGCAAACACTCCAATTGCGCTGTTACGCCTGGGTCGACAAGCGCCGGGTCGGCCTGTCTCAAAACGTCGAACAGTGAGAGGCCGATCTCGGTCGGCACGATGTGCTTCCCCTGGGTGATCAGAAGGCTCTGTTTCTTGAGCCCACCGATGATCTCGGCTCGGGTCGCCGGCGTGCCGATACCCTTGGCTTCCTTCAGGCGTTCCCGAAGAACCTCGTCGGCGACGAAGCGCCAGGCATTTTGCATCGCATCGATGAGAGTGCCTTCGTTGTAACGCGCCGGTGGCCGGGTCTCCTTGTCCTCAATTTGTGGATCCTGCAGTTGTGCGGTCTCACCGTTGCGCAGCGCCGGAAGCAATTGTGCCTCATCGCCTTTTTCGTCGGCGGGCTGCCAGTCCGGGAATGCCGCGCGCCAGCCGAGATCGATGGGCTGGCGACCGGAAGCGCGGAATTCGAAGCCGCGCACGTCGAGAAACGCTGTTGTCTGCCGATAACGAAAATCGGGCATCAACGCGGCCAGATAGGCTCGCGCGACAACGTCAAACAGTTTTTTCTCGTCGGACGACAACCGAGGCCAAACCTCGTGCAGCTTGTCGATCGTGTTGACGTTGGGAATGACGGCGTGATGGCTCACGCCCTCCAGTCCCTTGTCGTAGAAACTGCCGCCAGCACCTTTGCGGATCATCGGCGGCTCAGGCACGGGGATTACGCTGAACGATTGGCCTACCTGCAGTCCGGCCACGATCTTCGGAACGTCCGATATCAAGCTCTGCGGCAGGTAGCGTACCTCCGCACGCGGATAGGTGATGATCTTCTTGCCCTGACCGTCATAGAGTTCCTGCGCCACCTCGAGCGTCTTGCTGGCCGGCCAGCCGAAGCGCGAGCCACATAGCTTCTGCAGGGACGGCAAATCGTACAGCTTGGGCGGCCCCTGCCGCTTGTCTTCGACGCGCACGGCAAGCGCGCCCTCGAAGGCCTGAGCTGCATTGACGACATCTTGCGCAACCTCGCGCTGGACGATCCGTTGCTGCAGCGCGTGGCGCATCTGGAATTGCCCTCCGGCAACCTTGGCGATCGCAACAACCTCGAAATAGGCGATTGGCACGAAGTTCCGGATTTCCAGTTCGCGCTTGCAGACAATCGCCAAGGTCGGGGTCTTCACACGACCAACCCCGATCACCCTCCGAGCACCTTGGCCCATGATGACGGTCGCAGTGCGAGTGAGCGACAGGTTGTAGATCTGGTCAGCCTGCCGGCGGGCGACGGCAGCGGCGTAAAGCCTGGCATATTCGGTATTGGGTTTTGCCCGCTCGAACGCATCGCGGATGGTCTGCGCGTCCTGCGCGGTGAACAGTACCCGGAGTACCCGGCCGCGGTAATCGTAATGCTCGAGAATTTCCTGACCGATCAGTTGGCCTTCACGGTCGCAGTCGGTGGCGAGCCAGACCTGCTTGGCGGTCCGAAGGGCCTCTCGAATGGCTTTGAGCTTGGCGGCTTTATTGCCGCCCTCTGCCGGCCGGGTACCGTAAAGACCTTCTGGGCGCAGCAGGACCGGCGACCAGCGCTTCCATTCCGGCACCACGTCTTCCGGTTCGAGCAGGTCGAACAAATGACCCTCGGCCGGGAGAATGTTTCCGTAGCGAGAACCAACGGCTGCGCGAACGTCCTTCGCCTGGCTCGATTTCTCCGTGATGACGATTTGATCAGCCATTATGGGGGCGTTTCGATCAGGATCGCTAAGAACATATAGCGAACAAAACGATCTTACAAGCCCTCCTGCGCTTGACGGCGAAGATCGCGCACCGATGATCCAAGACGTATGTTCAAGTCCACGACTGAACGGTCATGCACCTCGTTTTCGATCCTGAACCGGCGTGCAGCGACCGGCACATCAGTGGCGATTAGACGGGGTCCTGACGTAGCCGCGAACTTGCTCCTTGTCGCGAACGCGTACTGCCGTCCAGCCCAGTTCGCCCATCACCTTCGCAAGGTGCCGATATGTACCCGCGGTACGCGCGCGCTGCGGGACTTCAAGTACGTCCAAAAGCGTCTGGGTGCGGATGCGCTCCGACCCGTCGAAGCCAGGGCAGCTATCGCTGCCTGGCGGCAAGCGCTTGCCACCTAGCTCCCATTTTTTGCGTCCTGACGTGGCGGTGGCGTCGCGTTGGGCCGTCGGGTTGCGACCTTGGTTATTTTGCGGCGTGCCTCATCGGCACGCATAAGCGCGGCCTACCGCTGCACCAGTGCGACGCTCGCGCCCAGCGCGCGCTTCGACATATCTCATAGCCGAAAAAACTCTTCTTGGGAGCGCCTTAGCCCAACTAAGCCCGATCGGGGGCTCGGTCATCCCATACTTCTTCGCCAAGTGGATTGCCTCTCTGAAGTGCCTGGTGAGCAATGGGCTTGCGCCAAAGAAGTAGACCAGCGCTTCGCTATCGCCAAGCATGCCCGCGCAGAGCTGATGCCACCGTAAGATGAGCCACAGGTCTGCCCCCGGTAGGCGACGGATCTCGAAGGTTGTCCCGGCGACCCTCGATCGGAAAAGCGTCATTCGATAGAGGTCCGCGCTCACGCGCCGCCAACCGCGGGGCCTGTACTTGCCGGGTTGGAAACCCATGGAGAGGAGCCAGCGCTGGCTTGGCACGACAGCGCCCCTCGCCAGCGGCAGCACTTCCCAAGGCAGGTCGATGTCTTCTCGATCAATTACTTCATCGAGCTTGGACGGCAAGAAATGCGAAAAGTTCGCCCAATCCGAAAGAGGGGGGTCGGGATGACCTGGTTCAGAAAACATGGCGAGGTCCTTTCTTCTCATTGATCCTCGTCGCCGCAGCGCCTTGTCTTTCCACCTTGACGCCGCGCAGCGGCCGTGCCCACCCCCGCGTGACGGTGTCGCGAAAGCCGCCGGGCAGCAGGCGGCGGGACTGAATCGGAATGAACTTCAGGTCCCGCATGATCGCGGCGAGCCGGCGCGCGTTGCTGGTCGTGGGGCGCGCCCCTACAAGGTCGAGGAGTGCAACGGTGCTCATGGCTTCCACGCCGTCGATGGCGTGGGCAATAATCTTCCGCCAGGGGTCGGGGGGCAGAGCATCGAGCTGCCTGCCTGCTTTCCGCATCTCTTCAAGAAAGGACATTCGTGCCTCCCGGCGATAAGGCGTCCGGCTCCGCGGTAGTCGATCTGTGACGCTTTTGGCGGGTAATGCGCTCGGCCAGCACCACAACGGCGTAGCCGACGACGGCAGCGGGGCACCCTACGAAGGCTGTCGGCAGTGACCGTGGCCAATGGAGGCTGTGAGGGCGGCAGGTGATCAATGGCCCCCTAAAGGGGGGCCCATTGACCACCACCACTGCCGCAGGGGATTGGACCATCAATTGACCGAGAATTGACCAATTGACCACCGGGCTAGTCGGCGACTTCAGTCTCGGCTGCATCGGTATCTCCGTTAGCGGTGAGTGAGGGGTTGACCTGAAGTCCTTGCCCTCTCCGAAATCGCCCCGTGCCTTTGATCTCGCTGGATGCCAAGGCACCTTCCCTCTGCATGTTCTTGATGGCCGCCTTGACCACGGCTTCGAGGTCGCCGGGAGCCCATTGCCGCGGAGCTGTGGCGGCCTCCACGGCAGCGACGGCGTCCTCCATAATCGAGCGGACGTTGTCGGCACCGGCCGGGCTCGGACTGTACGGGTAGACCTTGCCGTCGATCGTTTTGCCGCGCTTGACGAGGTCGAGGATTGCTTGTCGTATTTTTGGGTCGTCCGTTGACCCGCCTCCGCTGACCTGGGATGGCAATTGCACACGAACGACAGCCTGCACGTTGTCTCCGAAAGGATACGTTGGAGGCTCGTCGTTTGGCAGCTCGACGCTGTGCAAGCGGTAGACTGGCAGATCGGTGCTGCGGGGCGCCAGGTTGGATTTCGCGTCGACCAATTTGAAATGACGGAGCCGCTCTGACGGGAGTATCGCGAGTGCTGGGGCTTCCTCCGCGGACACGATGACGGGCATGATTGCACGCCGCGCCAGGTTGACGATCGAAGCCGCGCCGCTGATGGCGTCGGCCGCACCGGCCTCCGCGTTCTTGCGGGTGTGGTGCACGATCAAAATGGCGCAGTCGAATTCGGCCGCCAGTCCCTTCAGCGCGCGCATCACGAGCGACATGCTGGCGTTGTCGTTCATGTTGCCGCTCGCGCACAGTGCCACGAGCGGATCGAGCACGATGACGTCCGGCGACAGGACTTGAAGCTGCGCTCGTAGTTGGGCGAGCCCGGCTGCGTCCAATTTCGAGTAGCCCTTGTCGTTGGTTTGCAGAAAAGCGAGGCTTTGGACGCAGGGATCGTCGGCGCCTGCGGCGTAAAGGCGATCCAGTTCGAGTTCGGTCACGCCATGCGCCAGGCAAAAGGCCCACACGCGCCGCCAAATTTCGTCGGTGCTGTCCTCGGCGTTGATGAGCAAGACCTTCAGGTCGCTGCCGCGGATTTTCTCGCCCAGGAGTTCCTTGCCGGTCGCGATCGAGATGGCCATGCCGATGGCGAGGGAGGACTTGCCGAAGCCACCTGGCGATGCAAGGACGGTGATCTCACCGCGAACCAGGTCGTAGCCATACAAGGTACGACGGTGCCGGATGTTCGAGAACTTCACCCTCAGGTCTGCTGGTGACCAGATCGCCGGTGCTGCCATCGTCGAGCCAGGATTTACCGTGGCGGTAACAGCGCCGGTAAGGTGAAGCGGTGACTTGCCTTGCGTGAAGAAAGGGCAGGTCGCGCATGAGGTACAACCAGCTCCCTTGATAGTTGCGCAACCGGGCGAGCCGATACCGCGTTCGGCGCGGTCTGCCAGTTTCCGCTCGTACATCCGCTGGGTTTCAGCCTCGGTGTAGCTGGGGTGACCTTTGGAAATCTCGTGGGCTATCGCGTTGCCGTCCTCCAGGAACGTGGCGCACAGCACCGAATACATCCAGAGCGTATTGTCATAGTCCACGCCCCCCGTGTCGCGCGCATGGCGCATGAAGCCGCATTTCTCGAAGATCGGGCCCGGGTCGAGCGGGACGCCGCTACGTCGAGCGATGCCAGCGGCGAGGTCGTCAACCCCAGTCAGCGACGCGAAAGCGGAATCAGGTCCATTCTCGAAGCGGCTCTCCTGGCCGGGTTCGATCGCCGGAACCAAGGAGGGCGAGGAGGCCTTCACTGCAGATTTGGTCGGCGCTAGACCGCGCAAAACGGAGAGCGCCGCCGGGAAGTCGTACAGCTGCCCCCAATGCATCAACTTCACGGGCCGGGGCGGAGCATACTTATGGTTCAGCGTACCCGGCGTACGAAGGATACGGGCGCAATCAGTGGTGAGTCCGGCATCGCATTTTATACCCTCCCGGATCAGAACGGCCTTCAGGCCCTCGGCGTAGCCGCGCCATTCATCCGGCGCCATCGGCGCGTCCGCGATCCAATAGACATGCAAGCCGCCTCCGCTGTCCACCACGGCGCTCGGCGCCGGAAGGCCGACAGCCTTATAGAAGGCGACGATAGCGGCCCGCGCCTCTTGCATCGAAGTGTAGTGCTTACCAGTTGTGTCGTCGGGTTTGACGTCGCAGTCGATCCAGATGGCCTTCAACCAGGTGGCGTTCTGCGCGTTGCGGACGGCTTTGGCCTTGCCCGTCTTACTTGTCCCGCACTTGTGCTGTTGCGAGGTGCAGAACCAAACATCGAAAAACTGGCTGGTGCTCTCCACCCAAGAGGCCATGCTAAGGAAGTCGTCCACCGTCTTCTTCGGCCAGCCGACGACGTAGTCTTTCCCCCCGTTCTTCGACGGGTCGGTGTTCTTGAGGTGGCAGTGGAGGTTGATCCAGCCGGGAGCAGTTGCGCTTCCAGGCCAGACCACCACTTGCTCCATGAACTGCTTGTTGTTGCCGGTGGCAGGTTCTTCGTCGGTCGACGACGCTCCCTGCCGGGGGCTAGTTACCGTGCCGGTAACTCCGGTGTCACCGCTCGCCGCCGTCACTTCAACGGAGCCTAGTGCCGCGGTGGCTTTCGTACTGGCTTCGGCGCTGGTTGTTACCGTAGCGGCAATGTCGGGCGGCGGGCCTCTCTGGTCTTGCTGCGCTGGCCTAGGGGCGACAATAGCGGGCCTAGTCATGGCTCACCCCGAGCTTCGACTGGCCCCTTTCCAATCGCAGTGGGTTGATTGACGCCACGGAACTGGAATTAGGATAGCCAGAGATGTTCGCAGCAGGCAGGGACTCGTGCCGCTCATGCCCATCGTGATCGCCAATCCGATTGGTTGTGCGCGATGCCAGCCAACGCTCGACGGCAGATTTCCGGTAACCGATGCGGCGCTCGCTCAATTGAACGAATTCCGGGCCGCTCCCATCAGACCGTTGGCGTTGCAAGGTAGGACGAGAAGTGTGTAGCCAAGCGGCTAGCTCTCGCTCACTGAGTATCGGGTCTAAAGCATCCAGAGACATGGAAGGCCCTCATGATTTTGCTTGAGGGCTCCTCATAGATCACGGATTAGCAGAACCGGGATGGGGCAATTTAATCGCCCGTAGCGCCGCGGAGGGCTCTAATTTGCCTCAGCAGTGCTCGCACTGCCCCGTCTGCTATCCGCTTTCGTCGAGACTTCCTGTTATCTTTTGTGCGAGCAGCCTTTCCATTTAGCCATTCCCGGACCTTTCGGTGCATTGTGCTGTTCGGTCCCACAGCGAACAAAGTTCCGTCGGCTATCTCGCGCTGAACGAACACGTCCGTCGCTCGTAGCCTGTTTATCATTCGAGGCTGCTGGCGTTTTCCCTTTCCGGCCGCTTCCAAGCCATTGAAATGGCGATCTCGCGCATCTTGAACGTCTTGGTCCGTGACAGCGGTTCGAAAATCGTGGGGCAGGTCCTTGGTTGTATCTGCGGGGATCTCCTCGCCCACTGCCTCCGCAGCGGCGGCGCGCGCGATGCTCGCCTTAACGTCCGCCGGCATGACCACAATGGGATAAACGTCTTCGACGATGGGAAAGCTCGCGAAGGCGGATTTCTCTTCGGCGAGTTCAGTATCGACGCGCTTCTTGGTCATGCCCTATGATCTCCATAAGTAACTGGTGCCATCGCAGCAAGGCGGACCTCTTTGCCTCCCGGAATGAGGCACGGTTGTAGACCGCGGCGACACCCTGTTGCTTGTGCGCGAGCAAGGCCTCGATCACGATCGGATCGGCGCCGGCATCGTGCAGCCGGGTCGAGAAGGTCCGCCGCAGGTCGTGGAGGCCCCAAGGCTGTATATTGAGGCCAGATTTTTTGAGTTTTGCGTCAAGCTTTTCCTTGCTGTCGCTGAAGCCGGAGAAACCGGTTCCCCGTCTGCCAAAGACGAAGCCATCCGCATTCTCCGGGCGCGGCGGCAAGGCGACTTCAATCATGGGTACCAGCGGCACTTCATGAGGGAGCCTGCCCTTCATGCGGTCCGCGCCGATCGCGATCTTGTCGGCTAGGATCTCCCGCCACCGGAGACCCGCAATCTCCTCGCGGCGGCATCCGGTGAGAAGGCATAGCCTCACAATGCGGGCGTAGTCCTCGCTGGTCTCTGTCGCGTTCCAGATGGCACGTATTTCCACATCATTGAGCGTGCGCTCGCGGGTCCGTTCTGGGTGCTGGAGTGTAAATGTTACCGGGTTAGCGTCCCCGTCAACGCGCCCTGTCCGAAGCCCCCAGCTCCACAGGGCGCTCAGCGCTGCCCTTACGCGGTTGGCGGCTATTGGACCCGATTTTTCCGAAATGCGTTCCAGCACCTCGGATATGTCGCGTCGGCGCACGGCCTCCACGCGCTCGTGATGGAGGCTTGCCGCATGCTTGCGCAGGTTTCGTTCCGTCTCTCTGTAGGAACGAGGTCGAAGCCGGGCCTTTGCTTGTGACAAATAGGTTTCGATCAGCTCCAATACCGTACCGGCGTTCCGCTTAGCCTTGCGTTCGACAGAAGGGTTTGCACCGTGAGTGATGCTCGCGGCCTTGCGCCGCGCTTCTTCGCGGGCATCGTCCAGGCTAACCACAGATAGATCACCGAGCACGATCCGCCGCGTTCGGCCGTGCTGGTCCCTGTATTGGAAGATCCAGGATCGTCTTCCCGAACTTAGGGCCCGTATGCCTAGACCACGGCAGTCCGCATCCCAGAAAAACCTTTCAGCTTGCCCCGCGGGGCAGCACATCTTGCGGACAGTTGCCTTTGTGAAGGCATTGCGATCTACAACGCGGGCTCTCTTTGTTGCAGGTGATGGAATCGCTTCCGCGTTCGGAAGCAATGCGGAAGCAGAATCTACTTGAGAAGCAGATAACTCGTGACCGCTCATAAATGCTCTTGGTGTCAATGGACTGGAGGTGCTTCGTTCGAAGATGGTGCCGCGCAAGGTATTAGCAAGTCTTCTGACGGCTCTTGATCGCAACTGAGTTAACGTGAGTGGTGAGGCAAGAATGCTCGGTGCTAACTACGAATCTGAGGGTCGGACGTTCGAATCGTTCCGGGCGCGCCATTTCAGTACAGAACTATGAACGCCGAACGCCGCCGTTTCTACGCTTGAAGCGGCGTCCAGGGTTCGCAGCAGTTCCGATTTCGATCCCATGATGCGGACCTCGTCGTCCGCAACCTGGACACACTGCGCCAGGGTGCGCAGGTGATCCCGCCGATAGCCGCCATTGTCGAGGCGCACCCGTTCACAGGGAGGCTTAGAAGAGGCAGAAAACGGGGCAGTTCAACGAGGTTTTAGCAAGCGTAGCGGCGGAGCGTAGAGCGGAGAAAAAATACTTGCTACGTACGGTGGTCGATCAAAAGTTATTGCTGATATCCTCAACTCTACAACGCGATTGCGATTCGCAGAGATAAGGCGGGCGTCAAACTTATTGCGCTGTCATTGGTGCTGTAGCTAGCTTGCCGGCCTCCATTAGGGCGCCGTTGCGGTAAATGGAAGACCGATCCGGTTCATTCCAGACATACCAGAAGACACCTTTCAAACGCCCCTCCCTAAAGAGACGCTGGAAATAGCCGCGCATCTCGGTCACGGAGCGTATGCGCGCCTGATCTTCCGCCGAGGAGGTTGCTGTGCTGGAAAAGCCCCATTCCGTAAGCCAGTATGGCTTCGCATTCCCCGGCGGAAAAATCTGATTGTCGAGTACCGATTGGCGCTGTGCCGCGGCCGTCTTGTCTCTCGGATTCACTTCCGGCGGATAGTAGTGCACGCCATAGCCGTCAACGATTTCGTCGAGCCCATGAGCGCGCAGGTACGCGTAAGTTGCAGGGATAGATACGCCATCGACCTTCAGTTTCCGTTGCCAGTCGGCACCGGTGACCGCCGCCATCCCGGCGGAAATAATGGGTGTTTGCCGGTTGAGCTTGGAATGATCTCGGACCGTCTTCAATGCCGCCAAGGCCTTCAGGTATTGGAGAAACCCACGGGCAACCTGTTGGGCTTCGGGATCCCGCGAGAGATCTTCTAAGTTGAAGGCCTTTCCCTGACCCGGGACGGGGAAATCACCGTTGAAATCGGTCCAATTGACCTCGTTTCCAACCTCGATTCCAGAGAGAACAATCCCGTTGGCGTCCAATTTGTCGAACAGGGACTGGTAAGCAGCGCGGGAACGCTCGGGATCAATCGCGCTCAGGGAACGGGCGCTCCGCATATGGCGAGCGGCGTCTGCGGGTCGTACCGGAGCGTTGGGATAGAACTCGGCGCCGGTGACCAGAACCAGACCAACACCTTTGTCTTGCAGCTCCTTCGCAAGGTGAATGTTCTTGTCATCCGGCCGTAAGGAGGTTCGAACGCAGCGCACGCCTGAAGTGATCAGTTGCTGGACGATGACCTCTTGTGCCGCGGCGTCAAAATTCTGAAAGCTATTCACGTTGACCCCGGCATCACATCCTCTTGCCGAAGCCAGGCCCGGCACGGCCAAGGACAGCGCCACAACCGAAAAGATTCCGGAGATCGCTCGTTTCATGGTACTTCACTCCCGCGTTGCTAAGCCTTTTTAACATCATCCCTATTGCGTTTTATCGACGGCGCCGTCGAACCACGGCGTAATTTTTGCGCCTATCTTCATGGGGCCTACGGCGGCGCGAGTGTGTTGTGGTTGCAGTTCCGCCCCCCATCGCCTTCCAGCGATCGGAGTAGCCCAAGAACGGGGGAAGCCGTCATAAAAGGACGTCGTCAATCGGAGTAAAGAGGGTGGCGAGAACATGGCAACCAGATGAGCGCTTTGGTCCGGCCGGAATCTGAACGGGCCATTTCACGCGTACCGACCGATCGAGCGTCGCCGTGGAGGTTCAGTATGAAAGTCGCGGTGAAAACGGTCGTTCTATTTGTTTTAGGGACGTTTTTGTTTACCTCGCAGAGTTACGCAGCGCCTCAAGGCCAGCCAATCATTGGAGTCAATCTGCGCGGCTATGGGACCACCGCGTCGGCTCAACAGGATACGAAACTCAACGAATTGGCCAGCTATGGAGTAAAGACGATCCGAGAAGGATTTCCCTCACAGGCCGAGGCACAATTCAATCGCTTCGTCGTCGAGGCTTATCGTCGCGGAATTGGCATGGTGGCGATCATCTATCCGACACTTGGCGGAACCGGACAACATACAAGTGAAGTCGATGCCACCGTCGGCCGCCGATGGAGGGTCCCCGCGCTCATCGATGCTGATCCAACCGGGTTCAAAGCGGCATTTGCGGCACAGCTCGCCGCGCTGGAGGACGCGGGCGTGAAGCTGACCGCGTTCGAGATCGGTAACGAGTTCAACACCGTCGGATACAACGCCGACTTTCCCGCGCACGGCTCAGGGCGCATTCTGGGATTGGCGGACCTCGACAATCCGAAAGACGGGGAGGCGCGGAGGGTCGCCTCTGGCTACCTGCAGTACATCAAGATCCTGGCGGTCATAAAAGATGTTCGTGATCATTCGAGATTGAATAGGGAAACGCCGATCATCACGGGCGGTCTGTCAAATGTCGGGCTCGCAGGGCCGAAATCCTTCAACGGCCAGGTCGCCACCAGTGTCGCTGACACAGTTACGTTCATGCGCCAGCACGGCGCAGATCAATTTGTCGACGGCTATGGCGTCCATGCCTATACGAGCGGCGATCCCCATCAGACTCTCGCGCAACGTCTTGCCGTTCTCGAAGTCATTTTTCACGCTTGCACCTCAAGCAAGCCTTGCTGGCTGACGGAATGGGCATTTAACAACCGGGATCAGTCATGCCCGGTGAACGACGAAGTGCGGCTCCATCTTGTCGAGGCTGAGCGTGCGACCCTGAAGCATTTTGTCGATCAGGGACGATTGGCCGCCAGCATCTATTATTCGTGGGATGGAGACTTCCCGGGTCAGAAGGAAAACATGGGTGCAATCTTCAGATGCGGCTCTCTGACAGACGCGGGAAAATTGGCGCTTGGCCCGCTGCCGAAATAGCAGCGCCTAACACCCGTGCCGAGCCGTTCGGAAGGCCCGTTGTGGCGCCACAAAAACGAGAGCGGGCCTGTAGCGCACTTACTCGTCCCAGTCCGGATCACTCCTATAATTCCTCGAAGCGGCGTCCGGTGGTATAGCCAGTGTGCTTCGAGTTGCTATGCCCGAGACAGCCCAGAACCGGGCGAAGATCGTACCATTAGTCTAGAGAAACGACAGCTTCCGCAACCCGCTCATCCAATGCCGCCTAACCATTGTCGCGGTTCGCGGCGTCAATTGGTGGGGTACCAAGCGTCAGACTTTGACCACTAGCTTAAAGCAGGGCTATAGCGTAGGCGTAGTTCTCATCTTCACCCGGCGCGGCGCGCCATTCCGCGATGTTGCACGATTTCGTGGCCTACTAGGCAAATGCCGCATCAAACGTCGAGGGCCGCAGTGGGGCAGCGCACGAGTCTCGGACAGATATCGGGTGCAGTGGACAACGGCCGAGAGAGCGGACCCGACAAGCTCGACGCGGACGTTAATCCCGCTTCTCCAGGCCCCGCCAGAAGCCAAGTACCGTCGATACGATTGCTTCCGGCGCGTCTTCCTGCACGAGATGCTTCGCATTGGGTACGATGTGAAAGGGAGCGTTTCGAACCCGGCGCGCAAGCTCGCGACCGTCTTCAAGTGGAATCCACTCGTCCTTCTCTCCCCAAAGGATGGCGACGGGACAGCGAATCTCGCCGTATCGCCACTCGACCTCCTCCGAGTATCTGTCGTCCATCTGCGCGATCTGGCGCCAAAAAGCTTTTTGGCCTTCGGCTCCCAGCCACGGTGCAAGATACAGCTCAATCTCGTCGTCTCGTAACGCGTTCGCAACGGCGCCGCTGATGTAGGCACGCAGGATTGCTTCGTGAACGTAGGATGGCAGGCCGCTAAAGACCTCCTCGTGTTCCTTGGCGGCTTGGACGAGCAGCGAGCCTTGCGGGCTGATTGCGACCGGATCGATGAGCACCAACGATCGATAGTTCAGCCCGTTAAGCAAATGAGCGCGCAGCGCCGTGGAGCCACCGAAATCGTGCGCGATGACATCCGGGTCTTGTAGGCCCCAATGACCGTAAAGGGCTGCGAAAAGCTCATTCTGAACGCCACGGGACACGTCGCCGTTGGGCTTGTCGGACCTACCATAGCCAAGCATATCGAAGCAGAAGACACGTCGCTGTCGGGCCAGCAAGGGTCCAATTCTGCGCCACTCCGATGATGAAAAGGGCGTACCATGCAGCAAAATTGCGTGCGACCCCTCGCCCATTGCTCCCCAAGCGATCGAATGCCCCCGAAACGTGAAGCGCTCCGGAAGAGGCCAATCCGCTGTCGTCATTGATCCGACCTTTGATCTGCTGCAGCTAATCTGTCGGCAACGATCGGCCCGATCGCAGGTTCCAATGGATCGACCCTGGGGCCATGCGTCGATAGCGGGAAGATCGAGAGAGCAGCCATCGAAAGGGCAGCCTTCTGGGGGATAACGGGACCACCCTCCGAAATCGCGCCCGCCGCCGCACGCAAAGGCGTAGGGAAAAGTCGTGAGGAGTCGCGAGCTTTGCCGGTTGGAGCGCGCAACGGCCGCCCCATCATAGCGCCACGGCGAAGCGATAGTGCCCATCTTCATCGGCAGCGGCCTCCCATGCGATCATGGCCGGACATCCCGCCGAGCACGCGCAACAAGACGCTATGCTGTGAACGATGGCGCTCGGAACGTTGATTTTGAATGCTTTCTCGCTTCGGGCGGCACCAGACCGCTTCATACGGTGCCGCTGCAGTGCCATCTGAAACAATGTGCAGACAAACACTTACGACCCCGGATGGCACAGAGCGACACCGTCGCTTTTATCTTGCCGTCCTAATCGGTCGAGATCCACACCCAGCTCTCGGTCGGTAAGGTCGGGTATTGTCGACAGCGGACCAGAAGGCGGACATGGCAATGCCGACGCGAATGACCCGAATGTATGGTCCGGCCGCGCGTTGCAAGCGGTTTCGTCAACCTGGCAGATGCGGTCTTGCATCAATGTATCCGGCCTCTGATTGGAGCGTGCTGGGCTCCGGGCCATCATGGATATCAGCGCGCATTCGAACTGATTAGCGGACAGGCCTCGAGCGGGCCATTCGGGTCACCAGTGTTCGCATGCGCCGGGAAGACCGATCCTCCATGGTCGTCTCATCCTCTCGCAGACCTCGGCGGGTAAGGGATGTTGGTTACGTCATCGATGGGCTC
>NZ_AXAP01000123.1 GCF_000472865.1 Bradyrhizobium elkanii WSM2783 | reverse complement strand
CCACCAGGTGATCCCAGCTCTTGAAGGACTTGTCGTAGCCATCCCCGTCCAGACCATCCACAACTGTCTGAAACCGCCGTCGACTGATCGGTTCAAGGAGCTTCCCAAAAATGCTACCGCGAAATCGCATGCTCGGCCTTCTGTGTCTCGACAACCAGAAAAGACCGATTTGCCTCGGTTTTGCCGAGCATGCACTGCGACATAGCGATTCATTCCCCGGACAGCCCTGCCGCAAGCGGGGCGAGGTGAAGCCGAGTTCGCCCCTCGGCCTGCTCAAACGCCGAGATACACCTGCCGGATATATTCGTCGCCGGCGAGTTCCTTGGCGCGGCCTTCGCGGACGGTGCGGCCGTGCTCGAGCACGTAGACGCGGTCGGCAATGCGCAAGGTCGCGGTGGCGTCCTGCTCGACGATCAGGATCGCGGTGCCGTCCTTCCTGATCTTCTCGATGGCGTCGAAGATCAGGCCCTTCAGCCGCGGCGCGATACCGACCGAGGGTTCGTCGAGCAGCAGCAATTCCGGGCGGCCCATCATGGCGCGACCGATCGCCACCATCTGCTGCTCGCCGCCCGACAGCGTGCTCGATTGCTGCTGCTGGCGTTCCTTCAACACCGGGAACAGCGCGAAGACGCGTTCGAGGTCTTCGGCGATCTCGGCCTTGTTGCTCCTGAGATAGGCACCGAGCTGCAGGTTCTTCAGGACAGATAGTTCCGGGAACAGCCGCCGCCCCTCGGGGCAGTGGCAGATACCGCGGGCGACGACGTCATAGGGCGGCAGACGCTCCAGCGTCTCACCCTTGAATTTCAGCGTGCCGGTCGAGCCGATCGCCCGCGAGATCGCTTTCAACAGGGTGGTCTTGCCGGCGCCGTTCGGGCCGAGCACGCCGACCAGTTCGCCCTTGTCCACGGTGACGCTGACCTGCTCCACGGCCAGCGCCTTGCCGTAGCGGACGCTGAGATCTCTGACTTCAAGCAGAGGCATGCGCGGCTTCCGTCTTCCCGATATAGGCCTCGATCACGCGCGGGTTCCGCACGATCTCGGCCGGCGGCGCGATCGCGATGATCTCGCCGAAATCGATCGCGATGACGCGAGAGACCAGCGCCATGAACTCGCGCAGCTTGTGCTCGATCAAAAGGATCGTCAGCTTCTGCTCGCGGTGCAGCCGCTTGATCAATTGCGCCAGCGGCTCGATCTCGCTGCTGCCGAGCCCCGCGAAGGGTTCGTCAAGCAGCAACAGGTTCGGCTTGGTCGCAAGCGCACGCGCGATCTCCAGCCGCCGCAGATCGCCATAAGGCAGCGTCTCGACCGGCTCGCGCGCCTTGGCGCCGAGCCCGACATGGTCGAGCAGCTCCTGCGCACGCGCCTCCTTGTCATGCGCATCGCGCGCCCGCGGCGACAGGCAGGCGACGACGACATTCTCAAGCACCGTCATACCGAGGAAGGGACGCGTAAGCTGGAAGGTGCGGGCGACGCCGCGGTTGACGATCTTGTGCGGCGCCAGCCCGCGGAGTTCCTGCCCCTCGAACAGGACGCTGCCGGTGTCCGCCGCAATGAAGCCGGTGAGCAGGTTGAACAGCGTGGTCTTGCCGGCGCCGTTCGGCCCGAGAATGCCGGTGAGTTCGCCGGGCTCCAGCGAGAAGCTGACGTTCTTGGTGGCCGTGAGACCGCCGAAGCGCTTGGAGAGGTCTTTCACTTCAAGAATGGCGCTCATCGGAAGCGCTCCGTCAGCCGCCGCCACAGCGGTGCGATCAGCCCGTTGGGCAGGAAGAACAGGATCAGCATCAAGGTCAGCGTATAGACCCAGAGCCGGTATTCGCCGAACGTGCGCAGCAGCTCGGTCAAGAGCGTCAGCATGATCGCCCCGAGCGCCGGCCCATAGATCGAACCGATGCCGCCGACATAGACCATGATGATCACCGTGATCGACACCACGACGGAAAATAGCGGCGGGCTCACCTGCAACTGGTAATGCGCGTAGAGCGCGCCGCCGAGGCCTGCGAAGGCCGCGCTGATGGTCAGCGAAGCGATCTTGTAGAAGGTGACGTTGATGCCGGCGGCTTGACAGGTCGCTTCGTCGCCGCGGATCGCGCGCAGCAACAGTCCCCAATGCGACTGCGCAAGCGCGGTGAGGATCGCCACTGCCGCGACGAGGATCGCGAGCACAAACCAGTAGTAGTGCAGCGGCGACTGGATCAGCGGATCGAGGCCGTAAAGTCCTTCCTCACCACCGCTATACTCCCAGAAGATCAGGCAGAGCCGCTGCATGATGGCGGAGGCCGACAGCATGGCAAGCGCAAAATACGGCCCGCGCAGCCGCAGCGTCGGGAAGCCGACGATCAGGCTGAAGGCGACCGCGACCACCACCGCCGTCGGCAGGCTGTACCAGGGATTGGCGTACCAGGCGGTGGCGAGGAAGCCCGCGGTATAGGCGCCGGCGCCGATGAACAGCGAGTGTCCGAAATTCTCGCGGCCGGTGAGCCCGGACATGAAGTCCCAGCTCGCCGCCCAGATCGCGTAGATCACGCAGACGGTGAGGACGCCGGTGAAGTAGCTGCTGTTGAGCAGCACCGGCGCGAGCGCCAATAGCGCCACGACGACGATGGCGCCGGAAAGGTCGACGATAGAAAGCTGCTTCATCAGAACGCCGCCCGCCGACCGAGCAATCCGGACGGCTTGATCATCAATGTCGTGACGACGGCGACCAGCGACACCAGTTCGGTCCATGAGGACGAAATGAGGTAGGCGACGATGGTCTCGGAATAGCCGAGCAGGAGCGCGGCCAGGATGCTGCCAGGGATCGACCCGAGCCCGCCGACGATGACGATGGCGAAGGCCTTCACCATCGGCAATAGGCCCATGGTCGGCTGCACCGTGAGGAACGGCGAGACCAGCACGCCCGCGAGCGCCGCGGTGCCGGCCGATATCGCCATCACCACCGAGAAGATGCGGTTGGTGGGGATGCCCATATATTGCGCGGCTTCCGGATCCTGCGACACCGCGAGGATGGCAGCCCCAAGCCGCGTGCGCTGGATGAACAGCCACAGCAGCAGGAGCACCAGCACGCCCGCGATCAAGGCAAGCAGCCGCTGCCCGCCGATGTCGACGCCACCGATGGAAATCTTGTCCGCCACGAAGGACGGCACGTTGCGGTATTCGGAACCGAAGGTGATGAACAGCCCCTGCTCGACCGCGAGCGACACCGAAAGCGTGATCATGAGGACCGCGAGCTGCGAATAGCGCAGCGGACGGACCAGGAAACGCTCCATCAACACGCCGAACAGTGCAACCACCAGCACCGCGAGCGGTGCCGCGATGAGCAATGGCCAATGCAACAGGCCGGTGAAGACATAGGCCGCATAGGCGCCGAGCGCGTAGAACGCGCCATGGGCGAGGTTGAGGATCCGCGCCACACCGAAGATCAGCGTGAAGCCGACCGCGAGCATGGCGTAGATCGCGCTCGACACCGCGCCATAGATCAGAATTTCAAGCATGCTATCCCTGTCGAACGTCGCGAGTCGGGGCGACCGGCCACACCACTAGGTGAGCCGATCGACCAACGAGAACAGACGCGATCAGTTGCTCATCCAGGGCGGAGCGATCATCTTGCCGGTGGCGGATTCCTTCGGCCAGACCACGACGCGCTCGCCATTCGGCTGCCACTGCACGAACAAGAGGTTCTGCAGGCCGGGGCCGGTCTTGACATCATGCAGCTCATCGAACACCAGCTTGCCGGCGATACCGACATGGTCGGTCTTCTCAAGCTCCTTGATGACGGCATCGGCTTCGGTCGACTTGGCGCGGGCAACCGCATCCGCATAGACGTAGACCGCATCGTAGGCCCCGATGCCGGTATAGACAGGCGCGGTGCCGTAGCGTTTGACGAACTCATCCCAGAACGGAATGGTTTTCGGCGTCAGCGGCGCACGGATCGCGAACATGCCCACCGTTTCGCTGTTGGCCTTGCCGCCCACGCGGGTGAAGAAGTCGGCATCCTGGCTCTTGACGTCGATACCGCCGATCGGGATCGGCACCTGCGCGTCATGCCACTGCTTGACGAACACGTCCGACGAGGCGTGCGACAGGATCACGATCAGGTATTGCGCGCCGCTGTCCTTGACCTTGGCAAACAGCGGCGAGAAGTCCGCGGTCGAAGTGTCGAAGAATTCGGCGAGCTTCACCTCGGTGCCACCGTCGATCGCGCCCTTCTTGAGGATCGGCACCAGATCCTGCACCCATTTGGCGTTCTCGCCGACGATCGCGATCTTGGTGTACTTCATGTCACCCTTGAGCTTGCCGTTGATGAAGTCGACAAGCGCGCGGGCCTGGTGCGCCGCGTTGACCGGGAAGGCGCGGAAAATATATTTGTAATTGTCGTAGTCGGCCTTCACCTTCGCGGTGATTGCGGGCGAAGCGGCACCGACGCCGATATAGATGGTCTTAGCGCGCGCGATGTGCGGCAATTGCGCCAGCGTGACGCCGGAGGTGTAGCCGCCGATCAGCACGTCGACCTTGTCGTCGGCGGTGAGTTTCTTGATCGCGGCGATCCCCTGCTCCGGATTCTCGGTTTCGTCGGCAACGACGATCTCGAGCTTGCGGCCGAGCACGCCGCCCTTGGCGTTGATCTCGTCGGTTGCCAGCTTCGCTGCATTCTGGGTGTCGCGCCCGACCTGGAGCTGGATGGAGGTCGGCACACCTATACGGATGGGCTGCTGGGCTAAAGCGGTTTGGGCGGAAATACCGAGACCGAGAATGCTCGCGGCTGCGAGCCATTTCAAGAATGGCTTCATTTCTAAACTCCCTGCCGCAACAGGTCTTTTTGCCTGATGCGTTTGATTTTCTTTTAATTGGACCAACAGTTTGCCCGCGACGCAAACGGCAAGTCAAGGACGTAGGTTGGGCAGCCGCCGCGCAGCGACGAAATCTTAACGAAACAATTCCTTACCCCCACGAAACCATTTTGGCGATTTCGTGCAAATGTCCCGAAACGCTTCACCTGTATTGGATCACATCAACGAGGCGCTAAACCGCAAGCGGCGCCACAGGGTGTAGTCAGACAGGGGTCGATAATGTTTAATTCCATTAAGCGAAACTCGCGTCTCGCCGCCGCCGCATTCGGCGCGCTGGCGATTGGCACCATTGGTTTTTCTACATCGAGCGCGGCCGCACCGCTGCCGTTCTTCCCGTTCCTCATGACGCCGCCGACCGAAGCCGCGCCGCCGCCCTCCGTCGAGGCTGCGCCGCCGCAGGGTGAGGGCCGGTTCGAACTGCCCGCGCGTCTGCGCCGCCAGGTCGTCAATTACGCGACCCGTGAAGCGCCCGGCACGATCATCATCGATACCCCGCACACCTATCTCTATTATGTGCTCGGCAACGGCCAGGCGCTCCGCTATGGCATCGGTGTTGGCCGCGACGGCTTCACCTGGTCCGGCGTCCAGACCATCACCAAGAAGGCGGAATGGCCGGATTGGACCCCGCCGCCGGAAATGATCGCCCGCCAGCCCTACCTGCCGCGCTACATGGCCGGCGGCCCCGGCAACCCGCTCGGCGCCCGCGCCATGTATCTCGGCGGCACCGTCTATCGCATCCACGGCACCAATGCGCCGGAGACGATCGGCACCCACGTTTCCTCCGGCTGCCTGCGGCTGATCAACGAGGACGTCATCGACCTCTATTCCCGCGTCAACGTCGGAACCAAGGTGATCGTGCTGCCGATGACCGACCGCCGCGCCGATCTCGGTACGACGGTGCGATAAGCGCTGAAAGACTGGATTCAAGAGCGGCTCCGGCATTGGCCGGGGCCGTTTTCATTTCGCGGGCTCTCGTAGCCGGGGTGGAGCGCAGCGCAACCCGGGACGTCTGCATCTGCGCCGCAGGTCCCGGGTTAGGCTGACGCTTCACCCGGGCTACGGACGGCCATGTTCAACCAAACGGCACGCGACCCAGAAACGCCGCAACACGGACACCGACCCGCCGCACTGGCGCATCTTTCCCCTTCCCTATAATAAGCAAATCGGGGGTTTCTCGATCCGGGGGAATGATGCGTCTGCCGATGCGTCCGAAGACGATAGTGATTGGCGTCGTGGTGATTGCGGCGTCGTTCCTGATCAGCCTGAAGGCTATGGACTGGCTGTCGCCGCACGCCGCGGTGCCGGCACCGCCGCTGGCCGAACTGCCGCCGCTGCCGCCGGCGCCGCGCAGCTCGGTGGTGATGGCGCCGGTCGCCATTGCGCTGTCAGCGATCCGCGACGTCGCCGACCGCGGTACGCCGAAGAATTTCAACGGCAAGGCCGACAATCCGGTGCCGCAGATCCTGCAGAATGCCGATATCGGCTGGACCGCCTCGCGTGGGCCGATCGCGGCGACCGGAGCAGAGGACGTGCTGTCGCTCACCACGCCGCTGACGGGTGCGCTGAACGTCACAGGCTCGCTGTCGGCAAAGGCGACGGGCGCGATCGGCGACGTGCTCGGTAGCCTGCTCGGCGCCAATGCGGCCAAGCAGATCGGCGACATCAACATCAAACAGATCAATGCCAACGCCGAGATCAAAGGCAATGTGGTCGTCACCTCGCGACCCCGGCTGGCCGCAGCCTGGCGTATCGAGCCAAACCTGCAGGCGCAGGTCAATCTCGGCGACACCGGCCTGTCGGTCGCAGGCGTCCGCGTCAACGTGCCGGCGCAGGTCAAGCCGCTGATCGACAAGACCGTCGCCGACCAGTTGACCGCCGTGCAGACGAAGATGCGCAACGATCCGACCTTCGAGCAGAATGCGCGCGCGCAATGGGCGAAAGCCTGCCGCTCGATTCCGCTGCAGGGCGCGGGTGCCGTCCCGAACATGCCGCCGTTGTGGCTGGAGCTTCGCCCGATCCGCGCGCTGGCGGCGCAGCCGCGTGTCGACGCTTCCGCGGTGACGCTGACGCTCGGCATCGAAGCGGAGACCCGGATCACGGAGGCGCCGACCAAGCCGGACTGCCCGTTCCCGGCGACGATCCTGATCGGACCGCAGACGCCGGGCCATGTCAGCATCGGCATGCCTGTCGACATGTCCTTTGTGTCGCTGACAAAGCTTTTGGAGGCGCAGCTCGCCGGCAAGACCTTCCCGGAGGATGGCTCCGGTCCGGTCGACGTCACGGTGAAGCACGCGAGCGTGGCGGCCTCCGGTGATCGCCTTCTGATCTCGCTGCTGGTGAACGCAAAGGAGAAGAAGAGCTTCTTCGGCTTCGGCGCCGAGGCCACCGTGCACATCTGGGGACGGCCGGTGCTGGACCAGGCGCAGCAGATCGTGCGGCTGACCGATATCGAGCTGGCGGTCGAATCCGAGGCCGCCTTCGGCCTGCTGGGTGCTGCGGCGCGCGCCGCCGTGCCGCAGCTGCAGCGCGCACTCGCGGAGAAGATGACCGTCGACCTGAAGCCGTTCGCGAGCAACGCCCGCGAGAAGCTCGCCGCCGCGATCGCCGATTACCAGAAGAACGACGACGGCGTGAAGGTTTCGACCGAGATCACGAGCCTGCGACTCGCCGGCATCGCCTTCGATTCCAAGACGCTGCGCGTGATCGTGGAAACCGAAGGCGCGATCGACGTCTCCATCAAGAAGCTGCCGACCCTTTGAGGTTCTCCCTCGCCCCGCTCTTGCGGGGACCGCCGTAGCCCGGGTGAAGCGAAAGCGTAACCCGGGGGCCGCTCGTCATTGCTGATACAGATGTCCCGGGTTGCGCTGCGCTCCCCCCGGGCTACGGGCTGCGCGTGAGCAAACCTCCCCTGCGGCCTTGTTCGCGGTCCAGGGCTTTGCCGCCGTGATGGCACCGGATAGAACTGGCGGCGTTAATAAAAATCCTCAACAAGAAGTTAGGGAGAAGGAACGATGAAACCGCTTGCGGCCGCCCTTGCGGCGAGTCTCGCGCTTGCCGCTTCCGGCGGCGCGGCCAACGCCCAGATTTCCGACGACGTGGTCAAAATTGGTGTGCTCACCGATATGTCCAGCCTCTATGCCGATGCCACCGGCAAGGGCTCGGTCGCCGCGGTGCAGATGGCGGTCGCCGATTACGGCGGCAAGGTGAAGGGCAAGCCGGTCGAGGTGGTCTTCGCCGATCACCAGAACAAGCCGGATGTCGGCGTCGCCATTGCCAGGAACTGGTACGACAACGAGAAGGTCGATGCGATCTTCGACGTGCCGACCTCCTCAGTCGCGCTGCCGATCTCGGCGCTGACGCGCGAGAAGAACAAGATCAATATCAATTCCGGCGGCGGCACGTCCGACCTCACCGGCGTTGCCTGCTCGCCCAACACCGTGCACTGGACCTACGACACCTACGCACTGTCGAACGTCGCCGGCAAGGCGATGGTCAAGCGCGGCGAGGACACCTGGTTTTTCGTCACCGCCGATTATGCGTTCGGCATGGCGCTCGAGCGCGACGCTGCCAACGTCGTCAAGGAAAGCGGCGGCAAGGTGCTCGGCGAGGTGCGCCACCCGCTCAACACCTCCGACTTCTCCTCCTTCCTGCTGCAGGCGCAGGCCTCGAAGGCCAAGGTCGTGGCGCTCGCGAATGCCGGCGGCGACACCACCAACGCGCTGAAGCAGGCCGCCGAATTCGGCCTCACCCAGAGCGGCCAGAAGATGATCGCGCTATTGCAGGAGATCACCGACACGCATTCGCTCGGCATCCAGGCCACCCAGGGCCTGATCGTGACGGATGCCTTCTACTGGGACATGAACGACGAGACGAGGGCCTTCTCGAAGCGCTTCAACGAGAAGGTCGGGCACATGCCGACCATGATCCAGGCCGGGCTCTATTCGGCGACGATGCATTACCTCAAGGCGATCGAGGCCATTGGCACCGACGAGGCGCCGAAGGTGATGGCGCAGATGCGGGCGACGCCGGTGAACGATTTCTTCGCCAAGAACGGCAAGATCCGCATCGACGGGCGCATGGTGCACGACATGTACCTGTTCGAGGTGAAGAAGCCCTCGGAATCCAAGGGCGAATGGGACCTCTACAAGCTGCTCGCCACCGTGCCCGGCGACGAAGCGTTCCGTCCGCTCGACAAGGGCGGCTGCCCGCTGGTGACGCACTGACGCGCACGACGTAGGCGAATGGCGGATGGACCGCCCCATCCGTCATTTGCGCTTCACGCCAGCCGGTATGTTCCCCCGATCACCGGATCGCCGTCGGTCCTGGCGATCCCTCGGGCGACCAGATCCTCCAGATGCGCCAGCACGGAATAGCCGGCAGCGCCGGTTAGCCGCGGATCGAGGCCGATATAGATCGCCCGCACCATGGTCGGGATGTCGGCTTCGCCCTTGGCGAGGCGATGCAGGATCGAGGCCTCGCGCGCCTTCCGGTGCCGCGCCAGGAAGCGGACGTAGCGCGGCCCTTCGGTGATTTCGGGGCCATGACCCGAGAAATAGAGTTCCTCCGGCCGCTGCTCCAGCCGTTCCAGCGAAGCCATGTAGTCGATCATCGATCCGTCCGGCGGCGCCACGATCGAGGTCGACCAGCCCATCACGTGATCGCCGACGAAATTGATGCCGCGCTCGGGCCAGGCGAACGCGAGGTGATTGGCGGTATGGCCCGGCGTCGCCACCGCCTCCAGCGCCCAGCCGGAACCTTCGATCACGTCGCCGCTCTTGACCTCGATGTCCGGCCTGAAGTCGCGGTCGGCACCGGACTCCGGATTATGCTTCTCGCTCTCGAACCGCGGCCGCGAAGCGCGGTGCGGGCCCTCGGCATAAACGGGCGCGCCGGTCGCCTGCTTGATCCGCGCGGTGTTCGGCGAATGGTCGCGATGGGTGTGAGTGACCAGGATGTGCGTCACGGTCTCGCCGCGCACGGCATCGAGCAGCGCCTTGGCATGCGCTTCATCATCCGGGCCGGGATCGATGATCGCGACATTGCCCTGGCCTACGATGTAGCTGACCGTGCCGGTGAAGGTGAACGGGCTCGGATTGTTGCAGAGGACGCGCCGCACGCCGGGGCGGGCTTCGTCGACCACGCCGGGCTTGAGCGGAAAATCGCGGTTGAACGGGATGTCGTCGTTGTCGGCCATGGCTGTACACCTGATGCTGATTTCGTCGTACCCGGGCGAAAGCGCGAAGCGCGTCTTCGCGCAGATGTCCCGGGCATCCACGCGCTTTCTTTCCGGAAGCTCACACGTGGATGGCCGGGACAAGCCCGGCCATGACGGAGCAAGGGGTTACATATCGCTCCACAACATCAGCGCTTACGAAAACGCCTGGATGCCGGTGATGGCGCGGCCCAGGATCAGCGCGTGCACGTCGTGGGTGCCCTCATAGGTGTTCACAGTTTCCAAATTCGCGGCGTGGCGCATCACATGATACTCGATCTGGATGCCGTTGCCGCCGTGCATGTCGCGCGCCATGCGGGCGATGTCGAGCGCCTTGCCGCAATTGTTGCGCTTGACGATGGAGATCATCTCCGGCGCCATCTTGCCCTCGTCCATCAATCGGCCGACGCGAAGCGAGGCCTGCAGGCCGAGCGCGATCTCGGTCTCCATGTCCGCAAGCTTCTTCTGCACCAATTGCGTCGCGGCGAGCGGGCGGCCGAACTGCTTGCGGTCGAGCGTATATTGCCGCGCGCGGTGCATGCAGTCCTCCGCGGCGCCCATCGCGCCCCAGGAGATGCCGTAGCGGGCGCGGTTGAGGCAGCCGAACGGCCCCTTGAGACCGGAAACATTGGGCAGCAGCGCACTCTCCGGAACCACCACACCATCAAGCACGATCTCGCCGGTGATGGAGGCGCGCAGCGACAGCTTGCCACCGACCTTCGGCGCGGAGAGGCCCTTCATGCCCTTCTCCAGGATGAAGCCGCGGATCTGGTTGTCGTGCGCGGCCGACTTCGCCCACACCACGAAGACGTCGGCGATCGGTGCGTTCGAGATCCACATCTTGCTGCCGGTCAGCCGGTAGCCGTCGGAAACCTTCTCGGCGCGGGTCTTCATGCCGCCGGGATCGGAACCCGCATCCGGCTCGGTCAGGCCGAAACAGCCGACCCATTCTCCGGTGGCGAGCTTGGGCAGGTATTTCTTGCGCTGGTTATCATCGCCATAGGCATAGATCGGGTACATCACCAGCGAGGTCTGCACCGAGTTCATCGAGCGATAGCCGGAATCGACCCGCTCGATCTCGCGTGCGACGAGGCCATAGGCCACATAGCTCGCATTCGCGCAGCCATATTCCTCCGGCAGCGTGACGCCGATCAGGCCGAGTTCCCCCATCTCGTTGAAGATCTCGCGATCCGTCTTCTCTTCCAGATAGGCGTTGATGACGCGGGGCAGCAGCTTGTCCTGCGCATAGGCGCGCGCGGTGTCGCGGATCATGCGTTCGTCTTCGGTGAGCTGGTCATCGAGCAGGAACGGATCATCCCACTGGAAAGAAGCCGCAGCCGGCTTGTCCTTGGCCTGGGGGCGCACGCTCATGAAGATCCCTTTCGTCTCGTCGTTTCGGAATTACCCGATAAATTAAAGCGCCGTGAGTGGAAGCGCAATTGCATTGGGTTCCCCTGGTCAGCTTTCGAGTTTCTCGTTGGAGACGATCTCGATGCCGAAACCGGACAATCCCTTGTAGTCATGCACGGATGAGGTGAGATTGCGGATCGAGGTGACGCCGAGATCGCGCAGGATCTGTGCGCCGACGCCGACCTCGCGCCATTGCCGGTTGCGATCGGCCTCCGCAGTCTGCGTGCCAACGGGCTCAACGGGAACACCGGCCGCGCCGTCGCGCAAGTAGACCAGCACACCGCGGCCAGCGTTCTTGAATTGGCGCAGAACGGCTTCCATGCGCGCCCCACCGGTGAAGATGTCCTTGACGATGTTCGGCTTGTGCAGCCGCGTCAGCACGTTCTTGCCGTCGCCGATGCCGTTATAGACGAAGGCGGCGTGCATGATCTCGTCGAATGGCGAGCGGTAGGCATAGCCCTGCAGCGGGCCGATCGGGCTGTCGGTCGTGAACGTCGCGACCCGCTCGATCAGTTTCTCGCGGGCCTGGCGATAGGCGATCAGGTCGGCGATCGTGACGTGCTTGAGCTTGTTGGCGGCGGCAAAGCGGGCCACCTGCTCGCCCTTCATCACCGTGCCGTCGTCGTTCATCAATTCGCTGATCACGCCGACGGGCGGCAGGCCGGCGAGCTTGCAGAGGTCGACCGCGGCTTCGGTATGGCCGGAGCGCAGCAGCACGCCGCCGTCGCGGGCGATCAGCGGGAAGATGTGGCCCGGCCGGGCAAAATCATTGGCGCCGGCATTGGGATTGGCGAGCGCGCGGCAGCAGGAGGCGCGCTCGTCGGCCGAAATGCCGGTGCCGCCATCGGGCTTGTAGTCGATCGAGACGGTGAAGGCGGTGGTGTGGCTGGAATCATTGTGCGCGACCATCGGGTCGAGCCGCAGCCGCTTCGCGTCGTCGGTGGTGATCGGCGCGCACACGATGCCGGAGGTGTGGCGGATGATGAAGGCCATCTTGTCGGCAGTACAGAGCGAGGCCGCGACGATCAGATCGCCCTCGCCTTCCCGATCCTCGTCATCGGTGACGACGACGAGTTCGCCCTTCGCAAAGGCTTGCAACACTTCCTGGATCGTATCGGCCATGTGTCAAAATCTCGCTTCTTGCTGCCAGTGCATTAGCCGGAACCGGCAGCCCGCGCCAGCATCAATCCGCATGGTAGCAGGCATACCAGCATGCATTCCGCCCACCAGCATCTAGGGCAACACCTCGCGCCGCTCGGCGAGCTGCACATCCATCTCGGCGCGCTTCTCTGCCAAGAGACCGGCGTCCGCCGCTTCGATCACCGAGAACAGCTCGCTCGCGTCGCTGATCCGCGTCACCGTCACGTAGTCGGCTCCGGCGGCGTAGAGATCGTTCACGTCAGCCAGGAAATCGGCGGTGGCGACGATCTTGGCGGTCGGATTGAGGCTCCGGACATGGCGGACCAGCTTCTCATTATTGGCGCCGACCAGGAGCGAATCCGGCACGCTCAGGATGATGATCTCGGCCTTGCCGATGCCGGCATGCACCAGCGTATCGACGTTGCTGATATCACCATAGATCACCTGCAGGCCGCGATCTTTCAAGGTCCTGAACACCAGCGGGTTGAAGTCGATGACGCTGATCTGCTCCAGCAGTGCCTCGTTCTGCCGCTCGATCTGGCTGAGCAGGGCGCTGGCGGCGCGGAAAAAGCCGAGGATGACGATCCGGGGGGGCGCGCCGTGGCCGCCCTCGGGGCCATCCGCTTCCACAGGGTGGGCCTGATCGAGGTCGCGAAGCCCGATCCGCTTCAATGGCCCGATCAGGGATCGGGTGATCTCCCCGCTCCTGGTGATCGCGAAGGTGCTGAGCACCGCCAACACCACGAAAGCGAAGGAGGCGGCGCTCGAGGTCGCGGTGGAGATGTGCCCGGCGGCAACGCCGGTCTGGATCACCACCAGCGAGAATTCCGAGATCTGCGCCAGGTTGATCGCCGGCAGCAGGCTGGCCCTCAAGCCCTGCTTCATCAGATAGAGCGGCGTGAACGTCGTGACCAGGCGGCTCACCACGGTGAACGCCGCGATCAGCAGCGCAAGCCCGATCACCGAGAGACCGGGAACCGGGATCGTCATCCCGAGCGCGACGAAGAACAGCGTGATGAAGAAATCGCGCAAGGTGGTGACCTTGGCGGTGACGTCGAGCGCATACGGGAAGGTCGACAGCGATACGCCGGCGACCAGCGAGCCCATCTCGCGCGATAGATGCAGGCGCTCGGCAACCTCGCCGATCAGGAAGCACCAGGCAAGCGCGCCGAGCAGGATCAGCTCGGGGCGGCGTGCGATCTGCTGGAACAGCCGCGGCAGCACGTAGCGGCTGAGCACCAGCGCGGTCGCCACCAGCACCCCGACGCGCACGATCGAGAGCAGGACGATGCCGATCTGGAGGTTGTCGAGGCTCGGCTGCACGGCGAGGAACAGGATCGCGAAGATGTCCTGCAGCACCAACACGCCCAGCGTGATGCGGCCGGGCAGCGTATCGAGCTCGCGCTTCTCGTAGAGCACCTTGACGATGATCACGGTCGAGGAGAGCGCGCAGGCGACGCAGAGATAGAGCGCGTCGAACTTGCCGCCGCCGCCCATCGACAGCCCGATCCCGACGAAAAACAGGATGCCGAGCAGGCAGCCGCCCAGGAGCTGGCCGCCGGCCGCGAACAGGATCACCTTGCCGGCGCGGACGATCTTCTTCAGGTCGATCTCGAGCCCGATCATGAACAGCATGAAGATCAGGCCGAGCTCGGATATGACGCTGATCGATTCCTGGGACTTGACCAGGCCCGTGCCGAATGGACCAATCAAAAACCCGGCGATAAGGTAGGCCAGGATCAGGGGTTGCCGGGAGAAATGAGCTAACAGGCCGAGCACCCAGGCGAACAGGATGCTTAAAGTAATATCACCTATAAGTTCATGCATGTCTTGGGGCTTCTCCTCAGCGCAACCTAGAGACCCAAGCACGGGGGTCAAACGAGCAATCTGTCACATCCGCGCCCTTAGCCTGTTTCTGGCGATTCTGGCATCGCTGACCGCATCCCGCCCCTCTGTGGCGCAAAGCGGCAGCATCGAGCAGGGTTTTGCGAGTTCGCTGACGGCTGTTCCCGCCGAGAATCTCGTCGTTTCCGGCTCTTTCTACGTCCCAGTCTATTCCAGTGTTTCGATGAGCCAAGGCAGGCTCAGGGCCGATTTCTCGGTGACATTGAGTGTCCACAACACCTCCGAGACCAAGCCCCTTGTATTGAAGCGGATCGCCTATTTCGACACCGAAGGCAAGCCGGTTGAAAGCTACCTCAAGGCGCCGATCGCGCTGAAGCCGTTCGCAACCATCGAGGTCTTCATCCCCACCTCCGACGTGCGCGGCGGCACCGGCGCCAATTTCGTGGTGGACTGGGCGGCAGCCGGCGAGATCGCCGAACCCGCTGTCGAAGCGCTGATGGTTGGCAGCGTCGGCCCGGGGCACTATGCCTTCATCAGCCAGGGACGACCGATCAGGATCGTCAGTAAGAACTAGCAAGAGGGCCATCGACTTTCTCCGGGCCTTCTCAACGACAACAACACGGGAGTGAATGTCCATGTCGTCAGTCCAATTCGATTTCGCGCCGCTGTTGCCCGCCGGCCTGCCGGCACCGGCCGCCAAATGGACCGGGCTTGCCAAGTACAGCTTTGTCGGCGGCAACAACGATCCGGACGGGGTTCCGGTCGACGGGCTGATCGAGGCGGTCAACGCGGTGCTGAGGCGCGAGGGCAAGGCGCTCGCGACCTATAACCTCGCCCACGGCCCGCAAGGGTATCGGCCCTTGCGCGAATTCCTGATCCATAAGCTCAAGCGCGATGCCGGCATCGACTGCACGGCCGATGACATCTTGATCGTCTCCGGCTCGCTGCAGGCGCTCGACCTCGTCAACCACACGCTGCTGGCGAAGGGCGACACCGTGCTGATCGAGCAGGAGACCTATCAGGGCTCGCTGAACCGGCTCACACGGCTCGGCATCAATGCCGTCGGCATTCCCCTCGACCAGGACGGCATCCGGATCGATGCGCTGGCTGCCGCGCTCGCCGACCACGAGCGGCGCGGCATCACGCCGAAATATATCTACACCATCCCGACCGTGCAGAACCCGACCGGCACGATCCTGCCCGAGAGCCGCCGCGCCGAAATGCTGAAGCTGTCGCGCGACTATGGCGTGCCGATCTTCGAGGACGATTGCTACGCCGACCTCACCTGGAGCGGCGAGCGTCCGCCCGCGATCTATGCCATGAGCCAGCAGGGCGGCGTGATCCATATCGGCTCGTTCTCGAAATCGATCGCGCCCGCCTTGCGCGTCGGCTTCATCGTCGCGCCCTGGGAAGTGATGTCGCGGATGCTGGCGCTGAAGACCGATGCCGGCTCCGGCGCGCTGGAGCAGATGGTGCTCGCCGAATATTGCGCGCCGCATTTTGCGACCCATGTGCCGGAGCTGACGCGCGGCCTGCGTGCCAAGCTCGATACGCTGATGGAGGCGCTGAGCGAGCAGTTCGGCACCGTGGCGGAATTCGAAGAGCCGAAGGGCGGCATCTTTCTCTGGGTCAAGCTTCCGGATCATGTCGATACGCTCAAGCTTTACCAGGCGGCGCTCGCCGCCGGCGTCTCGATCAATCCGGGACCGGAATGGTCGACCAACAAGGCGTGGTCCGGCAGCCGGCTGCGGCTGTGCTTCGCGAGCCCCTCGCATCAGCAGATCCGCGAAGGCGTAGCCGTGCTCGCCGACGTCTGCCGTCGCGAATTCGGCGTGCCGACACGCAGCGGCAATATCGAACGCGCGCAAGGCTGAACGCATTCGCTTGCTGAACAGTTGTTCAGGATTCTCCTCAAGTTCCTGCGGAACGTTTCCGCGGGAAGTGCCGTTTAGTTCGGGCACATGGAGGAGGACATCATGAAGAAACTTGCTTGTGTCTTTGCAGCGCTCGGCGCGATTGCCGTTGCAGTTCCGTCGATCGCCAATGCAGAGACCGTCGTAATCAAGCGTGGCGACCATCATCATCACTGGCGCGGCGCCCACGCCGAGATGCGCGGGCCCGGCTGGCATCATCGCCATCACGACAAGGTGGTGATCATCAAGAAGCATCATCACAATTACGGCTACTGAGGCGTGAACAGAATGGCTCCGCAAGGGGCCATTCTTTTTTGCAGCGATCCTGCGTAGGATGGGTAGAGCGCAGCGAAACCCATCGCGATAGAGCAAGCCGCACGATGATGGGTTTCGCTCCGCTCTACCCATCCTATGATTCCACAAACCTTGCACCGCCGTCGTCCCCGCGAAAGCGGACCCATAACCACTGGGAGGCGTTCTGGCGGGAGCAAGCGGTTGCAGCGGAGCACACAACAAAGTCCCGTGGTTATCGGGTCCCGGGTCCCGGGTCCCGGCTACGCCCAAGGGCTTCGCCGCGGCGCGCAAGCCCGGGACGACGAGGGGAGAGTTCTGATTCAGATTTCAAACAGCCGAGGGGATGTGAGTCCGCATTCTCGCGGCGTGAAATGCCCGAGGTTTGCATCGTTTCCGCCCTCTTCGATATCAGAGGGCACAGGGAAAGCCGGGTGCTGGTTGCACCCGTGGGTCCCGTGCAACAAAAAGCACGGGGGTAGGACCACAGGTTCAACCGAAGCATTCCGGCTTTCCCTGCGCGATGGTGTTACGGTTTCCTTCGCGCTCTCCCCGGTGACCGGGCTTTCTTGCCACCGTCGCCCGCGGCAGCTCTTGCTGCTCGCGAGCTTAGCGCCAGCGTCGGGGCGCCAGGACCACACGACTTCGCCGTCCGTGAGTATCTCGCTCGTCAGTCGTGACACTCACGTCCACCGCATCTCA
>NZ_AXAP01000122.1 GCF_000472865.1 Bradyrhizobium elkanii WSM2783 | reverse complement strand
CCCGCGTAGGTATTTGAACGAGCTCCGGCCAGGTGCGCTGGTGCAAAGTGAGCATCATCGCGCAATTCGGATGGCGTCGGCGCATTCAGGTCAACAAACGGCTCAAGGCCGGCGTAAGTGTCTGAGCGAGCCCTGGCAGTTGACGGTGACGCTGGTTCTTGCATCTCCTTCCTCAACAAAGCCCAAGCTCCCTCGCTCGGGGTGGCTGGGGTTGCGGGAAGCGCCTGCGACGGGCTGGGCCGCCCAGCGCCCAGCCCGGACGGCAAAGCCGGCTGCTCGCGGGCTTCTGGCCCTAGAGCATGGTTCGCCTCGACGAGTTTTAAGTAATTCCGAAGGTGCGCCAAATCGGGATCATATAGCCTGCCTTCAGTCAGTTTGAATGCAAGCACATCGTCGCGCAGCGTAAATCCCTCCCTGTCGGAGCGGTTAAGTCGGCCAGCCATGCTCTCCCTGCCATTTTCTTTAAGCCACGCACCCAGGGTATGAAGACGTGCAGCCCGCTCCTGGGCAGACTTCCTTGGCTCAAGATTTTTCAAGGCCTGGTCGAGCGCGCCATCTATGAGGGCGGCGTCTTCGGGATAACGACCCAGATGCCATGAGCTACTTGCGCCGGATGCGCGCTCCGCGCGCTGAAACTCGTCAATCATCTTCAACGCGGGCACGAGGGTTGTGTCGTTCGGACGCAACTTTTTAGCGCGCTTGATGCGTGACTCGTGATCTAGCCTGGCGATTGCGTGGCCCTCGCGGTTGAGCGCTTCAGAAAACATGCGAAGGCTGCCGCTATAGTTCACAACGGCCTTTGCGGGTCGCCTGCTGCTACGAGCTGCGCCCTCGATGAGGGCTTGGTCTTCGGCTGGAATACTCCGTTGCCGCCCACGCTGGGAACGGCCTGACGTACCACCGGGTTCAAGATACTCCCGAAGATAACGCAAGGCAGTAATAGTTTTCGGGTTGTCGAATTTATCGGCGTGGGCTACCAGCGAATTGTGATCGAGCGCAGAAATCGATTGCCCATTACGTGCGAGATCCTCTCCAAGACGACGAAGAACCTTTACATAACCACCGACCGTTGCCGCGCTCAGTCCCCGGCGTTCACCTGCCGACCGAATGGCGTTGTCGATGATGGAGGCGTCTTCATTAGGCAGATGGGGGGTGTATACATCTCGAGGCGCGGGCGCCGCTGGGACGGGAGCGGCATCGGCTTGTTGCACCTCATCCAAGCGTTGCTCAAAGCTCGGATGCCCAGCCTCGTCCGCTTGCCCCCCTGACCTGACTGTTGCTTCGCCAAGGCGGGGTGATACCCACGTTGCCAGTCGGGGACTGAAAATATTGAATCTGTTCGGATCCATCGCGACCTCGTTCGACTGGACTTCAGCAATGAGACAGCAGGCTACTGTCGCAACCTGACGAGAGGCTGACGTCGTGGAACCGGCGCTGCCAGCGGCGCCCCCAAAGCTCGCAATCCGAAGACTTTCAAAATCCGTCGTGCCTCAGTTTGAGATTTTTCCGGCCCACCAGATCGTCGTCCATTGGATTGGGGCCAAGGTCCGGGGTCAATTGAGCCACCAGATTGCAGGTGCGGCAATGAGAGCCCAGCGAGGAAGTTTCTGGCGAGCTTGTCACAGCGCTTGACATGTGGCGGAAGTCTTACTCATAGGTCAGAAATATAGGCGACATCTGGATGCTTGAAGAAGGAACGCACCAAAGCTGGTCTGTTGCCGATGTCGGCGAGCTGGGTGCGGACTCGGTCTTCCAATTTCTCGCCTGCGCGCAGCGGCCGGCGTGCATTGCCAGTGCGCTTGGCATGGCTCCATACGAGCTCGTCGGGATTCAAATCCGGGGCATATCCCGGAAGAAAGTGCAGCGTCAGCTTTCCCTGCGTGCTCGCCACGTAGTCCTTGACCACCGCCTTCTTGTGCGCGGGTAGCCCGTCCACAATCAGATGCAGCGCTTTCTTGCGGCGATACATCAGCTTCTTGAGCAGGTCCACGAACAGCTCGCCAGACAGTGCGCCCTTGTACGTCGCGAACCAGAACGCGCCCTTGGCGCTCACCGCCGACGCCGCGCCGATGCTTTGCCGTTGCCCCGGCGTTTGCACCACCGGCGTTTCTCCCTTCACGCCCCACGTCGTGCCTTGCACCGCATCCGCCCGGAAGCCGGATTCATCCCAGAAATAGACATCCGCTTTCTCCCGCTTGGCACGCCGCGCAATGGCCGGATAGGTTTCCCGCTGCCAACGCTCGATCGCCTCCGGGTCACGCTGATAGGCGCGTTGCAATGGCTTCTGCGCGCTCAATCCCAAGCGCGCCAGCATCCCCCCGATCGACGCCAGACTCAGCCTCACGCCGAATTCCCGCTCCACCAGTTCGCGCACGATTTGCCGCGTCCACAAGCCAAAATCGAAACCGTATTGCAGCGGGTTCTTGCCGTTGATCCAACGAAACACTTGCCGCTCTTGCGCCGGCGTCAACTTCTTCGGACGTCCCGTTCCTTTGCGCGACGCCAGCGCCCGCAGGCCCTTCCCACGACCTTTCACCGTTCTCATCCAGCGGTAAATCACGCTGCGGTGAAATCCATAGCTCTCGACGACGGCGCTCGGCTTTTCACCTTCGGCGCACTCGCTCCAACGCCATCATGCGGATTTCTTCCAGGGTTCGATGGTCAAGTTGTCGGCCGTCGCGTTTCATGCCGATAGCATACACCAACGCCGCAACAATGTCGCCTATATTTCTGACCTATGAGTAAGCTGGTGCGCCCGCCTAGCTAAGGCATTCGCACCTTTGTCTCGGCTCGCCAGCCTTATCCTGCGAACCTCTTCCACGCCGGCATTGAGCGGTTCAATAGCTAAACCTTCCTTGAGATTCTGATCCTCGATCCAAATGCAAAACCGCGAGCCACCGTTATGAAATCCTGCGCTCCGTAAATCCGTCGGAGAAACTTATTCCGCTGCGCATCATTTAAGCCAAGCGACGCGATTTCGTCGGAGCGCAACAGCAAGTGACCACCGTCACTCGGCTTGTTTCCGAACTCCATCACACTCAGCTCGCTGATCGGAGAGGACCGCTTTTCGACGATGACGCGAGGACCAAGTGTCAGATATGGTGTGATTGACGCCCCCTCGCGGACTGTAAGGCTATTTTGTTCGTCGTGTTGGAAGACGACGAGGTGCGCTGGTTGGTCGGCCGATCCCCACTATGACTACCGTCACGCCAGCCTTATTACTTGCGAGGTTCGACCACTTGAACGACGTGTAGGCGAAGAGAATATCGCAACCGGCGCTGAATAGGACCGGCCACAATATCGTTACAGATTGCCCTTGGCAGATTGAATTTGTGGCCACGAAGGCAGCAACCGCATTCGTGCTCGCCATGTACTCAGCCGCCTTGATGAACCAGCCAGCGACGTAGTCAAGAAATCCACTGGAGGACGTTCGTCCACCAAGCAGCGCGCGAACCTCGGCCTTTTGTTTTGCGCTCTGCCACGTGAAGCCAAGATAAGGTGGATTGCCGCAGATGTAGGTCTCTCCTCCTTCATTTTCAAAGTCGATCTGCGCCTGATCGAGCGGCGTGTGAAATAGGTCGTCCGCGTGATGCTTCACGCCCGTGCCGGTCGGCGGGCAGATACTTAACCAGTCGAGCCGCAGCGCGTTGCCACAGACAATCCAGTTCTGTGTATCCAACGGCAGGAAATCGGCCAAAGCTTCCTTCTGTCCGCGATAAAGAACGTCGCATTGGTACTCTGCGATGATCAGTGCTAGACGCGCGACCTCGGCAGGAAAATCGCGAAGCTCGATTCCTCGGAAGTTGGTAAGGGGAATTTCGCTGCGCCGGTCGGATTCGCCGCGCCGCCGATTGATCTCGGCCTCGATCTCGCGCATTTCCTTGTATGCGATGACAAGAAAATTGCCGGAGCCGCAGGCCGGATCGAACACCCTGATCTTTGCCATGCGTTTGCGCAGATTGAGCAGAGTGCGAGGATTGTTTCCGGCCTCCTCAAGTTGCGCCCGCAGGTCGTCGAGGAACAGCGGATTTAGCACTTTCAGGATATTCGGCACGCTTGTGTAATGCATGCCGAGCGCGCCACGCTCTTCATCGTCGGCTACGGCTTGGATCATCGATCCAAAGATATCCGGATTGATTTTTGTCCAGTCGAGATTACCGATGTGGAGCAGATAGGAACCCGCGATCCGGCTAAAGCACGGCACATCGGGATTCCCCGCAAATAGGCCACCATTGACATAAGGGAATTTGTTCGCCCACCGCGCAATTCCGGCTGGCTCCCGATCGTCGCGCTTCGTATTCATGGCCCGGAACAGTTCGCTGATCACCTCATGGGTGTTCGCGGAATTTCGCTCGCTCATCTGCTCGATCGTGGTCGTGAACAGACGGTTGCCTTCAAAGATGTCGGTGTCCTCAGCGAAGAAGCAGAAGATCAGCCGCGCCATGAAATGGTTCATTTCCGGGCGGCGCTCCACCGTACCCCATTCAGGGTTGTCTTTCAGAAGCTCGACGTAGAGCCTGTTCAGGCGGCTTGTGGCGCGGATATCGAAAGAGCTTTCGCGGACTTGCTTGACCGTGGTGATTCCGGCGAGCGGCAAGAAAAAACCAAAATGGTCCGGGAAGTCCCGATAGGCGCAAGCAATCGGCGCTTCGTCCGATTCTAGCTCCTCAGCTTCGAGCGTCTCGCCGTCGGTGGCGAGGATGTACCGCGCCTTCGCCCTGGCCGTCGCCGGACTGGCCTTGAGGGCGGCAAGGGTCTTAGTGACGTCGCCTGGCGCACAGACCGCGATGTGGATATGGTTCGTTTGCAGGACACCGCCCAGATCGGACTTGTTGGATGCACCCGCACGCAGCCGCTTGATTGTCGTGTCCTTGTTCCCGAAAGCTTGCAGGAAAGCGAAAGGGAACTCGACCGAGACGAATGCCTGCTCGGCGAGAGCCGAGATGGCTTCCTCGATCTCAACAGCATTCATACTGTCCCTACCCCCAAAAGTTCAGCTTTCAACGTTTCGTATTGTTCGGCTCAGCCATTGGCGCAGGCAATGGCCGGGTTCGGCTGCTACTACGATTCGTATAGTAACCTACCGTTTTTTGCGGCGATAGGTGCCCTTTACCACCAAAAGTGTGCGTGAAAAGATAAGGCCAGCCGGCAAAGGTCGGGCGGCGAGCCGGTCCGGTTTCCGCTCAGAGGTACTCCGTAGTGCTGCGTGGACGCGATACTATGCGGGCAGGTACTGCTCGGCCTTGCGGCGCAAGCCCGCCAGTTCGTCGACGCTGATCTCGCCGCGCTTGAGCAGCTCGGGCAGTCCGGTCTCAATCGATTCCTCGACCTCGGCGCGGGTCGCCTTGCGGCGCTCGCGGTACCAGACGACGCGCTCCGGATCGCCGAGGCGAAAGAGAACGCCATCGCCGCAGCGCACGGCGCTGTATTGCTTCGTCACCCAGATGCCGATTGCGCCCGGATTCCTTCTGATCATCGTGCCCGCAGGCTCGCGATGGTCGGACGGCAGGTCCTTTTCGTTGCGCCGCATGCGCGGGTTTGCGAGGAACGGACAGGCCTGCACGGCATACTCGGCGCATTCCCAATGCGACGGCGGCTCCGAGATGTTGCGATTGATCGCGCACATCGGGCCGATCGGGAACGCCTTGTAGACGCCGAGCGGCTGGCCACAAATCCAGCAGAGCTTGCGGTTGACAGCCTGCGCGAGCTTGCCGGGACCGATCACCCGGAAATCCGGCTCGCGATCGATCCAGGCGACGAACCAAGGCACGTAGTAGCCGGTCGCCGAGACCGGCAGGCGCTTGATGCGATCAGGGGTCGGCAACGACCAGATCGCCTGATTCAGCCGCGTCTCCATTCAGCCCCTCCTGCAGCGCCAGTATCGACGATGACCGATCCGGTAATACCGACGGCCGTGTTCGCAGACGTCGCGCCGCCTGTGCTCGCGGCGCCGCTCGGTCCTCGGTATTGCCGGCTCGGCCATGTCGACCAATGGCGCGACCGCCGGCACGAACAGCGGCAGCCGGTCGGCCTTTGCCGTCGACCGCTGCGGCTCATCGTCCGCAACGCTGGTCGTCGCTGCAGCCGGTGGCGCCGCGTCGCGCTGGCTCGCTGCAATCATCAGCAGCGACCAGATCGCGGCGGCGCCGGACATCACCTTGAATGCGGTCAGCGCCATTTCACCGGCTCGATCTGGCAAGGGAGCTTGATGCTTTTCGGGTCCTCCGGCCGGCCTGCCGTCGTCACCATGGTGGTGAAGCCGCAGACGTCGCAGGCAATGGTGAAGTAGCCGCAGCGCTCTGCGGGGTATGGCAGGCCAGTCTGGCAGAACGGCTTGGCGCCGCGCGTCAGGTCGAGGTCGATGCCATCGGGATAGTTGGGATTCGACGGATGCGCCGGCTCGCAGCCGCGATCGATCCAGCTCACATGAATCATCGGGCCTACATCTCCGGCAGTGAGGCGAACATCGCGTCGATGGAATCCAGGTCGACCAGGGTTCGGGTGTCGAACTTGTAGGCTCTGATCCGCTTGGCGTTGATCAGCTCATAGCACTTGGTGTGCGAGAACCTGCCGTAGCGGCACGCCTCCTTGATCGTCGCCAGGCGCCGCCCGGTCGGGGTGACAACGGTGTCGATCTCTTCCTTCTCGGTCATCTCAATCCTCACTTTCTCGCTCAGCTCCGCTCTGCGCTTGATGCGGCGAGCCGATACGCGGCCCTTGTGGCAAGCCTCGCGTCCATTCCCTGGCAAGGTTCATCATCGCATTCACTGCCGTCGAGATCGGCCAGCTCGACATAGGCCCAGTCGTGCCAGCGCGGAGCTTTGGTTGGTCCCTTTGCCGGAGACAGGCGGCGCCAGCGTGCTTGGGTAGGCTCTGTGCCATTGCGCAGGCGGTGCCGCCGACAGGCGGTCCGTGCCCTCAGGAATAGAGGCGACTACTAGACTTAGTAGGTTTGTTGTTCCCTGCTCTCAGCTAACTGAGGAGAGCCGTTTGGCAGATACGCCTCGTGCAACATAAGGCAGAACCACCCAACAGAATGCAACTATAGGTAAAAGTCCAGACCGTCCCGCAACCTTAAACCGTCGCAATCGGCCGCTGACAGAAAGTGCGGCCGGACCGGAGAAACTCCATGCTGTTCGATTTGACCGCGCGGCGCCACACCCCTCTCGCGCTCGCTCTATTTGCGTGCGCCGTGATGGGGAGCGCCCGGGCCGACGATCCGCCGCCGCGCCCCGATGCCACGACGCCGGCCGGCCAGAAGGGCGGGCCCGGCGCGCGCGGCGCCAGTGCGCCTAGTTCCCCATCGGCGGCCGAGCAGCATCGCCTGCCGCCGGATTCCACCGTCAAACAGACGCTGGAGCTGCCCGGGCGGACGCTTCGTTTCATCGCGACTGCGGGCTCGATCCGCATGTTCGACGACAAGGGCGAGCCGCAGGCCGACATCGCCTACACCTCCTATCAGCTCGACGGCACAGATCGCGCCACGCGTCCGGTGACGTTCCTCTTCAATGGCGGCCCCGGGTCATCCTCTGCTTGGCTGCAGTTCGGCAGTGCCGGGCCATGGCGGCTGCCGATCGATGCGGAAACCGTCACGGCGTCGGCCTCGCCCGAGGTCAGGCCCAACGCCGAGACCTGGCTCGATTTCACCGACCTCGTGTTCATCGATCCCGTCGGCACCGGCTACAGCCGTTTCGTGGCGACAGGCGAGGATGTGCGCAGGCGGTTCTATTCGGTCGATGGCGATGCCAGTTCAATCGCGCTTGTGATCCGCCGCTGGCTCGAGAAGCACGAGCGGCTCTCCTCGCCGAAATATGTCGCGGGCGAAAGCTATGGCGGCATTCGCGGACCGAAGGTTGTGCGCAATCTGCAGATGCAGCAGGGCGTCGGCGTGAAGGGCCTGATCCTGCTCTCGCCACTGTTCGACTACCGCCAGTTCACAGGCACGAGCTTTCTGCAACACGTCGCGAGGCTGCCAACCTATGTCGCGGTGGCCCGCGAAGCCAAGGGCGAGGGCAGGGGGGCGGTCAAACGTGCCGATCTCGCCGATGTCGAAGCTTACGCGCGTGGCGAATTCTTGGCCGACCTCGACAAGGGCGAGGCAGACAAGGAGGCCACCAACCGTCTCGCCGACAAGGTCGCCGCTTTGACCGGCATCGACCAGGCCGTAAGCCGACGGCTCGCCGGGCGCTTTGACCGCGGCGAATTCCGCCGCGAGTTCGACCGCAAGAGCGGCAAGGTGACCGGCGGTTATGACGCCTCGGTGCGCGGCCTCGATCCCTATCCGGACTCCGATAGCTACCGCTTCGGCGATCCCTCGGGCGATGCGCTGGCGGCGCCGCTGACGAGTGCCGCCGTCGATGTCCTGACGCGCAAGCTCAACTGGCGGCCGGACGGCTCCTATGAACTGCTCAACCGCGCGGTCACGCGGGCCTGGAATTTCGGCCACGGCAGCCCTCCGCAGTCGCTGTCGGAGCTGCGCGAGATCCTTGCCACGGACGCGAAGATGAACGTGCTGGTCGCGCACGGCCTGTTCGATATTGTCACGCCCTATTTCGGCTCGAAGCTGGCGCTCGATCAGTTGCCGCCCTTTGCGTCGGCGCCGCGGGTCAAACTCGTGGTCTATCCGGGCGGCCACATGTTCTATTCACGCGACGCCTCGCGCCAGGCATTTCGTGCAGAGGTCGAAGCGATGATGAAGTAGGGCGTGTGTTCATCAAGCCGGCGGCGAACTAAGTCACAAGCAGGTCGCGTTCTTCGCCTACAGTAGATCGGCGTTTCTTAGTGCAAGAGGCGCGGGGCAGAATGAGCAAGCAGGCGGCGGCGGCCATGAAAGTAGCCGACGCGCTCGTCGAGCAAATCCGTCCGCTGCTCGCAGGAAAGGGGCCCGGAAGTGCAAGGCGCGCCGATCGGTCAATTGCTGGGGATCTTCATTGCCGGCCATCCGCCGGAATTTCGCGAGCAATCGCGCAACGTTCTGCTTCATGCGCCTGATGGATCCGGAGACAACCCTCCATCAAGAAAAAGATGAATGTGGAAGACCTAAATCCGAAATTTGCGCACTGCTTTATGCGATTTATCACACTTCGGGCGTCGCTCACACCAATACGTTGAAGGTTACTTCTCAATCCTTGACCGGGGCATCATCGGAACGTATCACCACGTCAGCCAGCAGCATCTTAAGCGGCGCTATCTGGCTGAATTTGCTTTCCGCTGCAACGAGCGCGCTTCGCTCGGTGTCACCGACAAAGATCGTGCGGCGCGCTTGCTGAAAGGCATCGTTGGCAACCGTCTTACCTATCGACGACCTAACGAAGATCACTCACAAGAAGCAGGCGGCTATAAGCCTCCGGTAAGGCCTTCACTGAGCGCGTACCATAATTCGGACGACGCATAGTTCATCTTAGAACTGAAAGAGCGGCGCCAACGTCCCTGAGCTCAGCATGCATGGGCATAGAGCGGCTCGTTCATGGAGCCAAAACGCAAGGGTCAGGACGAGCTCTCTAGACGAGGCGCTTGCTCAAGGGACATGGCGGCCTGCAGCTGAGCCGTCAGATTCCGCTACCGCTCGATACGACCGGCGCGCAGGCAATAATTGCAGGCAGTAAGACCTGCATGGAGAGAGGGGCGTATCATACCCTCTCTCTCCGCGCCGAGACGACCCTCTACATAAAGTCATCGTCCTCCCAATCCGGCGAGACATTTCTCGCGCGCTCGGAACGTTCCGTATCCCTGCCTTCACTCTCTTCCGCTTTGGAAAGGTAAAGGGGAGGTTTGTTTGTTCGCTGCCATTCACCGTCGCTGTTCTTGATCCACTTGTCGGGATGCCGGGTAGGGTCAAGCACCATCATCGAGTCACCTATCTCAACAAAACCCAGCGCTGCTGCACGGGCTTTTGCTTCCGGATTCACGGGATGAGAAAGGACTAACGGCTTGTCGCCGTCTGACCGAAGCTGATGCTCCAGCAAAATGTCGCCCGCGTTATCGACGAGGGGATGCGTAACCCGAAAGTCTACCGTCGACGTGATTTCAGACCGTCCGGGAAACTGTTCCCGCCAGCGCGCGCGTGCCTTTTCCCCTTTGAACACATCACGCATGTTAGCTCCACCTTCCGTTCGGAGAAGTCCAACGCTTTTGTTTCCCAATTGATAGCTGAAGTGTCGTGCGTCGTCCGAGCCTTCTTTCCTGCCATGATTATAGGCAACGTCCGCAGCGCGCTCCGCTTTCAATGCCACCGAACGCGAGTATTGCTGAGGATTGGCGGCGATATGCTCGATTTCATCCCCATAGAAATCTTCCAATTTGTCCTGAAATGAGGACCTTGAGATCTCCACGATGGGTGGTCTGGTGCTCAGTGAGTACGGCCGTGCTGTCGCCGAGGATGAATCAGTGTAGGACTCCCGCGGCGCTATCTGCATATGGGAGAACACGTCCTCGAAGCTTCGGCCTTGATCTGTTTGCCTACCGTCGATAGCAGACTGTGTCATTCTATCAGAGTCGGAATTGCCCATCCATGGAAAGCTGGGTGAGGCATTTATTCGATTGTACATGGACGTTCGCGCTCCTATCTGCGAAAGCTGTATTGAGTGTCAACCTGCTAAGGCCGAGCGGAGCTTGATAGCCAGCCTTCCTGACGAAAAGCTGACTGCAGGTTGTCGGGCGTCTTGCAAGTCAGGTTGTACCGTAAGCGTATGCTACGGCTGTTCTGCCAGCGCACGTCGTTCGTGCGAAAGCTGTTGGAGGCTGGAGTTCCCGCTGTCTGCTTTCCCGGCAAGTGCGAGCGATAGGCCAAGATTGTTGCGCAACATCTGATTGCCTGGGGCGGCTGCGAGAGCCTGCCGATATAGCGCTTGGGCCTCATCATGGCGCCCCTCGGCGTCGAGGACCACCCCCTTTGCGTTCAGGGCACGCAAGTCACCAGGGGCTGTAAGCAAGATCTTGTCGGCTACCTTAAGCGCCTCACCCGCGCGTTTCTGTGCCAGAAGGGTCTGCGTAAGTGAGATTGCCGCATCGACATTGTCTGGTTCTTGCTTCAGAGCCTCGCGCAAACTCTCCTCGTCGGTAACCCGGAGGAGGGCGTGCGCAATGCGCTCGCGCATAGCAGGATCGATGTCCTTAGCGCCGAGCAACTCTGGCCGCGGCGTCGCTTGTACTGAGATGGCTGGGTGATCCGAGCTGGTGCAACCTCCGACCACAAGAATCGCGAACAAGGCGAGGAGAGTTAAGCCCGAGGGCGGATGGAACGCATACCATCGAGCAGCGGATGTTCTCGCAGGTGAATTCATGCTGTCCATTGTCACGACCGACTGCTGTGCGCTGTTAGCCGGCTGTGGCGAGCTGGCTGCGTTGGTCTCCTGCCGGAGCTTTTTCCTTGGGACCTGTAAGCTTGAGCGAGCCCACTGGCTGGACCGTGAAATCGGAGGCGAGATCCTGATAGGACAGAACAGGAAGATCGATCCCGTTGCGGGTGAGAAAGCCGCGGACGAAGCGCCGGATATCCAGCGAACTCAGGATGACGGGCTGGCTCTGACCTGGTGGCATGCCTGAATGAATCTGACGCAGTTGCGACAACAACATCTCGCTCTGCCGGTCCTCCAGCGCGAGGTATGGCCCGACGGCAGTTTCTCGCACCGCACTGCGAATCACATCCTCAGTTTCACGTTCGATGATAAAGGCGGGCAGAACACGGTGAGCGTTGGCGTAGCGATAGCAGATTTGCCGTTTCAGGCCGGAGCGGACGTATTCGGTGAGCAGGACAGCGTTTTGCTCGCGTTCGCTCCATTCGGCGAACGCTTCCAAGACCAGGCGGGTGTTACGAATCGGGATGTCCTCGTCGAGCAGACGACGCAGGACCTCGGCGATCCGGGGAACTGGAGTCGTTCGTAGCACTTCCTTCACCAGATCAGTATATTCCTGCTCCATCCGGGCGAGCAATTGTCGCGTCTCTTGAATGCCGACCAAGCGCTGCGCATATCGCGTCAGTACGGAACTGACGCGCAAGGCGATGATTTCGCTCGGACGGTGATGCCCGATTCCGGCCGCTTTGAGAGCCGGTGCATGGCTCTGTTCGATCCAGATCCGGCCAGTGTCTGGATCTTGCCGATACGGGATGCCGCTCAATTCAATGTTCGCTCGGTCGTCGGTGAGGGCGAGCTGCGTCGGGTCGACTCGATCCCGTTCAACCGGTACCCCTTCCACATCCAGCCTGAACTCGGACTGGGCCAAACGTGGATCCACCTGGACTGGAATGCGGGGAATCGTGATGCCAAGATCGGCTGAGACCAATGCCGAAATGCGCGCGATGTGCTGCCCAACTTCCTCTTTGTCAATCGCATTTATCAGGTTCGGCGCAACCAATAGCGCGACCGGAAGCGCCTCCGCAGGTATGGTTTGCTTTTGAGCCTGCGCTGGACTCGTAGTCGGAGCACTAACGTTGGCGGCCGTCTTAGAGCCGGTGTTCGCGCCTTGCACACCGCCCTTGACATAGCTCGCCCCGGTAAAAACTGCAGCCAGCATGAGAAACGGGGACAAGGGGAAACCAGGTATCAGCCCCATGAGAAGTAAGACGCCGGCTGCCAGCCGCAATGCCGGGGTACTGGCCGTGAGTTGGTTGATGATATCGGCACCAAGCTTGAGCTTGGAGGGCCCATTTACACGTGTGACGATGGTTGCAGCCGTAACCGACAGCAGGAGCGCCGGAATCTGAGAAATCAGCGCGTCGCCGATGGTGAGCAGCGTATATTGATGCAACGCCTCATCAATGGACATGCCCTTCGAGAGCAGTCCGATGCTAATTCCTCCGAGCATGTTGATGCAGATGACTATGAGTCCGGCGATGGCATCGCCTTTGACGAACTTCATGGCGCCATCCATCGCACCATGAAGTTGACTTTCCCGCTCCAGTGAGGCTCGCCGGCTGCGTGCGTCGCGCTGATCGATATGACCGTTGCGTAGCTCCGCGTCGATAGCCATCTGCTTGCCTGGCAGAGCGTCGAGGGTGAATCGTGCGGAGACTTCAGCGACGCGCTCGGCTCCCTTCGCGAGAACCATGAACTGCACCATGGTCACGATCAGAAATATAACAATGCCGACAGCGATGTTCCCCGATATCACGAACTCACCGAAGGTGTGAATGATGCTGCCGGCGTCTCCTTCAGCGAGGATCAGCCGCGTTGTCGCGATGGTCAGCGCCAGACGAAAGACGGTAGAGATCAGGATGACGCCCGGCAAGGATGAAAAATCCAGTGGCGTACTGAGATAGAGAGCAACCATCAGCAACAGAACGGCAAAACCCAGATTGAAGCCGATCAGCATATCGATCACGACGATCGGGATCGGCATGATCATCATTCCGATTGCCAGAAGCAGCATGAACGCGACCATGAAGTCCGCGTGGAATGGCGCGCGCACGATAAGCCTACGAAGAAGGTGTGCCATGAAGAGCCTTCTTATTGTTGTTCCGTTGGCGCTGTCCTGCCACGCAAGGATACATAATCTTTGAAGACCGCCCGCGCCTCGTCCATACGGCCGGCGCGTCGTAGCGCGTGACTGCGCAGAAGCGTCAAGGGCAGACGCGAAGAGGGATCCTCATCAAGCATGTCGAGTCTATCCAGCACATTAAGTGCTTCATTGCCAAAGCCCTCCGAGATGAGAGCATAGGTAAGAATGCGAAGCAGGTCGACGTCTCGCGAATCTTCATGGGCAAAGAGCCGCAACAGAGCGAGAGCTCGTGCGCTCTGTCCACACGCAAGGTGGACGAAGGATATTGCGCAGACCAAATCGCGCTCTTGCCCGGAGATTGGCAAGACATCGCCGGTTTTGATAGCTTCGGCCGGCGACGGTAGACTGGCGAGGTGCGATCCGCCCGAATTGACCATGCTAGCCCTTGATCAAGCTGTTCTGGTTCTGCCGGAGCAGGATCAGCCGGCGGAGCTCCTGCTGCAGTGCGTCGATCCCTTCGCGCGCCACCGAGTTCTCCGCTCCGGCCCATAGCCGGTCGGCCAAGCGCTCCAGGAGAACACCGTGCTTCTCTGCTCGCAGCACGTCCGGATCACGCAGGCGTGGGGTGACGAAGGAGAGCAGACCTGTCGCGAGATTGCGGCCATAAAGTGAAGCGAGTGCCGCACGGGGGTCGATCTCAGCGATCGGGACGCGCCTCTCGTTGAGGCTGACACGCGAGACGGCATCGATATCGTCGACCTCAAGCGAGGCCTCGATTGACAGATCGGGTGCCTCAGTATCCGGCCAAATCGACCCGTGCCTGTTCTCGCCGCCGCCATCAGTGCGATCGATCTCTAAATGATGGACTTGAGGGAGGGCCGGCTTGTTCGCTGGCTCATGGTCTTGGGTGTTGAGCCTTTGCGAAGAGGTGCCAAATCCGACAGGATGCTGCGGCAGCTTGGTCATGACATTCTCCTTTCCTGCGGTACTGGAGCTCTAATAGGGGAGAGCAGCAAGTCGTCCATTCCGGCTAAGCAGTACGCGTCCCGCCTCGATTCGATCCACCGTCCATCCATCATTCAACAGCGCCCCCACGAAGTATTTTTGGCCGCCAATAAGAAGATAGGGGTGGGCTCCGCGCCACACCGCCTGGACAGCTATTGAGGAGGGAGGCTTATCCTCCTTTACGATCACCCCGTTTACGAGTGTCAGCGAGCCGTTCGTATGCTGATCGAACCAGCGCTGAACCTCCTGCCACCTAGTGACTAACGCAGGGGTAACGGTGCCCTCCGCGCTGACTACACCTGGTCCAGGCGCGATTTTGATATTGAGAAGTCCCGCTTTATTCACCTCCTCTTGCAGCAGTTCGGCGGCTGCATCGAGGGGGCGATCATTAGGACCGTTGAGCGTCAGCTTGGCTGGAAGTGGGGCGCCAGGGGGCGCATCGGGGCTCACTGCACCGGCACTGCCGTCAAACAGGAAGCTGATTGCGAGAGTGGCGATCCCGACAGAGCTCAGCAAGACCAACGAGACTGCGATTATCGAAAGACGGGATAGGCCGATTGATCCTCGTGCCGAATCCTGTGTGCAACGAATGGACATCGTGCCCGCATGAATGACAGCAGGAAGAGAAATAACAACCCGCTTGCCTACGGCAATATCTCCGTTTCCCTCTATGCTGACTCCGGCTGCTAGGGCCTCGATCTCAATCGAACCGTGCAGGGGGGTGAGACGGAAGTGATTGGGCTCGAGCCCCTGTTCGACGAAGACGATATCAGCATCGAGGCCACTTCCGATAAGACTCGTTCCGACCGGCGCTTCACCACTCACCCCAGAATAAGGCCCTGATAGCACTTCGAAATGAACGGAAGCCGGTTCATTCACGGAGATTCTCCTGAGAAACGAGAGAAGCCGTACGGCGTTGCCGTACGGCTGGTTCCGAGTTCGTCAAGCTATGGAGAGCCTCCCGCACGCGAAAAGAGCCGGCCGTGAGCCTCCCTCTTGCAGCGCTAGCTAACGCGCTCGTCGGCAACCTTCTTTTCGGACGAGAGCTCGGTCGTAATTCTGCGCATCATGATGCTCTTGGCCTGAGCCTGTTTGCTGACACGCTCCAGCTCGGCGAGCTGCGCTGCGAAATCGCCGTCCCCGGTAGCACCGGCCTGCTGATTCGCCGCGGGTCCAAATCCGGCGGGGGAACCACCAACGGGAGAAACCATATCGAGTCACCTTTCTGTTTGGAAGTTACTGTTACTGATCACCTGCCTCACGCCGCAGCTAGCGTGATGAGGGCAGGAAATGCAATCATGACATGTGCGCTTGGCGCGTCATTCGAGAGAGTCAATTCGCCGTTGCCGTGGTTGAACTGCGGCTTGCTTCCTGCGGCAGGGCCATTGTCCTTGGCGACCTTGTCATCATCAACCTTCTCCGGCTCCAATTTGTGAATAACCCTCTCGAAAGCTTTGTCGAGTACCCCACCGACAGCGGAGCCAATCGCCGCGCCCTGCGGTCCACCGAGGTATCCACCAGCCGCGCTTCCGATCATTTCTCCAATCATCGCATTCTCCTATCTTCATCTCCATTACGGTCAATAGACGACTCCTCGCCTAGAGATCAGCGCTGACATCCTAGGAGCATTACCTTTCAAGAAGCTGACGAGTCTTCGAAGGGCCGAGGAATGAGTCGATGTCGCCAAATTTATCTTTCATCGGAAAATGTGTCGGTACTCTCGCTTCAGCCGATGTTGTCGCGCAAGACGCCGTACGTCTTGCGCTTCAAAGCTTGAGCGGTTGCAACTCGCTGCTGGCGTATGAGCTGTGCCAGCTGTCGGTCCAACGAGCATGGTTCCGAGCAGCTCGACTGCAAAGCTGGATCGCCTGGTGCTCATCAAGCGCCGTGCACAACGTCCTTAAGATATCTGCCGTGGCGCTTGCCTCGAGCAATCAAGTGGTAGACAAATCGACTGCGGCGTACGTGTGCAAGTGCCTGGTCTCAAGACTCGAGCGAAATCAGTTTCGAAGCGGCGTTTGTACCGAACATGGCCGTCCGAGGCGCCTAAGACCGCCTCGAGCATTCACGCGAGAGGCTCGGCCGAAGTTCTTCAGAGATCGTGGATGCTCGCCCTCCGCACGTCCCAAGATGTCGTGTTCCGCCGCCCATCATGAAGAGCGTTTCGTTGCGGTCGCGAGCTCTCAGCGTTAGTTCAGGCGATACGCAAGCGGATGTGCTGGTGGACGATCATCCTATCGTCAGCTTTTAGACAGGTACTCCGGATACATTTCCTGCGACTTGGTTACGCTCGACGTGAGAGTCCCGAATTGCCATGCGGCAAGGGGTTAAGAGAAGTGGTCCGCCGATCAAGACTGTTGTCACCCGCAACAAGAAACGCGAGAGCGCGTGCTGCTGGCCGTGGCGTGGGATTGGTTTTGAAGGGCCTTGGCGCAACGTGCCAAGTTGATTGTGCGGGTGGTCCTCGCAGTCTGTCGCTGCCTTCAATGCAATAGGAGTGAATGAAAATGCCGTATCTTCCCGTAGTGGGTGGTTCCAATCCGGCGGTGGGGCTAGTGCCTGAAGGTGCGCCCGCCGTTCCAATGTTCAACGTGGTGTTGGGGCAGTACGCCGGCGCCGTCGGCGTCCCGGTGGGGGCCTACCAATACCTCCCGGTAAATACTTCGGCCCTCGTCGCACCCGCCGTCCTCAATCCGGTCTACGTTGCTCCAACCCTTCTCGCCCCGCCGCCGCCTCCCCAGTTCGCGTCGGTCGCCCAGAACCAGGGCTCGTCGTCCTCAATTGATCCGGTCTGGACGCATGAGGTTCATGACGGCAAGGCCACCATCCACCTTGGCGATAAATATACAATCACGGCGGACGAGAAGCATGGCACCTGGACCGTTCGGAACAATGAAACCGGCCATGTCTCGAAGATTCATGGCGATCCGCATGTCGATGCTAATGGGGACGGCAAGGACGATTTCGACTTCAAGAAGGGCATGACCCTGCAACTCGACGATGGCACGAAGATCACCGTGGATACGGCCGACTACGGCAACGGCAAGAGCATTTCGTCCAAGCTCACCATCACGAA
>NZ_AXAP01000121.1 GCF_000472865.1 Bradyrhizobium elkanii WSM2783 | reverse complement strand
GGCAAGAAAAAGCCGCCTGCACCCTGCCCCCTGACAGCTCGGTCCATGCCCGGGGCGAGCTGGTTTTCTCCGGCTCTGGGCCCCGTAGTCTCTTCGTCCGAGAACGAAGTTCTTNTTGCCCGTCGGCACGGCAAGCGAGGCCACGCGGAACAGTCCATTTGTGGAAACGTTGAATGGTCGCACGCAGGATCCACGTGCGTAGCGCCCCAGGCAGCTCGGTCCGGATTTGTCCCCTGGGCCGGGCTGCTCCCTTTTGGCCATCGAGTGTGTGCCATTTCATACACAAACCCCAATAGCGCCTTGTTAGGATGACGGTACTGGGATTTCAGGGCACCAGTGAGATGAACGCCGCCGGGACGCTATATTTCTAGCCCGGCGGCGCAATTTTGAACCCATCGAGGGCAGCGCGAGCGACCCGACGGAGACGAGAGAACCAAAGATCTTCAGCAAGCATGGCGGCCTCCTCCCCTGGTCGGTGATTTGCGGAGCAAAGTATGTGCACCCGCGCCACCGAACCAGCACACATGACAATCCTAGAATCAACCTGAGTCACCACGGGATAAACTCGAGCCCGGCGGCGCGTCGTCGACAGAGCGCCGGCAAAGCGGTCGCTCCGCTCCCTATGCTTCAAAGCTAATTGCCACTTTTTCCCACCCTTCGTGAGGCAGCTCACATCGCCTCGCTCGGGCATGTCGGAGAATGCCGGTAGCGGAGGGTCAAGCCATGGCTGAACCTGCGAAGCGAATACCGGACTGGTTAACAACCGACATCCTAATCATCGTCGTAGGGCTGACGGTTATCGGAGTCGGATTCTGGATCGCCCCCTAGCCGTGTGCCACGAGGAAATCGGCCACCCCGCATCGCCCTCGCCCCGCAAATCACCCCCGAAGACATTGTTGCCGATTGTCACCAACCGTGTGATCAGGATCGAGCGCGCTCGCCAGACCGCTAAAGCGATCAGGCGAACCGCGCGAGCCTTTAGCGCACCGCGCGCTCACTCGTCCTTGTAATCGACCCGATGGACTCTATCTTCAGTGCATGAACCTGACAGAAGTCCAAGACCAGGCAATACAAGCCCGCATGGCGCTGATCGTAGGCGCGAAGACGTTTGACCGGCTGTTCGCGGGCATTCACTTCGATGAGCTCGACGGCGACATCCTATTCGTCTACGCGAAGGATGAGGAGATCGCGGCTGAGGTGGAGGACAACTTCTCACTTCACATCCAGATCACGGCTTCTAAGATCTTGAAGCGCGAGGTCAACATCGTGATGGTCCTGCCGAAGCAGTTCGCTCACTGAATTCATGCTGTCGTAGCCGGCGCCTCTAGGGAACATCATCTCCGCGCGTCCGGCCGCCACCGATTGAATGCGGCCAGATCAAAAAGAACAACCGATTGCCCGTGGCCGCTTCGGCATATTGGTCGATAGCAACAATGATTGCCTGGACGTGGTGAAAGCACCACCCTTCCCGCGTCGCCAACTGACGCACCTCCGCAAGGGCCTTGAAGAAGGGAGGTTGCTCCGGACTGTCAGAGAAGTAGTTCACCACTTCCGGCCTCCTAACACCTTGCCGGCGGTCGGCCCTGGCAACCCCTTCCTGAGCCTGTCGCGCTCGGCGCAAAGCCCTTCGATCTTCGCGAGCATCCGCTGCAGGAGGATTTCGGCAGACGCGGTACAGATCGCTGCCCGTTGTAGCTTCAAAATGTCGTTTCGCTGACGCCCGACCTGGACGCGCATGCCAACGGACGAACTCGAGATCCGGCATGGAGGCCCCTCTTGCGTGGAGCTCATTACTAGAACGAAACAGGAACATTCTTTCAAGTTACAAGTTGGGACCGGAGCCAGATTTTTTGGAGGTTCATCATTGGCCGACAACATCGAAAAGGACCCGACTGGGTTTCAGGACATGATCCGATGACGGGTGCCCAAGCGTCGTACCTCAAAACCCTTGCGGAGCAGGCGCACGAGCCCGTCCCAGGAGAGAAGGAACTCACGAAGGCAGAGGCGTCCGAGCTGATCGAGAAGCTGCGGAAGAAGGCCGGGTTGGGGAAATAGCCTGCCCTCCCGTCAGCGGCCGCCGTTCCGCACCGATCTCGCGGTGGAAAAGCAACTGCTCCCGCGTTTGCGAATCCCCGCTCTGTGCTAGCTCGCCGGAACGCAAGTTGAGCTGGCGGATTCGTTTCGCGCACCAGGAGCCTTCCAAATGCTGATGACCAGGGAACGGCGCGCGACGATCCGGACGCTGCGAGGATGGGCCATCTCCGTGCTGCAAGAAGCGGGCGCGATCCGCGAATGCGAAGAGCACGGGTGGATGCAGGACCGCGCCGACCCGCATGCCCGCGATCGCGCCTTCGACATCGCCCGCGAGTACCCGCCGCTTGGCGTTTCGTCGCAAGCGGCCGCCGTCGCGATCGCTGAAGTGCTGGACTCGATCGGCGACACCTGCCCGGGGTGCCCGCCCGATGCCTGATGCCCTCCGGCGAAACCTTAGCGCTTCGCCAACGTCGCCGTTCTCACCTTTGCCCCGAAGGCGCCCGCTGCTGAGCGTTCGCGTTGTTCGGGTTTTTCTTGTTCGCCTCGTGATGGCCGACGACACACCCGGCCGCGGCGCCCAGCTTGCCGTGTCCCACCATATGGCCGGCGACGCCGCCGACGATAGCACCCTTGATGCAGCCCTTCGCGTCCGCCGCGGGCGCGAAAGCAAGCGAAATCGCGGCCACGCAAGCTGCCGCCGAAATCCATCTCATGTGCGTTCCTCCGGTCATGAAGATCGAGCAGTCAACGCGATCCGGTCGAACTCCGTTCCGGAGAAGCGAATGGCTCTTGCCGGCTAATCCTGCGCGCGCCGGAGGGCGGCTTGCAGCCGTTCTCTTTCCTTTTCCCACCGGTCGTCCTCGGCCCGCGCACGCTTCCCGATAGGCTCGACCTCAACCTGAATAGCCGCGGCCTTTTTCGCATGCTCGCGCTCGGCCTTGTCCAGCGCCGCCTGCGCTTTTGCCGTCGCCTTTTCGCGCCGTTCGCGGAGCTCCTAGCGCCGGCGAGCGACCCAGACCCCAAGCAGGAAGGCAGCGAAGAGCGACTGCAACGGAGCCTTCACGGTGATCTCGCGCAGCCGATCGGCCCAGCGCATCGCGGCATCCTGTGAAGGCGACTGAGGCGGTCGCCGGTGCGCTTCCGAAATCTGCTCGACGCCGTCCTCGTTGATCAGTCCGGAAGCTTCCGTCATTGCCGAGGCTTCTTTCATGTCCATAAGGCTCTCCTCCTCTGGCGTCAGGCCGACTGTCGCTGTTGCCTGCTCGCCGGCTTCTTCGCAGCCGTCTCCTTCGCCTGTTTCTTGCCTTGGATTGGCATCAGCATTTCCTTCTGGCCGGCCGTCGCCTTTCGCGGCTTCTTGGCCGGCTTGGCGACCTTCGCCGGCTCCACTTCTTTGCCGACGCTGCGCCGCAGCGCCTCCATCAGATCGACAATGTTCTCTCCGCGCGGTCGCTCCTTGGGGGTGATCGGCTTACCGGCTCGCTTCTGGTTGATAAGGTCGATCAAGGCCGTCTCGTACTGGTCCTCGAACTTGTCGGGCTCGAATCGCCCCGACTTCTGGTTCACGATATGCTTGGCTAGATCGAGCATGTCTTTCGTGACCTTGACGTCCTGGATCTCGTCGAAATATTCGTCCTCGGAGCGGACTTCGTACGGGTAACGCAGCAGCGTCCCGACTAGGCCTTTGTCGACGGGCTCGAGCGCGATGATGTGCTCGCGGTTCGTTAGCACCACCCGCCCGATCGCAACCTTGTTCATTTCCCGGATGGTCTCGCGGATCACCGCAAATGCGTCGTGACCGACCTTGCCGTCTGGCCGAAGATAGTAAGGGCGGATCAGATATCGCAGGTCGATCTGCTCACGATCGACGAACTCGTCGATATCAATCGTGCGGGTCGATTCCAGCGCCACTTCTTCGAGCTCTTCCTTCGACACTTCAATGAAAGTGTCCTTATCAAGCATGTAGCCCTTGACGATGTCCTCGTTGGCGACCTCCTCGCCGGTGTCGGCGTCGACCTTCAGATACCTCATGCGGTGGCCGGTCTTTCGATTGAGCTGGTTGAACGAGATCTTCTCGCTCTCGGATGTGGCCGGGTACAGCGCCACCGGACAAGTCACGAGTGACAGACGCAGGAAGCCTTTCCAGTTGGCGCGGGGAGCCATGTACGCAGTACTCCGGTTTTCGATGCGACTGGATTCAAGACGATCAAGGAAGGCTTGTTCCGACAATTCCCGCCCTTGGCGCTTCATGTTACTTTTAAAACCGCTGGCTGGCTTCAGGAAAACTGCGGCGTACCTTAAGGCTCGACGCGTCGATGGCATCTCCAGAGTCGGCGTCCGGTCGTTCTTCGCGACGCAGCGAGCTGCATCATCGCGCGACCAGCCGAGCAAGAAGATATCACATCCCGTGGCTGGCAAATACCTTTTGGCAGCTTTTGCTCAGCCTGGTCCTGTTCTGCTGCAAGCATTGTTGTACCGCAAAATCATTGTCCAATTGCTTTCTGCAAAAGCGCTGCGCATCTCGCCGGCAGGCCTGTTGTTCTTGTGGGGTGCCCATGTGGCCCTGTGCAAAAGATAGTGCAGTCTCGGCCAGCAAAATGGCCAGAACCAGGACAGCCGAACGCATAACGTTCTCCCTATGTTGATGGGGACGAAACGTAGCTCGGCGTCCGCGGTTCCTGGACGGACATGCCGATACTCAGCGCAATCTGCCGAGAGGCTGACGCCCGACGAGGCGATGAGGCAGAGGATCAGCACCTGTCCGGGAAGAACCCTGGGAAGTTTAGGCTCGGCCGGGCCTTGAAGCGCTTGCACTCCACCTCATTGCGGGGCGCTCATTGCCCGCTCTAGCGCCAAATCCGTCGCGGCTAGAGTCTTCTTGTTAAACTCCTCGCTGATCATCGCTTCTTCCCAAATCGACGCGCCAAACCTAGTAGCGACTTGTCGTCGCGATCTGCTGGTACAATCACACATGTTAAGGGTGCCAAGCTTTGTTGCGTCACTTGTCTGGGTGGTCTCTACCCCCGGGGGCCGAGCTGCTTCTTTGGGAGTTCGGGCCCGTAGCCCCATTTCCACGTCAATCCACAGGCCCTAGCGGCTTGCTGCTGAGGCATGGGTACGAAGTCCCGAGAGAGCATCTACGGCGCCTCTGTACGCGCCTCAGCGGAGCGCGCGGCAGAAGCCCGCAGGCAGGCCGACAAGCTGGCCTGTGAGGCCTGGAATAAGCGCATGCTCGCCTTCCAGGGCCCTGCCCAGCCCCTCCCCGACGCTCGGGGACGCGATCAATGCCGGCTACCTGTACCTCGAGGTCAAATGCCTGGGCTGCAACACGCACCAGACGGTGGCGCTGGATATCGTCCGGCGGCGAAAGACCACTCCCATCCACGAACTCGAACGCTACATGCGCTGCAAGCTGTGCTCGGAGGAGCGCGGCTATCCCTACAAGCGAAGCCACCTGGTCGCGTTGCGGCCGAGGAAGATATCTGCAAGTGATCCGCCCTCGACGTGGTGGCCGGGCGAACGCTGAAGGTTTTGGTTTCTAGCTGCGGGGCGGAGCAAGCGCGTGACGAAGGAAATGTTCCGGACCATTGGTCTGTTGATATTTTGCGCGGCTCTTATCTGTGTGGGAGGCTACGAACTGTATGGCTGGCATCAGACGGGCCAACTCGCGATGCATGCGGGCTTACATCGTCCATTGTCTTACACTGCTGAACCGGGGCGATTTGTATGGGAATTTGGGACGTATCTCGGGATGCTTTTCCTTGGCCTGCTTGGGATAGTGGGATGCTTCTATTTTCGGGTATGGCGCTGATGGCATTACCGCCTATCACCATGATCAGCGCAGCAAGTTCGTAATGTGCAACCTCTACAGCATCACCACCAACCAGGAAGCGATCCGCGCGCTTTTTCGCGTGATCAACCGCTACGTCGGCAACCTGCCGCCGATGCCGGGCGTGTTTCCTGATTATCCGGCCCCCGTGGTGCGCAACGCCGGCGACGGCCGCGAGCTGGTGCTGATGCGCTGGGGCATGCCGCCGCCACCGCAAAAACCCGGAGGACCAGTAACGAACATCCGCAATACCCCTTCGAAATACTGGCGCGCCTGGCTCAATCCGGAAAACCGTTGCCTGGTCCCTTTCAACAGCTTCGCCGAATACGCACCAGAGCCGAACCCGGCCACGAAGAAAAAGGACGTGGTCTGGTTCGCGCTCGGTGATGACCGGCCGCTCACGGCCTTTGCCGGGATCTGGACGGAGTTCAAGGGCGACCGCGGCACCAAGTCGAAGCCGATCCCCGGACCTCACCTGGTCTACGGCTTCCTGACCACCGAAGCGAACGCGGTCGTAGAACCGATCCATGACAAGGCGATGCCGGTGATCCTGACGACGGACGAGGAGCGCGACGTGTGGCTGCGCGCGCCGTGGGATGAAGCCAAGGCGCTCCAGCGGCCGCTGCCCGACGACGCCCTGAAGATCGTGCTGCGCGGCCCCGATAAAGAGGATAGACAAGCCGCATGACTAAGGCGCGGGAGTTTATCGAATTCTGGATCGAGAACAGCGTTCACGCCGGCGATGGTGCGCACGGCGCTTCGCAAGACGTCACGGAACTCACGCGGCGCTGTCTCGAGATGGCAGAAGACCAGGGCATCTCGGAACAGGACATCAATGCCGAGATCGGCAACCTGGCGGAGTTTATCGGTCGCAAGCTTGAAGCCGCCAACAAGGTCGAAGCCGAATGGCAGCAGCGCGAGAAAGGCCCCAGCTCAAGCGGATAGTGCTGGGGCCCCTGCGGCGCTCTCGCAGTGCCGGGCCCCGGGAACAGGCCCGACGAGCGAAGATGGCCTGTGATGCGACGCTGCGCACCATTTTTGTTGAGCGACAGAATGTCCGACCAGCGCCCTCATTGTCGCTATAGCGGCCAAACGGTATTCTTGCGCGATTCTAGCGCTTACTTCATGCGCGGAGATTTTTCTACTTGTCGAAATCTGCCAAGCTCGTTGCCGCTAGGCGCGGCAAAGTACTCTTGTTGCGTCGCCGGCGCGATGGCTTATGGATGTTTCCTGGCGGACGTAAGCGGCCGCGAGAAACGGAAACGGAATGCCTTCGGCGGGAGATCGAGGAAGAACTTCCCCGGCTCAGGTTGGGCAGGGTGCGACTCTGGAAGGAGATCAAAGCAAAGAACAAGCGCTCGGGCCCTAAGGTGAGCGACGCCATCTTCATCGCGGAGAAAGCGAAGGGTCCCTTGGTCATCGGAGACAAGAATGAAATCGACCGCGGCGTCTGGCGCAAGCCCCGGGGCATTCGGTTGACGCCCACCTCCCGCTACATTCGAGACAAGCTCTTCCCCGGAAAGTAACGCGCATGAAATACGCCGCTCGCCGGCTACTGGAACTCGCTCGCGCCGTCGAACCCCTTGCAGGACGGCCGCATCCACATCGACAAGATCAACTACCCATTCATGGATCACGAGAAGGCCAAGCCGTCCGAATATGGCGCCAGGCTCAAGCTCGCAATCGGGCGCGGCTGGCTCAAGGCGTCTGAAACGGCCCCAGCTTCGTGCCGCATGGGCCGTTTCGCTTTGAGCGCGGTACGGCGCCCCTTGAACGAACCCGGACCAGGAAAGCTATGCAATTAATGCCCCAATCAGGCGAGCTACGCCGCCCCTAGGGCAGCTTCTCCGGAGAGGTGCCGGACGTTTTCTTTTCCATCAAACTCTACGCTGCCTCGCGTCTCGAACGCTCAACGAGCTTGCTGACGGCTTCGAAGCTCTTTTCATAGTTGCTCGCCGCCTGATCAACATTCTCGGCAAACAGCCGCATCATCGACGCTTGGAACTCAACGAGTGGCTTTACAGCGTTGAAGCCGAGGGAGGCACTGGCAGCCGCGCGACTCTCTTGTTCTTTGACTATGCCGCGGACGTCTAATTTCTGATCGGCCATTTGATTCCCTCCTCTTGTTATTGCCCCAGCCACCTGACCCAAACGCTAAAGCGAGATACGAGTTTCAAAGGACGGAGTTAATGCGCTGACTAGGTCAGACAGTCAGGCTGACAACTTGTCTTCCTCGCGCCGACCAAGGATAATCTGAAATAGAGAACATCGCGATCCATGTTTGAGCCTGGGGCGATCTGGTCGCCGACCATTGATCTAGCTCAAGTGTCCCGCCGGAACATGTTCACGGCCGGAGAACTGCGGGCTACGCCTTTCTGACTTGAGCATTTAATCTCGCTAGCTCCAGCGTCCGTTTCGGCAGCCGCTGGCGCATCTGTTCATATTCGAAGCGGCGTCGCTGAAGCTCCAATCGCAGTAGTCGCGATTCGAGGATGGTGACATTTGCTCGCTCAAATAGCGGTCCATCCAGATTCCATACGCGATGCCGACGGCATTCGCATGTAACTAGGACACTGCCAAATTCAACTTAGGACAAGTGGTTAAATACGGAGACCACCCCCATGTCCATCGACGATCAGGCCCACTTATCTTCTTCGCGGCGGGCTTCGTCCTCATTGAGGCGCTCTGCCACGTCATCGGCGATCGGTGAATCTTCAGTGGTCGCGATCGGCGTGCCGTCCTGTTTCTTGATCTTTTTGCCTTCGGCATGCACTGGAAAATCATCGGGTTTTAGCGGTTTCTTTGAAGCCGACATCGCGACTCCCTCCTGTGAGGCGACATGATAGCACGCTCTAAGTACCGGGGCCGCCCCGAACTCTCGCTTGGCTGGGTGCGTCCCCTTCGGGACGCGTGCTCACTCGTTTTCATCCTCGCTAAGTTCCCGCTCTGCCAGGAACCAGAACTCGAGGTCTCGGCCCGTAGGCCGCCCGTGCTGTTCCCAGAGTTCGTGGGCGCGAGCCCTGATTGCTTGCTTGGACCGCCGCGCGGCTAGGCGCCGTTGCAGGCTCTCCCTCAGATCCTCGACGAACGCCTTGAGCCGCTGATAGGTCGTTTGGTCGGTTATCTCAGAAGCCAGCCGCTTCGCCTGTTCGAGTTGGCGCTCTAACTCTTGGGGCTCGGTGCTCTGGCTCATGGTCACCTCCGCCAGAAATAAATCGGCGGGGGCAAAATTGTTCATCTTCGGCTTGTTCGTCCGGGAAGCCGGGCCACGAGGCGCGCCCCGCTCCAAAGCTCGATGCCAGGGCCCTCGACCGAGCCCTTTCGATCGCTTCTTCGTCATCAGCGCAGATCATGGGTTCTGAGCTGATGATATGGCCGTCCAGCCCGATGGTATAGGCTCGGTACTCCGGCATGGTCTATTGCGGTGCCCGCAGGCCGGGTGAACTAAGCCACTCATCGATGTGGGAGGCTGTCTCACTTTGCCGCGCCCTTCGCAGTAGGTTTTCGCGCTCTTTGCCGGGCGGCAGTTTTTTGGCTTGCTGGCGGGCCAGCTTAGCGTGCTCGATCAAGCGATCACGGAGGGACAAAACTTGTTTGAAACGGCGTCTCTTCATGACGCGCTCCATCCTTAATGCAGGCGGGAGCACAACACTCTCAGTCACCGCTAAATAGCCTTGGGACGGTACGGCGATGAAGCCAGCCTACGCCCAATCAGTGCTGGCTTCGGTCCAAAAGTGCACACAGCCTCGGTACGCAGTTTCTGAAGCAGAAGGATCTATGAGGTCGGCCAAGAGTCGAATCCCCGCCTCTGGCATTAAAAGCCCGAGCCAGGCGCCCCTCCGGCAACCTCCGGCCGGTTGCGCGAAAGGGGGAGAAAGTGACCTACATCCACGAACGGAAGGTGCCCACCGCGGCCTAGACGAAGCAAAGCTCTTTGGCGTGTCAGCAATCCGGCATTCCCGCCGGACGTGCAGACGCATTTCCGGCGGAGCCGGTTGAGCCAGAAGCGCCAGAACCGGTTGGGCCCGGCGCGGTTGAGCCCACAGTCGTTTCAGGTGCCTTTTCCGACGATGATGCACCAGCGGAGGTCGGGTTCTTTTCGCGAATGATGTTATTGCTTACGTCCCAGCATTGCTTGGGCGTGACGCCCTGATCGCGGTTTGCACTAACGCCCGTTCCTTGTGCATTTGCGAAGCTGGTGACTGCCAAAAGGATGGCGCCACAAACCGAAGCGAAATAGATCGTCTTCATGGTTCTTTCCTTCTCACTCATCTGACTGCGGGCGCTCAGTGAACCGGTGGATGCCTGAGAGCGGGGCCGATCGCCTGACTGCCGTCGGCAGCCCACTCGTCCCCGAATGAGGGTCGCTGTGCGAGCCTCAGCCATTCTTCGGAAAGCCGCAGCAGTTGCTGCTTGTCTATCGAAGAGACGGCCTTCGCGGCTTGTTGCCGGCAGTGCGCGGCTCGCGTGCGGCAAATATCTCCGTGCTCAGCCATGACCGGTAAACTGGTCCGCGCTCGCTTCCCGGGCGCCGATTGGCCCCGCATCAACTTCAATTCACCCGACCGGTTTAACGTTCCTAGCCCAGCCGTCTAGGAACGGTTTGCGGAAGGTCGCGTTTGCGAACGGAAAGTCGTGATTTGCCGTCAATGCCCCGTTACTTCTTTCACATCAGCGGAAAGTTCCCATTTCGGGACGAAGTCGGAACGGAGCTTCGAGACGATCGCGCCGCCTGGAAGGAAGCTCTGTTGCTGACCCGCGACATCGAAACATCCTTTCAGCCGGGGCAGAGTTGGAGCCTCGATGTCAAGGCTGGTGATCGCTTGCTTTACCGAATCGGCATCACTAGCGAAGAAGGATGAACAGCGCGCCCGCTACGGAGCCACGATAAAGCCAGCCCGTTGACGAGCACCAAGTGCTCTCCGAGTTAGGACACCTGCCCCAAAAATTTGCCTGCTCTTAGCAAAGCGCGTCTGTTGGGACGCCGGGAAATAGCGGGAGTGGACCTCGCTCCGTCTCCACGAAGCGGGGTCGCTTCCGTTCTTTAAACTGGAGCCCTCCAAAACGGCCCCTCGGCCCCCTACTAGAGCCGTCTCGTTTTCGGCACCTGCAAATACGGGCATTTGGCCGACGGCGAACAGAACGTAAATCGGTCGCGGGCGCAGACTTTAAGCTCGCGACCGGTGACCCCTGGCGAAATAAAACGTGGCCAGTTTGTGTGACGTCACCACTGACTTGACGAGTCGTGGAAGGCCAGCCCACGTCAGACGTGTGACGCGATCCCCTCTCTCTCCTTAGCAGATGCTCTCAATCTTCTGCTTCGCGCTCCCCTTCCGTTTGCAACGATCTTTCGAAGCGAAATGAGATCCGGCATTTTTTCTCTGAGCATGAACATGAAAGCGCGTTCGTGCGCGCATTGTGATGACGTTGGAAAACTTGATTGCGTTGCGCGATCTATTGAACAGTTCGATACGGCAAACGCCCGCTCCTTCCGCCAGCAGCAGGGCCGCCAAGGTCCATTAGCGGCGCGCTCGGTATGCTACCATGCGAAGCGGCGACGATTTCAGCGTCAGCAACGAATTTTCGAAGCGAAAGCAAATCCGACATCTTTTGTGCGAGCACATCGGTATCTGACGCGAGTTGCTCGCAAAGTTCTTTGGCACTGCGTGTTGAAGCGCGCATACCAGCCGCCCTCCTTCTTTGGAAAGGAAGTAACCTGATATGATCGGGAAAGTTCGGTAATTAATTTATTGCAGCTTTAACTTTTTAATATGTCATTTAATTTCACATTAAATGTCGGTCGGCAACAAAGGAGAAGGCAATGAAGGTCGGTTTTGGCATAGCCGCCGCGATTTTGGCCCTCGCTCTGACGGCGATGCCCCCGCCTGCGCAAGCCTGCAATGACAGGGGAAATTGCGAGAACGCGCCCGGTCAGAACAAAAACGTCAGCGCAGCCCCCGGGCCGATCGCTGGTGCAGGTCTTCCGATCCTTGCCGTTGGCTACGGCGTCTATTGGCTGATCAGGCGCCGCAGGAAGCAGAGCTGACATTTTCCCTTGATACCAAGGCGTGCTCAAATAGGAGGGAACGCCGGTCTCTCCGCACGCAAAATCACTGCAGCAGCAGGCACGTCGGCGCTTCTTGACGATCGATAATGCGTAAACGCTTGGCTAGTCGCCATCAACACCGCAGCAAAGACAACAACCAAGACAAGTTGAAGCATATCTTCCATCGCCATCGCACCGGAATCGCCCGACTGTAGAACGAAATCAGCAACGCCTCCGTTCCGCATGTTGGGAAAAAGATGCAATCGGGTTGGACCTTGGGGCGCTCGTGCCTCATGTAAGAAGGGCTTCGGCAAAGTGGATGCTGAGGTCCCGAGGTCGGCGGCTGGCTGGGCCGCTCGCGTTGGCACGGCTTGGCCGCGCTAGTAATGCACTCTGGGCCGAGCCGTTTCTATCTCTTGCGCGCGAGCCGCTTCTCCACCCGCTTGCGGCTATTGCCAACCTTCTTCACTGCCTTCTTCACGGCGGATGCCGATCGGCCTGTCTTTTTCGACTCGTAGCTGACCTCGTGCCGCTGTCCGCCGGCGACCCGCGCTCGGTCCTGCTTGCGGCCTCGCGTCGTCTGCTTCTTCGCTTTTGCCATTCTGGCCTCCCTTGTCGTCATGACGCAACGCAGGATAGGGTTTCGCGGTTCCGGTCTGCCGCGATCGTCGGAACGATTCGACCTATACCAGTTTGAATCCGCCTTCTTTGCGTGGAGGTTTCGAGTGGCGTTTCAGCGCAGAAGGCCGGCAGCGCTCGGTACCAAGGCGCCATACCCGGGCTTCATCGAGCCGGCGCTGGCGACGGAGATTGAGCGGGTGCCGACCGGCGCCAGATGGATTCACGGGATCAAGTTCGACGGCTACCGCGTCCAAACTCACATCGCCAATGAGGCCGTCAAGATCTTCACTCGGCGCGGCCATGACTGGACACGTCGCTTCCGCAAAATCGCCGACGACGCCTGGCACATCTCCGCCGGCAGCGACGTCATCGACGGCGAGGTGGTCGCGCCGGCCAAAGACGGCACGACGGATTTCTCGGTGCTGCAGAACGAGCTCAAGGGCCGATCGAAAAAGATCGTCCTTGTCGCCTTCGACCTGCTCTATCTCGATGGCCACGACTTGCGGAAGCTGCCGCTCTCCACGCGGAAGGCCGCATTGAAGAAACTTATCGCCAGCACCGACATCCAGTTCAGCGAGAGTTTCGAGATTGGCGGCCGTGAGATGTTCGAGCACGCCTGCAGGGTCGGCTACGAGGGCGTAGTCTCGAAGATCGCCGACAGCCCCTATGTCTCAGGCCGCGGCCGCAACTGGGTGAAGACACCGTGTGCGCAGCGGGAGACGCTGACGATCGCCGGCTTCGCCCTGGACGAAGGAAAATGGGACGGCGTCTATCTCGGCCGGCGCAAGGGCGCTGAGCTGATCTACGCCGGCAAGGTCGACCACGGCTTCGACAAGGTGTCGGCCGCCGATTTGCAGAAGCGCCTAACGCCGCTGATCCGCAAGACGCAGCCCTACACGAAGCGGATCGCGCACAAAGGCATCTGGGTTGAGCCGAAGCTGCTCGCCGAGGTCGAGTACCGCGCCAAATCGGCGGAGGGCAAGGTGCGGCATCCGTTCTTCAAAGGCCTGCGGGAGGACCTCTGAGGTGAAATGGTGCCCCCGTTGCGACAATTGCCGCTGGGTCTGCGAGAATCACCCGCTGAAGCCGTGGTTAGGCGCACGCCTGCACCTGCGGTGGAGCGGGCATCCCCTGCCCGTTCTGCAACCGCAGCGACGAGGAAACGCCGCCAGACCTGCCGGAGGGCTTTAAGGCTGACACGATCACAAAGGAAGATGGTACCGATTGAGCTTATTCGCGCGCACCGATTACGAGATCATTGTCGACGCCGTTCAAGCTGCCCGTCGTGTGCTCGGTGAGAACATAGAGCCGGGACAGCCGCGCAACGTCACCGTCACCGTTCATCGGCTGCTGGGACTGCTGGACAATCGAGACGTCCACGCGGTGCTGAAGCGCATCGACCTGCGTAACACGTTCGAGCTGGTCAGCGTCGAGACCTGATGAATTTTCCTCTTGGACGCGGGACGCATGCCGCTGCGCCTCATCAAGGCCTCGTGCGCAGGGCATTTACATAGTTTAATGTATCTGGGCAGACCGGCGATAAAAATTCTGCATGGGATGCAAACGAAAGCGAAAATCGATCCACGCCGATCGGCTCGCTGCGGGAGCGGCTCGTCAGCTCAGCCCAGCCCAGCAGGCTCGCACGCGCGCCAGAAATCTTGCACCGGGCGCCGAGCAGGATAAGCTGCTCCGGCAAGCGAGGCAAGCCGAACGGGCAGCTGAGCTGGACGAAGCCCTAGGTTTGGTCAGGCGAAATGAAAGACATGCAAGCGCACTTGGAAAAGCTTCGGAATGAAGCCGACGAGTGCGATCTAATCAGCAAGCTCGCGACCAACGCGACGAAGAAAGCACTCTTTGCCAAGCTTGCCGAACACCACCGAGCGTTGGTCAGGGATGTAGAGCAAGCGATCGCGGCCTCCTCGGTAGATCCGAGCGATTGAATCCCGACCGCCGGCCATTGCGGGGATAAAACGCAGCCCGGCCGGGGGTAAGACCGAGCGGCGAGGGGGCAGCGCACACCCGGTTGGTGATCGTCTGTGCGCACCCATCCAACTTCGCGCGCGGACCCTTTGTTCCTTATCTGCCGGCGGTGCAAAAACGAAGAAGACTATCGTTTTTCTGCAGCGACCAAGGCCCGTCGCAGTCGCGATCGTGCTGCTGGAGGTCGAGATTGGCTAGCCAGAGGACCTAATGACAGCCCGCGGGAACATCGACAACGATCAGCCGCGCGTCGTCGTTCCGGTAGTCAGCTGGAAAGCGAGTTCCTAAGCTCAGGCGATGAGGTGGCCGAGGCGTCCTTCCAGTTCTGCTCTCAAGCGCGCCACCTGCTGAAGGCGGGCTGACAGATCCTCGGCAGTACGACTCAAGCGTACCCCCTGCGTAAGACGGTCTGATAGATTCTTGGTAATACGAAGCAGCAGAATGTTGCGATCGCCTTCTCTCATAGCGTCACCAGGCAATGTACAGTGGCAGCAGCAGAGAGTAAGTGAGCAGCCGCGGATCTGTTCCGGCGATGTTTGCGCGCGGCTGGCCGGAGGCATGCAGGCTCAGAATCCGCGTGCCCGCAACCAGCGACCGAAATCGGCCGAATGCAAGGTGCGGCGCCTCAAAGGCACCTCTGAAATGAAGTGGTGCGCACGCTGCGACAATTGCCGCTGGGTCTGCGAGAACCATCCAGCCAAGCCGTGGCTGGGCGAGCACGCCTGCACCTGCGGCGGCGCCGGCATGCCCTGCCCGGCCTGCAATCCGAGCGATGAGAAGACACCGCCCGACCTCCCCGAGGGTTTCGAAGCGGTCTCGATGACCGGGAGCCACATGCGGCGGATTCCTGGCGAGGAGATCGAAAGCTCGATCGAACCACGCGAGTGGTCGGAGCCGGAGCCGGCGACTTTCGCACCATCGACGGCAAGCCGATCTATTGGCGCGATGGTCGCGGCGTTGTGCATGCCTGTGAGGGCGCCGACATACATCCCGGCGTCAGGGTGCTCTGGACGCTTTGCGGGAAGGATGTCCCGGCCGACACGGCTTACCAGGCCGAGGGGGAAGTCATCACCTGCCCGATTTGCCGAGAGCTCGTCGTAGAGCAAGGTGAACGCAGCCCGACCTAACCAGCTAAATGATCGCGCCACTCTGCACGGTCATTTTTTTTCTTAGCCATTTGGTCACAAGTGCACAGACGCGCGGCATCGAGTGTGCCTTGTTTCGGTAAGCGCTCTCTCCCGCTGATCACTAGGGTGCTCCGAAAGGTGAGCCCAGAGCACGCGACGCCCCAGCGCAACCCCTCCTGATTCGTCGGGCGCCGGGGCGGTCGAACTCCGCCTTCCTTAATGCACGTGATTGAACTCCCGGTCGGCATGGCAGGTTGGCTCCGGCTGTTGGGCATAGATGTCCTTTGGCCTTCAGTTGCGACAATGCAGAAGCCCCCGAGGGAACGGGGGCTCTCTTTTATGAGACATGACTCGGTGCGCGGATGCGACAGCGTCGACTGGGAAAAATAGGAACACATCATTCAGCGCTCAGTTGTTGGACCTCTGCATCTTCCAACGAGGACCATAACAAATGAAGCGTACCTTACTGGCAGTGTTGGCGACTGCGGTGCTCTCAGCGAGCCCGGCGATAGGGCAAAATCCCCCCGCCCAATCTGGCCCGAACAACAGTGCTGTTAACAGTTCGGGACAAAACAATTCGAGCGCCCCCGTGGCTGGCCGGAACAGCTTCACCGAGAGCCAGGCAAAGTCGAGGATCGAGCAGGCGGGCTACTCGAATGTCACGTCTCTGAAAAAGGACGACGACGGCGTGTGGCGCGCCAAGGCCAACAAAGGCGGCTCGCCGACCGATGTCAGCTTGGATTTTCAAGGCAACGTAAACTCGGCTAAGTAAGAGGGCACCTCGACATGACCGTTACAATTTCACGCCTTTATGACAACTACGCCGATGCGCAACGGGCCGTTACCGGCCTGGAGGCGGCAGGCGTGCCTCACTCTGACATCAGCATTGTCGCCAATAATTCGGACAACTGGTACAGCGCCGATAGAAAGGTGGATCGTGATGCCGACGGCGTGGATGATCGCGCCGAAGGTGCCGGTAAAGGCGCCGGGATCGGTGCCGGAGTTGGGGCTGCGGCTGGATTGTTAACGGGGCTCGGGTTGCTCGCCATTCCGGGTCTAGGACCTGTGGTGGCTGCCGGGTGGCTCGTCTCCACGGCGGCGGGCGCGGCTGCTGGTGCTGCCACTGGCGGTGTTGTTGGCGCCTTGACCCAAGCAGGGGTCTCGGAGGAAGAGGCTCCGCTATACGCCGAGGGCGTTCGTCGCGGTGGTACGCTGGTATCAGCGCGGGTTGCTGACGCCGATCGAGGACGGCTGGAATCAATCCTCGATCAGTCCGCTGTGAATCTCCACGACCGCAGCTCCGCTTGGCGAAAGTCGGGTTGGAAGAGTTTCGATCCGTCGGCCAAACCCTACGGAGCCGAAGACGTGCGCAGGGAGCGTGAGCTTTACACTGCACAAAGGCGATAGCGCCGGACGACCCGCTTCGGCGGGTCGTTCTTTCTTCCCGGAAAGAGCGTTGATTCATTAGCCGCCTTGAGCCCAATGATCGACCGCAGATGAAAGCGCAGCCCCGGCGCTCCCCCCACGAAAGTTAGCGCCCCTCTCCTGAGACAGGATGCGATGACGCCGCGTGAGAAACGTGACATGCCTTACATCATCGGGCTCGCCTGTTTGGCGGCGACCTTGATGGTCGCCGCGTGTACCGAAAACCTTGTCCGAGTTGATGATGTGACGGATTCGGCTAAGGTGGCGGGATGATCGGGCTTCTCTATTTCGTGCTGGCCGTCGTGACCTCGCCGTTCAGGTCGAGGTTGCAGCTTGAAGCTGAGAACGCGGCGCTTCGACATCAGTTGATGGTCTTGCGGCGGAGGCTGCAGGGTCGCGTCCGGCTCACGAACCATGATCGCTGGTTCTTTGTCCAGCTGTATCGTTGGTTTCCATCAATCTCGTCCGTCCTCACGATCGTCCGGCCCGAGACCCTCGTGCGTTGGCACAGGACTGGTNTTCGCTGCTACTGGCGTTGGAAGTCACGATCTTCGGGAGGCCGACCGCAGATCGACACCGAGCTG